>CAURJV010000106.1:0-14484 GCA_963524945.1 uncultured Clostridium sp.
ACATGACTTTTAATCATGGTGTCCCGGGTTCGATTCCCGGGTGAGCCACCAATTATATAATACAAATTTAATGTATTAGATTGAACTTAGCATTAATATGCTAAGTTATTTTTTATTTCTGAAAGTTTATACTTAAATAAAAGCTGCAAATACTGTGTTAATTGTAATATAAATAATCTACAATCGGTGTAAAGAGATTTTTATTGAGCTATTCTTAAAATATTATGGTTAAGCACTTTTACGTTTCTTTGAACGAATAGTCCAGATTATTAGTCCTATGAAGAACCCGTAAAGTGCTGGTATTATCCATCCAAATCCATAATCAAAGCCAGGTAAATATGAGTGAGCAAAATTCACAAGTTGCTTAACGATTAAATTTTCTTGTAAAGGCTGAGGCAATGATTTACATAAATCAAAAAATGCCGCAATAACTGTGAATCCTGTTGTCCATCTATAAACGTCGCTTTGTTTATTAATAAAAGGCGCTAATAGAGATAGTAGGATTAAAGTAATTACTAAAGGATATAAAAACATAAGTACTGGTATAGACAGTTGAATGATATTACTTAATCCAAAATTAGCGATTATGAAAGAGAAAACTGTAAATAAAACAGCATATTTTTTGTAAGAAATAGAGTTTGGAAACATTTCGCTGAACATTTCAGAACAAGAAGTTATCAAACCAATAGCTGTTTTTATACACGCGATTCCAACAATAAAAGCTAATAATATTTGTCCAGTAAAACCAAAGTAATGATTGCTTACCATAGATAATATACTTCCGCCGTTATCAGCACGGGTAACGCTGCCTAAGCTTGTAGCACCCATATAAGCTAGGGATCCATAGATAATAGTCATTCCTATAACGCTAACAAGGCCTGATTTACACGTCTCTATAGCAATTGATTGAGGGTTTTTAACTCCTAGTTTTTGTATGTTAGAAATAATAATAATAGCAAAGGCTACAGAAGCAAGTGCATCCATGGTATTATATCCATCTAATAAACCAGTGAATAATGGTTGAGTTGCATAATTTCCTTGCGCAGGAAATTGACTTGCTTGTCCCATTGAATTTACAAATGTAGCGATTAATAAAATTGATAATAATACCAAGAAAATAGGGGTAAGATACTTACCAACCCAATCTAAAATTTGTCCTGGTTTTAATGAAAAATAAATAGTAAAAGCAAAAAATATTAATGAAAAAATAATTAGTCCTAATTTCAAATATCCATCAGAAATAAAAGGATGAATTCCAACTTCAAATGCAACTGTAGCAGTACGTGGAATTGCAAATAAAGGGCCAATTGTTAAGTACAATAAGCATGTGAATATACTTGCATAACGAGAGCTAATAGGCCTCGCCATATCAAATAAACTTTCACTTCTTGAAAGAGCTGATGCGATAATTCCTAATATAGGTAATCCTACTCCAGTAATTAAAAATCCAATAGTAGCTGTAAAAGCGTGATCTCCAGCCTGTTGTCCCATTTGAACTGGGAAAATTAGATTACCAGCACCAAAAAATAGTCCAAATAATAATGAACCTATTAATAAGTTTTGCTGAAAGCTTAGCTTTTGTTTCATAAATAATCCTCCTTAAATATTTTCGTATTATCAAAATAATTATACTTCTTTTATTAAAGTGTTTATTTTTTTGCATTTTGATAATACATTGTCAATTTTTAATTATAATATATTTGTTTATATTAGTAAAACTCATTTTTGATATATTAGTTAAATTATTCTATTTAAAAATTAAAATGAAAGGGATATTTATATATATTGAAGTGAAATCACTTTGTCGAATGAATATGTATGTAAACATAATTTTTTTATAAGATGATTTAAAAAAATGTTATTAAAAAAATATTATAAATTTAATTGTCGTGTTTAAAAAAGATAGTGTATAACACTTGATTAATAAAAAAACCAAACGCTGTGCTATTTTATTCAAACACTGTGCAAAGGATATATATTTTTCTAAAACACTACGAGTAAAAAAATAAACAGTTAAAAAAGCAATCAAACAATATTAGATTTTTTTCTGAAAATATTTTTAAAAATGCAATCATAAAATAAAAATATTTTTAAATAAGCAAAAAATGGTAAAAGCTTTATATAGTAAGGTTTTACACTGTTTAAATGAAATAAAAAGAGATTTTAAATACTAACTTTTGAAAAAGTTTTTATAGAGTTTGGCATCCGTATTGCTTTTGTGTAATGGCATGGAATGAAGATGATTTAAATTATATAGAGCGGAGGAGATTAGTTATGGAAGAATTAGAAATAGCAATTATGAATATTATAATCAATGCTGGCGATTGTAAAAATCACGCTTATATGGCTCTTAACAATGTGAAAGAAGAAAATTATGAAGAAGCTGAAAAAGAAATGGAATTAGCAAATGATGCTATTGCAAAGGCACATGATGGACAAACAGTGTTTCTACAAAAAGAGGCTAATGGCGAAAGAATAAATATGTCAGTTTTATTTGTACATGCACAAGATCATTTAATGACTGCAATAACAGAGAAGAATTTAATTGAGCAAATAATTGAACTAAGAAAAGTTATAAATGGACTAGTGAAGGTGTAATTAAAAAACAGATTAAATTTAAAATAAATTCTATACGAAGAAATACTTTTTTAAAAGGAGAGGATAGTAAATGATAAAAATTAGATTATTTTGTGCAGCAGGAATGTCAACAAGTCTTTTGGTAAATAAAATGAAGGATGCAGCTAAAATCAAGGGAATAGAGGTAGATATTGAAGCTTTTCCAGAAGGTCAAATGGATAAACATATAGATTGCGTAAATGTTGCGTTATTAGGACCACAAGTTGGATACACATTAGGAAAAGCAAAAAAGATATGCGAACCATTGGGAATTCCCGTAGATGTAATACCTATGGTTGATTACGGAATGATGAATGGGGAGAAAGTATTAGAGTTTGCACTAAGATTAGCTAACTAGTGAATGGACAAATATGTAGAAATAGAAGGAGTAATTAAATTATGAAATTTTCTAAGGATTTTCTATTTGGAGCAGCTTCTGCTGCATATCAAGTAGAAGGGGCATATAACGAGGATGGTAAGGGGATATCAAATTGGGATGTATTTTCCAAGATTCCAGGAAAAACTTTTGAGGGAACTAATGGAGATGTAGCGGTAGATCATTACCATAGGTATAAAGAGGATATAAAGTTAATGGCGGAAATTGGAATAGAATCGTATAGATTTTCTGTTTCTTGGCCAAGGATAATTCCAAATGGTGACGGAGAAGTTAATCAAAAAGGGATTGATTTTTATAATAATTTAATAGATGAATGCTTAGAATATGGAATAGTTCCATTTGTAACATTATATCATTGGGACATGCCTCAAAATTTAGAGGAAGATGGGGGATGGACGAATAAAAGAACTGTTAATGCTTTTGTAAAATATGCAGAAGTATGTTTTAAAGCATTTGGTGACAGGGTGAAGCATTGGATTACTTTTAATGAAACAGTTGTATTTGCATCGCTGGGGTATCTAGCAGGAGCACATCCACCAGGTATGAAAAACAATCCAAAAAAGTATTTTCAAGTAACACATAATGTTTTTGCAGCACATGCGAAAGCGGTAAAGTCCTATAAGGAAATGAAGCAGTTTGGTGAAATAGGAATAACTCATGTTTTTTCTCCAGCATTTAGTATAGATAGCAATGAGGAAAATATTAATGCAGCATACCATGCAAATCAGTATGAAATTAATTGGTATTATGATCCGATATTAAAAGGAAGTTATCCAGAATATGTCGTTAAACAGTTAGAACAGAAAGGATGGCTTCCAGAATGGACTCAAGATGAGCTAGATATAATAAAAGAAATGGCGCCAAAGAATGATTTCATAGGTCTTAATTACTATCAACCGAAAAGGGTTGCAAAGAACGATATTAAAAATGGAAATCAAGAAAGAACTAGAGAGAATTCTACAGGAGCACCAGGAAATGCATCATTTGATGGGGTTTTTAGAACCGTTATGTTAAAAGATAAAGTTTATACAAAATGGGGATGGGAGATTGCTCCAGATGCATTCTTAGATGGATTAAGGATGTTAAAAGATAGCTATGGTGATATAAAAATGTATATTACTGAAAATGGTTTGGGAGATGAAGATCCGATAATTGAGAATGAAATAGTAGACGTTCCAAGGATAAAATATATCGAAGCACATTTAAAGGCGGTGAAGAGAGCCATTGAAGAAAATATAAATTTAAAAGGATATTACGCTTGGTCTGCAATTGATTTATTGAGCTGGCTAAATGGATATAAAAAGCAATATGGATTTATATATGTTGATCATAAGAATAATTTAGATAGAAAAATAAAATTATCAGGATATTGGTACAAGAAGATAATAGAAGAAAGAGGAGAAAAACTTTAGTAAAGACTTAGTAGTTAACAGATCATAATATGTATTCATTAAGCGCGCAATGTTTATTTATATTAAGATTTGAAACTTTAGGTAATATAAAATTTGTTATTTAGTTGAGTATTTAAGGAGGAATTATTATGTCATCGTTTCAAAGTAATTTAAATGAAAAAATAATACCGATAGTTATGAAGTTTGTCAACTTAAAAGGTGTTCTTGCCTTAAAAGATGGTATCTTATATACATTACCTCTAACATTAGTAGGTTCAATATTTCTGTTATTAGCGCAATTGCCATACCAACCGTTAAATGATTGGCTAAATGTTACATTGGGTGCAGGATGGACTGATCCACTATTTAAAGCAAATGGAGCAACTTTTAACATGATAGCACTTGTTGCAACAATAGGAATAGCATACACTTATGCTAAAAATGAAGGTTATGAGCCTTTATCAGCAGGAGTAATATCATTTGTAGTATTTGTATTAACAACTAGTTCTTCTGTAATAACTAAAGGTGGAGAAACAGTAGGAGATGTTATACCAACAGCGTGGTGTGGGGGAAAAGGTATGGTCACTGCAATTATTATAGGATTAATAGTAGGTGCGGTTTACTCATGGTTTATGAAGAGAAATATCACAATAAAAATGCCGGCAGGTGTACCACAAGGTGTTGCAAACTCTTTTGCAGCATTAATACCAGGAGCAGTAATAATAGTTGGTGCAACAGTACTTTATTCAGTGTTTAACTGGGGATTACACACAACTCTTATCGAATGGATATATAAAGTAATTCAAACACCTTTACAAGGTATGACAGATTCAATAGGTGGAGTATTATTTATGGGATTCGCAATTCCTTTCTTATGGTGGTTTGGGGTTCATGGCTCAACAATAGTAAGCGGTGTAATGTCAAGTGTGTTGACATCGAATACATTAGATAATGCAGCTATAGTTACAAGTGGAAAAGAACTAACAATAGCAAATGGAGCTCATATAGTAACACAACAATTTTTGGATCAATTTATGACAGTAACAGGGGCTGGTATGACAATAGGTTTAGTTGCAGCAATGTTGGCATTTTCCAAATCAGCTCAATGCAAACAATTAGGTAAACTCGCAATAGTACCAGCAATATTTAATATAAACGAACCAGTCACATTTGGAACACCAATAGTAATGAATCCTTTTATGGCTCTTCCATTTATAATTACTCCTATGTTATCAGGAATAATACTTTATTTTGCAATAGCAACAGGAATAGTTCCACCATTTGGTGGGGTAATGGTTCCATGGACAACTCCTCCAGTAATTTCAGGTCTTTTAGTTGGTGGTGTTAGAACAGCAATATTGCAATTCTTAGTATTAGTAATGTCATTCTTTATATATCTTCCATTCTTTAAGAAGTTAGATAATATAAACTATAAGAATGAGCAAGCTGCACAAAGAGGAAATGGCGTGTCAGCATAAATAAAATATTTAAGCAAAATGTTACACAACTAATTTTAAGTTGTGTAACATTTTTATTTTAGCTAATAAACCCGCTTTCTAAGTGAAACATGTAAGATATCATATAGTTTTTTTGATATAATATTGGTATAATGCAATAAATAAGGAATATGAGGTGGGGAATTTGGATCCAATTAGTTTGATGAAATCTATGGCTTCAACATTTACGAAAGTTGAACTTGAAATTTATAATAGATTAATGTCTGATCCGACATTAATTATGAATAGCACGATAGTAGTACTTGCAGAAGATCTTAATGTATCTAATTCTGCTATAACAAGATTTTGCAAAAAGTTAGGCTATAAAGGGTATGTAGAATTCAGATATGATTTTTCCTGCTATTTTAATAAGGAAGAGAAGGAAAATGAAGACCATATTATTAATAGAACAGTAACTACATATTTATCTGTCTTGAATATATTAGAAAAAATGATAAGTGAAGACGAGATTAGAAAATTAGTATCAAAGATGAAAAAAAGTAATAATATTCGAGTAATAGGTATAGGAGAGTCAGGATTAATTGCTAAGTATTTAAGATATCGTATTTTTAAATATAAAAGAAATATCGAGGCGTTAGATAATAAGTTTGAAATAGATGAAAGTTGTAGCTTGGCAGAAGAAGGTGATATGCTAATTGCTATTACCAATAGTGGGAAAAGCAAGGAAATTAATAGGCAGATAGTAGAAGCATATAATAATGGTATAACGACTGTAGTAATAACAACTAATGATATTGCGGTTTTAAGAAGCAAGTCCAATTTTTACTTCCAGATGCCTTCAGCTGGACAATTTTATAAACCAGGTGCATATGACAATCAGCCAATTATTATAATTTTTTTAGAGATGATAGTTAACTTATTTGCGTTTTTTAATGAAGAGTAGTAAAAAATAAGAAAGATCCAAATTGAATTATAGAACTTACCGTGTATTTCATTTATAAAAATATATAGAATTTATTTCTATAATAAAGACCTCCTAGAAGTAATGTTACGTTACTATTTCTAGAAGGTTTAATTTATTACAAACTAAAAAGCTTTTTTATTTCCTCATATTTTTCGTGAGTAAGTAGAGCATCTTTTTCTGTATTTTTAAGTTTGACAATATAGGTCCATCTTCCGTATGGATAGATTTTTGTAATCAATGATAAATTGATAATGTAGGATTTGTGGCTTCTAAAGAATTGAGTATGGTCTAGTTTTTCTTCTATATCTGATAAAGAAATGGAAGTTGTGAAGCTATCTGTTTTTGTATATATAACAGTGGAACTTTCTTCTCTTTGAACTAAAACAATCTCCTTTGTATCTACAAAGCTTATACCTTCCTTATTTTTTATCATAAGCTTATCCAATCCCTTTTCGTGCTTTATTATTTTATCTATACCATCTCCATAGCTGGGTTTATTTAAATTTTTAATTCTGTCTAAGGTCTGCATTACTCTTTCTATTTTGAATGGTTTTATTAGATAATCAAAAGCGTACAACTGGAAGGCTTCGGACATATACTCTGCATGTGCTGTTGCAAATATAATTATAGTTTTAGGGTCTATATCTGTTAATGTTCTAGCACAATCTATACCGTTGCACTTAGGCATTTCAATATCGAAGAACACCACATTAGGGCGGTGCTCTTTAAATATGTCTATAGCTTCTTCACCATTATCTGTTTCTCCGACAACTTCAAATCCACCAGATTTATCTAGTATTTTTTTTATTATGGTCCTTATTCCTATTTCATCGTCAACTATAAGCACTTTTATATTCATAGAATAATTCTCCTAATTTAAAATCTTCTTTTTCTAGTTTTACTTTTTGGCTTTCCAACTATCTCTGAAAGTATAATAGCTTGTTGAAGTCTAACTGGTGTTATTTCCTGGGTAATAGAATCTATAATTCCCTGTGGATTTGAAGAAGCTGCTTCTTTTTTATCATAGTAGCTATTTTTTGTATTATTATAAGAATCCGTGTTTTCACTAGCTATATCGTCAATGGAATCACCTTCGTCATATTCTTCATCGTCATTATCTAACTCCGTATCGGGAGTGCCGTTTATACTATCGTTCAATTCGGCTGCATTTGGATATTTGAAAACAAAATTTCTTGAATTATTGTTTGATATGGACGTAGGATTGAATATAGCATTTGCAAGAATTTTTAATACATTAATGGTATCATCATATTTCATAGTTTTCACTCTCCCAGGAGTCTATTTTTTGTCTCTCTGCTCTTTATTATCACTAGAAAGAGATTGGCTTTTATTTCCTGCGCTAGAAATCGAACTTCTCATACTTGTATCTGCAATAACATTTTGCATATCATAATAATCCATTATTCCAAGTTTTCCTTCTCTAAGTGCATAAGCCATAGCTCTTGGTACTTCGGCTTCTGATTCTACAACAGCGGCTCTCATTTCTTGCTCTTTGGCTACAGCCATTGCTCTTCTTTCTTCAGCTTTAGCTTGAGCTATATTTTTGTCGGCTTCTGCTTGTAAAGTTTGAAGTTGAGCTCCTATATTTCTTCCTACATCTACGTCAGCTATATCAATGGATAGAATCTCAAAGGCAGTACCTGCATCTAAGCCTTTATTTAATACTGTTTTTGAAATAGCATCAGGATTTTCTAATACTATCTTATGACTAGTAGAAGAACCAACTGTAGTAACTATACCTTCACCAACTCTGGCTAGTATAGTTGCTTCTCCAGCCCCTCCGACCAACCTTTCGAGATTAGCTCTAACTGTAACTCTAGCCTTAACTAAAAGTTCTATACCATCTTTTGCAACTGCTGAAACATTTGGAGTTTCAATAACTCTAGGGTTAACACTCATCTTAACTGCTTCTAAGACGTCTCTACCAGCTAAGTCAATAGCAGCAGCTTTTTCAAATTGTAAGTCTATGTCAGCTCTATGAGCTGCAATTAATGCATTAACTACATTATCTACATTACCACCAGCTAAATAATGGGCTTCTAATTGATTGACATTAAGTCCCATACCAGCTTTTGTTGATTTAATAAGTGGAATTACAATTTTAGAAGGTACAACTCTTCTAAGTCTCATACCAATCAAGTTGAATATGCTTACTTGAACATTTGCTGCTAAAGATGATATCCATAATCCTATTGGTATAAATCTAACAAACACAGTAATTAAAAATACAACTGCTATTGCTACTATAATTAAATTGGTAATCATTAATAATCTCTCCTTTAAATATAAATTTATATTTTAACTTTTTTTACTAGTAATTTAACTCCGCTAACTTTAAATATTTCTACATTAGTCCCTTTATTAATGTATTCTCCTTCAGAAATTACATCAAATTTAACTCCGTCTATATCTACAGAACCAGTTGGTCTTAGATCAGTAACAGCTACTCCAGATTTTCCTAACAAATAATCTAAATCTGAAGAACTAATATACCCATGTTCTTTCTTTTGCTCATCAGGAAGAATTAATGGTTTAAAGAACTTTCCTTTTGTGAAAAAAGTTAGAACAACACCTAACATGATTCCGAGGATTGCTAAAATTCCTAATATCATAACTAAAGCTTGTGCAAAATTCTCAGCAGTCAATACTACTGCAAGTATTAAACATATAGCTCCGGCAATTCCTGGCACCCCAAAACCTGGAATATGCATTTCTAAAAGCACTAATCCAAATCCTACTACTAGAAGTAAAACTGTAAGAACTGTTACATCAGGTAAAAATGCGCTCATATTTTTTGTACCTCCCTCCTTAGTATATAGATATAATAAGCCACATCTTGAAGTTTAGTAACATAAAGCTTCTAAGTTATACATTTTTTAAGTTCAAATGTCATTTATAAGAGTGCTGGCATCTTTGATTATAAATTATGAGATTTTATTGCTCTTTTTTGGGTAGAATAACTTCAAAAGATGTTCGCTTATCATTTGATGTAACTTCAACTGTACCAGAAAAACTTTCAACAATTTCTTTAACTATAGCGAGGCCCATACCATCACCTCTTTCATTTTTTGTTGAGAATCCTTCTTTAAATATTTTGCCTATAATTTCATTGGGGATACAATTTCCATTATTAGATATGTTAAGTTTTATATTTTTTAGATCTTCTGATAATTCAACAAGCATATATCTATTATTTGGTTTTTGTTTTAAAGCAAATATAGCATTATCTATAATATTGCCAATAATTCTGCAAAAATCCCATGGTTCCATATTAAGATTGTTTAAGTTGCTTTTAATTTCAAGCTCCATATCTATATTGTTCTTTTCGGCCACTTGCAATTTCGCCTGAAGCAATGCGTTAACTGCTGGCTTTGAAGTCTTTAGAGCTTTACTAATTCTTACTATATCTTTATAAACAGGTTCTATATAGCGTCTTGCTTCGTTAAATTCTTCAAGTTCCATTAATGAATAAATGACCTGAATGTGATTTAAATAATCGTGCCGTTGGGATCTTAATGTTTTATTAAATTCCTCAAGGTATCTTATAGTATCAATTAAATTATTGCTGCCTTTCTTAAATAAAAAATTATAAAATATTATTCCTGTAATGATACTATTAATACCTATGCTCACAGCTACGACATAAATGATAAAATTTCCTTCAATCATATGTGGATTTTGACTTTTGTAGTAAATAAATAGAGTTATAAAGATTATTTGTATTAAATTTAAAAATATAGATACTAGAACAATCTTAGAGATGTTGTAGGTTTGCTTTTTTATTATCATACTTTACCTCCTTGCAAATAAATGACAAGTATATTTTACCATGTTTCTCTTAATATTAACCTTGAATCACCTTAATTTATTCTTAATCAGTGATAGGAAAAATAAAATCTGTTTATATGACGAGATAAAAGTTTACGAAAAGATTTGGGATAGTATATATGTTACAACTGGATTTCTATATTTGAGTATTAACTTAGTTCACCTAACTTAAATTTTAAGTGTGAATTTATTGTTGCATCATACATGTATAGGATATATAAATTTTATTTACCAAATATGATCAATAAGTATGTCTGATTTTATTGAATGTACAAGGAAAGAGTAGGTTAGTTTTTTATGCAAATAGTGAAAAAAGGAGTTTGTATACTTAAAATAAAGAGGAATAAATTGTAAAGTTTAGCATGTATAGCACAAAGATTTATAGTATAATATAAGATAATAATGAAGGATAATTAATTATATGGTCTTGTAAAATTATACTGATAAATATTTAGGTTATTAACAATAAACGTAAAATGAATTATATTTAATACGTTTTTGATGAATATGGGGAGGATTTATGAAAGATAAAGAAATGTTTATTGAGGAATACGGCGATTTTAAAATGCGAAAATTAACTGAAGATGATTTAGAACAGTTTAATGGGCTTTTACGCTATGCATTTCAGATAACAATGGAAGATCTTCTGCATACTGGTTGGACAGAAGAGCAAATTATGCATGCTAAAATGCCGATTCTTAAAAATGCATATGTTCTTGGTTGGTTTTATCATGGGAAATTAGCATCAATGATTGTTGTATATTCCATGAAAGTAAATATCCATGATAGTATTTGCAAAATGGGTGGGGTTACTGGAGTCGCTACCTATCCTGAATACACTGGAAAAGGGTTAATTCATTCTTTGATTAAGCGAGCTATTATTCATATGAATGAAGAAGGTCAAGTTATTTCTTGTTTATATCCATATTCGATCCCTCTTTATAGAAAGCATGGTTGGGAAATAATTTCTGATAAAATAACTTTTACAATCAAAGATTCACAGCTTCCTAAGAAAAGAGCAGTAGAAGGAATGATGGAGCGTGTGGATTTGGAATGTGAAGACCTTTTAAATGTACATGATTACTTTTCAATGCAGCGACATGGTGCAATGATCAGAGATGAGCTTGCTTGGGATGAGTATTGGCGCTGGGATAGTGATGATATTATTGCGGCCATTTACTACAGTAAGAATCATAAGCCTCTTGGTTATTTAATCTATTATATTAGAAATGATATATTTTATATTAAAGAAATGGTTTATTTAAATACTGAAGCACATCATGGAATTTGGAATTATATAAGTGCCCATTATTCTATGGTTAATGAAGTGAAGGGAAATAATTTTTCAGGAGAACCAATGGCTTTTTTATTTGAAGATAGCGAGATAGTTGAAACTATTAAACCATATTTTATGGCAAGGATTATAAATGTAAAAGAATTTATAATAAAATACCCATTCTTAGTAAAAGCACAGAAACTTAAGATAAGCTTCAAAATAAATGATTCTATTGCTCAATGGAATAATGGCATTTTTAATATATATTGGGATGATGAAGAAACAGTCTGTGAGAAGAGTGATGATATGTATGCTGCTAATTTAGTGGAAATGGATATTCAGACATTGACAACTATGCTTATGGGATATAAGCGCCCTACATTTTTATATGAGTGTGGAAGAATGAAAACAGAATATTATATGCTTAAAATTTTAGAGCAGTTAATACCAGTAGAGAAGCCTTATTTTTCGGATTATTTCTAAGTTAAAGATATATTATGTATCTAATTAAGTTGTAATAATATATTTATATTTAAGATACTGATAAGCTAAGAGTTTAATTAAGGTTAAAATGTAGAAATTTAATTGCAATAGATAATAAATTTTATAGCTATTATTTGAAATTATGGATACTTTGTCGTTAGGCGCAATCTACTATTAAGAATACTAAAAACTACAAAGTATTCATTTCAAAAAGCTTTATTAATTAATAAAATGCTAAATAATTGATTCTATATAAAATTCTATAAGTATCTTAAATATCACATGAATTAAGCTTAGTTTTATAAGAAGTTCCCCATTTAATCATAGAATCAATAATGGGTTTTAAACTATTCCCAGTATCAGTTAATGAATATTCAACTCTTGGAGGGACCTCGGCATAAACTTTGCGGGTAACTAGTCCGGATTCCTCCATATCTCTTAGGTTCTGAGTAAGAACTTTCTGTGTTATAGAACCAACAGATTTCTTTAGTTCACCAAAACGCTTTGTTCCCTCAAGTAAATCCCTCATAATTAAAATCTTCCATTTGTTTCCTATAAGCTGCAAAGTAATTTCAACTGGACAATCAGGCAATTCTTTAGACATGAAACACACATCCTTTCCTAACGTATATTTTTAAATGTTATGTTTTTTAAGTAGTTACATAATGCTTGATATCATAAACTTTATTATAAATTCAAAAATAAAGGAAATCAATGAAAACTCAACTATATGCTAAGTTTGGAATTATATATTATACATAATTTAATAAGTTATTGTGAATGGGTTTTGGTAGTCAACACCTTAATAGTATGTATTTAGATACTATAGCACTTTAAAGTGCTTACTTTCCAATTGTAATTTAACAAATTATAATAAAAATATAGGAAGTGGCCGCTTCAGATAGAAAAAACTTACATTGTGGTTTTTTTGAATATTAAAATGTCTATATAAGAGGAGATAAAAAAATGAAAAAAGTAGTTGAGTTTTTACATGCAAATCCAGTTCAATATTTAGCAACGGTAGGACGTGATGGAAAGGCAAAGTGTCGTCCGTTTATGTTCTGCTTTGAAAGAGAAGGGAAGCTCTGGTTTTGTACAAACAATACTAAAGATGTTTATAAGGATATGCAGGTTAACCCTGAGATAGAAATATCTGTTTCTAGTCCAACATATTCATGGATAAGGATAAGTGGAAAGGCTATATTTGAAGATAATATACAAGTTAAAGAAGCGTGCATGCTAAATCCTATAATAAATGGACAATATAAAGAAGCTTCAAACCCAATTTTTGAAGTATTTTATTTAGTAGATGCAAAAGCAGTTATTGCTGATTTTTCTGGTAATCCACCAAAGGAATATAGATTGTAAGAATAAATAATAGTCTTGAAATATGATTTGTTTCAAGGCTATTTCTACATTATTATAAGTGACAAAAATTAAAGAAATAATTTAAAGATATAGTTGAATTAATAACCAAAGAAAAATATGTAGCATAAAATAAAAAAAGCTGTACTACAAGGTATTTAAACCAAGTAATACAGCAATCCACCAAAATAAATGGTGCCGCTGGCCGGATTCGAACCGGCACGATATCACTACCAGAGGATTTTGAGTCCACCACGTCTGCCAATTCCATCACAGCGGCATGTAAACTGACAAAAATTATTCTACCATGTCTTAAAGAATATTTCAATAGGTATTTTTAATTTATTTTTATTTTTGGAAAATTAATTTATAATATCTATGTAGGAATACATAATGAAAGTATTAGACAATATTTTATCTAATTAAAGTTAATATAAGATTTTTATTCATTTGTAGTTCGGATTTTCAAATAAAAGTAGATAAATGTGCATAAATTTTTAAATAAAGGTTGTGGGGAATCAAATCATTTGCTAGAATAGGAATAGGGAAAAGTGCCCCACTGGGTTATTTTATGCCCAACTACAATTTTAAACTTAGAAATAAGATTTAATAATTTGTAATTATCTATTAATTAGGGAGGAGCAAAAATATATGATGTATTCAAAAGAAGTTGAAGAAATGTGTGT
>CAURJV010000107.1:0-14265 GCA_963524945.1 uncultured Clostridium sp.
GCTATGGAGGATTCAGGTACAATTATAGGAATACTAGAAAAATTAAGAAAAATAGGAGTTAGAGTATCTTTAGATGATTTTGGTACAGGTTATTCATCTCTTAGTTATGTAAATAGATTACCTATTGATATAATAAAAATTGATAAGTCACTTATAGCTAATTTAGAAAAAGATTATAAAAGTGTAATGGTTGTTAGATCAATAATAAATTTGGGGCATAGCCTGAATCTTAAGATTATTGCAGAAGGAATTGAAACACAGGAACAATTTAGAATTTTAAATGAACTTAATTGTGATTATATTCAAGGTTACCTAATAGGAAAACCAATGGAAGCATTAGAGTTTGAGCATAGATTTATTAAAAAAGAAACTGAAATTATGAAATCATAAAAATTAAAAGTATTTTACTAAAATATGATATAGATATAAGAGCTATCCGTATGCTAAAAATGGATAGCTTCTTATTTGTATAGGATGTATATTTGAGTTGTAAAATTCAAGTTATAGAATATTTATTAAGGAGATTTTTAAATGGAGACAACTATTTATTATTTTACTGGTACAGGAAATTCACTGAAGATAGCTAAAGATTTATGTGAAAATATCACCAATTGTCGATTGATACGTATATGCAAACGTAATATGAATATAAATGAAGTTACTTCTGAAAGAATAGGGTTTGTTTTTCCTGTTTACTATAGAGGGCTTCCTAAAATGGTTGCAAACTTTATAAAAAACTTAGATGTTAATTCAGGTAAATACTTTTTTGCAGTAGCTAATTTTGGGAGCTATGCAGCATTAACTTTTGAGCAAATTGATATTATGTTAAGAAGTAAAGGAAAATCGCTTTCTGCAAGTTTTAGTGTTGAAATGCCCGGAAATATGTGGTTTATGTATTATCCTCATCCGAAAGAAGATTTCATTAATCGAATGAATAATCAATCAAAGATAACAATTCATATTGCGAAAATGATTAATAATAACTATGAAAATAATATTCCTATAATAAAAAACAAAGATAAAGAAGAAAAAATGTATGAAGATTTTACTCCCAACAATATTGACAAAAGTTTCTGGGTTAGCGAGAAAGGTATAGGCTGTGGCATTTGTTCTAAGGTATGTCCTGCTGAAAATATAGAAATTATAGAAACAAAACCTTCATGGAAACATCGATGTGAGCAATGTTTAGCGTGTATACATTTATGTCCACAGACAGCAATTGAATTTAAGAATGATTCAATAAATAAAGAAAGATACAAAAATATATTTATTGAAACGAATGATCTCTTTTAAAATCTAGTTTCTTAAGCCTAAATTTCAAAGGATACACTAGTTGCTTTATCTGTATTTAGATAATTGGTACTAAAAGTAATATTAATGCATACCATATAAGTAAATTAAAATGAAGAAACTCATATGTATCATTGGAATTAATGATCTTCTAGACTATATTTAATTATAAATTAGATATAGAATTACTAGTTGTTTCATTTTTGTTTTTAGGAGGAATGGTATGGATATTGATAAGATATTTTATAAAACATTATTTAAAAATTTGTTTAGTGATCCTGCAGAAATAAAATTTTGGGATGGAACTACTGAAAAATATTTAGAAGGAGAACCAGTTTTCAAAATTATTTTTAATGAACCAATTTCCAAAGCTGATATTATTAAAAATCCATCATTAGCCTTTGGAGAAGGGTATATGACTAAGAAAGTAGATATAGAGGGAAGTGTTAAAAAAGCCATAGAATCTATATATAATAATAAAGATAGCTTTTTAAATAATAGTAATATGTATGCGAAATTGCTAAGAAAAGCCTCAAATAATATCAAACATAGTAAAGAAAATATTGAATTCCACTATGATATAGGTAATGATTTTTATAAATTATGGTTAGATGATACAATGACATATTCTTGCGCATATTTCAAGACACCTGACGATTCACTAACACAGGCACAAAAAAACAAGGTGGCGCATATCCTTAATAAATTGGATTTAAAAGAGGGCGAAACTTTACTTGATATAGGATGTGGATGGGGTGAATTAATTATTTCTGCGGCTAAAGAATATAATGTGAAAGCTACTGGAATAACTTTAAGTTCTGAGCAATTTGCAAAAGTTAAAGAAAAAATAAATAATGAGAATTTGAACAATCTAGTTGATGTCCAGCTTGTTGATTATAGAGGGTTAAAAGATAGAAAATTTGATAAGATAGTTAGTGTAGGTATGTTGGAGCACGTAGGAAAAGATCATATTACTGAATATTTTACGACTATAGATAGCTTATTAAATGATAAAGGATTATCCTTACTTCATTGCATAACATCAGTAACTGAAGGTGGAAATAATACTTGGATAGATAAATATATTTTTCCAGGTGGATACGTTCCATCTGTTTCAGAATTGATCTTCTCAATGTCAGATAAATATTTCAATGTAATTGATGTAGAAAATCTTAGATTGCATTATGAAAAAACGCTAGAACACTGGGCAAGTAATTTTGAAAATGCTTTGCCTGAAATAAGAAAAACTAAGGATGAAACATTTATAAGAATGTGGAGATTATATTTAAATGCCTGTGCAGCATCTTTTAACAGTGGAAATGTTCATATACACCAATTTCTATTTGGCAAAGGAGTAAATAATAATTTACATTGGACTAGAGATTATATGTATAAATAATATTATTTGAAATTTTTTGGCCATATTTTATAATGAATTTTTTATTAGTATCATTCATTATAGGATATGGCTATATATGTGTTGCAATTCACAATGTACATTTCAAAATTCACATTTACGGCTAAAATTCTTGCAATATTTTTAGAATTATGATAAAGAATTATTTTGGGTAGAATTCTTTTATTTCTAAATGATTAATTTGAATAAATTTTATATTAATATGCAACCTAATTAAGAGTAGATATATAATTTTGAGTATTTATATCTAATGGGAGGCATTATAATGAGAATATTAAATAAAAGAATTGCGATAATATTGTTTACTTTAACTATTTTTTCATTAATATCTATAACTCAAGTTAAAACAATAGCAAGTTTGGATCCTAGTACTAGTAGAGTGTCTAATATAGCAGTAATATTTTTCGTAACTGATGATCCATTTACAACAAAAGTTATTGAAAACTTAAAAAATATAGAAAATGAGAATCAAGATAAAGTAAAATTTACTTTTTTAAATCCGAAAAATAATATAGCAATACAAGATGAAATATTGGATGCTGCTTTACAAATAAAATATGATTTGTTTATACTATATTTACCAGACAAAAGAGAAAGCGTTGTAGAAGATGCTATTAACAAGATTAAGCAAAAAAATAAGCCTTTAATCCTAATGAATATTATACCTGAAGTGGCATTAAGAGTTTCTAAATTATATGAGAAAGTCGTTTTTGTAACTCCTGATTCAAAGAAAGCTGGCATTGCTCAAGGTAAAATTCTTGCTGATCTTTGGAATAGGAATAAAAGCAGTTTAGATAAAAATGGTGATAATATATTGCAGTATGTTTTGTTGCAAGGTCCATCTGATGATCCGCAGACGATTGATAGAAGTAAATATGTAATATCAACACTAAATGATTCTGGAATAAAGACACAAGAACTTGCTAGAGTAAGTGCCAATTGGTTTAAAGATTTAGCTAAAAGTTCCATTGATAATTTGTTCCTTAAATATAATGGAAGAATTGAAGCAATAATTTCAAACAATGATGCTATGGCAATAGGCGCTATTGAGGCATTACAAAAATATGGATATAATAAAGATAATAAGTCAAAAAATGTAGCAGTTGTGGGAATTGATGGCTTACAAGAAGCAAAAGATTTAATTGATAAAGGAATCATGACTGGAACTGTTATTCAAGATCCAAGAATTGAAGCTGAAGTTTTATATAATGTTGGAATGAATTTAATTAAAAATTTAAGCCCAACAGAAAATACAGATTATAAAGTTGTTGATGGAGAAATCATAATACCATTTCCGTATGATACATATATAGGTAACATTAACAAATCATAAATAGTAAAACTTTTTAAAATGATATTTACAATAAATTAATATTAAAAAGCTGGTACTTTTGATCAAAAATACCAGCTTTTTAATATTGTTATAAGTTATTGATTATTATTTGACAACCACACCTACACCATTTGGAATAACTACAACATCAGCATCTTTACCTTTTATGTCATATGCAATGTTTAATGCTTCGTCAAAAGTATAAGCATGTTTCATATGCATGCTCTTAATCATATTTGGATCACACATATCTGTAACAACGATTACAGTGTAATTACATAAAATTCGTGTTAAAATTTGAATCTCCCATTGATCAGGTATTGTTTCATTTCTAGGAACTTTTAATATTTGTTCAAGAAGTTCTTCAGGAGATTTTGAATTTGCTATAGTTTCATAAAAAGATTGACCACCATGTCCATCGTTACAAGCAGCTATCATAATAATTACTCCATCTTTCTTGCATGTAGCTTCTGCAGCTGTCATACCCTTTACAGCTTGGTATATATTTTGATCTAGTGGATATCCACCATTGCTTGAAATTGCAATGTCAGCTTGTATGCTTTTTACACTGGAAAGCTCCATGACAAATTTGCAACCCTCTTCGTGAGCAAGTTTACTATCACCAGCAAAAGCATTTATAATGTTTTTATCTTCATCTATAACTACATTTAGAATAAATGCAAGGTTTGCTTTTTCAGCAGCATAAAGCATATCTTTGTGTATAGGATTATCTTTTATAATTCCAGTCCTTGCATGATTGCTGTTAATAAATTCAGAACAGTGATTTGCCATTATAGTTTTTGCTGAAGCTATTCCAGGTAATATACTTTTTCTTCCTCCAGAAAATCCAGCAAAAAAATGTGGTTCTATAAAACCTTCTGCTATTAGTAGTTCAGTTTCCATTGCTAATTTATTTAGGAATAACTCACCACCAGAAGGTAGTGTTCCAACATTTATTAAACTACTTTCATCAGTTGAAATATGGTTTATAATCTCCTCATTATCAACTATGGTTTGTCCAAATTTGTTTATCATTTCTTCTTTAGTTGTCGGTCTATGAAAACCTGTAGCTATAAGAATTTTTATGTTTATGTTAGGATTAACGTTTCTTATTCTTTGTAGTAAAATTGGCATAGTAATTTTACTAGGAACAGGTCGTGTATGATCACTAGTTATAATAACCATATTATTTTTACCAATTACTAATTCCTCTAAAGATTTACTGCCTATGCAATTATCAAGAGCTTTATTTACTATATCACTTTGTGAAATATCAGCTCTATAGGTATTTGCCTTGGAAACTAAAATACCTTTTAGATTTTTATCATCAATGTTTATTTTTAAAGATTTTGTTGAGTACGGAATCTCGATCGAAGCCATAATATAACCTCCCTAAATAAAAATAAAAATATTTACACTAAAATTATAGCATACATCACAAGAAATGGTAAGACCAATTTAAATGTTTTCATAAGGTGCATCAAAGTTCATTATAAATTTTTTTAAAGGAACTTATATATGTATTTATCTGATTCGCCACGAAATGTTAAAATATATATAAGCTCTATTTATAGATTAGTAGAATAAAAAAGCAATTTACTAGTCAATTATAGGTTATATAGAGGAATTCAATTTATAAAACTATAAAAAACCAGAGTAAGAAAATAGGAGGCAAGTTATGAGAATATTTGAAGCATGTGTGGGCAATTATAATGAGGCAATTTTAGCTGCTGAAAGAGGAGCAAATAGAATAGAACTTTGTGATAATTTGATGGAGGATGGAACAACTCCAAGTTACGGAACAATAAGAAAAATTGTTGAGGATCTAGATATACCAGTTATGGTTATCATAAGGCCACGAGGTGGAAATTTTACTTACACAAAAGAAGAACTAGAAATAATGAAATACGATGTGAAGATGTGCAAAGAACTTGGAGTTCACGGGGTGGTAATTGGTGCTGTAAAAGATTCTAAGGTAGATAAAGAAATAATAGAGGAGTTAGTTAATTTGGCAAAGCCTATGACAATAACTTTTCATATGGCATTTGACGAAGTTGCGGATAAAAAGATAGCTGTAGATGAAATAATTAAATTAGGAATAGATAGAATACTTACTAAAGGCGGATGCGAAAATGCTATGGCTGGAAAAGAATGTTTAAGAGATTTAGTTAAATATGCAGACGGTAGAATTACAATAATGCCAGGAAAAGGTGTTAATAAGGAAAATAGAGATTTTCTTTTAGAATATACAGGTGCAGTTGAAATTCATGGTACTAGAGTAGTTTAAGATTATAAATAACTATACAAAAAGCAGAGTTTTTTTAACAATACCGTATTTAAGTCAGAACATTTTAGTAAATTCAATGAATTATGGTAAAATAAATAAACTTAAGTATGTGGAAAAAATAGTAAAATGATTTATAATATAATTATTACTAACGATTATTCATAGATTTTTAAATAATATATATGTTGCAATTCACAATGCACAATTACGGCTAAAATTCTTGCAATATTTTTAGAATTATGATGAAGAATTATTTTTGCAATGTATATATAATTAAACTAATACTGGGGGGAGAATTTTGCTGGAAAATAAAATACTGGAGTTAATTGAAAATGAGGACAAAAGAAAACCATTAACCGACAGTGATATTGCTAAATTAGTAAATACAACTAGAGAATATATAACTCAATTTAGAACAGAAAAAAATATAAATAATTCTCGCCAACGAAAAGAAGCAATTTTATATAGTGATATAAAAAAAATAATTATTGAGGATAAAGATATTTCAGATAGGCACTTATGTAAAAAACTATCTATTCTAGGATATGATATTTCAAGATATTCAGTAGCACAGATTAAAAAAAATGTAATTTCAGAAGTTTTTCCACAAAATGTAGCAGAGGAAGCAAATTTAAATAAAAATAAACAGAAAAAATTAGTAGAAGTTAAATCATCAGTTGGTCAAGATGTGATTGAAATGAATAATAGCGAAAATTTAGATAGCTCCAATAAAGTCGATAAAGGCAATAATTATTATTTAAGAAATATTATAGGATATCATGGCTCACTAAAAAATGCAATTAGTCAAGCAGAAGCAGCAGTATTATATCCACCTCATGGTCTCCATACTCTTTTACTTGGAGCATCTGGTGTTGGAAAAAGTTTTTTTGCAGAAGCCATGTATAATTTTGCAATTAATTCTTCACATTTTGATAAGAATGCACCATTTGTACTATTTAATTGTGCTGATTATGTAGATAATCCACAATTACTTCTTTCTCAATTGTTTGGTTACAGTAAAGGTTCCTTTACTGGTGCCAATGCAGATAAAGTTGGTTTAGTAGAGAAAGCAAATAATGGGATACTATTCTTAGATGAAGTTCATAGATTGCCAAGCGAAGGGCAGGAAATATTGTTTTATCTTTTGGATAAGGGAAAGTATAGAAGGCTTGGTGAAACTGAAAATAGCAGGACAGCAAATGTAATGATAATTGCAGCAACAACAGAAGATCCAAAGTCATCTTTGCTGCTAACATTTAGAAGAAGAATTCCAATGATAATTGAACTTCCGTCTATTAACAACAGGCCCATTAATGAAAAATATGTGCTGATTAAAAGCTTTTTTTCACAGGAATCAGCCAGAGTCGGAAAGGAAATAACAGTACGTTATGAGGTCATCAGATCTTTATTATTATACAATTGTCCAGGAAACATAGGTCAGCTAAGAAGTGATATACAAGTTGCATGTGCAAGAGGTTTTTGTAATTCGTTAAGTAATAATTCAAATGAAGTTGTTATTGACATAAAAGATTTGCCTAAGCATGTGCCTCTAGAAATATTAAGCGTTGAGGATAGAGAACTAGTTTCAGAAGATATTTTTAATGAAGATTTGGTTGTTAATCCTAATGATGTTGTGACACAGAAATCCAAAGATGATAGATATATGTTACCAGATGGAATATATAGCAATATAGAGGAAAAGTATTATAAACTTGAAAAGCAGGGTCTAAGCAAAGATGAAATTAATAAAATATTGTGGAGCAAAGTGGAATTCAATTTAAGTAAGTTTGCAAAAAATATAGAATCAAATATGTTTTTTCCAAAGGAAGAACTAAAAAATATAATAGATGAAAAAATATTAAATGTGGTTGAAAAAGTAACTGATATTGCAAAACAATATATAGAAAATATCCAGGAAAATTTTTATTATTGTGTAGCAATGCATTTGAATTCAACTTATGAACGACTAAAACAGGGAAGGATAATAAGGAATCCTGAATCGGATTATATAAGAAAGGAATATTATAATGAATACAGGATTGCAAAAATATTAACTAAAGAGATAAATAAAAGCTTAAACATTCAACTTCCGGAAGATGAAATAGGCTTTATTGCGATGTACTTAAAAACGTTTTCTGAAGTGGATAAAAATGTAAGCAGAGTGGCTGTTATTGTATTAAGCCATGGTCATGTTGCTTGTGGTATGGTCGATGTAGCAAACAAACTATTAGGTACAAATCTTGCAGTTGGAATTGAAATGTCGCTAGATGAAAACCCTCAAATTTTACTCGCAAGAGCTATGGATGTGGTTAAAAAAGTAAACGAGGGCAAGGGGTGCTTAATATTGGTTGATATGGGGTCATTGGTTACATTTGGAGAAATAATAACAAGAGAAACAGGAATTCCAACTCGAGTAATTGGCAGGGTAGATACTGTAATGGTATTAGAAGCAGTTAGAAGATCATTAATGGAGAATAGTAACTTATACGAAATTTCTAAAGCTCTTGATGGAGACAAGGCTTACGTTGGGAAAGTTAAAGGGGCGAATAAATATACTAAAACTATAATTACAATATGTATAACAGGTGAAGGAACTGCGTTGAAAATAAAGAAATATCTTGAAGATGTAGTACTAGGAAATACAAATAAGAACTTAAGAATTGTATCAGTTGGAATTATAAATAAAGATAATGCTCAAAATGAAATAATTAAAATTAGTAGAGATCATGATATAGCTGCAATAGTCGGAACTATAGATCCTGAATTAGAAAGTATTCCATTTATATCTTTTCAGGATATTTTAAAAGAATCAGGTAAATTAAGATTAAAAGAATTCCTCGGAATAAATAAGAAACAGTTTAATCCTTTGATAAATGTCATTGATGAGGAATTAATAAAAGTTAATAATGATAGTTTTACCAAAAGTGATTTAATAGATGAGATGTGTAGTCTTCTTATATCAAAAGGAAAGGTTAGTGAGAATTTTACAATGAGTGTGTATAAGCGCGAAATGCTTGGAGGAACCTTGTTTGAAGGAATATTTGGAATACCTCATGGCCTATCAGAATTCGTTCAAAAATCATCTATAGCTATTTTCAAACTTAACAATCCTATTTTGTGGGACTATAATTGTATGGTAGACGTTGTGATTATGCTAGCACTTAAAGAAAATGATGGGAAAGTGGTTAGACAATTATTTGATACCTTATCAAAGACAGAAGTGGCTAATAAATTAAGAAAATCAAATTCTCCGAAAGAGATTTCAGACATATTATTAAAAATCTAACAACTATTTTAAGTTACAAGGTAAAAAGTAAAAAATTTATCTTGTAACTTTATATTTTTAAATATATATTACCTTTTCAGCATAGTTTTGGCACGGCGATTGCTTTAGAAATATTGTGAAGATGTAATCAAAGATAAAAAAACTACATCAAGTAAAGAAGATGTATGACTACTAGAAATATTAAAGAAAATTTATGAAAAAAAGGAGGTAGTTTAATGACTTGAAGCATTGAGAAACTCTTGAGAAGAAATTTAGCAGTAAATAACCTTGAAGCTAAATTGAAAGTGGGTTTTAAAATATATATTATTACCTTTTCAACATAGTTTTGGCATGATAATTGCTTTGTAAATATTATGAAGATGTAATCATGGATGAAAACGTATAAAATACTTACAAAAAAGGAGGAAGTTAAATGACTAGAAGTATTAAAGAATTTTTAAGAAGAGATTTAGTAGTAAATAATCTTGAAGCTAAATCAGCAGAGGATGTCTTTAAGAAGATGTCTCCAATATTATTAGAAGCAGGATTTGTAGAAGATTCCTTTTTTAATGGGTTAGTAAATAGAGAAAGTAAATTTCCTACAGGTTTATTACTTGGAAAATACAATGTTGCAATACCCCATACAGATGCCATACATGTTAAGAAACCAGCAATAGCCATTGCGACACTAAAAAATCCCGTAAAATTTAATAGCATGGATGGAAATGGAAGTGTAGATGTCAATATAGTATTTACTATGGCTTTAAATGAACCTCACAGCCAGATAGTAATGTTACAGCAATTAATGTTTTTAATCCAGAATGAAAACATTCTCGAAAATATGCTTCAAGCAAAAGATAGCGACGAGGTGTATGATATCGTTTCAAGATTTAATTGTAATTGCGAATAAGTAATGAGCAATTATTTAAATTATATGATTTTATTTTAAGGAGGCAAAGAAAATGGACAAACAAAAATTAATATTAGTAGCTTGTGGTACAGGAATCGCAACTTCAACAGTTGTATGTAAAAAGGTGGAAGACTTGATTAAAACTAATGGCATTAATGCGAGAATTATACAATGCAAGATTTCAGAGGTGGCAGGTTATGAAGATCAAGCAGATCTTTTAGTAACAACTACAATTTCATCACGAAATTATAAATTCCCTGTAATAAATGCTATGAACTATCTAACTAACATTAATCCAGCAAAAGTTGACCAAGGAATTATAGATGCTTTGAAATAAAAAAAGATAGGCCACTTTAAAGGTGGACCTATATAAAAAATTTAATTGGACTACTAATTATTATAGCACATAAAATTATATATTTGAAGCTCAGAACAACACATCTTAATTAATAGTATTTTTTATTCAAAAACTAAATCGTATATGTAAATTTATGATATGAACACTTAATTGAGAATTTATAAAAGTAAATAAAATTTGATAATATAGGGGGAAAGAAAATGTTATTAAATGTAGTGCAATACATTTTGAACTTAGGACCAACTGTTATGCTGCCATTAACTATTACTATTATTGGAATTATATTTGGACAAGGATTTAAAAAAGCATTTAGATCAGGTATTACAATTGGTATCGGCTTTGTTGGTATAAATTTGGTTGTTGGATTGCTTACAACAAATCTTGGTGGCGCAGCACAACAAATGGTTACTAGATATGGATTACAGTTAAGTATAATAGATGTAGGCTGGCCAGCAGCTGCTGCAATAAGCTGGGCATCTCCTATAGCAGCAATAATGATTCCAATAGCTATGCTAGTAAATTTAATAATGCTAGCTACAAAGACAACAAATGTAGTTGATATTGATATATGGAATTATTGGCACTTTACTGCAGCTGGTGCAAGTGTATACGTATTAACTAATGGTAACTGGTTACTTGCTATTTTAGCCGGTATTTTATACGAAGTTGCTGTTATCAAGATTGCGGATAAGACAGCTCCAATGGTTCAAGAATTCTTTGGACTTGAGGGCGTATCATTACCAACCGGTTCAACTGCGGCTTGTGGTCTTATAGGAATTCCTATTGTTAGTGTAGTAAAAAGAATTCCAGGTATAAAAAATTTAAAAGCAGACCCAGATACAATTCAAAAGAGATTTGGCGTTTTTGGAGAACCTATGATGATGGGACTTATTCTTGGTATTGTACTTGGAATTCTTGCTGGCTATGGTGTAGATAAAATTTTACAAATAGGTATTTCAATGGCTGGTGTTATGTTCTTAATGCCTAGAATGGTTAGAATACTTATGGAAGGTTTAATTCCTGTTTCAGAATCAGTTAGAGAATTCTTGCAAAAGAAAGATTTTGGAAAAGATAGAAATCTTACAATTGGTTTAGATGCAGCAGTAGCGGTTGGACATCCAGCAGTTATTGCAACAGCACTTGTATTAGTTCCTATTACACTATTCTTAGCAGTAATACTACCAGGAAATCAAGTTTTACCTTTTGGAGATTTAGCTACAATATGTTTTTATGTTGCATTTATAGTTGGTGCAGCAAAAGGTAATATAGTTCACTCAGTTATATCAGGTACAATTGTTATGGCGTTAGGATTACTAATGGCAACAAATATTGCTGGATTTCATACCCAAATGGCTCAAATGGCTAAGTTTACAATGCCTGCAGGAACATCAACTATTTCAAGCTTAGATATGGGTGGTAATTTCTTAAACTGGATAGTGATTAAGATATTCCAATTATTCACAGGAAGCCTATAAGATTAAATAATATAATTTGTTAAAGAGTGCTTATTAGTACTCTTTAACACCATTGATTATTTACAAGGAAAGGATGATGGTTATAGTGGAAGTAATAAATTTAAAAGCAGAAGAACTGATTGGAATGGATTTTGAGTGTGAATGCGGAAAAAAACATAGTGTAGAAATTAATTCTGTAAAGATAGGAAGTAAGATAATAGAGCAGCTTCCAGAATTTCTTAAAGAGTTTAAGAATAAAAAAATATTAATTGTACAGGATGTCCACACATATGATGTAGCCGGAAAAAGAGTTGAAGAAACATTAAATAGTGATTTTTTATTAAAGAAATATGTGTTTCCACAGGAACACTTATTGCCTGATGTATATGCTCTTGGAAGAGTTTTAATAGAAATAGAAGATGATACAGAACTTATACTTGGCGTAGGTTCAGGTGTTATAAATGACATCTGCAGGTATGTAGCTTACAGAGCACATGTGCCTTATGCCATAGTATGTACTGCACCATCAATGGACGGTTATGCATCTGTGGTATCACCGTTAATCACAGATGGATTCAAAGAATCTCATAAAGCAGCTTATGCTTATGGAATATATGCGGATATTGACATTATGAAGAATGCTCCAATGTATTTACTTTGCTCAGGACTTGGGGACGTATTAGGTAAATATACTGCTCTTGCAGACTGGTCAATTACAAACCTCTTAACAGGAGAATATTATTGTAAAACTATTGCAGATATGGTTGAAGCTGCGGTAGTTAAGTGTGTTGCTGCTGCACCAAGGATTCCAGAAAGGAATGATGAAGTAGTAAAAAATATAACAGATGCGCTAGTCTTGTCGGGAATAACTATAGGAATGTCAGGCTCTTCAAGACCTGCATCAGGTTCAGAGCATCATATTGCTCATGGCTGGGAAATAATGTTTCATACAAGAAATAGTGAAGAAAAATGGGTACATGGAAACTTTGTTGGAGTAGGTACGGTTGTAATGGCTATGTTATTTGAATCATTAAAGGATATAGATATAGAAAGTGTTATGGCTAAGAAAAGCTTCAGACAATATGATATGAATAAATGGAGACAAAATATTGAAAGCGTATTTGGTAAAGTGGCAGGTAATGTAATTAATTATAAAAAGGATGCAATTGAATTGGATCCTGATAAGAGACAAGAAAATGCAGAAAAGATAGCTGCAAACTGGAAGAAAATTCTTGATATTGGATATACTATAGTGCCAAGTTCTGAGAAGGTAAAAAAAATACTACAGGACAGTGGGTGTGTATGGCATCCTGAAGAACTTGGAATAGACAAGAATTTATTTATTAAGACTTTTATTGCTGCAAAGGACATAAGAACAAGATATGGCGTTGTTCATTTAATCGATGATCTTGGACTAACAGAAGAAATTGCTAATTTGATTGCTGATAAATTATATAAGTCCAGTAACATATAAGACAATTATATGTTTTAATGTGGAGGTAAAAATGAATGATTTAAAAGATATTAAATGTTTTCTATTAGATATGGACGGTACTTTCTATCTTGGAAATACAATTATTGATGGTGCCCTAGACTTTCTAGACATTTTAAAAAGTCAACAAAAGAAATTTATATTCTTAACAAATAACTCTTCGAAAAACAAATCAACGTACAAGCAAAAACTTTCAGCACTTGGCTGTTATGTTGATGAAGAACAAGTTTACACATCTGGTGAAGCAACCATATGGTATATGAAGAAAAACTGTTTAGGTAACAAAATATATCTCATGGGTACAGAACCACTTATGAAAGAATTTGAAAAGGCAGGCTTTATACTAGTTAAGGATAAAAATGACAAGCCAGATTATGTAGTTCTTGGTTTTGATACTACACTAACCTATGAAAAAATATGGACAGCTTGTGATTATCTGAGAGATGGAGTACCATTTAT
>CAURJV010000108.1:0-13851 GCA_963524945.1 uncultured Clostridium sp.
TCTCAATACAGAAAAAAGAAATTTAATAACCTATGATTAAAAATCCAAAAGATATTAGTGTATATGTTCAATATAATAAATCTACATTAAAAATCTATAAAGCCAAGCTCTCAATTAAAGCTAAAATGTATAAACTTAATCGCAACCTATATTTTTCATGACAAAATAATGTAAATAATAACTATATGGCTATCATCATGATAGCTTATTTTGTTATGGTATCTAAAATAGCACCTCCATATCTATGCTATAATAAATTTAATATATCAATCGTAAATTATAATAAAAGAAAGGAGTAATACTCTTGGATAATATAAAATGTGAGCGTAGAATATATAGTTTTAAAAGTAATACTCATGCTCATGAATATGGACAACTTATCTTGCCACTTAAAGGTGACCTTTCTATAGAAACTGATTATAAGAAATTAGATTTAAAAGATGATTCATTATTCTTTCTTCCTCCAGATTGCAAACACACTTTTAATGCTGGTAATACTAATGAATTCTTAGTATTAGATATACCTGATAAAATGCTCAACAAATATGACATGGAAAAAATGTGTGGTGGACAGGATATTTTGTTTGATGAAAAATGGAAGGCAATAAGATATTTATTGTTAAATGAAGTTGATGTTCACAAAACATCTAGTTCTATAAATAACTTATTCCTCTACTTTTATAATTTTATTACTACTGAAAATTCACCTAATTCCATTAAATATATTAATGATAATTTTACCGAAGATATTGATTTAAAAAAGCTAGCAGATATAGAGCATTACAACGTCAGTTATTATAGTGAATGGTTTAAAAATAATATGAGTGTTTCTCCTACTGAATACATACAAAATTTAAGAGTAAAAAGAGCAAAAGAACTCCTTTTAAATACAAACTTAACAGTTTTGCAAATTTCTCAAATGGTTGGCTATGAACACAATTCATCATTTACCAAGGTATTTAAAAACTTAGAAAAAATATCACCTACTGAGTTTAGAAGAAACATCAAAAAATAGACTAAAAACCAACTGTATTTTAGCAAAGATTTATCTAACAGAAGCGATATAATATAGATATCCAAAATAATAGTCGTACTTATTGCACGAACTAGCTAAAATTATAAATGTTAAAAGAAATAGCTTATATAAAGAGAGGATTTGCTTTAGTTATGAAAGAAAAAATCACTAAATTGATAAAAAACTTTGTTAAAGAATATGAGAAGCAAGATAATATTTCAACAAAATGGGGTGAGCCTTTAGTAGGTTTTGCTGATGCTAATGATCCTTACATTTTAAATTTTAAGGAGCTTATTGCACCAACTCATAAATTACCAACCGATGTACTTTCCGATGCATCAATTGTCATAGCATACTTTGTCCCATTCACTAAAGAATTGGCTAGAACCAATGGAACTCCTGGTGATGTTTCCTCTCCCGAATGGGCATTAGCTTATGAAGAAACTAATGCAATGTTTGTTAAGCTTAATGAATATATGATATCAGAACTGCGAAAACTTGGATATCATGCAGATATTTCGCCAGAAGCTTCTACATTTGACCAGAAAATATTAAAAAGCAATTGGTCTCATCGTCATTTTGCAAAAGCAGCTGGTCTTGGAACCTTTGGTATAAATAATATGCTTATAACTAAGGTTGGATGCTGCGGAAGGTATAACACCATTGTAACAAATCTAGATGTAAAAGCAGATTCTCCTTTAAAAGAAGAACTTTGCCTGTATAAAAAGAATGGAAGCTGTGGTGTATGTGTAAAACATTGTCCATCAGGTGCATTGACTTTAGATGGATATGATAGACACAAATGCTATGTGGTACTAATGAAAAATGCAGAATTATATACAGAGTTTGGAAGTTCTTACACCGATGAATCTGGTGATGAGCCAAACAGTATAGGTAGTGAAGTATGTGGAAAGTGCGTAGTAAATACACCATGCACATTTTTTACCAAATAGCTTGCATCTACGACATTCCCTCTCTACTATAAATAGACTATTTAATAAACTCAAAAGCTTATGTGTAAAATTCCTCCATCGCAATATAAAATGCTCTAAAAGTGAGAACCTAAATATAAAACTTGGCTTCTCACTTTTAGAGAATAACTTTTAATGAATATTTTTATTACATCCTCACATAATAATTTTAGTTATATAGTATATACCTTAAAATTATAAAAGAAGGCTTATCAAATGAAAAAGAAGATTACATATAAAATCACTAGTTAATGTGAAGATACAATCTTTAATCCAACTATCCCAACCACTATAAATCCAATACAAATTATTCTAATTATATCAACAGGTTCTTTAAATAGTATTATTCCTAAAGCTACAGTACCAACTGTACCAATTCCAGTCCAAATTGCGTATGCTGTGCCTAAAGGAAGACTCTTTAATGCCAACGATAAAAAATAGAAACTTGCTATCATGCCAGCTATAGTAAATACACTTGGTATAAGCTTTGTAAATCCTTCTGAATACTTTAATCCTATAGCCCATCCTGTTTCAAATAAACCTGCAATAATTAACATTAACCATGTCATAAATTTCACTCTCCCTATAATATTTATAAATAACTATAGTTCATAGACTGTATAGTTTTGCTATTTTAAAAGTTATCAAACAATTTGACCTATAAATTTCTTATTATAAACATTAGGTAGTATTTTTATTAACTATTTAGTAATTCCTTTGAAATCTCTTCAAATCTTTCATCAGTTATGCCAAGCTTTTTCTTAAATCTTTCATCTTCCATTCTTTCAACTATTATCTTGTCAGGAGATATTTCTTTAATAATTTTTTTCATCTTCTGAATTGACTCCTCATCATCGTTATATCCCTTAATTATAGTAACCTCAAATATAAATTTTCCATTGTACTGTTTATTAAAGGAAACCATATTTGAAATATATTCATTAAGAGTATATCCTTCAATTGGTCTTTGGATTTTTTGAAAATCTTCTTCTGTTATTGTTTTTATCTCCCCAATAACCTCATCACATCTATTGGCTATTTCTATGTATTCATCTCTGCCTAGTAAATATCCATTAGATAGCAGTCGTACTGGTAAACCTTTATCTTTAATTAGGTCAATTATATAACCAATTTTATCATTAACTAGCGCCTCCCCTTTTGAGTTAATAAAAATTAATTCTGCATTAGCATTTTCTATCATACTTTGTAGTTCTTTTAATGAATTATCCATTTCATCAAATGACTTCTGAGTATCCACCTTATTTTGCGACCTTCCAATAGGACAAAATATACAATCAAAGTTACAATGCTTTTCAGGAAGTATGTTAACCTCCAGTACCCTTTTTCCATCCTCAATATAAATATCTTTATAACTGAAACTACTCATCAATAAAATGTGCCTCCTTAATAATAAAAATAAAAAAAGCCAAGGAGATATTGTAAAATATCTCCCAGGCTTTTATCCTTCCGTGAACATAGTATAAACTATGCGTTTTCTCTCGGACCTGCCAGTTACAAACTGCGGAACCCTAGAAAACTTAAATATATAATTAAATTATAATTTGTAATCTGAAAATTGTAAATTAATTTTAGCACAATACAAATGTTAAATCAACTCTTTGTGTAATTACTTATCAGTAAATTCTACATCCATAGCATATTCTACTGATATCACCTTATTCAATTTTTATATGATGTAATTCCATTAGTTACTTTTGCTTTAAAGTTACTTAATAATAAATTGGTTTTGTCCATCTTATTTTACCAATCACTAGATCCAGAATCTGAGCTAGATGATGAGTCATCTGAACTTGAACTTGAGTCGCTATCTGAATCCCAACTAGATGATGATTCTTCTAAGCTTGAACTTGAATCGTCATCTGATCCCCAACTAGATGATGAACCATCTGAATCTGAACTTGAATCGTTATCTGAGTCCCAACTGCTAGTACTATAATCTGAATCCCAATTACCAGATAAATATACTGAATCGCTACTTGAATCTGATGATGAGTTAGACTCCTTAGAACTATCATTATCCAAGCTATTAGAAGTATATGATGAAGTGTCCCTATAATGTTCGTTATCATCTCTATATCCATGTTCTTCATGATAATGCTCATGATGATTACGTGAAGATTCAGATACCATTTCTCCTACGATCATACCTTCTAGAAAATCATTATTACTATTGTTGTTATTTATTATAGTAGTATTATTTACATTGCTGCGTGAAGGATATGTATCATAATTGTTTGATGCATTATCTGATGTCCTTGTTGAGTTATTATTAAAAGCTGAATTATTGTTATTAAAATTAGAAGAAGACTCATTATTGTTTCTATAATCCGAGTCATTTCCATGACTTGAATAATTTTGTTTTGTTTCACTTTTACTTATATTACCTGAATGAAATGAGTTATCATCAGAATCTAAATATGATCCTAAATTATTTTCCTCAGCGAATTTCTTTTTTCTTTCTTCATAATCTTTATTCATTTTATTTTTTATGACTTTAAATAATATTATTGCAATTACTATGATAGCTATTATAATAATAAATACCCCAAAATAATTTGTTTTATGCGATACAGTTTTTGAATACCCATCCTTTACGACTTCAGCTTTACCAGTATTAACTGCCTTAGTTGTAACTTTTTCATCAAGTGCCTTTCCAACTTTCATAATTCCGCTATCAAAATTGTTAGCTTTAAAGTCTGAATTGGGTAATGCAACAATAGTGGATATATCTGATTGAGACAAAATGTCATTTGCCTTATCGCCAACTAAAATTTTATTTTTCTTATCACCTATTGATGTTACAAATAAAATGTATTGCTCTCCACTTATATTGCTCTTTGCATATTCTTTCGAGTAATCATCAATACTTTTTCCATTCAATGTTTTGACTACATCAAATTTAACTATTACATCTGTATTCTTTTCTATCTTGGCTAAGTTTTCTTCAACAGTATTAATAGTATCTTGTTTTAAAACTTTGGCATCATCTACTATATGCTTACCTGCTGCATACACCCCAATTGACATCAGTAATAATAATATTAAACTTGATAAAATAATTTTCTTTACTTTCATCTCTTTTCCTCTCTTTATTATAATTTATTTTTGATATATTAAATTTATATGCTATAAACCAACTATAATTTGTCTTAGTTTTTAAAAAGTCTATTGAGTATTCAATTCACTTAAATTCAGATACCTTTTCACCATAATACTTTTCAATTTTAAAATTATTACTCTTGATTATATTAATTATTAAATTTGAAAATTACTGTAAATTGTTATAAATTATATATTTACTATCTTGATATATGCTTAAATCAACAGCTTGTACTAACCAGTCAGCCTAAGTATAATATGTACGCCTCTAATATTTACTAGTATTTTAGACACAAAAATACTCCCTTTAATGTAGACAGATTTCTATCTTTTAATCTGTTTACATTAAAAGGAGCATATCACTTCTGAAATAATTTGATACTTGTTTATTTCAGATAATTATAAAATATATGTGATGCCATTAAATTTTTCAATACTAATTTAAACTACAGCTTTTTTACTTATAATTGCTTTAATATTTAATATAATACATATCAAGCTTATAACAAGACTAATCATTGATGTGTAATAAAAGAAAAAGCCACTTCCATATATCTTTATTAATCCAAAAAAGCAATACTCAGGTCCAATATCACCACCATCAAAAAGAAATACATTAAAAATAATGTATGTTAATAAACCAAGATAAAATGCCTTCCTTTGTTTAACTTCTCCTTCTTTGCGACTCGTCAAAACATAAATTATACTTGAAATCAATAGAATGGTGTTATATGCTAAAAATGGAATAATAAAGATTACTCTTATCCACCCTAAGTTTAAAATATACGAAATTATGCCAACTATAACTGTTAATACTACTAGCACTAAATCAGCTGCTTGTTGTTTAGTTTTTATCAATTCTAGTTGCCTCCTAATATCACAAGTTAATATATATATTTAAAAGTTAATACTTTTTACAATGTGCTCTAATATGCTATAAAAATATATACTGTTTTGCTCTCTTATTAATAAGCTACTGTTCTGAATGAAATATAATATAAATTGTAAATATATTGTTATTTAATCTTTTTATTATTAAATGGCAATATAAAAACAATAAAGTAGAACGTTGCTCCAGCTAAAAAAGATTTAAGCAAAAAGTGATATTCTCTTGAAGAAAAGTTCTCAATAATTGATGTGCCAATAATATTAAATACTGCAGCAATTAGAAATAAGCTACAAAGCAAGCTACAAATCCTAAAAACAAGCTATTCATAAAGATCATTCCCCTTACCATATAAATAATGCAATCAAGTTATTCTTCCTCTATATTTCTATTATAGCATATACTGTAAATTATTTTTTTGTTTGTCCAAAATTCAAAAAATGTATCATTTATTTCTTCTACTAAATATTTTTACACATAGCTGTAGCAAACAGCCGCTTATAATTGTTAATATAATATAGCTAATTATATTGTGTTTCAATTTGATAATTTCAAATCCTATATAAAAAGTTAAAAAAAATAACACGAATATAGTTAGAGAATATATTATTCGAAACATTTTATTACTTTTCATGTATTATCACTCTCCAATAAATTACTATTATGAATTATACAGTTAGTTTGTCCTACTTGCTTACCCTTGTCAGGGCACTAATCATTTTAAACTAAAATTATGCTTTTAATATTTCATGCTATTATTTCAACATTACTGGTTCAAAACCAAGCATTCCTGTAATAAATAACATAAAAAAGTTTTCATTATTTTAAATTGTCTTTTCTATCTAAAATATAATGAAAAGAAATAATAAATGGAATTATACAAATAAACCCTACCAGCATTCGCATTGGAAAGTTAAAGTAGATTCTCTTATGGTAATAGGCATTTGTAGATAGAATTGATAATAAATATCCCAAAATTGTACATGTACAAATCTTTTTTATGTGATTACGTTTTGTGATAAAGCCTAATATAGTTCCAATTAAACTAATAATCGCTAGTGTACTCATCTCTAAAACAGTGCTATGCCATAGTGAAACCCCTGGCGATAATTGACTTAAATCATGCAAAAAAAGACATATAGAAAAAGACGATTATACCCATTAATAAGTTTCCTCTAAATAGACTTAATTTACTTATACAAGCTAGCATCGGCTTAAAAAAGTTATTTGTAGTAATCACACCTTTCTTTATTTATATTATAAGTGAAAATTCACTCTTGGCTAAAATTCTTGCTTAAACCCACAATGATTCATTAATTGTAATATATTTTATAAAGGTATCATTATTTAATTTTCAAAAAATATTAATGTAATTTACTACGTAAAATATTAGTATTGGGAAATACTTTAAATAAAAAATGCACATTCAATTTTTTCTTGAATAATTAGATATTGTAAATTTTTATCATTTATTTTTATTAATAAAATCATTATATTTGATTGTTAAATTTTCTTGTGAGGGATAATCATCTTTATTTTTAGGATACTCTATTTTATTAAATTCAACTTTTATTCCCGAATCCTCAGTTACAATAATATCTCCATTTGGTTTAATTCCTAATATATTATTATCAAAAGCTATATGATGATTTTTACATAAACATATACCATTATTTACAGTATCATTGTTCCCTTTTATTGCTGGCAATATATGTGCTGCATCTAAAAATGTAGGATTACTTACTGAACAAACTGCACATTGAAAAGAATAAGCTTCTAAAACTTCTTTTCTGAAATTATACTGCTTTCTAACTGGTTTTCTCTCTACTCTTTCTTGCCATTCCCTCCCATTAGGATATGGTCTTTTAGATTCTGTTATTTTAGGATCTTCAGGAATCACGCAACTATTTTTTGATATTGTTCCAATTGGAATAGATTCAAATCTTAAGATTGATACATCAATATAGTCATCGAAATGAATCCATAACCTCATTTCATCTTTTTTATGATGCTCTGATTTAATTATAATATATGGTTTATTGTCAATAAGGTCATCTATATGTTCTTGTGATATTATTCTATTCCTTTTTTCTCCTACTGCTGCCTTTATTGCTTCTATCAATATATCTTTAGTAAAATATCTAACTTTATCTTTTGGCAAATCTTCTTCAAAACATGCTATTAAATTTTTTTCCAAAATATAATTACCTCTCTTTTTTGATTACATGACCATTTTGGTTAATTATAACATATTTTTAACTACAGCATTATTCAATTTTCAGAAAACGTCTTTTAATTTATTGCGTCAAATCTACATATTATGTACTTATAAAATTTCATTTAGGGAATCTTTTATCTACGAATGGGGGCATGTGGTCTAGGCTAACCCTTTCCATTAAGTTTCACATAGTAGGGGGGAATATGAATTTAAATCTTTTTTATTCGTCCGTTCTTAGTATTGCGTATTAAAAAAATCGTAAATTCAATGCTATTGAATAATACGATTTTACAATTTGATATTTAATTTTATTGATTCGTGATTTAAGAAGATTACGAATTACCTGGACGATAAATTGAAATTTATCAGTAATATTAACTTTTAAAATCTTATCAGAATCTTAGTATCAATTTAAGTAAATAAGATATTACTTCTATATCCCTATTATTTCATTTACAGCCTGTCCCCAATATTTCTCTGGAATATCGTGCCACACACAATCACCAGTTTCTTCCCTGCATAATTCCATAACTCTTGATAGAACTTTACCATGAGACGTATTACCTCCATGCAGAATATTTTCAGTTATCAGGCTCCAGTAAGGTGCATGTTCATTGAGTTTAACTTCATGCATATCTCTAATCACTCTATCAACATCATACTCAAGGCTAATAAATTCCTCTGACCATATTCCATCACTTCCATGTAATATCAAAAATTGCGTCTTTCCTTTACTATAAAGAGGTATTCCAACAGCCCCTGGATTTAAAGCACATTTCTTATTGTGCACAATCTTCCTTTGTATATGGGTATGACCGCATAAGATGATTGATGTTTTCACATTATTCATGATCTCGATAGTCTTACCATCATCTGGTAACATTTTTTCATTTACCTTATTGGGTGAACCATGGCAAATAGTTATTTCTGTCATACCCCCAACTGTTATCTCCTGTACTGGTTGCAACTGTGCAAAAAAGTCCAAATCTCTGGATGTAAGTGAATTGTACGCATATAGTAATGAACCACTGGTAGAATTTTTGTCCTTCCATCCTTTTTTACCATCAGCACGGTATTTTAACCAATAATCTTCCTTATTTCCCTTGATAAAATAACATTTATATTTTTCATTCATATTATACAATATCTGCATTGTTCTTTCTGGATATGCTAATTCACCAATATAATCACCCAAAAAGAAAAACGTACTAATGTTGCTTGACAATGCATATTCAATTCATCGTTCCAATGCAATGTAATTTCCATGAATATCTGACAAAACTGCTATATCCATATTTTTCTTCTCCACTTCAAATTATAATTTATCTATGTCTTTTTTTATAATCTTTAATTCGTTGTAATTTACTACTGTGTATTTATTCGTTAGCTTATAATTTGTATCGTCCCCATGATTTTTCATTTTCTATAGACTCTTTGATAATATCATCATTCAAAAGATTATACGCATTTGATAATACTTGTTTATCATCACCTAAATACTCCAGTATAGTTACAATAACGATATTTTTAACTGCGTCATCACCAATTTTATACATGTAATTAATAAAGTTAGTATATCTCTGAATTACATTGATATCCTCATTTTTCTTTAACAATACTGTTAAGGTCTCATTAATAACATCTCCAAAGAAAACATGCCCCAACACTTTGCCGTAGTCATTCATATGTTCATGATATGCTTTATTGTATTCTGGAAATTCTTCTATAAATTGTAATGCACATTCTTCTACATTCATATTATAATCACCCCAACGAAGTATAAATTCTAAATTTCGCGTTTGTAAACTATTACGTATCAATTATAACATATTTTGTAAACATCGCATTATTCAATTTTCAAAGAACAATATTTTAAATAGCTACTTCGCACTTTCTACATATTGTGCATAAAGAAATATGTAAATTAAAACTATTGAATAAGGCGATTTTAGCATACTATCTAATATATATTTCTTCACTAACGCTACTATTTCTTATAGAAGCACATTTACCACTTAATGTGTCTTGATTATCAATCTTTAAAATAACTATTTCATACTCAAAATTTATTCCACCGTATGCCAAAAACATCTGTCTATCATGAGTTGTACCAATTCCATGTAATTGCAATTGATTATTTATAGACCAACTTAAGTCATATAAATCATCACTTTGATCCTTTCTCATAATTTTTAGCTCAAAAACAGGAGATTCATATTCTTTTATAAAGTACCTAACCTTATAATTACCTTCAAAACTTTCGCTTGTTTCATTCCTTAATGCAATCCCAGAACCTAATGTATCGAAATTCTGTGTTGAAGCCCAAAGCGCTGAATTTGACCGTAAATCTCCTATTTGTTTATACATACCGATTCCAGCCATTGGAACTTGCTTTAAATACCTTGATACAATTAGCTTATCATAGACCAACATTCCAATTCCAGAATACTCATAACTGGAATTTTCTTCATCTCTCCTCCAAGTGCATTTATATGTTTCACCTATCTTTTCAATATTAAGGTTTACTTTCCCATCATTAGATTTCCATTCACCCAAAATACATTTTTCTTTATAACAGTTCATTATTTCGCCCTCACCATAATCATATTTATCATATCAATAGCAATTTAATACCATTATAGTAAATTATAGCATAGTATACAGCGACTCATGGCACAACTTATAAAATTCTTAGTTTACTAACTATTGTTAAATAATTATTCTATAAAGTGTAAATACCATACCATTCAATTTTCAAAGCTTAATATAGTTACTCAGAACTGATAATATTTATAACCTCCTATAAATTGAGGTTTAGTAAATTTTTGTTGTATATATACTATTGGATCGGAAAATAAATTTCAATCTGTGATTCTTCATCTTCAGCTCCTAAAAATTTCTCTGTATAGCATTCTAAATCATCTCTGTCATCAAGTTGAAAACTACTATTAGGAAACCAGACACCCCAAATATAATGATATGTAGAAATCAAGTTTTTCACTGTGCCTTTGTGTATGAATTTAGCATACTTTCCACCACTAATTTCTTTTAATTCCATTCCTTCTGGAATATTATTGTCACCCGATGTTTCAATTCCTATAAATAAAGTGGTCTCACTATTTTTATTAAATGTATTTTGCAGGCATGTACCACTTGTTTCATAAATACTATATCTATTATTATTCATTGAAATATACTTTTGCTTCTCTAATTGAGCGTTCAACTTTTCCCACATTTCAATACTGTTATTTTTCTCAATACTCATGTAATATCTAAATCCAACAACACATTTAGGTTGAAATGTTACTATTTCTGGTTGAAGATTTGCATAATTGGATTCAGTGATTTTATCAATTTGCATTGGATTATGATTTCCAATCAACACATCAATACCATTTTTTCTATATTCCATCGGCGTAATTCCATATCTCTTCTTAAAGGCTCTTGTAAAACTTTCAGCAGACTCAAAATACAGCAAAATTGCTATATCTAAAATCCTTTTCTTGCTATGTACAAGATTATATGCCGCTTGAGTCAATCTTCGGCTTCTAATATAGCTGCCAATAGTTTCACCCATCACTACTTGAAAATAACGGTGGAAATGATAATAAGAATAGGAAACTGCACTCGCAACTGATTCTACAGTCAATGGCTCATACAAGTTCGTTTCAATAAATATAATTGCTCTACCAATAATTTGCTTGTCTTTCAATGCAGTTTCCTCCTTATTTAAGGCATAATATTATAAAAATCTTTTCCCGCTTTTTCACAAGGAAGATTCACAATAATTTCTTGCTCTTGTAGCTTTTCTACCATAAAAGTTTTCCATTCATTTGCTTGTGGCGAACCAAATGTCATTTCTATTTTTTTCTCTGTTGTATTAAATACCATAGAGCGTAAAGTTCCAAAAAATTCAGGATAATAGTGACAACACAATCCTTTTGGATAAGACGTAGATAATATATCTTTTAGATCTTTCTCTGATATTTTTTCTTTTTCACAAAACATTTTTTCTATTGCTTTATAACGAATCACCGAATTTTCAATCAACGTCTTTTCATATGCCTTTATTTCCGTTAAAACTGTATGATTTGTGGAAATAAGAAATTTCTGTTTAGATTCATTATCCAAAATACGATATGATTTATGACCATCTATACACTGTAACAAGGCAATTTTATTACTATTATCAGCGAGCATCAAATTTATATTATACCCAATAGGTGCATCCATTGCCCATGCAATAGCTTCCTCAACATTTTTGCAATTTTCCAAAATACTTCGAATAACAACCCAAAAAGAAAAACCAGTTACTCCTGCTTTCTGTCCTCCCTGAAAGTTACCAACAGGCAATCCATTACTAGCTTTACAAGCTGCCAATCCATATTCATTCATCCCATCGCATCGTCCGAATATATTAAGTGTAGAACCAATGTAACGATATTTCCCTCTAATAGCTGTATACGCAAAACACATCTCTTCCATCTCATCATTAAAATCGTAGTTACGTGCCATCAAAGTGTGTCCATTTTCAATCTTGTTTGGTACTGCAGACATTAAACTACATCCACGTTCTAAATATGTCATTGCATAAAAAATTGCTTGTTCTTTGGAAATTCCAACTGTATCTACGAATCCTTCAATTTCCTCATTTACACCACTGCAATATCGATCAAGCAGAGTTAATATTTCTTTTAATTTGCTTTGTGGATAGGCATTAGGTTGTAAAATTATCTTTTTCAATAAATCAGGTTTCGATAAAATCCAATTACCAATCTGTGTTCCAACCTCATAACTTGTTCCTACAAAATTCTTTAAGTATGTCTTTGTCTTTTTCATAAGAAACACCTCATCTTTCAAAAGAATTATAAGCTAAGATAAGATGATATACTTGATATTTTCTGCGGACTTTTTATATAATCTTTTATTAAAATTACTATTTACTGTTTTCAGAGTAAAATTTCAAAGCCTTTCCAATAAATTCAGATGCTCCTTTTCCATATTTCTCATCAACACCTTTTATACAAGTATCATTCGATAAATAAAGGTCTGCAGTATACCCCCAATAATTTTCTCCTATATCTACTTTAAAAACTTCATTCTGTTTTTTTATATGATTTGCTATTTCATGAGTAATTTCTTGAACTTCTTTCGACTGAGGATCTCTACTTAAATCCGATGCAAGCTTTTTATATAGCTCTTCTGATTTTGGCAGCTTAGTACCTGAACATTTTTTTAGAGCTTCTTCAATAAATTTAGATGCTCCATCTCCATATTTCTTGTCAACTGATTCTATCCATTCAGGTAATACTAAATATATTTGTACCATATAGTACCAACAATCGTCTCCTCTTTCACCATTGAAAACTTCATAATCTTTTTTAGCTGTACTTACTATTTCCTCAGCATTTTCTTGAATCTCCATTGAAGAAGTATTTTTACTTAAATCAGATGTAAGTTTTTTAAATAATTCTTTCAATTTTGGATGCCTATCTTCTATACAATCTTTTTTAAATTCATCATATTGCTCTGCTAAAGATGATGTGGCACTATTATTAAGATAATTTTTTACAGCTTTAGCATACATTTTAACAATTCAATATTTATATATAGAATCATTAGCACGCTCGTCGTCGTTCAA
>CAURJV010000109.1:0-13620 GCA_963524945.1 uncultured Clostridium sp.
GTTCTTTCAGATGATACGGCACTAAGGGTTTCCTCAATAATCGCATCTAAAGTAATTGCATCTGATTCAAAACCACCTGTTAATGGATAACATCCAAGTGTTCTGAATCTTATTTTCTTATGTTCAACTTTCTCACCTGGTAATAGTTTTAATCTATCGTCATCTACCATAATTATATTGCCATCACGTTCAATGCATGGTCTTTCTTTTGCAAAATATAAAGGAACTATATCAATATTTTCACGCTTTATATATTGCCATATATCATTTTCAGTCCAATTTGAAATTGGAAAAACTCTCATACTTTCACCTTTATTTATTTTAGTGTTATAAAGCTTCCACATTTCTGGTCTTTGATTTTTAGGATCCCATGCTTGTGCTTCATTTCTGAAGGAGAAAATTCTTTCCTTTGCACGAGATTTTTCTTCATCACGGCGTCCACCACCAAAAGCTGCTGTAAATCCATATTTACTCAAACCTTGTTTTAAAGCTTGAGTCTTCATGATATCAGTATATGCTGATCCGTGATCAAAAGGATTAATCCCTTGCTTTATACCTTCTTCATTTGAATGGACAATCATCTCAATTCCTAATTTTTCTGCTGTCTTATTACGAAATTCTATCATTTCTTTAAACTTCCATGTTGTATCTATATGCATGAAAGGAAATGGTGGCTTTTCAGGATAAAATGCTTTCATTGCAAGATGTAACATAACAGAACTGTCTTTACCAATGGAATATAACATTACTGGCTTTTCACATTCTGCTGCTACTTCTCTAATAATATAAATTGCTTCTGCTTCTAATTTATCAAGATGTGATAATTCGCTCATATATTAGTCCCCCTATTTGCTAATTAAAATTTAAAATCTATGTCTTATCTCACAATTCACAGTTCACAATTTTAGATGAAATTACTTCGTAATTTCTTTAAATATTCTTTAATTGTGAATCGTGAATTGATTCTAATATTGATTTGAATCCTTACGGTTTATTTTAATTGAATGCTCTGTTCCATCAGTTTCTTCAATCTTCCAATCTGCAATATCATCTTTAAATTTAACTGTAAGTTTGCTTCCTCTTCCACCCATATCTGCTCCTAGATATAATGAAATCGAACCTGTAGGGCATTCTTTTATGCAAGAAGAGCATCCCCAACAATCTTTAGGATATTTTATATATACTTTCTTGCCATCTTCAGTTGATTTTATAAGACTTCCAGGACACACAGCTAAACATCTTTTGCATCCTATGCATTTATTTTTATTAATTGCTATGCTCATATGTTTCACCTCTTCCTACTAAATCTCTATATAACATTGTAAGTTTGCCATCTACAAGCTTCGAATTAACATATTTTAACCATTCATTGCTTTTTTCTGGATAATCAAGATTCTCTGCAAAGCTATGCCATCTAGTTTCTTTTCTCGCTTTTAAATGGGCAATCACAGATTTACAAAGAGTAAGTCTTTCTTTTAATTCATATACAAACATCAATTCATGCATATCTTCTGCATAAAGACTTTCACTTAATTTCTCAATTTGCTCAATTTTCTCCGCTGCAAGTTCAAGCTGCTTTTCATTAAACTGATAACTACTTCCAATTCCACCTGCATAAGTATCCATTACCTTTTGCATCGCTTCTTCAAGTTGTTCAACATTAAATATCTGATTTTCAGAGTTTAATACTTTTTCAACTTCTGATTTCTTTTTCTTTATAAGTAAATCTTCTTCAGCTGTTGATAAAGCAACAACATTTTTATCACTATTATTTATTGCTTCAACTGCTGCCTTTGCTGCAATTTCGCCTTCTACTAGTGCTCCTGTAACATACTTTTGTGGACATCCACCAGCTACATCACCTGCTGCATAAAGGCCTCTTATTGTAGTTTCTCTTTTAGTATCAACCCAATATCCACTAGCAGTATGTCCACCTACTATGTATGGTTCTGTTCCTTCAATTTCTACATTTTGCTCACTTGGATTTTTACCTGACTCTATCCATTTTAAAGTCTGACTAGGTGCCATGTTTAAATATGCTTTCTTTAATTCTTCATCTTGAGCAGAAGTAATACCTTCTGTTCTTAAATAGCAAGGCCCTCTTCCTTCTTGATTTTCCTTTACTGTTCCATAAACTCTTTCTGATGTAGTTAATCCATATTTTGTTTCATAAACTTCTCCTTTTGAATTTACCTGCTTTGCTCCTACACCTTGAGCAATTGTACCTGTTGGTGCAATTGTGTCTTTACATCTCAAAGCAATAAATCTCATTTCAAAAGTAGTCATTTCAGCCCCTGCTTTTATTCCCATAGCATACCCTGCACCAGTATTGAAAGGAGGATACCACATTTTATGTCTTGAAAAACCTGGATTGTTAGGTTTATACAGACCTGCTGCTCCACCAGTTGCGCATATTACTTTTTTCGCTTTAATTTCATATAGAATTTCTTCTTCTACACCAACTGCAAAAGCGCCAAGTATCTGATTATCTTTTACAATATAATCAATAACATTAACCTGATTCATAACAGTAACATCTGCAAGCTTCTGCACTGCATCTGCTAAAATAGGTTTAATATTTTCACCATTGATTTTTATATTTCTATTTCCCCTAGCTACATATTCGCCATTTTCATCTTTTAAAATAACAAGTCCTAAATCTTCTAACTTTTTTGTCACCTTATTTAAACCTTGTGACATTGTAAGAAGTAGATCTTCACGCACAATATTATCTGCATCCTTTTTTGCATAGTCAACATAGTCTTCAGGAGTTCTTCCTTTTACTATATATGCATTGATTGCATTTACGCCGGCTGCTAAGCATCCACTTCTCTTAATATTAGCTTTTTCAAGGATAAGTACGGATGCATTAGAATTTTCACGTATGGTTAAGGCCGCATAGCACCCAGCAGTACCTCCTCCAATGATTAATATATCAGTTTCTAATTGTTTTACTTGAACGTTCTTACTCATAGCATATCTCCTTTTTTGGGCACATGAGAGAAAATAATAGGCTAAAGATGCGCCGTATATTTTGCGTTAGACAAGGAAGTAAGTTTTGCTCATAGCCGAGCCTATTAGCAAAATTTGCTGACGTAGTATGGCGTAAAATAGACAATCATACTAGTCTATTATTTTCTTGATTGTGCCTATGGTCAATATTTTTGATTGTTCCGTACTAAATAAATACAGACATTTCTTCTGTTTTAATCTTGTTTTCCACAACATTTGCACTTTTTTCATTAAACGCATAAACTCTATGGATTAAAACGAAGACTTCTTCACCAATTTTTAATTCTTCGTCTTCTAAGCTGCGATATCCATAAAATATTTGGCTTCCTACCTGTACATCTATTTCAAGATTATTTCCTCTAAATGCAATACCTTTTACAATTCCTTTTTCTGCTGCAAGAGGAGTCAAAATCTCTTTATCATTTTTAGCAATTTGTATAAACTCAGGGCGCACTATTGCCTTTGTTTCTTTAGGATTCACAGCTTCAAATCCTTTTAGCTTAGTATAATCCTCTATTAGATTTGATTCACCAATAAATTGCGCTACGAAATGAGTTTTTGGATTCTTATATATCTCAACTGGACTACCTTTTTGCTCAATTTGACCTCTATTTGTTATTATTATTTCATCTGCTACTTCTACTGCTTCATCTTGGTCATGAGTTACAAAGATACTTGTTATTCCTAATTTCGATATTGTTTCTCTAAGCCACCTTCTAAGCTCTTTTCTTACTTTCGCATCTATAGCCGCAAAAGGCTCATCCAATAGTAACAACTGTGGATTAGGTGCAAGTGCTCTAGCAAAGGCTACCCGTTGCCTTTGTCCACCAGATAGTTGACCAGGATATCTCTTCTCAAGACCTTTAAGGCCAATTAGCTCTATAAGTTCCATAACTCTTTCATGTATATAATTTTTTTTAGCTTTTTGTACTACAAGACCAAACGCTATATTATCATAAACTGTCATATGACGAAATAAAGCATAACTTTGAAATACAAAACCAATTCCTCTTTTCCCCGGTTCTATATCATTTACTTTAACTCCATTAATAATGATATCTCCTTCATCTGGGGTTTCAAGACCTGCTATCATTCTAAGTATCGTAGTCTTACCACTTCCACTTGGACCTAAAAGACCAATTAATTTTCCCTGCTCTATCCTAAAACTAACATTGTCAGATGCTTTATAATCTCCGAATCTTTTATTAATATTCTTTAGTTCCACATACATACATGCTAGACCCCCTTCTTAGTTTTCCATTCCACAATATTACGCAATATTAAAACAATAACTGCAATGATTACCAATATTGAAGCAACTGCAAAAGCTGCCGAAAATTGATATTCGTTATATAAGATTTCAATGTGTAATGGAAGAGTATTTGTCTTTCCTCTAATATGACCAGATACCACTGATACTGCCCCAAATTCTCCCATAGCTCTTGCTGCACAAAGTATTACTCCATATATAAGTCCCCATTTAATATTAGGAAGAGTTATTTTTCTAAATATATTAAATCCATTAGCTCCCATCATAGCTGCAGCCTCTTCTTCATCAGTTCCCTGAGCATTCATCAAAGGTATTATTTCTCTTGCTACAAATGGAAATGTTACAAATATTGTTGCTAATATTATTCCTGGTACAGCAAAAACTACTTTTATATTATTTTGGACTAAAATATTTTCTAAAAAGCTCCCTTTTCCAAAAGTTAATACAAATATTAATCCTGCAATAACAGGAGAAATTGCAAATGGTAAATCAATTAAAGTTCCTAGCAAGTTTTTCCCTCTAAATTTAAATTTTGTTATAACCCAGGCAACACATATACCAAATATAGTGTTCATAATTGTTGCTATTAGCGTAGCTATTAATGTAAGGTTCATAGCTTTAAGAGTATACCCATCTGAAATTGCTTTAATATATGCGCTAAATCCTTTAGCCAAAGCTTCTGAAATTATAGATATCAATGGAATAATAAGCATTAATATAAGAAAAATTATGCTTATACCTATCAAACCATATTTCAAGAATTTATTTTCACTTCTATTCATGGATGTTTTTTTCACTTACTATTCACCTCATATCTGCTTTAATTTACTATTGTATAGTTGGATTCCATTTATAACAAATAATATTAAAAATGAAGCACCTAACATAACTAGTGCTATAGCCGTAGCACCGCTATAATCGTATTGTTCTAATCTTGACATAATTAAAAGGGGTGCAATTTCTGTCTTCATTGGAAGATTTCCTGCAATAAAAACTACACTGCCATACTCACCAACACCTCTTGCAAATGCTAACCCAAATCCAGTTAGTAATGGTGCTGATATTTCTGGAAATATTACTTTACAAAAAGTTCTTACTCTACCAGCCCCAAGCATTGCTGCCGCTTCTTCATATTGGCCATCTAAATCTTCAAGCACCGGCTGAATTGTTCTTACAACAAATGGAATCCCTATAAATGTTAAAGCTATAACAATTCCTAAAATAGAAAATGATGATTTTATTCCAAATGAATAAAGTATTTTTCCTATCCAACCATTCTCAGAATATAAGGTAGTAAGCGATATACCTGCAACTGCTGTTGGAAGCGCAAATGGTAAATCAATTATTCCATCTATAAATCTTTTAAATGGAAAATCATATCTCACTAAAACCCACGCTAAAATCACCCCGAATATACTATTTATTATCGCTGCTATAAATGCAGCACCAAAACTTACCAAGTATCCGTGCAATGTTCTAGCATTTAATACTGTATTAAGAAATTTTTCTAACCCCATTCCACCTGACTTTATTACTAAAGCTGATAAAGGAATTAAAACAATAAGGCTTAGGTAAACAAGAGAAAAACCCATTGTCAATCTAAATCCAGGAATAACTCTTTTTGTCTTGCTCATATTCATCCCCCCACTCCAACAAAATAATTACTATATTTTAAAATTTCTCTGATGTATGGCTACTTTTATTTTCCTCGTATTTAAGTGGGATATAAAAGTGGCTATCTCCCAGATTTTATTCTCCTTGATGGTATAAGTTCAACTAAAATTCCTTTTGGCATCACCCACTGAATCAATTTTCACTTTATAATCTAATATTCTTAGTTTTTAGTAATATAGATTTGGTCAAATGTTCCTCCATCTGAGAAATGAGTCTCTTGAGCTTTTTTCCATCCTCCAAATAGTAAATCATCAATTGTTACAAGATCCAACTTAGGAAATGTATCTTTATATTCCTCAGCAACTTCTTTATCTCTTGGTCTGTAATAATTTTGAGCTACTAGTTCTTGTCCTTCTTTAGTATATAAATAGTTCAAGTATGCTTCAGCAACCTCTTTAGTACCTCTTTTATCAGCAACTTCATCTACTACTGCAACTGATGGCTCTGTTAAAATACTTAACGATGGAGTAACTATTTCATACTTATCCTTTCCAAGCTGCTCTAGTGATAACATAGCTTCATTTTCCCAAGCTATAAGGACATCACCTAATCCTCTTCTAACAAAACTAGTAGTGGCTCCTCTTGATCCTGAATCTAATACAACTACATTCGAATATAACTTAGACATAAACTCTTTTATAGATTTTTCATCACCATTATATTTTTTTGATGCGTAAGCCCAGGCCGCTAGGTAATTCCATCTAGCCCCTCCTGACGTTTTTGGATTTGGCGTTACAATCGAAACCCCATCTTTCGTTAAGTCATCCCAATCTTTTATATTCTTTGGATTTCCTTTTCTAACAAGAAAAACAATAGTTGAAGTATATGGTGCACTATTTTCTTCATATCTACTTTGCCATCCATCGTCTATAAGACCTGCTTTACTTATAGCATCAATATCATACCCTAGAGCTAACGTCACAATATCAGCATCTAATCCTCCCATAACCGCCTGTGCTTGTGAACCAGATCCTCCGTGGGATTGATCTATTATTACATCTTGTCCAGTTTTTTCTTTCCAGTACTTTATAAAACTTTCATTAAACTTAGTGTATAACTCCCTTGTAGGATCATATGATACATTCAAGAGTTCTACTGGTTTCTTGCTATTATCACTATTAGTTTCTTGCTTTCCACATCCAACAAAAGCCCCAGTAATTAATGTGATAGAAAGCATTAAACATAAAATCCCAGTCTTTTTCACAATATTCTCCCCAATCTTTTTTAATAAATATTTATTGCTCATACGTAAAAAATCAATATTCATATATGTTTAGTAGGGTTTTAAACAAATAACACCCTAGCAAATACCAAGCTTTAGGATACGTTACAGAAATAAATTCACCTAAAGTTTTATTAATTTAAGATCTACTTAAAGATAAGATGTAGAAACTTAATTAAATCATATATATCATTAAAACCTTATATCATTTATTACATAAAATAATACTTGATGTGATAATTACACAGTTTAACTAATTATGTATAATGTCTTTTTATTTCCTACTAATTTTATAAACTTTATATGAAATATACTATAAGGGAAATTTATGTTTTTGTCAATAAAATCAACTCAAAAATATTAATTATTAACAAAAATCAAACTTACTAAATAAAAATGTTAAATTTTACTCAGTAAGTTTTTCAAATTATTATTTTGTTAACTCTTGCTTATATTTCTAAACTAACTTAAATCGTCTTTATAATTATAAATTTAATATAGAATAACCTCTCTTATCGAATCCTTATTTTTTAGGAATATAAATTTGATCAAATGTTCCTCCATCTGAGAAATGAGTTTCCTGAGCTTTTGCCCATCCTCCAAATTCATTATCTATTGTAACTAAATTAACTTCTGGAAATGTGCTCTTATACTTTTCAGCAACATCTTTATCTCTAGGCCTGTAATAATTTTCTGCTGCTATTTCTTGTCCTTCTTTAGTATATAAATATTCTAAATAAGCATTAGCAACTTCTCTTGTTCCTTTTTTATCAACAACCTTATCAACTACAGCAACAGGCGGTTCTGCCAAAATACTTAATGATGGCACTACTATTTCATACTGATCTTTTCCAAGTTGATTAAGTGATAAAAGTGCTTCATTTTCCCATGCTATAAGTACATCTCCTAATCCTCTCTCAACAAAACTTGTTGTTGCTCCTCTGGCTCCTGAGTCCAAGACTACTACATTTGAATATAACTTTGACATAAAATCTTTTATAGCCTTTTCATCTCCATTATACTTTTTGGATGCATAGGCCCAAGCTGCCAAGTAATTCCATCTAGCTCCTCCTGATGTTTTTGGATTTGGTGTTACTATCGAAACTCCATCCCTTGTTAAATCACTCCAATCCTTTATATTCTTAGGATTTCCTTTTCTAACAAGAAAAACTATAGTCGATGTATATGGCGAACTATTTTCTTTGAATTTACTTTGCCAATCACTATTTACAAGACCAGCTTGACTTATAGCATCTATATCATAGCCTAGTGCTAAGGTTACAATATCAGCCTCTAATCCACCAATTACTGATTGTGCCTGTGCACCAGAGCCTCCATGAGATTGATTTATTGTTACATCTTGTCCAGTTTTCTCCTTCCAATATTTTATAAAACTATCATTAAATTTTGTATATAATTCTCTTGTTGGATCATATGATACATTCAAAAGCTCTACAGATTTTTTATTATCTGAAGTTTCATTATTAGTTTCTTGCTTTCCACAACCTATAAAAGCCCCCATTATTACAGCTACAGAAAGCACAACACTTAATATCCTTTTCTTTTTCATAATATTTGCCCCTCTCCAGTATATTATTTTTCATATATGTTTAGTAGGCTTTCGCTTATAATCACCTATCTAAATCTCCATCAAAGAATTCATAATAGCCTTTACATAATAGTCTAGTAATATTATTTTATTAATTAAACTCTCATTTATTTTTAATTCCTATCATTTCAATAGGAATTATATGAATTATACTATAGTTTATCTTATTCATTTTGTCAATGCATTTATTCAAAAAAATCCCATTATTTATTTAAATTTTTATATAATAAAAAACTCCATATAAAAAAAAGTAGTTGTCCTAAACAACTACTTTTTTTATATGCTGCAATAATAAATCCACATCTAATCCGCTAGTAAGTTATGCCCTCAATCAAGGCTAAAATATAAGAACTCGATCACAACATATTTATGTTAATATTTTATTTTTGCTTTACCTTTATTCCGTGGCATGCATTAGCAGATGAACAACCGGAGCATCCACATCCACAACCACTTTCTCCATTTTTAGCTTTTTTTATTTGCTTTCCTATCACAAATGCCATAAATCCAAATATTATACCAGCTAATATAATTGTTGCTACCATAGTTATCACTCCTTAAATCTTAATTTAAGTAAACCGTTATGCTTAAATCTAATTTTATAAATATTATTTTGTATAACTTAAATCAGCATTAATTACTTTTTCTTTTGCTTCTTTTCTTCCTGTTGCTATAACTATAAAGACTACAGCTACTGCAATTATAATTGAAACTACAGCTCCAAATAAACTTCCAACTCCCAATATATAATTACCAACTTGGTTAATAACAAGTGCAACGATATATGCAGTTGCTGTCTGGAATCCTATAGTAATAAATGTCCACTTCCAATTGCCCATTTCACGTCTTATTGTACCAATCGCTGCAAAACAAGGAGCACAAAGTAAATTGAATGCCATAAATGCAAATCCACTTGCCGCTGTAAACATTGCACCAACATTACTGATTAATGCTGGATCAGCTTCAGATGCATCTGTTATTCCGTATAAAACTCCAAATGTTCCAACAAGATTTTCCTTTGCAACAAGTCCTGTAACTGTTGAAACTGCTGATTGCCAATTTCCAAAGCCAAGAGGTGCAAATATAGGTGCAATAATATTTCCTAGGCTTGCTAATATACTATTATCTGCATCCACCATTTCGAATGACCAATTAAATGATTGTAAAAACCATACTGCTGCACAAGAGACTAAAATTATTGTTCCAGCTTTTGCTATAAAGGCTTTTACCCTGTCCCACATATGGATAACTACACTTTTTGTACTTGGTACATGATATTGTGGTAATTCCATAACGAATGGTGAAGGATCTCCAGCAAATAATTTTGTTTTCTTCAATATAATTCCACAAATAACAATCATTATTATTCCCAAGAAATACGCTGATGGAGCTACCCAAGCAGAATCATTGAAAAATGCTGATGCAATTAGAGCTATTATTGGTAACTTAGCACTACAAGGAATAAATGTAGTTAGCATAATTGTCATTTTTCTATCTCTCTCATTTTCCATTGTACGAGTTGCCATAATACCAGGTACACCACATCCAGAGCTTATCAACATTGGTATAAACGACTTACCTGAAAGACCAAATTTACGGAAAATTCTATCCATAATAAACGCTACACGAGCCATATATCCGCAATCTTCAAGTACAGATAAGAATAAAAATAGTAGTATAATTTGTGGTACAAATCCAATTACTGAACCTACTCCACTAATTATTCCGTTAATAACTAATCCTTGTAACCAATCGGCCACATTTGCACTTGCCATCCAGTCTGAAGCGCTTCCCTGAATTATCTCTCCAAATAATGTGTCATTAATCCAATCAGTTCCTATTGTTCCTATTGTTATCGCGATGTAATATACGGCATACATAACAACTACAAAAATTGGCAACGCTAAGAAACGATTTGTAACAACTTTATCAATTTTGTCTGATGTTGTTTCTTTTCCATTACTGCTCTTTTTAATTGCACTTGAAACTACATCCCCTATAAATGCGTACCTATCTGAAGTAACAATACTTTCACTATCATCATCAAGTTCATTTTCATACTTTTGTATTATTGCTTCTATGTCATTTAATATGTTTTCTGGAAGTTTCAAATTATCTATTATGTTTTTATCACGCTCAAATAATTTTATAGAAAGCCAATTAATATTTGTATCCTTACTTTGGATATTGCCTTGGATAACTTTCTCTATCTCTTCAAAAGCATCTCTAGCTTCTTTTGAAAAAGGCACTTGGAAATTTGGCTTTTTCTTTGAATTAGCTATTTCTATAGCCTTTTCTGCTGCCGCCTTAACTCCATTTCCTTTAAGTGCAGAGGTTTCAACTACCGGACACCCTAGAGTTTTTGATAATTTATTAATATCTATTTTATCTCCATTTTTCTCTACAATATCCATCATATTAAGTGCTATAACTGTAGGAATTCCTAATTCTAAAATCTGAGTTGTTAAATATAAATTTCTCTCAATATTAGATGCATCTACAATATTAATTACCGCATCTGGTCTATCATTTATCATAAAATTACGAGTTACAACTTCTTCAAGAGTATATGGTGATAGTGAATAAACTCCTGGTAAATCGACAATTTCAACTTCTTTGTGTCCTTTTAACTTACCACCTTTTTTTTCAACCGTTACCCCTGGCCAGTTACCAACATATTGTGATGAACCTGTAAGTTCATTAAACATAGTTGTCTTTCCACAATTAGGGTTACCTGCAAGCCCTATTTTAATTGACATTTCTATTCCTCCTAATCACTATATATACCTTTCTATATTAATCTAAACTATGGTATATATTTTTTGTATTAAATTACTCTACAAGTATCATTTCTGCATCAGCCTTACGAAGTGATAATTCATATCCACGAACTGTTACTTCTATTGGATCTCCAAGAGGTGCCACTTTACGAACATACACTTCACAGCCTCTTGTTATTCCCATATCCATAATACGCCTACGAACAGGTCCTAAACCATCAACCTTTTTAACCTTAACAGTTTGTCCACATTTAATTTCTTTTAATGTGTTCATTATAAAAATCCTCCTAAACTATAATTCTACTTGCCATTCTTTTATCTAATGCAACTCTGCTATCCTTAACATTTATTATTAGATTTCCTCCAAGTTCAGAAATAATTTTAACCGTTTCACCTGTAACAAATCCTAAACTATTTAAAAATCTTTTTGTTTCATCATTTCCAGTAATCTTTTTAATATTCATTTCATTTCCCTTATTAGCTAATATTAATGGCATAACATTTCCCCCTTAATTACATTTACTAATTTTTGAATAAACTAATTATGTATAATTCCTTACATTTTATCGCCAATTAAAGTCACATTCAATTGATAATGATTTTAATTAGCTTTTCTATAATTAATAATAACACTTTTCGCTTCCATTGAAAATGATTTTCAATAACTTTTTTCAAAAATTATACTTTTATTAATTGGTAACGTTTAACTATTATCCTTTTGCTTCTTTTTGTTAAATTTATTTAATTATTTTAGCAGTTTTGTAATTACTTAATTTTTACTAGCTTCTTATTGTTCAAATTATTCCTTTATAAAATATTAAGCTTTTACTATATAAACATATACTCTTATCAACTGAACATATTTATTCTAGCCTTATTTGAAAACTCTCTTCATTAGGATTCTTAGGTTCGTATCTTCTATTACAATATATACATACGGTTATTTCTGAATTTCCTATAAATTTTTTATATGTATTTTACTTAAAATACATATAAAAAATAGACTATCCAAGATAGAAGAATACTCTATTTTGTACAGCCTATTTTCATTTATAATTTATATATATTTTAGTTGAGTTTCTAAATTCCCAACGTAACTGAACCCTTGTTTTGCTAGCCTTTAAATATAAATCTATTATTAAAATATAGATTTAACATTATGTTTATCGTTCCTGAATATTAAATCACACGAAAGAATATTAAAGTATTTCCTCTAATGTTTTTCTTATAGCTTTAATAAAATCAAATGTATTTAGTGTTTGAATGTTGCTATGCTCAGCAAGTAATCCTAAATCCTTAGTCATTATTCCATCTTCAATTGTTTTTATTGAGGCTTTTTCTAACTTGTCTGCAAAATCAACTAAAGCTGCATTATTATCTAGCTCTCCTCTTTTCTTTAAAGCGCCCGACCAAGCAAATATAGTTGCAATTGAGTTTGTTGATGTTTCTTCACCTTTTAAGTGTTTATAATAATGCCTTTGAACAGTACCATGTGCTGCTTCATATTCATAATTTCCTTCTGGAGAAACAAGTACGGATGTCATCATTGCAAGAGAACCGAATGCCGTAGCAACCATGTCACTCATTACATCTCCATCATAATTTTTGCAAGCCCAAATTATTCCACCTTCTGATTTAACAACTCTAGCAACTACATCATCAATCAATGTATAGAAATATTCAATACCCGCTTCATCAAATTTAGTTTTATATTCATCATCAAAAATATCTTGGAATATATCCTTAAATGTATGATCATATTTCTTTGAAATTGTATCCTTAGTTGCAAACCATAAGTCCTGCTTAGTATCTAAAGCAAAATTAAAACAAGCTCTTGCAAAACTTTCTATAGATTTATTAAGATTATGCATGCCAAGAACTACACCATCACCTGTAAAGTTATGTACTAATTCTCTTTTTTCTTCACCAGTTTCAGAAGTAAATACAAGTTCACATTTACCTTTTCCTTCGATTTTCATTTCTACATCCCTATACACGTCCCCATAAGCATGTCTTGCTATAGTGATAGGCTTTTTCCATGTTCTAACATATG
>CAURJV010000110.1:0-13457 GCA_963524945.1 uncultured Clostridium sp.
ACAGAGTTATAAGTACATTATTCTATAAAATAATAGTACAAAATATTTATTATGTATCATTATTTCTAGAGGAGAGTGCATATGAGAGCGTCTAATGAAACTGAAATTAAATATTTAACACAAAAAGAAGTACTATCACTATTTAATGCAATTGAGAATTCTGGTAAGCTGCATTCAACACGTGATTTAGCAATATTTAGATTAGCTTATAGATGCGGTCTTAGAGCTTCCGAAATATCAATGTTAAAATTGGAAAACTACAACATTAATAAAGGTGAGATATATTGCAAAAGATTAAAGGGAAGTAAGAATAATACCCTGCGGCTAGATGAGAAAACTAAAAGCGTTTTAGATAAATACATTACTGAAAATAACATTACATCTGAATCTCAAACTATTTTTACAAGTCAGAAGAATAATCCAATTTCAAGACAAACCCTAGATCATCTAACAAAACAATATTTCTCCATAGCTAATATTCAAGATAGATCAAAGCACCACTTTCATACCATTAAACATACCACAGCAGTTCATCTTGCCGAATGTGATATGGATATAAAAGAACTTCAGTGGTGGCTTGGACATAAATCTGTTACTAATACAGAAATATATTTTCAATTTACTACAAAACAACAAGAAAAAATGTATGCAAAACTAGAAGGAAAAAGTGAAATGGTATAAAATTTACTTAATATATTATAAAAAGACTTATTTTAGCTGCTAAATAACTAAAATAAGTCTTTTATCTTCGTTTATATATATTACAATAATATTCTTGCATTTAAAATTTTAGTAAGCCAAGCGCTAAATTAGGATGATACTGTATAAATTCAATTACAACATATATCTTCTTTAGATCTTGAACTTTTGTATCATTTCATTTAGTTTTTGAGCAAGTCCTGCTTGATTTTGTGCTGTTAAAGCGACCTGCTCTATAGCTTTTGAAGTTTCATCTACGCTTTCTTTTATTGTAGCTACTTCTTCATTTGATTCCCGTGCTGTCGATGCCATCTCTTGTGCTAACTTATTAACTTTTCCTACGGTGATTGTAATTTCTTCTGACATATTTGCAATTTTCTCTGACATTTTGCTTACAAAATCAGAATCACTATAATATATATTTCCTGTATCTCCATAAGCATTAAATTGCTCATGAACTTCTGTATTTATAAATTTCAATATATCATTTCCAGTGTCAATACTGTTGTTAAATGCATCTTGAACTTTAGTTATAGTATCTTTAATAGCTGTTACTGCTTCTGATGATTGTTCTGCAAGCTTTCTTACCTCATCCGCTACCACCGCAAATCCTTTACCTTGTTCCCCTGCTCTTGCTGCTTCTATTGCTGCATTTAGCGCTAATAAATTTGTTTGTTCAGCTATACTCCCTATTGTATCAGCCATAATTTTAATATTATCTACTATCTTGCCATTTTCAATAACAATTAACATGTTCTTTTGTTTTTCTTTTGACAAATTCTTCATTTCATCTATTGATTTTTTACTGTTGTTTTTAACTTCTATAGCTCTTTCTTTAGACTTATTAGCATTATGGCTTCCTTCCATGGCTTTTTTAGATAACTCGTTTATATTTGAGTTTACTTCCTCTACTTTAGTACTTATAAGCCCTGCCTCAGCACATGATTCCTCCATCCCCAGTGAAATAGTACTTACAGCTTCATCTATACTCACAGCTTTTGAAGAAAGCTCTTCAGCTGTTGCAGAGAGTTCTTCACTAGATGTACTTATATCTTGAGAATTTTGAATAATCTCTCTAATTAATTTATTTACATTTTCCTGCGCTTTATTTAATGCTATTCCTGTTTGTCCAAATTCATCTTTTATCTTAATTGAAATTGGAGTTGAAAAATCATATAACGCTAATCTTTCTGCAAATCCTTTAATTTTTTTTAATGGTGTATTTATGGCCTTTGATATTAGTACACCAAATATAATTGCTACTGCCAATCCAAAAATAGTAAGTGTAATTATAATTTTATTGGAATCAATATAAGTAGATAATATATCCTCATTAGCTGATTTTGCATCAGATATATTTATATCTATAACTTTATCCAGACTATACATCATTTTTGTCTGTAGCGGAACCATTTCCAAATATCTCTTTTTTGCTTCTTCTAAATCACTGGATTTAACAGCAGTCACTACCTTATCTCTAACCTGGTTATATTCCTGCGCATTATCATTAAATTCTTTCCATGATTTTGCTTCACTGCTTGTCATTTGTGATTTTTCATAATCACTTGTATATTTATCGTTTTCATTTAATGCAGCAAGAACATTTTTTTGTGCTTCCTCTACCTTATATTTATCTTTTTCATACATCATAATTAATATGTTACTTTTAATTTCTGTCATATTTGATTTTATAGATAAAATCTCATTGACATGATTAAAGTTTCTATTATACATTCCTGATGCCTTACTATTTACATTTTTTAAAGATAGTGCTCCTATTATTCCTACAACACCAATCAAAATTGCTATCATCAAAAATGATAAGATTAATTTAAACTTTATAGGCAGGTTTCTTCTTAAAAACATAATTTTTCTCCTCTCTAAACTTATAATCCCGACCCTTTATTCCCCTTTTCGTAACAGAAAACGTTTTACTAAAGTATAATAATTAACATATATTGCTAACTATTATAATAATATTTTTAATTTATATAATCAACTAAAAAATAATAAAGCTACATGCAAATTTATTTTAATTATGCATATAGCTCTATTAATTAATTTAATCTATTTAAAATCTAAAATCACGTTTTCCTTCATGTAAGTTTTCAAGATTTTCTAATACTATCTTTTTAACTTTTTCATTTGGAATCCTTGGAATTTCATTTTTAATTACTTCCTCACCTTTTCTTCGTGTATCTTCAGACGCATAATCCTCTAGATATTCCTTTAGCGTCATAAGTGCATTAGGCTGGCAGCAGTTTGCTATTTGTCCTGATTTAACAAGCTGCATAAATCTATCTCCAGTTCTTCCTTCTCTATAACAAGCAGTACAGAAGCTTGGAATATGACCCTTTTCAAGCAGCCAATTTACTATTTCATCTAAAGTTCTAGTATCATTTACATCAAATTGAGCTGAATTTTCTTCTTCCTTCTCTTTTTCAACATATCCACCAACACTTGTAGATGATCCTCCACTTATTTGAGAAACTCCTAGTTCAAGTACTTTTTCTCTTGTTTTTTGAGATTCTCTTGTTGAAACAATAAGACCTGTATATGGAACTGTAATTCTAAGTACTGCAACTATTTTAGCAAATATCTCATCTGAAATTGCATTAGTGAATTCATCTGGATTTATATCATCAGCTGGTCTTATTCTTGGTACACTTATTGTATGCGGTCCAACTCCCATAGCTGCTTCTAAGTGCTCTGCATGCATAAGAAGTCCAACGAAATCATATCTATACATATTTAATCCATATAGTACACCTAGTCCGACATCATCAATTCCACCTTCCATAGCTCTATCCATAGCTTCTGTATGGTAAGCATAATCATGCTTTGGTCCTGTTGGGTGAAGCTCTTCATATGTCTTTTTGTGATATGTTTCTTGGAATAAGATATATGTTCCAATTCCCGCTTCCTTTAACCTTCTATAATTTTCAACAGTTGTAGCTGCAATATTTACGTTAGCTCTTCTAATTGCGCCATTTTTGTGTTTTATACTATAAATTGTTTTTATGCTTTCAAGTACATATTCAATTGGATTATTTACAGGATCTTCTCCTGTTTCTAATGCAAGTCTTTTATGCCCCATATCTTGTAATGCAATTACTTCTTTTTCAATCTCCTCTTGAGTAAGCTTCTTTCTTGTTATATGTTTATTCTTGTGATGATATGGACAATAAGTACATCCATTTACACAATAATTAGAGAGATATAATGGCGCAAACATTACTATTCTATTACCATAAAATCTTTGCTTGATTTCTTTTGCAAGTTTATACATTTTTTCATTTTCATCTTCTAATTCACATTCAAGTAAAACTGCTGCTTCTCTATGTGAAATTCCTTTACACTCTTTAGCCTTTTCTAGAATTTCATTAATTAATTGTCTATTGTTCTTATTTTTCTTAGCATACTCTAGAGTTTCTAATATTTCTTCGTTATCAATAAATTCTGTTGCTATCTTTGATTTAACATTATACATTACTCTACTCTTCTTTCTATAATTGAATTTTTAAATTTTAAATTTCAATTCGTTCTGATTAATGCTTTTTTCATCCAATTTTGGCAAAGGCTAAAATATTAATTAAAGCTAACCTATTTATTACTATATTTAATATTTATTTAGCAGTTTTAGAATACATTGTTTTTACATTTATTCCTTCGATCATACCAAGTTTGCCTGATAATGAACTTATTATATCATTGGTAGCATCTATTACGACGCTTATTATACCTACATTCTTTTCTCTATAAGGTATGCCCATTCTCCCAACCATATATTGCGAATATTCATGCAAAATATTATTAAGTTTATCTGTTGAATTCATATCCTCCACTATAATTCCTATCAATGCGATTCTTGTATCCATATTCTTTATTCCTTTCAAGAAGAAAATATTTTTAAATTCACCGTATTAATCAGCAATTATCAATTTTCAATTGCAATAAAAAATCCCAGTGCCACAAAAAGGCGCAGGGATAGTAGTGTACATATCTCTATCTATAATACCGCCTTGTCATTTGGGACGAACCCTCATGTGTTTCAGAACGATCATGTGTTAAGAGTCTTTCTCCTTGGGATTGTCCCTTAAAGTCAGACTACATTTATATTTTATCATAAATATAGTTTCCAGAAAAGCTTTGTTAAAACTAAAAAACATTAATCACATTAATTTTAGGTATATTAAAGGCCATCGTTTAAATACCATGGCCCTCTCACAAGTTAGTTATTTCTTTTCATTTTTATACTACTTTTAATTTATTAATAACATACCACAATCCCACCATCATCAGCATAAACAGTACTTAATCCGCTACCTTCAAAGATTATTATATCTTCAAAGTTATATTTATTTTTTATTTCTTCCTTGAGTTTTTCTGCTTTCTCTCTTGCATTTATATGTCCTATTCCTAGAACCTTATTTTTAAAATCAGTACCTTCTTCACCTATTAGATCTATTAATCTATTAAACGCTTTTTTCTTCCCTCTCACTTGCTCTTTAAGAACAATTTCTCCATCATTAGCAGTCATAATTGGAATAACTTGCAAAAGCGATCCCATTAAAGCTTTTGCACTGCTTATTCTTCCATTCTTCACCAAGTTGTCCAATTTATCTAAAACAAATAACGTCTTCATATTTTCTATGTATTGTGTAACTTGCTCTACAATTTGAGCATTATGTACTTTTTCTTCAATTAATTTTTTTATTTTTAAAACAACTAAATCAGCTCCAGATACTGCTGTTTTACAATCGAATACATGAACAAAACTGTCTGGAAATTCTTCCTGAAACATTTTCTTTGCCAACATAGCACTATTATGCGATCCACTTAATTTACCTGAAATAGTTACGATAAAGTTATTTTTACATTTTTTTAAAGACTCTAAAAAGTCATGTGGCGATGGGCATGCTGTTTTAATTTTGTTTTTGCTACTTTTCATTTTTTCAAGTAACTCGCTTATATTTACGTCCTTATCAATGATCTCTTCATCATCAATCATAATTTTAAATGGAATTCTTTCCATATACTCTTCATTTCCAAAAACTTCATTATTAAAATCAACACAACTGTCTACTATTATTCTAGTATTCATTTTATTCCTCCATCTTTTTTCATTTGCAATTTTGATACTTTAGCTATCAGTTTATTTAATTAATAATACTTATCTAATTTAATTATAATTGTCCACTAAATTATATATTAATTTTATTATTAGTAGTAGTTCTTTTTTATCAATATATACTCATCTAGAATTAATCATTATAGTAGTACTATTTAATATTTGCACTTACAGATATCTCTTTCAAAATATTATATAAGAACAAAATTGCAGACGACTGTGGTTAAGTTCCGTATTGTGCATATAAGAACATTTTATGCAAGCGAATATATTTTATTTTTTATTCTATTTTAAGACGTAGCCTTCTGACTCAGCCTTTTTCATAATCTATCTAAAGATTTCACTCTAATAATTCCTAGAGAATAAAAAAACAAGTTCTGCACTATATATAAAATATTTAGTGCAAAACTTGCCTTAACCTCATACATTTTCTTTTTCTTAATTTATTTAACACATTCTACTAACACACTATGTTTTAAAGTTTGAAGAAACCATTTCTTATATTTCTGTTATATTTATTTCTTTTTCTTTGAATATAAGTCGAATACTACAGCGAATAATAATACAAATCCTTTGATAGCTTGTTGCCAGTTATTATCAACGCCCATTAAAGACATACCATTATTAAGTACTCCCATTACAAGTCCACCAACAACTGCCCCCAAAATTCTTCCAGTACCACCTGCTGTAGATGCACCACCGATATAACAAGCTGCTAAAGCATCTAATTCGAAGTTAACACCAGCTTTAGGTTGTGCTGAGTTAACACGTGCTGCATAAGCTAATCCTGCTAATGCTGCCATTAATCCCATATTTACAAATACTAAGAATGTAATTTTATCAACGTTAACACCAGATAATGCTGCTGCTTTTTTATTACCACCAACTGCATATACTTGTCTACCAAATACTGTTTTAGTAGTAATGAATGAGTAAATTGCTATTAATACTCCTGCTATTATTAATATATTTGGTATACCTTTATAAGATGCTAGTACAAAGCTTCCACCCATAATTACTACAACTGATATTATATTTTTGGCAAGGAACATTGAATTATGATCAACATTGAAATTATATTTTTGAAGTTTCTTTCTTCCTTTTATATTATTAAACACCATGATTGCTGATAGTATAACACCTATGATCATTGCTGATCCTACTAAATAAGTGTCGCCCATTTTAAAGAAGAATAGTGGTGGTATGAATCCAGAACCTAAGTTTGCAAATTCATTTGGGAATGGTGCGATTGTCTTACCATTTAATATTATCATTGAGAATCCTCTAAAGATTAATTGTCCTGCTAATGTTACAACAAATCCCGGAATCGCTTTATATGAAATCCAATATCCTTGTACTGCTCCAACAGCTGCACCTATTAAAAGTGATACAACAACAGATACTACAGGGTTCATTCCCTTATTAACCATAAGAACACCGGCTATTGCTCCAACAAAGGCGCATACGGAACCAACCGCAAGATCTACAGTACCTACAATAACTACTAGAAGCATTCCTACTGCAAGGATAAGTACATAACCATTCTGCTGAATTAAATTTGTTATGTTAAGTGATTTTAACATAACTCCCTTAGTTAAAATCGAGAATATAACTACTACTACTAATAATGCAACAAGCATACCATTGTCTTTCATAAATTTATTAAATGTACTTTTTGCTACCTTTTTTTCTTCAACTCTTGCTTCACTCATTTTACTACCTCCCTATTTTGATGCAACAATTTTACTCATGATAACTTCTTGAGTGGCATCTTTCTTATCTAATTCTCCAATAATCTTTCCTTCATTCATGACATAGATTCTGTCACTTAGTCCAAGGACCTCCGGTAATTCTGATGAAATTACAATAACTGCTTTCCCTTGAGCTACTAAATCATTTATAATTGTATATATTTCATATTTTGCTCCAACGTCAATTCCCCTAGTAGGTTCATCAAGAATTAGTAAATCTGGTTCTGCATAAACCCATCTTGAAAGTACTACTTTTTGTTGATTTCCACCACTTAAGTTTCCTGTAATTTGTAATATACTTGGAGTTTTGATTTTCATTGATTTTCTGAATTCTTCCGCCGCTAAAATTTCAACTTGTTCATTTATAACACCATTATTAGAAATTTTACCTAATGAAGCTATTGAAATGTTATGACGAATATCATCAATCAGGTTTAAACCTGCTTCTTTTCTATCTTCAGTTACGTAAGCAATACCCGCATTAATTGCATCTTTAACTGTTTTAATATGAATTTCTTTACCTTCTTTTAAAATGCTACCAGAAATCTTTTGTCCATATGTTCTACCAAAAATGCTCATTGCAAGTTCAGTTCTTCCAGCACCCATAAGCCCCGCAATTCCAAGTACTTCGCCTTTTCTAACTTTTATATTTACATTATCAACCATTTTTCTATCCGGATAATCTGGATGATATACATTCCAATCCTTTATTTCAAACATCACATCTCCAATTTTAGGAGTTCTTTTTGGATAACGGTCTGTAAGTTCACGACCAACCATCCCTTTAACAATTCTATCCTCTGAGATTTGCCCTCCAGAGGCATCTAATGTTTCAATACTAGCTCCATCACGTAGTACTGTTATAGAGTCGCACACTCTTGAAACCTCATTCAACTTATGAGAAATTAAAATACATGTAATTCCTTGAGACTTCAACTCTAACATTAATTTCAATAAATTTTCACTATCATCCTCATTTAATGAAGCCGTTGGCTCATCTAGAATTAATAATTTTACGTTTTTTGATAATGCCTTTGCAATTTCAATTAATTGCTGTTTACCAACACCAAGTGTGTTAACTATAGTATCTGGGTCTTCATCTAATCCGACTTTTCTAAGTAATTCTTTAGTTCTAATTCTTACCTCTTGCCAATCTATAACTCCATGACTAGCAATTTCGTTTCCTATAAATATATTTTCTCCTATACTAAGATGTGGACTCAAAGCTAATTCTTGATGTATAATAACTATTCCATCTGCCTCACTATCCTTTATACCTTTGTATTTACATGCCTTTCCATTATACAGAATTGCACCTTCGTATGATCCGTGAGGATATATTCCACTTAATACCTTCATTAAAGTTGATTTACCTGCTCCATTTTCTCCACAAAGAGAATGAATTTCTCCTGATTGTACTCTTAAATTAACATTATCTAGTGCTTTTACACCGGGAAATGTTTTAGTTATATTTATCATTTCAAGAATAATATCATTGTCTTTTAACATACGTCACGCCCCTCCTTATTTGAATGATAGTGGAACAAAGTTGTCCACACTATCATTACTGCTGTTAATCTTATTTAGAAAGATCTGCTTCTTTTGTATATCCTGAATCAATTAGAACTTCTTTGTAGTTTGTTTTATCTACAGATACAGGTTGACATAAGTAAGATGGTACAACTTTTACTCCATTGTTGTAAGTCTTCTCATCATTAACTTCAGCTTTTTGACCTTTAATAGCTGCATCGATTGTTTTAACAGCTTGAGCTGATAATTTTCTTGTATCTTTGAAGATTGTTGATGTTTGCTCTCCTGCAATTATAGATTTAATTGAAGCTGTTTCTGCATCTTGACCTGTAATTACTGGCCATGGAAGATTACCTGAACCATATCCAACACTTCTTAACGCTTCTACAACACCACGGCTTATACCATCATAAGGAGATAATACAGCATCAACTTTTTTACCACCTGAGTAGTTACCAGTTAATATATTTTCCATTCTTGATTGAGCTAAAGCTCCATCCCATCTTAATGTACAGATTTCATCAAATTTAGTTTGACCTGAAACTACAGTTAATTTCTTAGAATCTATATATGGTTGAAGTACTTCCATTGCACCTTCAAAGAACATATGAGCATTATTGTCATCTGGAGATCCAGCAAATAATTCTATGTTAAATGATTTTTGTGCATTTTTTAAATCTAATTTCTTTTCGATATATTGACCCATTTGAGTTCCTACAAGTTTATTATCAAATGAAATATAGTAGTCTACATTTGGAGTATTTTTAATTAAACGGTCATAAGCTATAACAGGAATTCCTGCATCTTTAGCTTTTTGACAAACATCAGTTAAAGATTCACCATCGATATTTGCAATTACTAAACCACTAACACCTTTTGTAATTAAGTTTTCTGCTTGTGATACTTGAGTTTCTACAACGTCTTCAGCATATTGAAGATCTGTATTATAGCCAAGATCTTTTAACTGTTTTACCATATCATTTCCATCATTTATCCAACGTTCAGAAGATTTAGTTGGCATTAAAATACCTATTGTTTTTCCGCTTCCTGATCCCCCGTCAGTTTTTGTTTGTGACTCTGTTTTAGAATTATCTGCATCTGAGTTTGGAGCACTAGTTGTTACACTACATCCACCGATAGAACCTAGTAATGCCATTGATAATAACATAGCCATTAATTTTTTCTTCATAATATTTTCTCCCTTCAACTTCCCATATAATAAATTATAAATTTATATTTTCTTTTAATCTGCTTAATAGTTATCATTTCTGATAAATTAAAGTGGACTAAAAGTTAATATTCTAAATTATTAAAACAATATAATTTTTTTAATACACTTATAACCAAAAATTTAACTTTATTAATACGTTTTCATCAAATTCAGACATGTTCATATTTATTTTGACATATTATAAGTTAACTCAAGAATAACTAATATAGCCATAGCATTAGCATATTTACTACTAATATTGAATTTATACTCTGGATTCTTTCTCTTATAAATCATTGGTATTCCTACTCCAAGTAAAATGGCTAATCCAAATATAGCTAGTACACTAAAAGAAGAAGTAATTATTCCTGAATCTATAGAAATAAAATATAGTAATAAGCCAGGAGCTACTAGATAGTATAATAATTTGTTACATAAAGTAATGCGCTTTTCATTCATAAAATTCCTCCCCTATCCTAGTAAATATTATTGTTTAATGTTTGATTGATATTATTCATATAATTTGAATATATATCATGGAAAATACATTTTCCTATATATGCTCTATGATATATATCTTGTAAGTACAGCAATATTCTTCTTTATTATCATAATAAAAATTTGCATTAACATTTATTTGTATATGTATCCCGCTTGTACAAATTTAGAATAGCTTATCTTGTCACTTCTATCTGATACACATACTCTAACTCTTAATGTTTTATAATTTTAGAAGATAGCACTTGTTAATGTGTTGTACGTACTTCATGTATTTATTATATATCGTTTTCATCACTATAGCAATAGTTTTTTTTATATTGTATGTACAATTTTATTATATTTCTTTACCAATGTGCATACATCTAGGATTCGTTGCAATAAAATGTTCAATTTTAACTTGTTAAACTAGAAATCAGAGCATACAAAAGTATATATAAACTGATTCTTAGCCGCTTCAATGATATTTTTACAATTTTTATGAATCGAAATATCTATAATTGAGGTGAGTTACAATATAAACATAAACTCTATATTGTTTGTCCATACATTTATTATTTATAGAAAATAGATAATAAGGTTGAATCCTTTTTATTGAATTCAACCTTATTAATCATACTTTCTATTTAAGGCTATCTATAGCTGTTCTTTCAATAGCAAGCCCGCTAGTGTAACGTTTTATAAATTCATTAAATCCTTCAACATCCTTAGAATCTGGATCTATTTTTGTACCTATTTGTCCTGCAAACACTTTATTTGTAAGATAATCGTCTAATGTCTCATTTTCATCTTTATTTATCATATAAGATGCAAGTACTGCAATTCCCCACGCTCCGCCTTCTGCAGCAGTTTCCATCACAGAAACTGGCGCATCTATCGCTGCTGCCATTATCTTTTGTCCTACACCTTTAGTCTTAAATAAACCGCCATGTCCTAACATTTCATCTACCTTAACACCTTCCTCTTTAAGAAGAAGGTCTAAACCAGTTTTTAGTGCTCCTAATGATGTAAATAAATGTACACGCATAAAGTTAGCTAGATTGAATTTACTCTCTGCTGAACGTACAAATAGTGGGCGCCCTTCTTCAAAACCAGTTATATGCTCACCTGAGAAGTAATTATAAGCTAATAATCCACCACAATCCGAATCCCCTTCAAGTGCCTTATTATATAAAGTTGCAAATAACTTATTCATATCAACTTCTACACCAAATGCCTCTGCAAATTCTTTAAATAATCCAACCCAAGCATTAAGATCAGAAGTACAGTTATTACAATGAACCATAGCTACTAAATTACCAGTGGGAGTTGTAACTAAGTCTATTTCTTCATATGCTTTTGATAACTCTTTTTCAAGCACGATCATCGCAAAAACAGATGTTCCTGCTGATACATTACCTGTACGCTTTGCAATGCTGTTAGTTGCAACCATTCCTGTTCCTGCGTCACCTTCTGGAGGGCAGAATGGAATACCTGCTTTTAATTGTCCTGTAACATCTAAAAGCTTTGCACCTTCTTCAGTAAGTACACCTGCATTTTCTCCAGCTAACAATACCTTTGGTAAAATATCCCCAAGTTTCCATGAAAAATTCTTATGAGCTACTAACTCATCAAATTGATCGATCATACGTGCATTATAATTCTTTGTATCTATATCAATAGGGAACATTCCAGATGCCTCTCCAACACCTATAACTTTTTCACCTGTTAATTTCCAATGAATATATCCTTCTAAAGTTGTTTGGAAATCTATATCGGCTACATGATCTTCACCGTTTAATATTGCTTGGTAAAGATGAGCGATACTCCATCTTTGAGGGATATGGTAGTTAAATAATTTTGTTAATTCTTCTGAGGCTTTTTCAGTAATAGTGTTACGCCATGTACGGAATGGTACTAAAAGCTCTCCCTCTTTATTAAAAACCATATATCCATGCATCATAGCACTGAATCCAATTGCTCCTATTGTTTCAATAGTAACTCCATATTTTTCTTTGACATCCTCAGCCATCTTCTTATAACTATCTTGAACACCAGTCCATATATCATTTAAACCATAAGTCCAAATATTATTAACATATTTATTTTCCCAATCATGGCTCCCTGAAGCTATTGGAGTATTATTTTCATCTATTAAAACTGCTTTAATTCTAGTTGAACCTAGTTCAATACCAAGCACTGTCTTACCATTAATAATGGCATTTTTTATATTATTCATCTCTAATCCCATAAAAACCTCCACTAAGTGTAATTTTTTTAAATCGTTTACTTATTATGTGATAAATTTATATTCTTATTATAGTTAAATTAAATAAATCTTAATTTTAAAAAAATTTCTAATCTCTTCTGAATATCATTCCATTGTAATATTACTAAACCTAATACAAAATAACTCTTATAATCACCTAATGTCCAGCCCTCATACCGTTACCGTCCCTAGCTTAATGTAAGATCGGAATGCAATAATGACTAGACATTAGATAAATGATTTTATTAAATTCTAAAACTGCTTCATTGTCATATTAATTTATATACATTTATTAAAAACCTATAAATATATTTCTAACCAATGATTTATTATTGTAATTACATAATTTCACACTAATTTTTCACACATCTTTATACATATCTTTTAATA
>CAURJV010000111.1:0-13433 GCA_963524945.1 uncultured Clostridium sp.
CTATATGGGTGGCTGTGATAATAAACGCAACTTACTTCAACGCCTCTTTTGGCCATCATGTATCCTGCTACTGGGGAATCGATACCGCCAGATAACATTAACATTGTACTACCATTCATTCCATATGGAAGACCTGCTGCTCCCTTTGTTATGTCACTATTTGACCATACGTAAGCATAATTATTTCTTATTTCAATACTTATTGAAATATCTGGATTTTTAACATCAACGTTTATTTCTCCATCTAAATTAGTAAGAACATACGCTCCTACTTTTCTTGAAACTTCCATAGAATTCAGTTCAAATTTTTTATTAGCTCTATTTGTATTAATCTTAAAAGTGTTTCCTTTTGATTGTCTAACTTTTTCTAATGCAGCCTCTTGTATACTGTTAAAATCTATATCAACTTCTCTAACTAAACATACTTCAAGTATCCCAAAAACTTTACTAATTCTATTGATACTCTCTTCTATTTCATCAGTCTTTATAAAATATCTTCCACTATCGTGTATGAATTCAGCTTTTATTCCATCAAGTTTTTTAGCTATATTATCTCTTAATTTTCTTTCAAATTTACCTCTATTTAACCCCTTCAAAAATATTTCTGGCGCGTACTTTACTAAAATAAGTTCTCTCATTATTTTTTTATCCTCCTTAAAAATTTAAGTCCTTTTTCTAAAATGTCTACTACGTAATCTATCTCTGATTCATCATTATCATCTGAAAATGAAAATCTAATTCCTCCTGATATTTCATCCTTAGTTAATCCTAAAGATTTTAATACATAACTTCCACCAATTCTCTCTCTTTCTTTAGAAGAGCATGCTGATCCTGTAGATACATATATCCCCAACTCCTCCAAGTAGTGAAGTAACACTTCCCCTCTTACACCTCTAAAAGAAACATTTAATATATAAGGTGAAAAATCATCATTTAATAGACTATTTATCTTTATATTATCGATATTACTTAATTTATCAACAAATCTTTTCTTTATTTGAAATACCTTTTCGTAATTTTCTTTCATCTTATCATTTGAAATTTTAGAAGCTAAAGCCATTCCCATAATTCCAGGTATATTTTGTGTACCCGCTCTTATTCCAAATTCCTGGGATCCACCTTCTATTAATGGTGATAAAGAACTAGTATTTTTTATATATATAAATCCTACACCTTTAGGTCCATGAAATTTATGTGCACTTACTGTTAGAAAATCTATATTCATTTTCTTCACATCTATAGGCAATTTGCCATAGCTTTGAACTGCATCAACATGAAATTTAGTTCTATTGCTACTTGCTCTTATTATGTCTCCTATTTCTTTTAGATCTTGAATTACTCCAACTTCATTATTTACATGCATTATTGAGACCAATACTGTTTCCTTAGTTATAGCATTTTTTAGCTGTTCTAAGTTAATCTTACCATCTTCATTTATCTCTAAAAATGTTACTTTAATATTATTTTCTTCTAATTTCTTTATAGTATTCAAAATAGAAGCATGTTCAAAAGGAGTTGTAATAAGATGAGTTCCGCTTTTCAAAAGCCCCTTGAGAACTAAATTATTTCCTTCACTTCCACCTGAAGTAAAATGTATTTCATTTTCGCTCGCATTTATAGTTTTAGCTAATATTCCTCTGCATTCCTTAAGTTTTCTTTCACTTTTCAACCCCAAATTATGTAAGGAAGATGGATTTCCGTAAAATTCCTTCATACCAAAACTTACTTCATCTATTACCTCATCAAGCGGTTTTGTTGTTGAACTATTATCAAAATAAACTTCCATATAAGTCTTCTTCCTTTCAAGTTTATAAACGTCTAAAGATCCATTATAAAATGTATTCTTCCCCTATTGTTATAAACTTACTATGTAATATACATGTTTTATTATAACAAAAAAATAATTCCTGCATAGTATTTTTTTTAATATATAAAATGAAGCAGTAAATAAGAAGTTCTTACTTACTGCTTCTGATAGAAAGAGAAAATTGTTAAGGGATAATTCTTTAGTATTTATTAGGGTAATAATAATATATCATATTTCGACAAAATATGATATATCTTAAATGGAATTATTAATTTCTATTATGTTCAGTTTATATATATTTTTAAAAAAATTTAATTCACCAATATTTATCTTGAAAACATCAGATAATATATCCAAATAAATTTATAAAAAATGAATTATATTCTTTGGAACTTATATATTTTGCGATTGAGTTTCTACATTTTGACTTAATTGAGCGCTTGCTTACTAGAATTTTAAATTTAAGTTTATTATTGCAACATATATTCAACTTAAATTTGCTGATTTTTACTATACTTCTCGTAATATTTAATAAGGCCTTGAGTTCCTAGATCCCCCAAATTATCGTTATCTAACATTTTATACATTTTTAGTACTTCATTTAAAACTCCTAAATTTATAGAATTATCTGTAGATTCTTCTATTGCTAGATTCATATCCTTAATAAAATGCTTTATGTAAAAGCCAGGATCAAAATCTCCTTTTAACATACGAGGAGCCATATTTTTCATTTGCCAGCTTCCCGCTGCACCTTCACTTATACTATCAAGCATAGTCTGAACATCTAATCCCGCTCCCTTTGCATACGTAATTGATTCGCATACTCCAGCTATCGCACCAGCTAGAGCTATCTGATTTGCCATTTTAGTATGCTGTCCATTTCCTGCTTTTCCTTCATATATTATATTAGTTCCAAGTGCAGATAAAACATCTTTATGTTTTTCAAAAATTTCTAAATCTCCGCCAACCATTATAGATAATGTAGCATTCTTTGCGCCTACGTCTCCTCCTGATACTGGTGCATCTAAAGCATATACTTCTCTCTTTTTAGCTTCATTATAAATTTTCACAGAAAGCTTTGGACTTGTAGTAGTCATATCAATTATACAAGACTCCTTTTTAACATTCTCCAAAATGCCATTTTCCCCAAAATAAACTTCCTCTACATCTTTAGGATAGCCTACAATTGTTATTATAACATCTTTATTACTCACACAGCTTTTAACACCCTCACACCAGTTCGCACCTTCATTTATAACATCAAGAACTTTTTCTTTTGTCCTTGTATAAATAGATACCTCATATCCTTTTTTCATTAAATTTCTAACCATAGATTTTCCCATTACACCTACACCTATAAATCCGATTGTCTTCACTTTAAACTCCTCCATTTTTAGTTATAATATTTTATATTATCATTTCTAACTTCTTAAAATACTAGCATTAAGAATTTTTTTCTACATCAATCCATGTCATCTTGCTTTTCAATCTATTAATTTCCGCTTCCTGCTCTTTTATTATTGTTTTATAATAAACTTCTTTATCTCCCCACTCTTTACTTAAATTGTTTATTAACGATGCCATTTCGTCAGCACTTCCTACAATCCTATTAAAAAGCATTAAGTTAGACTTAAGTATTTCTGGAATTTCATTATGGGAATATCTTAACCGATGGTCTATTTCCCCATATCCTTCCTCAAAAATTGTTCTAACCTGTATCTCTGCAATAACCTTCTCATTGATTGGATAAAATTCTACTAAATAATGAACCGAACGATATCCAGAAGCTTTTGATCTTACCTCTATAATAGGATCATCAAAAACATCTATATTATCTCCTTCTCTTACATTTGCAGTAATCTCAGTTACATTCCAAGTTTTTATTATAAAATCATGTATTCCCTGCCACTGGTCTTTAAATATATGTATAACTCTAATCCCGATTAAATCATTTATTTCATTTCTATAATTATTTACTGTAAATTCAAAATCATCTCCGTATTTATTTTTTCTATCTTCTGTCTTCCTTATAACTTTTTCTATTAATCTCTCCGGATCTTTAATCCTTGACTTAACAGAATGTACCATTCTTTGCGCTCGTAAAATATTTGCTATGAATGCTGCCTGACTTTCATAGGAGGTTTTATAATTTATGTAGTCTTCGTATATTTCCTTAAGATTTTCAATATTAATATTATTTTTAGAAATTATTTCGTTAGCCTGAGGATACTTTTCCAAAAATATATCTATGTTAAAACTTTTTTTCATTCTGCTTGCTCCTCCATAAATTCCATTAATTTCGATACTATATAGATTATACTACATTAATTAAAAATTATTTCAAAAAAACTTCAACCAAAATATAGTTGAAGTTCTTTGTCAAAAATTTTTAAGCATATTATTACATAGTAGAACTATCTTTATTGATGTTAATACTTTTTAATCCAAAGTTTATTATTAAATATTGTTTTGTATATTGCAATTAGGTTTCTACATTCTACTCTTAATGGAGCACTTTGCTTACTATAGTTTTACATGTATGAGTTCTATATAGTTGATTCTTATCAAATTATCTTAATCCTATTTCTTGTCTATAAACCTTGATATTATCATTGTACAGACAGTATTTCCTGATGAATTTAATAATGTTGCTGGTGCATCAATTATTGTAGCTATTACAAGCATTATAGCTAATGCTTCCTGTGGAAATCCAAATATACTTAGAATAAGCATTTCACCAATTGCTCCACCTCCTGGTACAGCCCCAACCACTGCACCAATAAGAAGCCCTGCTCCTAATATAGGAAATAAGGAACTAATAGTATTTATATCTCTGCCAAATATAGCAAACAAGAACATTATTTTATATATTCCTCCAATGACCGAACCATCCTTATGAATATTGACTCCAATTGGCATTATTATATTAGCCAAGGTATCTGATACCCCCATATTTTTAGCTGATTTTATATTTACTGGTATGCAGGCAGCACTAGAACATGTTGCTAATGCCGTTATTGAAGGTTCTGCAGCATTTTTCCAAAACAATTTCACTCCTTCTTTTCGCCTTGCTATATAAGCATATATACTGAAGAATGCAAAGAAATATATTACAGAAACAACCAAGTATAGTACAAATATTTTTGCATATCCATTTAATATTTGTCCTCCTAATTGTCCAATTACATTTGCAAAATAGGCTGCAAGTCCAATTGGTGCATAATACATAATTATATTTACAACTTTCATTGTCACCGCGGCTCCACTGCTTAAAAATGATGCAAAAGTCTTACCTTGTTCTTTAGACAACATGGTTCCAAAGCCTATTAATATAGAAAATAATATTAGTGCAAGTAAGTTGTTTCTAGATAAAAGTTCAGAGAAATCACCTACAGTTATACTAGAAACTATTTTTTCTAAAACTCCTACGCTTTTAGATGCATCTGCATCATTAGTATTCATTAAGTTATTAAACATTGATGGATCTAACCCAACTGCTGGATTAAACATTTTAAAACTAATAACTCCTATTATGCCTGAAATAATAGCAGTTATGCCAAATACAATTAAAGTTATTATAAATATTCTTCCAAGCTTCTTTGATTTATCCATATTAGCTATCGCAGAAGCAATACTAAAGAACACTATAGGAACTAACATTGTAAATATTAGGTTTAAAAACAAATTTCCTAGTGGTGCAAATATTTTAGCTTTATCTCCAATTATAATGCCTATTGCTCCACCTAATAATATCGATAACACTAGAATCAATGATGATTTATAGCTCTTTAAAAATTTCAATTTTCTCGCCCCCTAATATTTTCATGCTTAAATTATAAATCCTAGCACTATCCCAGAGCTTTTCTAACAATTTCCCTATCATCAAAGTATATTTTATCCTTGCCTATTATTTGATAGTCTTCATGCCCTTTTCCTGCTATTATTAATAAATCATCGTCTTTTAAAAGTTTTAGTCCTTTTTCAATGGCTCTCTTTCTATCAACAATTTTCTCATAAGTTGAATTTATAACTTCCATTCCTTCTTCAATATCTTCAATTATTTTTATCGGATCTTCCGTTCTTGGATTATCTGAGGTTATTATGCAATAATCTGATAAAATTCCTGCCGCCATCCCCATTACTTTTCTCTTACTCTTATCCCTATCTCCACCACAACCAAATACAGTAATAAGTTTACCTTTAGTAGTCTCTCTTGCCATCATTAATAGTCTTTCTAATGCATCAGGAGTGTGTGCATAATCAACTATTACACTTTTATTATAATTATTTTCCACCACTTCTAGTCTTCCTGGAACATGCTTTAGATTAGATAAGCAACTTATAATGTCACCCATATCCATTCCAAGACCTATACAAGCTCCTACAGCCGCCAAAACATTATATACAGTTACTTTTCCAGGAATATTTACTTTTACATCTGTAATACACCACCAGCGCCATTTTATGTCCCTAAATTTAATTTTGAATATTATACAATCATTTCTATATCTAATCTCAGTTGCCCTAATATCAGCCTCTTTATTTATTCCATAAGTTAAAACTTTACAACTGGCCTTTTCTATAATTTCTTCTGCTATTCCATCATCTAGATTTATAACTCCCAACTCACATTTCTTAAACAATTTTATTTTTTCATTTTTATAATTTTCCATTGTTCCATGTTCTTCAAGATGATCTTGAGATAGATTTGTAAATACTCCAACATTAAAATTACAATACTCAACTCTCTGTTTTGCCAATGCAGATGAAGTAACTTCCATTACAATATTTTCAGCACCTTTATTAATAAATTCTCTAAATAATCCTTGTAATTCTAATGATTCAGGTGTTGTAGGATTAACCTTTTGTATACTTGCCTTTTCCTTATTAAATTCATATCCTAAAGTCCCTATTATAGCTGTTCTTTTTTTATATGATTCTAATATATCTTTTATATAATGTATAACTGTAGTCTTTCCATTGGTACCTGTTACTCCAACTAAATTAATTTCTTTAGACGGTTCATTATAAAATAAGTTAGCTATACTTGCTAAAGCTAACTTAGTATCTTTAACTTTTATTACTGTTATATTTTCATTATTTATTTTAATTTCTTCCTGTATCACTATTGCTAAAGCGCCACTTTTTATTGCTTCGTCTATATAGTTGTGCCCATCTGCATTAGCCCCCTGTATGCAGATAAACACTGAATCTCCTTTTACTTTTCTAGAATCATAACTAACACTCCTAGCTTCTATATCAACACTTCCGCTAATTATTTCATAATCTAAATCTTTTAATAAATTATATAACTTCATTTTTTATTCCTCCAAGAATTACTTAACTTCTTATATCTTCATTATATACAACATTTTCGCATTAAATAGTGCATATATTGCTTGATATACTGCAAAAAGTGCTTTATCATTTTAATATAAACCCAAAATCATATAGAAACAGCTTAGAGTTAATTGAATATATATTTATATCTGATATTTTTAATTAATACATTTGCAATTAAAGTTATTTCAAGGGAGTTTTCAAATATGAATAAAAATAGTAATAAATCAGGCTACTTAAAAAATGATTTTCAATTATTTCATTTAAAAGATAAAAAAAATCAGGAATTCGAATTCCATTATCACGACTTTAATAAAATAATAATTTTTTTATCTGGAAAAGTAACTTATTTAATTGAAGGAAAGGCATACGACTTAAAACCATGGGATATTCTACTTGTAAACAATCATGATGTTCATAAACCTATTATTGATTCTTCTGAAATTTATGAAAGAATTATTATCTGGGCGAATTCTGATTTTATAGAAAACCATAACTATGAAAATTGTGATTTATCTACTTGTTTTAGACTTGCTAATGAAAAAAGTTTTAATCTTATTAGACTTGATAGCAAATTGCAAGATAACATTAAGTTCATAATAGAATCGCTAAAGATTTCCTTTAACTCACAAGACTTTGGTAGTAAACTTTTGAGCAATTCACTGTTTATTCAGTTGCTTGTATATTTAAACAGAGTCCATCTTAACAATATGTATATAAATGATGAAGCATCTCTCAAATATGATAAGCAAATTGAAAAAATCCTAAAATATTTAAATAATAATTTATCTAAAAATCTTTCTGTGGAGACTTTATCTCAAAGATTTTATATTAGTAAATATTATCTTATGCATAAGTTTAAAAAAGAAACTGGATATACTCTTCACAACTATGTAAATCAAAAGAGATTATTAATGGCTAAAGACCTTATAAGTAGTGGCGAGCAAATTACAAAAGTTTATTTACAATGTGGATTTAATGACTATACATGTTTTTTACGTTCATTTAAAAACCTGTTTAAGAAATCTCCAAGTGAGTTTTCACCCAAAATCAAAAAATCGCAGACGACTGTGGAACTGTAGATTTTTTACGCATCTGCCTTTTCGAACGTATGTGAGGAAAATTTGGCAAGCGAATATATTTTCTTTTTTTATTCTCCTTACAAATCGTAACTTTCCGAATAAGTCTTTTCCATAATCCATCCACATATTTAACTTAAATATAAATTCCTAGAGAATAAAAAAACTATCTTAAAAATAGTTCTCTATTCTAATATAGTTTTTAACAAGCTGCCAGTGTCAATATAGTAGCTCATTAATATTTAATATTAGTTAAACTTAATATGGCAGTAACCAGTAGGATTTTTTTCTAAATAATCTTGGTGATATTCTTCTGCTGTATAGTATTTTTTTAACGGTTTAACCTCAGTTACAACTTGCGCATCACATTGTTCCTGAATTTTCGCTTTACTTTTATTAATTGTATCAGCATCAGATTCATCAATATAATAAATTCCACTTCTATATTGAGTACCAGTATCTCCAGCTTGTTTATTCAATGTTGTAGGATCGATTATACTCCAAAACTTATCCAATAATTTATCGAGTGAAACTTTTTTTTCATCGTATGTTATGTAACATACCTCAACGAAATCTGTATCATTTTTGCAAACTTCTTCATATGTTGGATTTTCTGTTTTTCCATTTGCATATCCTACTTCTGTTTCTAATACTCCTGGTATCATAGAAAAGAATTTTTCCACACCCCAAAAGCAGCCTCCGCCAAAAACTATTTTTTTCATACTTAACACATCCTTTAACAGCATTATAAACCCAAATAATACTATTTTGCAATTATATATGCTACAATTTAGTTTCTACATTCTTATATTAATTGGGCACTCGACTTACTATAATTTTAAATTTAAGTTTATTATTCCAAATAATATATATATTAAAAAAACCATTTGATAAAATTAAGTTTTCTTTTCAATAAGAATGCTATTCATCCAATTTAAAATATCCTTATACACCTCTAATTTATTTACTTCATGTAAAAGATCATGATATTTATCTAAATATATTTTAGTAGAAACTTTCTCATATCCTATTCCTTTAATAAACTGTGTTAATTCATTAAATCTTTTGTTACTTATAATAACTATATCATCTCCCCCTGCAATAGATAGAATCGGGAGACTTAAATTTCTTTTTCCCCAGTTTCTTTTGCTATAGTCAGTTTTTATTAAGTTACATAGATTTTCAAATCCATTTACTGTGAAAATAAATCCACACCCTTCATCATTCATAAATTTATTTCTTTCTATTTCTGAGGTTGTTATAACATTATCACCTATTCCTCGAATTATTTTATGTATAAAAATTGATCGATAGTGATCACCCTTTATCTTCTCTATAATTCTACACAACTTTTTAATATATGGCATAGCTTTATTTTGGACTGGTGAACCACAAAGTATAAGACCATCTAATTCATAATCATATTTTTTTAAATAGGCTCTTGCAATTAGTGATCCCATGCTAAATCCAAATAGAAAGTAAGGATAGTCTTTGTACTTTTGCTTCATATATAACGTTATTTGGTGTAAATCTTCTACGAGATTTTTATCTCCGTTATCATAGAAATAACCGTAGTCATCTTTGGTGATAACACTTTCACCATGTCCTATGTGATCGTGCACTACTGAAATATAGCCGTTGTAGCCTAAGTAATCCATAAACTGTATATAGCGCTTTCTATGCTCCATCATACCATGACTAATTTGAAATATTCCTTTTATTTCACCTTTAGGTACATACAACGTTATACCTAGTTTTACTTTATCTTGCATAGATTTTATCTTAAAATCTTTAAATTTTTTAGAATAATCCACCACTTCATTTTCATAAGATAATTTATTCATAAATTCCTCTTTATCAAAAAACTTATTTTTTATATGTTTCCCTTATTGATGTAAATTTAAAATACTTATCAAAAAAGTCTACAAAATTTTAATATTTGGGTGAATGTTTTTTTACAAAACAAAATGCCTAAAAGCTTCATTTAAGATTCTTTCAGGCATTTTAAATTTCTTAATTTTCTATAATAAATTTTTATTATAGATTCCTATATATCACTTTATTATATATTATATAATTGCGAATAATTAATTTTTTGAAACTGTAATAACTTTATCGAACCCGCTAACTGTAACATCTATATCTGAGAGAATTCTTGATACTATATTATCATTTTTTCTGTTTACTAAAACTCTTTCTAGCTGTTTGGCTAATACTTTAATTTCATTAGTAAGCTGACTAATCTCTTTCTCTTTTTCCTTTATTCTAGCATCTTTAAGCTTTAACTGCTCTTTTAATAGTTTCAATTCTTTACTAAATCCTTCAACATAGCTTTGAGAAATAGCTTGTAATTGATCACTTGAAATCCCCATTCCTATATCATTATATATTTTATGTTTAAGTTCACTAAATATCCTATCTCTGTTGCCATAATCCGTATATAATATCAATTCGTCATCAATTTCTCTTTTTCCATTTAAGACTCGAAAAAATACATTATTTATTATATTCAATACCTCTATTCCCGAACCATAAATCTTATTACTTTTTTCTGATACAATGAACGTATTTATTTTATTCTGAAAATTATCTAACATACTTGAATTAGTATTTCTATTATTATATATATCAAAGAAGTTTTGCAAAATTTTGTAGTTTACATTTCCTTCTTTCGCTTCTATGACTATCCCGCCTGATTCCCCATTGTTTTTAGTAGTAAACGAATTAAATTTCCTTAAAAGTCTTTGTGTTGCCATAAAATATGAATCATTCGTTTTATCTAAGTTTTGTTTTACCGTACTTGAAATGATCTTAAATCTTAACTTTTTAAATAAAATTGGTAATCCATATACAAATTCATTTATCATTACATTATTAATATTTTTGTAGACTTTCTCTTTTAGTATTATATTATCTATTGGTATATTAGAATGTATATTTCCAAAACTTTCTTTCTTATATTCATTTAATTTTCTTTTTAATTCACACTCACCGTTTTTTGAATCAGTGCAATAATCATATTCAAAAATCACCCCTATCATTAAAAGATTTTCACTTTTATCTAAACTTCTAACCCCTCTTTCATCAACAAACATTACATATTTTTTTCCCATATAAACTCTCCCCTTTAACACTTACTACGTAACCTTATATATAAAATGTTCTTCAGTCTGCACAACAAGTTCCTTCTTATGATAATTCAAACCTACTTGCTTATGCACCCGATCTTATTAAACATTTTTCGTGTTAACGTCTTTTTTCAAAAGAAATTTCTTTTTTATAGTCTGCTACATATAAATCTAAATTTCGCCCTATTTTTAACGCGTACACACAATAAATACAATCACAAAATAGGTTTAAATTTATTTTGTGACTGCATCGGTTAATACTAGATAAGTATATGTATATTACTAATGATTTAGAACTCATCTTGCTATATTGATAAAAAACATTTTTTTTGAATTTTAAAACTTTTGAAATATAAATAGAGATAAGATAGTTTGTTTACCCAAATTATCTTATCTCTATAATTAACATATCTGTTTAGATTATAATCTATTTATTCTTACCATTACCCTTACCTTGAGATCCCGAATTATCATTATTGCTTTTCTCTGATTTTGATGAATTACCATTTCCTTGAGTTCCAGCACTCTTTTTCTCAGATTCCTTTGAAGACTTTTCATATTTCCTATCTTCGTTTTCTTCTTGCTTAATACCTGCATTACTATTTTCTTCTTTTTTCAAATTACCATTATTACTTTTCTCATTCCATGAATTATTACCTTTTTCTGACGTAGCTTCTTTGGCTTTCTCCACTTCTATTGATGATTGTGTAAATGTATTATCTTCTTCTGTAGATCCAGACGTTACATTAGCATCTAGATTGCTATTACTTGTATTCGTGCCTGTTTCAGTGCTAGCATTTGTATTACCATCTGTAGTATTCGTATTGGCATCTACAGTATTATTTCCATCAACGACATCATTATCACTCTTAGTCATCTTTCTTAATTCTTTAGCTTTCTTTTGTATTTCTTTAACGGAAATCGATTTATAATCCTCTACCTTAATGCTTGAATCTAATGCTTGAAGCTTTTGTATAAGATTTAATTTTCCTGGAGTTATCCCAAGTTGCCTTGCTTCATCTCTTCTTGCAAGCGCTACTTTATCAGTTTCAACTTCTGCTTCTAAATCATTATTCTTTAATGTTTCATCTGCAGTTTCTTTTAAAGATTCATTTAACTTATCTGCTAATCCATCCTTATCTGTAGATACTGTAATTTCAACTGCTGCAGATGTTGTTGTATTTGTACTATCTTCCTTTATGTAACCATCTGATATAGCATTTGTTATTACCGTGCCGACTGCATCGCCAACTTTAGAATTTACCAGATTAGTTCCGTCTAAAACTTTTTCACCATCTTCATTATATGCTTCTGCTGATACTACTGTATCGAAAGCATTTACTCCTAATTCTACACTTGGATTAATATCTAGACTGACATAAGCCACCGGAGTTTTAGCATAGGCATATACTCCTCCTCCTAAACTAAATGCTACTGCAATGGATGCTGCTAAAGCTATTTTTCTCTTCATATAAGTTCCCCCTAAAATATTTTTTATCTTATTGTTAAATGTATTTTTCTTGTTTAAGTGTCCAGTTTTTTTCTTTACAGATTCTTCAATACGTTTCCTAGAAGACAAGTCCATAGACAAGTTAATATTTTCATTCAATAATAAATCAGTATCCTTAATGTTTAAGTCATCTAATAATTCAAATAATTTATCTTCCAATTTATCTCCCCCCTCCCAATAATTTTTTTAATTTTTCCATACACCTAGAAACTTTTTTATCAATTGTATTCACTTTTAAACCCAGATCACTGGAAATGTCTTTTGAACTTTGATGTAAGTAATATTTCCTTATAATTATTTCGCTATCAGGTTCTCCTAACGATTTTATAGCATTTATAAGTTCAGAGTTGCTTTCTTTTAATAAAATCGAATGTGCTGCATCATCTACAACACTATATAACTCTTGAGCTACATCATCTATTGGAAGATGATTATTATTTTTATTTTTTCTATACATATCTATAGCTTTTCTTTTTGCTATGATTGCTAAAAAGGCTTTGATTGATCCCTTATCTAAATCAATTCTATTTTTATAATGAAATACTTCAAAAAACACATCACTTACACAT
>CAURJV010000112.1:0-13361 GCA_963524945.1 uncultured Clostridium sp.
GGTCTATACTAATAGTGGTTTAAATTCAATGAGTCAAACTTATCATAAGCTTTACAGAAAAAGGCTTGCAAGAGGAAAATGGAGAGATAAAGAACGTCCTATTCTTTTAAATAATTGGGAAGCAACATATTTTGATTTTAATGAAGAAAAGATACTCTCTATTGTAAGAGCTGCAAAGGATTTAGGAATAGAATTATTTGTATTAGACGACGGGTGGTTTGGCAAAAGAAATGATGATACAAGTTCCCTTGGAGATTGGTTTGAGAACAAAGAAAAGCTTCCAAATGGAATTAAAGGTTTATCTGAAAAGGTGGAAGAAATAGGACTTAAATTTGGATTATGGTTTGAACCAGAAATGGTATGTAAAGATACTAAATTGTTCAAAGAACACCCTGAATGGGCTATTCAAGCACCAGATAGAAATATGTCTCATGGAAGAAATCAGTTTGTCTTAGATTTTACAAGAGATGAAGTTGTTGAACATGTATTTAATTTAATGGATAACATAATAGGAAATTCTAAAGTTTATTATATTAAATGGGATATGAATAGATATATTACTGAACCTTATTCATTAAGTTTAGATGAAGATAAACAAGGAGAAGTATTCCATAGATATATTCTTGGAGTATATAAGCTGGCTGAAAAGATAACATGTAAATATCCAGATCTTTTAATTGAATCATGTGCAGGGGGAGGCGCTAGATTTGATCCGGGAATGCTATATTATGCCCCTCAAACTTGGGCAAGTGATGATACTGATGCTATTGAAAGGTTGAAGATACAATATGGTACTTCCATGATTTATCCTTTAAGTTCAATAGGAAGTCATGTTTCAGCAGTGCCAAATCATCAAGTTGGAAGGCTTACCCCACTCAGTACAAGAGCTAATGTAGCATATTTCGGAACCTTTGGATACGAGCTTAATGTTAATACCATGAGTGATGAGGAAAAAGAAACAGTTAAGGAGCAAGTTAACTTCTTTAAAAAGAATAAGTCATTAATGCAGAAAGGTAATTTCTACAGAATTCTAAATCCTTTTGAAAACAATGAAACTTCATGGATGGTAGTTTCAGAAGATAAATCACAAGCTATTGTTGGGTATTATCAGGTTTTGTGTAGGCCAAATGAAAAGTACAATCGTATAAAACTTCAAGGGCTAGATCCTAATAAACTATATGCGATAGAAGGAAGAGAAGGAAGTTACTTTGGTGATGAACTTATGAATTTAGGAATAATACTATCAAAGGACTACACAGAAATAGCTAGTGAATATTGGTCAAGAAAACGTGAAGATTTCATGTCTCAATTATTTATTATAAATGAAGTAATTGAACAAAAGCATATAACGGGCTTATAGATTTTGGTCAAAAGGGTTAACCCAAGATGAAATTACAAACAAGACTTATACAATTCCAATATTTGAGTTCAGTAAAATATGAAGATATTTAAAATAAGAGTTTACGTAATGTAAGCTCTTATTTTATAGTAAAACATACTTATAATATAGATCAATTAATAGTATTACGCGTTTATAAAGATTAGATTCATGAAAAAAACGATGAACAAAATTAATCTAAAGCGGGAAGAATTATGGTCTTTGAAGAAAAGTTTTTACCAATAAATAAGTTTAAAAAGGTTTCAATAAACCTTTTTAAAAAGCAATATGCTTTAAATGTTTCCTTTAAACATTCTTATAAAGGAATATGGGTTTAAAATAAAACTTTTTAAGAATATAGCTTCAAGGTCTTTTCTTTTTAAATCTAGGTTAGCCTTAATAGGTTTCTTAAGGCATCATATGAATGTCTGATCAGCCTTAATTTTATTTTCTGCTTTCTTAATTAGCTTGATTATTAGAAGCAATTATTTCTTTAAGCTGAACATTTTGATTTATGAACCTAGCTTTGCTTTTCTCAGATTTCAAATGAATTGCATTTTGAGGACAATGATGTATACAAGCTAGACATACTTCGCATTTATTGAAAAACTCGGGTTTGTTATCAACTTTAATATTATTTGCAGGACAAACCTTTTCGCATACCTTACAGCTAGTACAATCGTTCGTAACAATAAATTTCTTAGCTGCAAAATTATTGCTAATTTTATCTGCTAGGCCACGGGCACATTTAGATAGAGTATTAGATACAATTCCTTTTTTCACAAGAGAATTTCGTCTGTTTGTAATATCAGCTATTATTCCACTTAGTTTTTCATCAATTACTTCTGACTTCTTATTTATTATTTCCTCCTCCATCTTAAAGGTTGAAAGGAAATTATCCACCATCAGTATTTCATTTGTATAGTTGAACCTGATTCCAGATTCCTTGGCCACAAGTTCCATATGCCTTAATCCAGAGAATGCATTACCGCCATATGTCATAATTGAAAAGAAGTAATCAGCTTTAAATTTTGACTTTTTTATAAAGTTACTAACTATTTTCGCCATTCCGAGTCCATGGCAAGGAAATATAAATCCTATAGCATCATCCTCAAATTCATATTTACCTTCTTTTATCATTTGAGGTATTGAATATAATTCTCCACCAATCTTTTTTGCAACATATAAACTATTTCCTGTAGCAGTAAAATAAAATATTTTCAAATTAATTCCGCCTTTCATTATTTCAACGAATATTGATTTTTCAACACATGTTCAATATAATAAATTTATCAATTAAGTTAACTCAATTCAATAGTTAAAACAATGAGATTTGTTTATTAATGAACAAAACACATATGAATGTTGATTATTATAAGATAAATCAGTTTACAAGGAAGTACATTAGATGCATAAAGGAGATATTTTTATGGATAGACGTATTGAAAAATCAAAACAGGCTATTATGGGTGCTTTTATCAAGCTCATGTCGGAAAAAGATTTTGAAAAGATAACCATTAACGAAATTGCAGAAGAGGCAAATGTAAACCGTGGCACTGTATATCTGCATTATGAAGACAAATTTGATTTGATGAATAAATGTATAGATACTCATTTAAATCAATTATGTGACAGTTGTATTTCAGATGGAGAGAGTAGCAATTTTGACTCCAAAGCTTCGCTACTTCAGACGTTTCAATATCTAGAAAAGCATGCTCTTTTCTATTCAAATATGCTCACTAACAAGGCTATGCCTGCTTTTAGGGAACGTATTTTAACAATGGCTCTTAAAAGTATGGAGGAGCATCTTGACATGACTGGAAGCAATGAAAATATAAGCAAGGATATAATGGCTCAATATGTTGCTTCAGCCGCTGTTGGTGTAATGGAATGGTGGATTGTAAATTCAATGCCTTATCCAGCAACATATATGGCGGAGCAGTTGTGGCAATTACTAAAGCGAGAACAAATAGCAGGATACATATAATTATTTCAGTTAAAAATAAAAAGAGCTTCTATTGGTATAAAGAAGTTATTGCCACAAATGGAGCTCATTTAAAAAAATAATAATTTGAATTCTATATATAGGGCAGTGGAGGAATTAAATTTTCTACGCGGCCCTTTTTTTCATAGGGTTTAAGAAATGCTCGAATTTCTTCAGCTAGAAGCTAAAGTTTTTACACAGGCGTAAACCACCCATAGGCAATGTGGTAATGCAATTCGTGCATTCATCACCAAGTTTTCTTAGTTAGCAATAAACCTTTTTAACAATTATTATATTTTCAAATAAAACTTTTTAAGAATTTAAGAATTTAAGAATTTAAGAATGGAAAAAGTTAAGAAGTAAAAAAGTAAAAAACTTAAGAAGTTAGAAAAAAAAGTTAACAATATACACTTATAAAAAAGTGAGGAGCATAACCAATAGCATTATGAGTTATTGCAAATATGCGGCTTGAAGGTAAAATGATTTTTTGATAGAACTTTATAAGTATTAACTATTTATGTTAAAATATAGTTAATATGTATCGAATACGTAATTTAATTATTTGATTGCTAAATTAAGGGTAAAGGGAGAGAAATTATATGATAGGGTTATATATTATAATAATTTTAGTAATTATTATTGCTTTAACATTAAAAAAGAGTAAATACGATAAAAGCAATTACAAAAAAGAATCAGGCAATGGTTTCTTTGGAGTTATGATGGATAAGGGCAAATATGGAGAGTATCTATCCTTCAATATTTTAGAAAAAATAAAAGGGGAGCATAGAATACTTACTAATGTATACTTACCAAAAGAAAATGGAGAAACAACAGAGATTGATTTAATATATTTGCATGAGACAGGAATTTATGTTTTAGAATCAAAAAATTATAGTGGATGGATCTTTGGAGATGAGAAAAGTAAGTATTGGATGCAAACTTTAAAGAACGGGCAGAAGGAAAAGTTTTATAATCCAATAAAGCAAAATAATACTCATATAAAATACTTAATAAAATTATTGAAAGTAGACGAAAAGCTAGTAAAGTCAATTATAGTTTTTAGTGAGAGATGCATTATAAAGAAAATGGAAGTTCAATCAGAGAATGTAAAAGTTATTAATAGATATACCTTAAACAAAACGATAGAAAAGCTTATAAGTAATTCTCCTAAAGTATTTGCAGCAGGTGAGATTATTGAGCTATATTATGAATTAAAGTCTTATACATGTGTTAGTGAAGATATGAAAGCAAACCATATAAAGCAGATTGAAGAAAAACATAATTTGAAATGTAATTCAATGAATTCGCGTCTAATAAAGGAAGAAGATACTAAAAGTAAGAATATTGATAGAGAAATTATAAATAATGTAGAAGAAATTAAATTAGGAGAAAAAGAAATTAATAATGAAAATGAAATTGAAGAAAAGCAAGATAAAGTGACCAGAGGTGTAAATAGAAATGATGTCTATATAGGAAATCTTGTTACAAGAAAAATTAGAGAAAAGTTAGATGAATCTGGTGGACATGCATCTATTAAATTATTTAGAGGTGATTCTTGTGAAATAAGTTACGATTCAAATAAAAATGGACTTGTTTCACCTAAAATACCAGTTCCAGATCAATTAACATGGGAAGTATTTAATGCCGCTGTAGAAGTTGTAATAAATAATGGAGGAAAAGCACCAAAAGGAAGTGCTAGATCAAAGGGAGCTAGACTTGGTAATGATAAGCTTCCAATGAATTCTGTGGAAGGCTATGTTGCACATAAGGTGCATGGAGTTAAAGAAGGACAAAGCGCATTTGGTCCAGGCTTTGTAATATTTGCAATTTTAGATTGGGCAGGCATATGCAATAATGAAAAAGGTTTCTTAACTATAAAGCCTTCATTCTTGATGGAGCTTGAAGAAAGTAAAATGATTTGAGTTCAGTAAAATATAAAGATATATATGATAAGAGTTTATGTAATGTAAGCTTTTATTTTATGGTAAAATATACTTATAATATAGATTAATTAACACTGTTACGTGTTTATAGAGATTAGATTTATGCAAAAACGGTGAAAAATACAGCAAGGTTTGTGATTTAGTTTAAGAGGAAGTGATTCAAATTATTAAAAGATGTGAATGGGTGACAAAAGAAGAATTATATATTGAATATCACGATAAGGAATGGGGAGTGCCAGTATATGATGATAGAAAACTATTTGAAATGTTGTGCTTAGAAGGAGCTCAAGCAGGCTTAAGCTGGTGGACTATTCTTAAAAAAAGAGAAAACTATAAAGAAGCTTTTGATAATTTTGAGGCTGAAAAGATTGTGAAATACACTGAAGAAAAATTAGAGCAATTAATGCAAGATAAAGGCATTGTTCGTAATAGAAGAAAAATTGAAAGCGTTGTAACTAATGCAAAAGCATTTCTGAAAATTAGAGAAGAGTGTGGCTCATTTTCCAATTATATATGGAAGTTTGTAGATAATAAGCCTATTATTAATTCGTGGAAAAGTATAGAAGAAGTTCCTGCTTCAAATGAATTAAGTGATAAAATTAGTAAGCAACTAAAAAAAGATGGTTTTAAATTTGTTGGAAGTACAATTTGTTATTCCTTTATTCAAGCAGTAGGAATGGTTAACGATCATACAACTGAATGCTTTTGCTATACAAAATTAATTTAAAAGAATTAGCTAATGTTATGGAAGTATTGTTTAGGATTGTACATAGTTTAGATTAAAGTGAAGAGGATCTTTTGAAGGATAGGGATAAGAAGATACAGGAACGCAGAGATTTAGGAAATCGATTGGACTTGAAACTATTAAGTAAATAATTGGATTTAAATGAGAGTTTATGTAGAGTAAACTCTTATTTTTATGTTAGAATATAGATAGATTGTATTAAAATGGGTGAGATTGAATGGATAAAGCATATATGATACAAGAAACTATAATATTACCAAAAGAAATATGCGAAGTAGCCTACTTGTCCAGCATAAATACTAATTCACAAATTTAATTTTAAAATAACAGGAGTAAAAATATATGAAGTTTTTTAATAAGTTATTTGGTAATAAACCAGATTTAAAATGTCAAGATGAATCAGGTATAGATTCAGCACAGTTACATAGAGATGATATTGTGACAAATGAGAAGAAGGAAGAGGTTAAGTATAATAAATTAAATAATATACTAAAAGAATATATTAAGTGGTCAAAGGAGCCTTGCAGAGAAGATGAATCACTAGATATTTTAAAGATATTTGGAAATGATGAATTTCAAGAACTATATGTATATGTTAAAGAAAATTCAAATAATGATAATGTATTACACACATTAAAGGGCTTAGGAATATCCTTAAATGAAATGGATATATCAAAAGCTTGTGCTACAGCTCATTACTGCGGTATGTTGATTGAACATAGTAACATACTTGATATAGGTGATAATTTGGTAGACTTATTTGAAAAAGTTGTTAACTTAAGTACTGAGTGTTTAAATAGATTTGAAAATATAGAGAATGTTGATTGGGCTGATTTATTAAAAAGTTATCCAGATGAAGTAAAGGCTTACCATGGCGCTGAAATGCTGACGATTGCAGTTATGGCGGTTATAACAAGAAGCCATGGAAGCCGTTATTATCTAAGAAAAAAGAAACTATATGAAAAATTAGAATTACTGAAGCCGTATATAAAATCTATGGTATATGTACCAATTGTCCATGACGCTTGTTATGAATTTAAAGTACTAGTATTAAATCCTAATACTAAAAAAGGCTTTTGGATGAAGGTCTTTGATGTTCATAACTGTTTTTATCTTATGACTTTATTAGAAATAGAACTGTATAAAAAAGGATGGCTTACAGATTATGAAATTAAAGATTATATTTTTAGTCAAGAAATTTATGATACTGCTATAGGTGCATATTATCCAAAGAAATCATATGACATATTAGGACATGCTTCTTATCAAAATTATCAAGCTATAAATGACAAAGAAAATAACTCGGCTATAAGACATATGATATTTGGAGAAATGCCGCCAGAATATATTCCAAAATATAAAGGATTTCCTGTTATTCTTATGAAAGAAGATCCTCTTAAGGGACGAAGAAGCTGGGACAGTTATTTTATATTTAAATGTCATCAAGCGTTATCTCCTCGAATTGAAATTTTAGAGAGTTTGACAAAACAGGAAGTAGAAGAATGGTTAAGCTAATTCACAATCTGTTGGGGAAGTGCTTGAAAAACTTAAAAGTGTAAAAAGTAATTTCTTTACTGTTGATATCGATAAGAAAGTAATTGATAAAAGAAATCCAAAAGTTTCATAATTATAAAATTTTAAGAGAATATTGGGGGATTTTTTGTTTAGAAATATCGTACTAACTAAAGCAGGGGACTCAACGCTAGCAATAGCTTTTGTTATTGTTTCATTAAACTTCAATAAAGAATTTAGCAGCGAAGCAATAATGACATTTTTATCAATAATATTATCAGCTATATTAGTTATAATTCATAATTTAGAATTTAAGCCTAAAAAGTACCTAAATATTTGGGTGCTTGAAATAAGCACAATTTTTGCAATAATCTATTGTTTTATATCAATAATTAGTTCTGCATATCTATATAAAACATTATCAGAAGCTCCATTAAAAAGAATTGGATTGTTTTGGAATGCATTTTCGTTTTTAGTAGTTATATGTAACATAATAAATATCGGAGTGTCATATTTAGGTACTAAGATATTAAAAAAATCAAATGATGATCAGAATAGGGATTGATAAAATAGAGCAGTAGTAGTCTCATGGAGTTTAGATGAATAGCGAGGAATTTGTAATGAGGGAAAATAAAATAAAAGAGCCAATTATATTTATTGTAATTGAACCAAATACAAAAGCAAATTATATTAACATCTTTAAAGCTTTAAGGTCAATTTATGAGAAAGAGCCTAGCTTCAAAATTTATACTAAAGAGAAAACTAAGTATGTTATTATTGCTGGAGTAGAAGAGGAAACACTTCAAATTGTTATTGAAGCTTTGCGAAAAGAATTTAATATTGAGTTTAAGGCTGGCGATACACAAATTATATATAAGCAGACTATTAAGAATACTATAAAATCAGAAGGTAGATACATAAAACAGAGTGGTGTCGAGAGCTATGGGCATTGTTTTATTGAAATTGAACCTAAGGATCGAGGAAAAGGATATGAATTTATAAATAAAATTTATGATGATGAAGTTATTCCTAAAGAATTTATTGAATGCATTAATTCAGGCATTCAAGAGTCAATAAGCTTAGGAATGTGTTGTGGTTATTCTTTAACTGATATAAAAGTTACACTGTATGATGGTTCATATCATAAAACATATTCAAGGCAAATGGCTTTTAAGATTGCAGGGTATATAGCCATTAGAGAAGCCATAAAAGATATAGAACTTACATTTTTAGAACCTATATTGAAATTAGTGCTTGAATCAAAGGATAACAAAGAAGATATAATAAGACTTATTCATAATAGCAGCGGAAAAATTGAAGATGGTGCCAGTAATGGAGAAATTACAGTCTACATTCCTTTGAGAGAAACTATTGGTAGTGCTTCGGTAGCTTTAAAAAATCTCTTTAAACATGCTTTATCAATAGATATTAGTCATTATGAGGAAATTCCATATGAAATACAGAAAAATATTGCAAATGAAGAGGATTTTTATAGATGTGAATATGTGGATTTACTAAATTATAAGACTGAAGAGGATGAAATTCTATGATTGATGGTATTTATGATAACTAAATAATTAAAATAATAGAATCAAATTAGATGTTAGCCTATTTTCCATAATTATACGTCAGTAGAGAAACTGAAAGCTATTGATGAATAATATGTTGAAAAAAATAATAGTTTTAAAAGAAGTTTATAAATAGTAATTTGTAGGTAAGGTGAACCATCTTTAGCAGATGATTTAGAAACTGAATTTTGGGGAGATTGGGACTGTAAAGTAAAGATTATAAGAAGAATGGTTCTTGAAGAATTAAAATTGATTAGATAAAGTTTTAGAAGTTATTATGGTATATAAAAAGATATTTATGAGAGGAAATGAAGAAATGGAGAATGATTTTAATAATATTTGTTTCTTGTTTTGCAGCGATCCACTTAACAAGAGGAAACCCGATATTGATTATGAGGAAGAATATGAAGAAGCTAAAGCAAATGGTTTTGAAGTGATTTTATTTAGTTATGAAGATCTAATAGAGTTTGGTAAAGTAAATGTCCCATTAGGTGAAAAGATCAGTAGAGTAATTTATAGAGGTTGGATGCTTAAACCTAAAGATTATGAATGCCTTTATAATAAGCTTGTAGAGAAAAATTATTTTCTTATTAATAATCCAGAAGAATATATAAATGCACATTACTTACCTAAATGGTATAAACATTTAGAGGGAGTTACACCTAAAACTAAATGGAGTAATAGTGTACCTAATAAAGAAGAAATAATAGATATGCTAAAATGTTTTGGCTCTAAGCCAGTTATAGTTAAGGATTATGTAAAATCTCGTAAACATGAATGGTATAAAAGCTGCTACATTGAAAATGCTGAGGAAAAAGAAAAATCATTACAAGTAATTAATAATTTTATTAAAGGCCAGGGGGAAGATTTAAACCAGGGCATTGTTTTAAGAGAATTTGTTAATTTAGAATCAATTGGATTTCATGAAAAGAGTAGAATGCCAATTTCAAATGAATTAAGATTATTTATATATAATTATAGAGTAATTTGTACAATTGGTTATTGGGATGGTAAAGGACTGAATGAATATCCTAAGTTCGTAGATGAAGTTCTGGAAAAACTTAAAAAAGTGCAAAGTAATTTTTTTACGGTCGATATAGCTAAAAAAGCTAATGGAGAATGGATTATAATGGAACTTGGAGACGGACAAGTTTCTGGGTTGCAGGATTGTGAGGTTAAGAGTTTTTATAAGGATTTAATTAATTATTTATAACAAAGAATAGATTATTAGCTTGCATTTTGTAAAGAAAATAGCTTACTATGATATTTATATTTTATCGTAGCAAGCTATTTGTTTATATTAGTATTTAAATTTAAAAACTGTTTTTGTTTATTTTAAAATATGTAGAACTTAAATAATATCTGAAACTACTAACTATCAGCTTTTGATTTAGATTGGTGCATTCCTTTAGCTTTAGCTTCTTTTAAAGTAATTTCTTGAATGTTTTTACTTCTACTTAATGTTCCATCGCTTTTGCTTAAATGGTATACGTTGCTGCCAGGAACATAATATACTATTGTATTCTCATCTCCGCTATTTGCAGAAGTAGCATTATTAGTACTAGCAGAACTTGTACTTATGCTCCCTGACGATTTTGTTGAGTTATCGCTGTTTGTAGTTGTTGAAGGGGCAACCGAAGCAGAAGAATTATCTACAGATTTTGTTTTATCTTCATTAGGTTTAGCATCGACAGCTGTATTCTCCTCTTTAACTTCTGGTTTAGAATCTTCTTTGATTTCGGCTTCTTGTTGCTCCGATGGCTTGTTAGATGAATTTGTTGATTCTGTTGTAGTTTCAACTTTGGAGTTTGAAGCAATTGTTTTGGTAGTAGTCGGAGCATTTTTTATTCCAATTATAAGAAGAGTAAGCAAAATTAAAACAGAACTTAAAACTATTTTACCTGCTTTAGGAAAAGATCTGAATTTAACGTTCTTTTTATTTAAGTATACTATAAGTCCTGCTCCAGATAGAAAGATTAAAAATGAATACTTGAAAATTATTGCAAGAGCAATAAGACTCATTACAATTTTAAAAACTTTAGTTTGATAGAATTTCATAATAACACACCTTTTCTGTCAATATTTCTTAGATGGTACTATAATATAACAATTTTAGAATATTTAATACAGGAAAATATTGGACGGAAATTTATAAAGTATATCATTATGTTTTGTTAAGAGTTTATGTAATATAAGCTCTTATCTTTATGGTAGAATATATTTATATTGTATTTTGTTGGGTGAAATTAAAATCAATTAAATATGTACTTCTAAAGAACAGATAATATTGCTAAAAGAAATATGTGAAGTACATTATAGTATAAAAGAATTTATTTTATATTAAGATATGGAGGAATTAAATTATGAAATATAAATATGAATTTAGTTTTATAGAACCAGCAAATGGTAATAAACGTTTGGTTATTAATCTGCCTAAAGAAATTGAATTAGTGGAAGCGTTCCTATTTCAAATGTGCAAAAATGAAAAATGGTTTATTGATGGTATCATGAATGTCTTATCTGGTAGTATACAATATGAGGAAAGGGATGGGGAATTCTATGGTTTAGAGATTAGAAAAGATTTTACTAGAATACATGATGTTTTTGACCAAGGAGAAGAGTGCAATATTGAAACTTCTGAGTTAAAGGAATTAATTGATGTTTGGGTAGAAGAAAATAATAAATAAAAGATTAATTTTATATTATAAACTGGCAGCTAAGTATGAGTTTTTTAGTGGTTTTTTTGTAATAACTATAAATATCTAAAGTAAATAATTACAACATTAAAAAGTAAGGGTGGATTAAAGGTTTCAATAAACCTTTTTAAAAAGGAAAATGCTTTAAATGTTTCATTTAAACCTTCTTCTAAAGGAATATGGGTTTAAAGAAACCTTTTTAACAATTTAAAAAGGAAAAAAGTAAAGAATTTAAGAAGTAAAGAATTTAAGAAGTTAGCAATAAAAAAAGTTAACAATTTATAAGAAACATGCGGATTTGAGGGGAAGATGCTAGTATGATCTCAGTAATCTATTACCTCAAAGTGTTTTTGGTATGTGATAAAGTAAGAACAAATAATGGAGGAGATGATTTTTTGAGCTTAATATATATGTTAAGGCGAAGTGATTCTTGTTAAAATATTAATCAATGCAATTACTGGTAATTAAAAGTCATACAGGACAAAATACTGCAAACTAGGACAGGAATATTCTTACAAGAAATTTTATAATACATAGTGAAAGGGGAGAGGATAGATGAGTTTTGGAAAGTCGTTACAAAGCGCAATTGATTATATGGAGAGTCATCTCCTAGAGAAGATCAATTATGAAAATATAGCAAAAGAAGTGCATATGTCATGTTACAACTTTCATAGAATATTCAGCTTAATGGCTGGAATAACAGCAAATGAGTACATTCGTAACAGAAAGTTGTCACTAGCAGGACAAGAATTACAGCTAACTGACAGTAAAATTATTGATGTTGCCTTTAAGTATGGTTATGAAACACCAGAAAGTTTTGCAAAGGCTTTTTCTCGGTTTCATGGTGTATCACCAAAGTTAGCTAAAAGAAAAGGAACTCAACTCTGTCTCTTTAACCCTTTAGCCATTAAAATTATATTGGAAGGCGGAAACACTATGAATTATAGGATTGAAGAAACAGGCAAACAAAGATTTATTGCAAAGGTAAGAGAATTTAGTAATGAAATTATGAATGAGGCTGGCAATCATGATATTCCTGACTTTTGGGGTGAATGTCATAAAGAACATTTAGTAGAAGAAATTATGAATATGATGCCAGATGGTAAAAAAGATTTATATGGTCTATGCAGCCCTACCAAAAAGAATGAAACAACTTTTGATTATGGAATTGGAGTACTTATTGATGAAGATACTCATATAGATAATGAAGAAGCAATGCTTAAAAAAGGTTATCGTATATGGGAAGTTGATCAGGCAACCTACGCAGTTTTTAAATGCTACGGTAATAATGGTGATTGTATCAGTGAAATGTGGAGTAGATTTTTCAAAGAATTCTTACCACAGTCTGACTATGAACAGACAGAAGACACTGACTATGAGATTTATATCAATGAAGGGGAGCCTGGTTTATTTTGTGAATTGTTTGTTACTGCGACAGGTGATGTGATATTTATTTTTTACTTTGTTTATTATTTCTGTTATTTTTGTTGTTTTGTAATTTTGTTTGACTGCTTGTTTATTGAGTTGGGGTTTTT
>CAURJV010000113.1:0-13063 GCA_963524945.1 uncultured Clostridium sp.
AAAGATAAGGGGTAAAATTTTAACGGCGTTTTTAGGAATTGTTATATTAATGGGAATTGTAGGATCGGTGGGGATTTTTAATTTACAAAAAATCAGTAAATTAGATAGTGATTTATATGAAGACAACACAAAAGCTATTAGTTTTGCTAGTACTATACAAGTAAATTTACAAAAAAATAAGGTATTGTGTAGAACTTTGTTAATTGAAACTGATACATATAAAAATAATGAAAGTAAGAACATAATATCTAAAAATGATGAAGAAATAGATAAAGCTATGGAAGAGCTTAAGCTCACCCTTAAAGATCAAGAATTAGTTAATGAATATAATAATTTAAAAGTAAATATGGATAAATACAGACCACTTAGGGATAAATTTATTGATTTGGCGTTGCAAAATAAGGATACAGAGGCTGTAGGTATCATGAATGGTGATGCAGGCATATTCTCTAGTAATATTGATAATTCAGCTACCAAACTTATTGACCTAAAAGAGGCAGAAGGTAAAGTGAAGGCTGACATTAATTCAAAAGCTGCGAGTAGTGCAATTATTATAATGCTTGTAGTAATTTCTATGGGAATAGTTATTGCCTTAGTATTTGGAATTATAATATCGGGATTAATTAGTAGACCAATAAATAAAGTATTAACTATTCTTGGTGAAATGAGTAAAGGGCATCTTGGTGAAAGAGTAGACATATCTACTAACGATGAAATAGGACAAATGGCTAAAGTTATGGACTCGTTTTCTAACACATTACAGAATGATGTTATAGGGGCTATGAATAAAATAGCTAAAGGTAACATGGATATTAATATAGTTGCGAAAGACGAAAAAGATGAAATATCTCCTGCATTAAATAAGGTGGTAGAGAATGTAAGGATGCTAGTGACAGATGTAAATATGTTATCAAGTTCGGCAATAGAAGGAAAGTTTGAAACAAGAGCTGATGCAGGAAAACATGAAGGAGATTTCAGAAAAGTAATAGATGGAGTAAATGGAACTTTAGATACTGTAGTAGATAAGGCTGTTTGGTATGAGGCTATTATAGATGCTATACCTTTCCCAATTCATGTTACAGACAATGATATGAATTGGACGTATATGAACAAGTCATTTGAAAATTTAATGATTAATCAAGGTGTCATTAGAGATCGAAAATCTGGTTACGGGTTGGCGTGTAGTCATGCCGGGGCTAATATATGTAATACTGAAAAATGTGGTATAAAACAGCTTCATAAGGGAAAATCAGAAAGTTTCTTTGAATGGTGTGGCATGAGCAATAAGCAAGATACGTCTTATTTAAAGAATAAAAATGGTGAAAATGTAGGATATGTGGAAGTTGTAACTGATTTAACACCTATTATTAGGGTAAGCGATTATACAAAGGGCGAAGTTAAGAGACTTGAGGGGAATCTAAAGCTTCTAGCATGTGGAAATACTAATTTTGACTTAAAAATTAAAGAAGCAGATCAATTTACTAATGAAGTTAGCAGACAATTTGAAGGAATATCTAATAGCTTAAAAGATGTTAAGAGTGCGATAGATAATCTTATATTCGATGCTAAAATGCTATCAAATGCTGCGATAGAAGGAAAATTAGACATAAGAGCAGATGAAACAAAACACAGTGGAGATTTTAGACAGGTTGTAGAGGGTGTAAACCAATTGATTGGAGCTATGGTAGAGCCAATTAAGGAAGTTGCAAGTGTCATGAGTGAAATGTCTAAAGGAAACCTTGAGATTTCGGTAAGTGAAAATTATAAAGGGGAGTTCGGAATTTTAGCTAAAGCCGTTAATGAGACTGAAAATGGATTAAAACGTGTTGTTGGAGAGATTTCTGATATAATAGGACAAATTTCACAAGGTAATCTCAATATTGAAAAGGCAAAAGAGTTTCATGGCAATTTTAATAGTATATCAGTTTCCCTAAATACAATAATAGATTCATTAAATTCAGTTCTTAGTGAAATAAATAATGTGTCAGAACAAGTTTATACAGGTGCTACTCAGGTTTCAGATGGTAGCCAGTTATTATCACAGGGAGCTACAGAGCAAGCAAGTGCGATAGAACAATTGACATCTTCAATAACCGAAATTGCAGCACAAACTAAGGAAAATGCTTTTAATGCAAATCAAGCTAAGGAGCTAGCTCTTGAAGTAAAAGAAAATGCTGAACAAGGAAGTAGGCATATGAATGAAATGCTTAAATCTATGAGTGAAATAAATGAATCTTCAGCCAATATTTCCAAAATTATAAAGGTAATAGATGAAATAGCATTCCAGACCAATATACTTGCGCTAAATGCAGCAGTTGAAGCCGCAAGGGCAGGACAACATGGAAAAGGCTTTGCAGTAGTTGCTGAAGAAGTTAGGAATCTGGCGGCTAGGAGTGCAAATGCAGCAAAAGAAACAACAGCTCTTATTGAAGGGTCTATAAAGAAATCTGAAAATGGAACTGAAATTGCTAATAACACAGCAAAAGCCTTATACGAAATAGTTGATGGAGTATCTAAAGCAGCGACTCTTGTATCAGAAATAGCAGCGTCTTCAGATGAACAGGCTACTGGAATATCACAAGTAAATTTAGGAATAGAGCAAGTATCACAAGTTGTACAAACAAACTCAGCAACGGCGGAAGAAAGTGCGGCAGCTAGTGAGGAACTTTCAAGTCAATCAGAACTGCTTAAAGATTTAGTTTCTAGTTTTAAACTTAAAAATGATAGTTCGAGAGGGAGAGTAAGCAAAAATAGTAAGAACTATATATTGAGACAATCATATGACATGGGAGATAACTCGTTAGATAAAGAAGTGGCAGTTACTTCAAATAAAAAAAGAATAAAACTAAGTGATAGTGAATTTGGTAAATATTAATTTACAAAAGCAAAGGTAGGAAGAGAAAATTAAGAGAAATTTTTGTTTTGCTTCCTACCTTAATTATATAGAATGAGATAAGATAAGCGGTTTATTCCTCTAAAATAGGGATAGCATTAACAAGAGTTAATATATCTCAAGAGAAAGGTTGGGGAATATTGTGGGGAATGAAAGAGAAAATGTGTATAAGTTTGACCGAGCACTGACAAAAGAAGAGCTTTTCAAACTTAAAGAAGCAGCAGAGGCAGCCAATAGAGCTAAAAGTGAGTTTCTAGCAAATATGAGTCACGAAATAAGAACTCCATTGAATGGAATAATAGGTATGACAGATTTGACGCTTTCAACTAATCTTACAGAAGAGCAGAAAGAAAATCTGAGTATTGTAAAAAGTTGTGCTCATTCGCTATTATCATTAATAAATAATATTTTAGATTTGTCAAAAATTGAAGCAGAGAAAGTCTTGATTGAGAATGTGAATTTTAATATACAAGTTCTTATTAAAAATGTAATATATACTAACTTGCCAAAGGCTAATGAAAAGTATATACAACTTCACTATACGATTGATGAGAATATTCCGCAAGTTTTAGTTGGAGATGTATATAGACTTGAGCAAGTATTAAACAATTTAGTTTCTAATGCTGTAAAATTCACAGAATCTGGATTTGTAATTATAAAAGTAAGAAAGATAAACAAAAGTAAAAATGAATATGAAATTCAGTTTGTGGTCGAAGATGTAGGGATTGGAATTAGCAGAGATGAGATGCAACACCTTTTTAAGAGTTTTAGTCAGGTTGATGGATCTATAACAAGAAAATATGGAGGAACGGGACTTGGACTTTCTATCTCCAAAAAACTTGTAGAATTAATGGGTGGGAATATAGAAGTAGAGAGTGAAAAAGGAGTTGGAAGTAAATTTTACTTTGCTATTAAATTAGAAAAGGCAATAGATGATATTGGAGAATTAGATCATCAAAAAATAAATGATGAAAATTCTAAGAGTGAAAAAATTCTCGTAGTAGAAGATGATAAGATCAATCAGATAGTGATTAAAAAAGTGTTGAAAGAGCTGGGATATATTAATATAAAGATTGCATCAAATGGAGTTGAAGCTTTGAAATTTATTGAAAATTACAGATTTGATTTAATTCTAATGGATGTACAATTGCCTGAATTAGATGGAAGTGAAGCTGTTAGGATAATTAGAAAAAATGAAATAAAAACAGGAGGGCATATTCCTATTGTAGCGATGACAGCCTATGCTTTGAAGGGAGATCGAGAAAGATTTTTATCACAAGGCATGGATGACTATATTTCAAAACCAATAGATATAAATAAACTTAAAAAAATTTTAGAAAGGACTCTAAAGAACATTGACTTAGAGGCAAAAAGTACCATTCAACTATTCTTAAGAAATACTACATATAATAATAGTTTTATTATAGTTGATAAAGAGATTAAGGAGAAGTTGTTAAAATGGTTATATAGCATGAAGAGATATTTTATTGAAGAAAAAACGCTAGAAGATTACATTAAGATTGAAAATATAGCTCATGAAATAAAAGAATATTGTGCAGAAAACAGTTTGAATAATATTAAGATTTTAGCATTTAAAATTGAACTTGCGGCAAGAAAGAAAGATGAGTTGGGAATTAAAAATAACTACGAGAAAATTACAAATAGTTTATAAGTTTTATATTATATATTTTATAAGGGGGCTTAACAGTGAAAATTTTAATAGTAGAAGATGATCTTTCAAGTAGAAAGCTTTTGTTTAAATTTATGTCCAAGTATGGTGAGTGCGATATCACACTTGATGGAATGGAAGGATTAGATGCCTATTTAATTGCATTAGATGAAGGCGAACCTTATGATTTGGTGTGCTTAGATATAATGATGCCAAAGGTAGATGGAGTGAAGGTTCTAAAGACTATTCGAGAAATAGAAAAGCAAAAAAATATTGAGAATAATAAAAAAGTTAAAATAATAATGACAACAGCTCTAAATGATGCAGACTTAGTCAAAAGTATTTTTAACAATGGTTGTGAAGTATATGCGACAAAACCTATTGATATAAAGAAACTGGATCTTGTGATGGAGAAATTGAACTTTAAAAAGAGAGAATAATGGTTTTAAGTATATTATTCAATGGGAAGTATAAAATATATTATAAACAGATAATTAATAAGATATTGAAGAATAATTATATTTTGGGAAGAAAAATTCTTTATTTTTTTTATATAAAGGTATATAATATTATTAGTTAATAGTTATTATTTATAAGTAAAAATTATCGGAAGATTTCAGGAGGATATGATATGAAGGTTATTGTAATTGGATGCACACATGCAGGAACAGCTGCTATTGTTAATTTAAAGGAATTATACCCAGATAGTGATGTAGTAGTTTATGAAAGAAACGATAATATATCATTTCTATCTTGTGGAATTGCTTTAAGCATAGGAGGAATAGTTACTGAAACAGAAAAATTATTTTATAATTCGCCAGATAATTTGAGCTCTTTAGGAGTTAAAACAAAGATGAAACATGATGTTTTAGATATCGATTTTGACAATAAAATTGTTAAAGTTAAGAATTTAGAAAATGGTGAAATATTTGAAGATAATTATGAAAAGTTAGTTTTAACATTAGGATCTTGGCCAATAATACCTAAGTTTGAAGGTGGAAATTTACAAAATATTTTATTATGTAAGAACTATAATCATGCAAAAGAAATTGAAGCTAGACGCAGTGATGCAAAGAATGTAGTTGTAATTGGTGGCGGATACATCGGTGTGGAACTTGCAGAAGCTTTCAAAATTCAGAATAAAAATGTTACATTAATAGATGCTGAAGAGAGAATAATGTCTAAGTACCTGGACAAAGAATTTACTGATATTGCAGAAAAGGAATTTAGAGATCATGGAATAAACCTAGTTTTAGGGGAAAAAGTTAAATTGTTCAAGGGAGAAAATGATAAAGTTTCACACGTAGTAACTGATAATAATGAATATGAGGCAGACGTAGTTATATTATGCATTGGGTTTGCACCAAGCACTGCTCTTGTAAAAGGTAAATTGGAGACACTTCAAAATGGTGCAATTATGATTGATGAATATATGCAAACAAGTAGAAAAGATGTGTTCGCAGCAGGAGATTGCTGTGTTGTTAAGTTCAATCCGGCTGATGATACACGATATATACCTTTAGCAACAAATGCAGTGAGGATGGGAACTTTAATTGCTCATAATATAGTTGAACCTAAATTAAAGTATATGGGAACACAAGGTACCTCAGGAATTAAGATATATGAAAAATGCATTGCATCTACAGGATTAACTGAAGAAGTTGCGAAAAATACAACATCATTTAACGTAGGATCAGTTTCTGTCACAGATAATTACAGACCGGAGTTTATGCCTACTTACGAAGAAGCATTATTAAAGCTAGTTTATGACAAAGATAATAGAAGAATACTTGGAGGTCAAATAATTTCGAATTTAGATTTAACACAATTTATGAACACATTGTCAGTAGTAATTCAAAATAAAATGACTATAGAAGAACTTGCAATGACAGATTTCTTCTTCCAACCACATTTTAATAAACCTTGGAGTTTACTAAATATAGCTGCTTTGCAAGCATTAAAAAATATATAATAAAAATTCTTATAATAGGTGTTAAATAAAAAAATCATTGTCCATAATTTTGTGGCAATGATTTTTTTATTTTAATTTAGATACTAATTATCTAAAAGTCTTATATTTTTTCCTATTATTTCAATTCCTTTTTTTATATCTTCATCACTTACTCGACCAAATCCAATTCTAAAAGTATCATGGCCTTTTAAGCTTTTTTTTTCATGGTTAGTAGGCTTGATATTATCTGTTTTAGTGTAAAATTCTACATTGTCATTAGAATTTTCATAAAAAATATCACCAGGCATAAATAATACATTATCTTTATAGCATAGTTCCAAAAGAGTTCTTGCATTTATGTTGTTCTTTAGTTTTATGAACAAATGAAGGCCACCCTCACCAGTTATATATTCATATGGAATATATTTTTCAACCATATCTAGTACAAGATTGTATTTATCTCTATAATATTTTCTTACATTTTTAACATATCTGCTGAAGGCACCACTTTTTAAATAATAGAAAAATGCGCTTTGATCTAAAAAAGAAGAATGAATATTTCTTCCACGTTTTACACTTTCTAAAGTTTCTATAAGTTTATCATCTGCGAATATCCATCCTATTCTAAGACCCGGAAACAGTATTTTAGAAAGACTGCCTATATATATGACTCCATTACCAGCTCCACATAGTGAGGCTATTGGATCAATGGGAGAGCTAGAGTAGAGCAATTCTTCATTAAAGCCATCTTCTATTATAGGAACAGAATATTTTCTAAAAAGCTTATATATTTCCTTCCTTCTTTCGGTTTTAGTTACGATTCCAGTTGGATTATTGTAAGATGGGATCAAATATCCGAACTTTGGATTATATTTATTTAAAGCATTTTCAAGAGATATTAAATCTAGGCCTTCTTTATCCATTTTTACTTGAACTATCTTTAGTCCATAGGCTTTCATAATTTTTAAAGCTGTATTATGTGTTGGTTCTTCACATAAAATAATATCACCATTATTTGTTAGTGAACTAATTACTATATCAAATGCTTCTGTAAATCCATTAGTTACTAAGATATCTTTGTTATTAGTATCAACTCTTTTATCTTTCATATAATCTAAAAAATAATCTATTAATGGCTTATATCCTTTAGCATAACCGTAATTTAATAGATTGGCTTCTTCGTAAGTCCAAGCATCTAACAGAGATCTTTTAAAATCATCAAGATTAAAGAGATGACTTTCAGGAGAAATGGATTTGAATGATATCATTCCCTTTTGATATGGTAATTCGCTTTTTATGATATCAAACTTTTTTAAAGTATTCCCGTAATTGTTAATCCTTTTAGAAAAATCCACATTATATTCATAACTTTCATTTTCACTTTCTATGGAGATAAAAGTACCTATTCCTCTTTTAGTTGTTATTATTCCTATGCTTTCTAATTCTTCATAAGCTGAAATTACAGAATTTCTACTTATATTTAAAAATTTACTTACTTCCCTTGTAGATGGAAGTTTACTATCTTTTTTTAATTCGCCGTTTTTAATTCCTTGTTTTATATGTCTTTCAATTTGAATATAAATAGGCTCATCTTTATTTATATTAAGATTAGAAAATATCAATGCTGAATCACCTCACTACTTTAGATAAGTAACAATAAATCTAATAAGAAAATACTTAATGTTTAAATTATATTGTTAATACCAATATATAATAACTTTTATAAATGCGATTAAACTGTATAGAATTAATTTATCTCAATTATTTTAGATTTACCATACTATTTCTTTTGTGTCAATAAAATGATGCAATAGTTATTGCAAAATAAAAAATAAAGATGTTAAATAATAATTTATATTAACTAATAATATATTTACTGGTTAATACAAATAAGTGTATAATTGTATTAGATAATAACGTGAAATATGATAAATGGCATAAAATACTGTAATAGAAAAGGAGGTAATGTGTTTATGAAAGGGACAGTTGTATCAACATGGATGAAGACAAATAGAAAGCTGTTTGGAGACTCAATTGTTAACGAAGCAATGGATTATATAGGTTGGGGAAAAACAAAAATATTCTCACCTATTGAGAATGTAGATGATGGAGAAGTTAAGAAAATAATATCATACATAGCTAAATCTCAAAATATAGAGGTAGGAGTCCTTTGGAGAAGAATTGGACAAGATAATATAAAAGCTTTTAGCTATGATTATCCAGCATTTTTCAAACATGATAATGTATATTCATTTTTAAAATCTATGTTCGATGTACATGTAGTGATGACAAAAAAGTTTGCAGGAGCTAAGCCACCTTTGGTATCTATAGAACCCATATCGAGTAGAGAAGCTATCTTTAGCTACAATTCTTCTAGAGGAATGTTTGACTATTTCTTAGGGATGCTTCAAGGAACTTGCGAACATTTTAATGAGAAAGTAGACATAGAAGAAATGTCTAGAACAAGTAGTGAACTCAAATTAAAGCTTACTTTTGAAAAAGAGGTATATTACAATAAAAAATACTTTTTTAATAGAGTATTTTCTTTGGGCATTATAAAAAATTTTGGAGCAAAGGCAGGAGTATTTTCATTCATAATATCAGCAATGGTCTTTTTGATAATGTTAGGAATAAATGATATTATAAAAGTTTTGATAGGAAGCGTAGTATCTGGATTAGCTACATTTATAGGCGTTTCTTTAATGATGTCACCTATAGGAAAAATAAAAGAGGAAATAGAACGAATAATCAAAAATGAATACAATATTGATGGAAAAATTACCACTAATGATTTCTTTGAAGAAATTTATGATTTACTTAAGGAACATAAAAAAGTAATTCAGTCAGATTTCGTTGGATTTAAAGGTGTTACAGATGAAATGAATACTTTTGTAAATACTATAAACAAGATTTCTGATTCAATGAATCATACTTCAACAGAAATAAGTGGCGTTGTTGAACAGGTTGCGAATGGGGCTGTTACACAAGCTCAAAATACAGATAAAGCTGTACAAGCACTTAATGGAAATATCGAGGCCTTAAGGAATATAGTTGAAAACGAGAATGAAAATAAATCAGAACTTGAAGATGCCATGCTTAAGATTAATAATAGTTATGAAAATGTTGAAAATGCAAGTAAAAATATTTTGAAATCTTTACAGAGTTTTAATGAAGTTAAAGAGAAGGGTACACAGCTTGAAGGAAGGGCTAAAGATATAAATAATATTGTATCTATAGTATCAGGAATAGCAGAACAAACTAATCTATTAGCGTTGAATGCATCCATAGAAGCTGCTAGGGCAGGAGAGCAAGGAAAGGGGTTTGCTGTTGTTGCAGAATCAATAAGAAAACTTGCTGAACAGTCTAAAGAGGCAGTACTTGATATTAACTCTAATTTAGCTCAATTTGTTAAAGAAATAGGTTTCTTGGTGGATCACATAGATGTTCAATATGATGTATTAGAAAAAGAAACCAATAACTTAGACGTCGTACGAAATATTAGCTATGAAGCTAATCAATCAGTACAGAGTGTAGCAACTTCTATGATTGAGACTATAAGTAAGTTAAATATTGAAGCTGATTCTATATCTGATGTATATGATAGCATAGAGTCGTTAGCAGCCATTGCGGAAGAAAATTCAGCATCATCGGAAGAAGTAAGTGCTAGTGTAATAAATTATACAAATGAGATAAAAAAACTTATAGATAATATATCTGATTTTAAAGGTATTACAAAAACCTTTAAAAATGATCTAGAGAAATATAAAATTTAAATTCATGATATATAGAAATACCTACTAAAAGAAAATAATTTACTTTTAGTAGGTATTTTTATTAAATATTAATTGAACAACTTGGTTGTAAATTAAGAGTAGCTCCAAATTTCTGAGAAGCTGTTATAAAGCATATTAGAGCAATAAGCTCTGAAATTTCTTTTTCAGAAAATTCATTATTTAAAGGGATGAAATCCTCATTGCTAACTACAGAATTTTTTGAAAATGAATTTGCAAATTTGGTAGCTGCTAAAATCTTTGAATCGTTTATATTATTGAATGGCTTACCTTTAGCCATACAATATTCACAGCCATTATTAAATGCCAAAATACGTCTTACCTGTTCTTTTAATTCAGAAGTGAATGTATTGGTAGAGAAAAGAAGATTCTCTAAATCAGACCACTTTAACATAATATCTTTATTGTGTCCTAATAGTTTTTGAAATGGTGTATTTCCTTCTTTTGAAAAATTGATTCTTGCCATAATAAATCTCCTTTTATATAATATTAACAATTAATATTATATAGGAGTTATAGTCTTATTTGCATTCTAAATGACATATAATACTAATGATAAGATTATATTTGAAATAAAAAATATGCTAGGAGTGTTACATATGAAATTTGATGAAATAGATATAGCAATATTATCAGAGTTGCAAAAAAATAGTAGGTTATCAATAAGAGAATTATCTAAGCGCATAAATTTATCACCTCCGTCCGTTACAGAGAGAGTGAACAGACTTCAAGATAGTGGGATTATAGAAGGCTATACAATTAGAATAAATAAGAAAAAGCTGGGATTATCAATTGATTGTATAATGAAGATTACAATGAAGAACGGAGAATATAACAAATTTAAAAATTTTATTAAAAATCATAGAAGAAGTGAATGGGGATATAGGATAGCAGGGGATGGGTGTTTCTTAGTAAAATTATCTGTAAAGAATTTAGAAGAGATAGAAGAGTTTATAAATGATATATCAGAATATTCACTGACAACAACAATTATTGCATTTTCAGAAGTAGAAATAGATAATAACATAAATAAGTTTATGGAACATATCTAAATAAATAGTTATTAATAAATATAGATGAACTTACATATGAAATTTTAATAATAGCTAGGAGATACAGTATGTATATAGCAAATAATAATATTATTCAAAAAGGCTTTAGTGGATTTTCTTTGAAGATAATCGCATTAGTATTAATGACAATGGATCATATGCATGAATTCTTAGCATCAACTGGAATTCCAATTTGGTTTAATTGGCTTGGGAGATTATCAGCTCCACTTTTTTTCTTTACAATGGCAGAAGGCTTTTTTTATACAAGGAATAGAAAAACTTATGTCAAAAGATTATATTTATTTTCAATAGTAATGTCTTTAGGAAAATTTATTTCATGGAAGATATCAGCGAATGATCCATCATATTTTCCTGTGAGTAATAATATATTCGAGACATTCTTTTTGATAGCATTAAATATATTACTAATTGAATATTTAAGAGATGAAAATAAAGATCTGTACAGGAAAATTTATATTATTTTTTTAGCGATAATGTTTGAAGTAGTATTACCAATAAGTACTTATTCAGTATTTTCAAAAAACATAGCCGGAATTATTATATCCTTTTTACCATGTCCATTGCTTTGTGAAGGAAGTGTTTCATTTGTTGCTCTCGGAATACTATTTTTTTATTTAAGAAATGACAGAAAAAAAATGATGATTATTTATGCAATTTTTTCAGTATCGTTTTTTCCATTTGCAAGTTTTTCACTTAAGAATATATTATATAGTTATAATCAATGGATTATGATTTTGGCTATGCCGCTAATGATGCTTTACAATGGAAAAAAGGGGCGTGGATTAAAATATTTATTTTATATTTATTATCCATTTCATATTTTTATATTCTTTTATATATCAGGAATTATAAGTTGATTTTTGTTTTGTTTTCAAGTCTCATTAAGTATTTAACGTGATTGCAGCTCTTTTTAGAGGTTAATAACCCTAGAAGTTTAAAAGCAACATCAAACGAAGTAGAAGGATTATAAGAAGTTATTATATTGTTATCTATAACCATTGGTTCACTTTCAATAATATTTGCACCTAATGCTTCCAGGTAAATTATAAGTAGTGGCATTTCTTTGAGGTAATATGTCACTTTTATTTATAGGAAGTACTTCGACACATATTGATGCTATTATATCAAATGCTCCAATCAAATTTAAGAAATCTTCATTATAAGCGTCATTATAAAATCCACCTTCTTCAAAATAATCAGGTATTGCAAGAACATCAAAATTGCAAATATTGGCTTCATTAATATTTATTTTAGGGATAACTGTAAAATTCCACATACAAGGTATTTTACGGTTATCCCTATTGTTATTAAGTCAGCGGTCTTATCTCCTTCAAGTTTATTTCAATCAATAACATCTGTAAAAATACTAGTATCAACATCCTCAAATCCAATAGCAAGAAGTAATAAAACTTTTTTCATAATTAACATCTCCTTTTTGTTTACTGGGAAACTTTAAAGTAAACCATTCTTAAAAATTATATTTGTTTCCTTTATTTTTTCTTTTTTGGATAGTAAGGATTTAAGGTGATTTTATGGATATGTATATATTATCAGTAGTAATATGGAAAAAAAGTATTGACTTTATATATCAGAGTGATATAATTCAAGTATAGTATATCAGAGTGATATATATCAATGAGGAATGCGTAAAGTTAATAAGAGTTATATATTTTAGAATATTTATAA
>CAURJV010000114.1:0-13012 GCA_963524945.1 uncultured Clostridium sp.
AAATGGAACAACCTACAGCTAAGAACCTTTAACAGCTCATTTTCAAATGTTTTCTTCATATTATGACCCTTGTGGTTACAAATATATTTATGATTTCTAGTGAAGATATTAATTTAAAGTTTTAGCAATTTTGTGAATATATCCATTTAATAAGTGGAATTCCTAAATTGAAAATCTATATAAAATGAACCCACCAGAATATATGACTTTTCTGGTGGGTTCATTTCTTCATTTTATCACTTAGGTCACGCTTCAACTACGCATGGATTTTTTGATTCTTACAAATTTTATATTTTTCTTCTACTATATATTTAAATCCTTGAGATACTGATCCTAAATTGAGCCTATCATTATTAGTAGTCGACCTAATTTACCATTCAATGTTTTTTATTTTCTAGGCGGGTAATAATATCTTCTACATATCCATCATTAAATTCGTTTTCGCTTAATATATAATAATTATTTTTACTTATACCATCTATATCAACCTTGTCTTTTATATATGGAGATATTAAGAGTAAGGTATCTTCATCCTGAATTAAATTTTTTAGGTCATCATATGTAGAATCAACATGAACTTCATAATCCATATTCTTTTCTTTCAATTTTTGATTTAACTTTTCTTTCAGAGTTTCAGAAAGAGATTTTTTAAAAATATTTAATCCTCCATCCATTCCAAAGGGATTTGGTCTAGCCCCTACTATTACTTTGGCGATGATAATAATATCTTTCAATTTTATTCCCTCCAATATTTTCCTATATACTATATAATACCATAAATTTAATTAAATCCCATACTCTTTATCAAATGTAGCAATGAAATTGGAGTATATCTAATCCACTGTTAATTCACGAATTTACCATCTATAACAATGACTATCAATCAAGTTATTAACCCAAATTGGACTTAAGCACTCCAAACAAAAAAATAGTAGCCCCATGATGGCACATGGATAGCTACTAATTTTTTAACTATTATAAAATTATAGTGATACCAGTTGCCTAAGCAACTAGAATTATATGCTATGTTGTTTCAAAACATATTCCGTATGTTTATTTGCCAAATTGTTCTTCCGTAATATCAAGTGTCGGAAGGTTACCAGCGCCACTTTACTTTTTAAATTAGTCAACGTATATTCCTCATTTTATCTAAAATCTTTAGTCCAATCATAGTATTATTGTCTGTAGCTTTTACATCAGTATTTAGCGAAACGGATGCTAACGGAGTAACTATGTATCCATATATGCACTCTTAATCAACGCAAGCTTATAAGCTCTTGTTGATCAAGAATAGTATCTTTTAATTATAGTAAAGTACCGCCAGATGCTTCAATACGTTGACCTGTAACCCATCCCATTTCATCCGTGCATAGACTAGCGACAACACCTCCAATATCAGAAGCCTCTCCAATTCTTCCGAGTGCAGCATGGGAACCAACAATATCTTTCAAACCTGGATTTTTAATATAAGTATCTCCACTAAATTCAGTGTTAACAGCTCCAGGCGCTATAGTATTCACTCTTATACCTCTAGCTCCTAATTCTACAGCTAAATATCTAGAAAAAACTTCTACTGCACCTTTTGCAGAAGCATAAAGTCCAGAACCTGGGAATGTAAAGCGAGTTAATCCTGTTGAAGTGTTCACAATTCCACCTTTGTCAGCAATAAGCGGAATTAGTTTTTGTGTAAAAAAGAAAACTCCTTTAAAGTGTATATTAACTATTTTGTCGAATTCCTCTTCTGTAACTTCTAAAATAGGAGTGTGATTTGAGATCCCAGCATTATTAATTAAAAAATCAAACTGCTCTCTATTCCATTTATCCTTTAAAACATCTGATAACTTAGATGCAAAGGAATCAAATGAAGATATATTACTTACATCAAGCTGAATAGCAGCAGCTTTACCACCATTTGCTTCAATTTCTTTTACAACTTCATCTGCTTTTTCTTTTTGATTATTGTAAGTGATAATTACATCTATTCCTTTTTTAGATAATGATATTGCAGAATTTCTGCCAATTCCACGACTTCCGCCTGTAACTAATGCAATTTTACTATTTGGGTTCATAAAAAACCTCTCCTTTAAATATTTATTAACCATTTAGAAGAAATTAATATCTCATTATTTATACTGATATTTCAAAGACAGTATTTCCTTAGTCATCAGTTTTAATTTTAATCCAAGAAGGTATAAGTTACTTGAAATTTAATTTCCTATGATTTATACTCATGTTAATACCTAGAGATATCTCTAGGTCAAGCTTTTTTTAATAAATTTTAAAGGGGATTTTAAAATTGACTTATACAATAAAAGATATATCAAAAATGTTTGGAATTTCTATATATACAATTCGTTTTTATGACAAAGAAGGACTTCTACCATTTGTCATGAGAAATAAGTCAGGAAACAGAGTTTTTACTGAATCAGACGTAGGTCTGTTTAGAACAATTTGCTGTCTAAAGAATACTGGCATGCAACTTAAGGATATAAAAAAGTATATTGATTTCTGCATGGAAGGTACTAGCACCATAGATTCACGAAAAGAATTACTTTTAAAACATCAAGAAGTAATTTTAAACCAAATAAATGAACTCAATGAAAATTTAGACCTTATTCATTTTAAAATAGAAAGGTATTCATCTCCTGACTCAGTCCAAATTATTAACGAAGAAAGAAAAAAATTTTATGATGAGAAACGTGAAAATAACTTGCTATAGTAATCAGACTTCTCCCTGTACCTTTTACTGGTGCATTTTAATTTACAATCATCCATCTATCCAGCAAATAAATAAGTATATGATCAAATTTCTCCTTGAAAATTACTCATTTGCTGCCACTTGATCCTTTTTTAGTTTTCTATTAAAATATACCAAATTGAATTATACTATACTGAGCTGACCCTAAATTAAAACGCTTCAAATTTAACTTTAAATATATTGATGAATTTAATACTTTACTATAGTCACATTAATCAAATCTATTAACCTGAAAAAGTTTCAAATCTTCAGAAGCAGTTCCTAAATACAATTGACTAAGCATAATTCCACCCAGTACAGCAAATAAAATACCATTTGCTCCATAACCTAAGCAATACCATAATTTTTTATTGTTTGGGTCCTTTCCTAAAAAGCCTAAATTATCTTGTGTTGATGCAAATGCTCCACAATACCTATAATCTATTTCTATATTCAAGTCTGGAAATAAACTTTTAAGTTTTTGTTCTAATTTATCATATTGTATTTCACATAATTTCTCATTAAATATGTCTGGCATAAAATTTATATCTTTTCCTCCAATTATTATCCGATTGTCATTAGTAGTCCTAAAATAATTGTATGGAACCTCATTATCTCTAATTACTACACCCTTATAGATTTCTCTAAGGTTTTCTATTGGTTCTGTTGCTATATTGAATGCTGTGGTTTTAATTCCAAATGCTCTTTTTGTAAAAAGTTCAGTATTATATCCTGTTGCGACTAATAAAATTTTGCCTCTAACTTTATGCCCATACACGGTTTGTGATATAACTTCATTTTCAGTGTAGTTAATACATGTTACTTCAGAGTTTTCATATACTCTTAATCCTTTTTTACAACTTGAATCAAGTAGTGCATGAGTAAATTTATACGGATCAAATTGCGCTCCTCCACCTTTGCTGAGTACTCCAGCCTTTACATCAAAAGAAAAAGGATTATTAGTTTCATCAATAAATTCTACCGGAAATCCAGCCTCATATCTAATCTTATATTCCTGCTCAATTTCCTTTATCTCAATCTTTTTATCTGTATACAGGAAGCTATCAGTTTTCTTAAACTCGCATGTATTTCCATACTCATTTATAAATTCTTCTATTTCATCTAATGCTTTTATTCCTAATTTATATGACTTTATAACATTATCTATAGACGTATATGATTTTAACTCCATAGCCTTACTATCGAGTTCATATTGAAGAAGTGAAGTAGTTATGCTAGTACTGCCATGAGCTATTCTTGATTTCTCTAGAATAACAGCATCAATATTATTTTTAGTAAAATAATACCCTAAAATTGCTCCAGTAACTCCCCCTCCAACTATTATAACCTCTGTATTAATATCTTCTGTTAGATACTCATATTGTTTTTTAAGTTTATTAATTCTTCTAAAGAAACACTCTCCCTGTACATACTGTATATTCATAATAACTATCTACTCCCTTAAATTTTAACTAAATTATATTAAAATTATTATTTGTCAAAATACTTTTAATATGTATAACAATAAATTGATACACATAACGTCAGCATCAGAAGTCATATTTCAAGAAATACTCACTTATGTGCTCTTTTTAATGGAGTAGGTAATTTTTTACAAAGAGTATGTCGATATAATCTCCATTTAGGAGTAGAGGCATCGTCTCAAAAAAAACAAATAGTCTTAAACATGTTATATCAATGTGTAAGGCTATTTTTAGCATCTATTTTATATATCATTTAGTAAAACTCTCTATCGAAAGTAATAATACTCCTATAAGAAGGATTAATACTATATATCACATCTTGTATTTGAGCTTGTAGTTCCTTTTTTTCGCTATCTTTAAAGCTAGTCTTGTCCAAAACCACATCAAATAATATGGTTTTTTCTTCACTTTTTCCAACAACTCTAAAATCATGCATAGATACTACGCCCTTTATTACTTTAATCTTTTCATAAACTTCTTCTTTTAAGGCTGTAATCTCAGGGCTGTCTGTGTTAATTGGGTCCATATGAATTGAAAGATATACATTCATTCGTTTACCAATTTCCTTCTCAGCCTTATCTATAACATCATGCAGTTCCATAATAGATATATTACTTGGAACCTCGGCATGCAAAGAAGCCATATATCTACCTGGACCATAATTATGGATTACAAGATCATGTACTCCGCATATATATTTATAACTTATTACGCTACTTTTTAGTTCTTCTACAAATTCTTTTTCTGGTGCTTTCCCAATTATAGTACCAAGCATTTCTCTTCCAAGTTCTATACCTGAATGGAGAATAAAAAGAGATACAATTAATCCTATATATCCATCGATGGGAAAGGTTGTGAACTTTGTAATAAGCAAAGAAAATGTAACCATAGATAGAACTAAGATATCAGTAAAGGATTCTAATGCTGATGCTTTGAGTGCAGATGAATCAATAACATTACCTATATAATTTGTAAACCTGTTAAGAAAAATTTGCAGTGGTATTGCACACATCATGCAAATAAAACTTACTTTATCAAAAGGTATAGTTACTGGATGTAAAACACGCAAAAATGAGCTTCTTAGAAATTCAAATCCTACTACAAGTATGGCACCAGAAAATAAGAGCGCAGTTACATACTCTATTCTTCCATAACCAAAAGGATGTTTATCATCTGCCGGACGATTTGCAAGTCTAAAACTAAATATTGTAACTAATGAAGATAATGCATCTGTAAGATTATGAAAAGCATCTGCTGTAATGGCTATACTGTTTAGAAATAAACCAATAACAATTTCTAGAATAAGAATAGAAGAATTTATTATTATCCCAACATTTCCTCCAAGTGTCCCGTAAGATTGTCTAACTGATTGGGAACTTACATTTTTGTAGTCTTTCACAAATTTTCTAATTAAAAAATCAAAAATAGAGTTCATATATTTCGCCTTCCACCGTTTTATCTTATTTATTCCACGTATGTTTATATATGCGTTTAATCAATAAATTAACACTATAAACTAACTCAATAATTCAGCGTATTATCAAATATTATACCATAAAATTCCTTATATAGTATAATAAACAGCTCATATGCTAATGAGCTGTTTATCTTATATATATTTAGAGCAACTGATAGGCAAAAAAACTCATTTACTTATAATACGATTCACCGTATCAGTAATAAGTGATACTCCATTTTCCTTACTCGCTTATTATATTTAGGCAAAATCAAATAAATAACAAGTCCATTTGCCAGTGTATTTTCCATGGCAATTTCGTACTTGTTATTTATTTTCATGTGCCTTACTTTATTAAAACTAGGTAGTTATACAGACACAATATTTATTAATGCTAGTTTGCTACTACTTGATTCTTTTTTATTTTATTATTAAAAATAATGTATAGTATTGCTCCAGTTAAAAAGGTAATTATTTCTGTAATGGTCATAGACCATATAACACCATGCAATCCATAGAAATTATTCAATACTATTATGACAGGAATAAAAAGAATCCCTTGTGTAATTCCCATAATTGTTGATGGTATTCCTTGACCTGATGCTTGAAAAATCCCTGTAAATAATGTAGTAAATCCATTGAAAAGTGCGGAAATAAGCATGGCTGTCATGATATAAACTCCAACAGTTAATACTGATGAATCATTAGAAAACAGATGAATAATTACATTTCTAAAAATAAAAACTAAAGTAACAAATCCACCTGATAATCCTAAAATCCATAAAGCTGATTGTTTTATACTGTCTTTTAATCTCTTAAAGTTTTCATTAGAAAAATTATATGCAATTAAAGGGATAATTCCTAATGCGAGCCCCATTGCAAGAAATTCTGGTACTTGTACAAGTCTCAAGGCAATACCAAAACTAGCCACTACACTTTCTCCATATCTAATTGAATAATTATTCAAAAGAAGTGTTGTAATAATTAGAAAACCAGCTAGGAACAATTCAGAAACCCCAACTTTATATATCTCTATTTTATCTTTAAGGGAAATATTAAAATTCTTAATAAATCCTTTTAAATTCTCACTTTTTGTTTCCAAGTAGTAAATATAATAAATTGATGAAGCTATATTAGCTAAAATCATTGATACTGCTACCCCTACAACATCAAATCTAAATACTAGTATAAATAATGGGTCAAATATAAGACCAAAAATTGTACTTACAACCATTCCGAACATTGATTCTTTTGATGCTCCTTCTGCTCTCACAACTTGCTCCAATGCGAAGTTCATTATAATTGCAAAACCACCAATAAACATAGTTAAAGAATAACTTTTTGTATAATTAATAATAGCGGAAGTATCTGCCCCCAAAATCTTAACAATAGGATTAAGTGCTATTATAGCAATTATTCCAAGCAAAATTCCTATGATAATACTGCTATAAAAAGAATATCCAGCTATCTTCTTAGCTTTCTCTTTATCTTGTTTAGCAATAAGACGAGTTATAAATGTTCCGCCTCCAGCCCCTAACATATTTCCAAAAGCCATTAGTATAGTGAAGATTGGTAGTCCTAAAGTGATAGCAGTTAACATATCTGTATTGTTTAATAGTCCAATAAAAAAAGCATTAATAACGTTATATATTGTACCTACTGACATACCGATCATCATAGGAATAGATAAATGTGCAATTGCCTTAGTAATCGGTGCACTTTCTAAATAATATTCGTTTGAAAATTTTTGTTTCATAATTTCATCCTCCATAATAAGTATTATTAGAATTCGTATTCTTAGAATTCTAAGTTTTTAGTTATAAGTTATTATATTAATAACTTATAGATTTCTATCTACTTTCAATAACAAAGCTAACAAAGTTTCCTTCTCTTGTTCCGTCAAGTTTGCAATAATATTTTCCTCTGCCTCAGCTACCAATTTATTAAAATCTTCTATGAGTTCAGCACCTTTAGGCAGTACATATATATATTTTTGTCTCTCATTTTCTTTAGGAATTCTTCTTTCAATATATCCTTTTTTCTCTAATCCTTGCAGCATACTTGTAATACTTGCTTCTGTACGTTGAAAGACTTTTGCCAAATCTTTTTGAATAATACCACTGTCTTGGTGTTCATAAATATAACCAATCATACGTCCTTGTTGAGAATTCAATCCTAACTTTTTTACTTTTTCATCAGAACTGAGTTTCATTTTTATCGCAATACTTCTAATTACTTCTGAATATGGTGTTTCTATCGAGTATTTAGAATTAGTCATTCAAATCCCTCCTAAACTTTACTTAGAATTCTAACTATTTATAGTTTAACAATTAGATCTTCAAGTGTCAATATTTATTTCTTATAATTATTTTTATATTTATAATATTTCTTTTTTTACATGCTATCTTTTACTTATGATATGGTTCGTCGTATCAGTTTTTATTAGCTTCGGAGAGTTGGTATAAATAAATAAACTTATCTTCTAATCTTGAGTTTGTCTTTTCTTTAAAATAATAAATCTACTTATTTCCGTCTTTTACAACTTGTATATACACAAACCTAACTTCAAGTAACAACGCTATTAGTCTGATATAAGTTGCTTTAAATACATAAATTGGTTTAAAAAAACATTGATCCAATATCTAACTTATAAAAGTTATGGTATCGTTGGTAAATTCAGTGTATAATGTAATAAGTTCTCACATTACTCAAATTATTTTTAATAGTTGACATTTATTACATAAAAAAGCGTAATGCATTAATAAACTCAGATGAAAGTTAGTTTAATTGAATCATAGAATAATTGGTCGAACTAAAATACATAGATTATATCTGACATCTTTTTTACGAGGGGGACGAAGTAATGATAGTTGAGGATTGTAGTAAAGAGAATCTTATGCTTGAATTGGTCAAGCTAAAAAAGAGGAATAATGAACTAGAATTGCAATTAAAAGAAAAAAAACTTCCTAATTCTATTGAAATGGATGATATGGAATGCAGGTTACATAAGAACACTCTTTTAGAAAGCCGGGCACAGCTTGAATCAGAGCTTGAAGATGCCAAACTTTTACAAAGTATAAGCATGGAGCTTGTTTCTGGTGGAGATATTCAATTATTATATGAAAGAATTATTGCTGCTGCAATGCAAATAATGCACTCGGATTACTCAACTCTACAAGAATTGCATACTGAAGAAGGCGGCGTTGGCAGGCTTAGAATTATAGCCCTTCGAGGATTTGACCCAGAAGATGCAAAATTTTGGGAATGGGTAGATGGCAAAACCGCCTGTACTACTTGCGCAGAAGCCTTACGAAGGGGACACCGAATCGTTGTGTCTAATATGGAAGAGTCAGATTTGCTAAAAGGTAGTGAAGACCTTAAGACATTTTTGGAAGTTGGCATTCATTCTGCCCAGTCAACTCCTCTAATTTCACGAAGTGGTAAAATGCTAGGAATGTTCTCCACTCACTGGAAAAAACCTCATGAGCCATTAGATCGTGAATTGAGACTTCTTGATGTGCTTGCTCGTCAAGCCGCTGATTTAATTGACCAAAGACAATACGAAGAAAGTCTTTGGAGAGCAGAGAAGGAAAAAAGGGAAACCATTGAAGCTGCAATGAAGTTAAAGGATGAATTCCTCTATCTTATTTCCCATGAATTCAAAACACCAATTGCTGTTATTAGCTCGGCCCTTCAGACAATAGAAGCAGTGCTGAAAGGTAGCATATCAGAAAGATTAGGTAGATACTTAAATATTATAAAATTGAATACAAATAGACAATTACGACTAGTGAATAATCTTCTTGACATTACACGATATAATTCTGGACATATTAAGCTGAATAATAATATTAGAGATATAGTTTCTATTACAAAATCCATCGTAAGCTCAATAGAAATATTCGCAAGACAAAAGCAGATCAACCTAAATTTTATGTCAAGCTTGATAAAGAAGGAAATTTATGTGGACGACGAGAAATTTGAACGTATAATATTAAACCTATTGTCAAACGCCTTAAAGTTTACACCAAATGGTAAGGATGTACATGTGTCTCTTTCGATTACAAATCATAAAGACAAAGAGTTTATTGGTGTGAGTGTAAAGGATGAAGGAATAGGCATACCCATTGATAAGCAAAGAGTTATCTTTGAACGTTTTGGACAGGCTGATACAAGTCTCTCTCGAAGAGCAGAAGGTACTGGTTTAGGCTTGTACCTTGTAAATCTTTTAATAAAAGTAATGGGTGGAGAAATACTTTTAGACAGCGAACCAGGACAAGGAAGCACATTCACGGTGCTTTTACCTATAGAAGAACCATGCGAGTTTGAAGAAAAAAGCTTTTGTAATGCAAGTAGCCAGTTTATAAGCTACGACGAACGGGTTATCCAAGCTGCATCAATTGAATTTAGCGACATATATTTCGATTAATTGTAAACTATAAATTTAACCCATATATTATAGAATTTATAAAATAGAGGAGCAAATAAAAAAGAGCAGATTTGCTCTTTTTTATTACTTAATTTAGGAGCTGCTACCATCATTGGTTCTCCTAAAATAATTCTCATAAAAACCTCATTTACTTATGGTACTTCACTGTAACTATTGTAAATGAGGTACTTCTATTCTATTCCACTATATATATTCTACATAGCACTTAAAACAAAAATTCATTTTCCCAATCAAAATCACCAGACTCTTCATAAGATAATGGCCAATGACCACACCACTTAGGCACTTTAGGTTTTTCTACCCTATCTATACTTGGAGTATAAGGCTTTATATCTAAAATACTGCTATTGTTCATTGCATCAATATAAGTAATATAGATTCTGCTATTATCATAATCAATATGTGTTATTTCAGTTATGGATAATGCTATTGGATTCGGCCTTTGAGGTGACCTAGTTGAAAATACTCCTAGCTTTTCAGGAGCTTTTTTATAAGGTTTATTTACTTCAATAACTGCTCTACTTTCATTATTATCACATTTATCAAACCACCAAAGTACGTCAATGTGAGAAAACTCTTCTAATCCCTGAAGCCCTTTTACATACTCTTTATTGATTTGAATAAACATCCCTTCTCTTTCCACATTAATTTTACCAATTTCTTTTAATTGCATAATATTTACCTCCTAGATATTTATCTTACATAAAAATAATAGACCCTCACATGATGTGAGAGTCAACAATTTTATTTTAATGGAATCTGTATTTCAGTAAGATATTCATCTGGATTGTTAGTGTCATTTTCACCTATATGACATATCTGTCTAGAAGGACTTTCTGCCATTTGTTCATTATAACTTTCAAGATAATATGCAAGCATTTCATATACCTTTGCTAAATTTTCATATTTCCCATAAACCATTGCATATGCCATTTTCTCTACTTCCTCTATTTCTCTATATATAAACTTGTCTTTGTTTTCTCCTAATTTATCTACAATAATCCCGACTTCAACATCAACATTTTCATCTTTATGTTCAATATCATGATACATTGCAACATTATTGTACATATCCTGCTTTATAGAAATTTTTTCTTTGTTAATAAAATCACATAGCCTATTCCATAAAACTTTCTCATGAAAATAAGTTGGAATTATATCTCTAGTAGATAGCATCAGTATCTTGTCCACTTTCTTAAAACTTATACTACAATGTATTTCAAAATTCTTTTTTCCAATTTCATTTATTGCATTATTTATTTTTTCTATTCTCTGTTTTTCAATATCTATCCCTTTATTAATCTGCATTTTCTTTTTTTGTAATTCATCCACTATATTTAATTCTTTATGGCCTAATATAATTTCTTTTATTTCTGCTGTTGAAAATTTTGTATCTCTCAATAAGATTACTTTTTGAAGCACTGATATCTGTTCAGCAGAATACATTCTATATCCTGTAAACAAATCAACATTTGCAGGTTTTAATATTCCGATTTCATCATAATATCTTAACATTCTAATTGAAACCTGAGTCAATTTTGAAAACTCTCCAATTTTAAACATAATATTCCCTCACCTTAACTAACTACCAATATATAAATAATCCTCACTACAAATTGTTTTTTGCCTATTCCTCAAATTTGTTTCTAATTGTATTATAGCATATTTTGTAAATATACTATTGCTTATAATACAGTATTTTCACCTATAAAAATATCCTTAGGCAAGCTATCTGCATCAATGCCTAAGGCTATAAACCTCATTTACTTATGATACGGTTCACCGTATCAGTAGTAAGTGATAGCGCTCTTCAATTTAAAACAGAATGCTCTCTGTTAGTTGTTTAAAATTCTATTAACCCTCCACAAAGAGCATCCATCAATGGCCCGTCCATTTCGATTTTCCATATTCCACTCGTTTTGTTAAGTGTGATTTTCAAGTCAGTTGTAATCATTTTACTATTAGCATTTTTGATTGCTTCAATGAGCGGATTGTGTGCATCTTTATAACTCAATATATCCTTATATACATTTGATAAATCCCGGTTGGTAATTTTTATTTGAACTGTTGCTGAATCTTCATTTTCATTTACTTCCCCTATGTCATAAGAAAGATTAGCAAAAACACTCTTTATAAATTCTTTCCCTTCTCTATTTAAATTATCTCCAAAAAGCTTATTATCCTTATATATGAAAGTACCGTCTTGTCGTTCATTATATTGAATAAGCTGATTAAACTCATTTGAATTTGCATTTTTCAGTGACTCAAAAGCAATTGTTATTGTTTCTTTAGGGGATGTTGTTGATGACAAATTGATTGTATCATTACTAACATCTGATGAATTTCCGCATGCCGATAATGACATTATAAATACAACAGTAATTAATAAAAGAAAAAATTTTGTTTTCAATTTAATGACCTCCTAAAAATGTTTTTACTAAAAAAGTAAGGCTAAAAAGGAACAGAACTGCAACAGCAGAAATTCCCCCAATAAGTAGAAGTATGGTAACCATTCTCCTGAATATGCGATCACCGATATTTTTTTTAGAATCAATTTCTATTGGCTCAATTATCGGCTCCACACCTTTTAATAAATAGTCAGTACTCACATTATAAACTTCGCTTAATTTAATAATATTATTGATATCTGGATTACCTTGATCACTTTCCCATTTTGATATTGCCTGTCTTGTTACTCCTAACTTTTCTGCTAACTGTTCCTGGGAATAACTTTCCTGTTTTCTTAATTTCTGTAGTCTTTCAGACATACCCATTAACTCGCCCCCTCTCTTATTAAATTATATATAAAATCAGAAGTTGCAGTCTACCAAAAAATGCTGAAATTTTGTCAACTAAGCGTTGCTATTCGCTTTTTTGCTGTATAC
>CAURJV010000115.1:0-12583 GCA_963524945.1 uncultured Clostridium sp.
TGCCAGAAGGACCTAAATATTACCCAGATGATATGATAACAGATGTTCAGGAAAAGTTTGTAGTATCAGAAATAATTAGAGAAAAGGCTTTAAGGACGTTGAGAGATGAAGTACCACATGGTATAGCGGTAGATATAATTCAAATGAAACAAAATCAAATAGGTACATATCATATAGAGGTAGATTTAATCTGTGAAAAAGACTCTCATAAAGGAATAATAATTGGAAAGAATGGTCAAACGCTTAAAAGAATAGGGGAAAATTCAAGATATGAATTAGAAAAATTTTTAAGATCTAAGGTTAACTTGAAAATATGGGTAAAAGTTAGAAAAGAGTGGAGAGATAATCAGCTTTTATTAAAAGAATTAGGTTACAAAGGGAATTCAAAGAAATAAGGTATTGATTAAAAATATATAATTAGCCTAACATATTATTTTTTAGATATTCCAAATAGGAGATGGTTAGCCTGTCAATAGTTGAAACAAAAGCTGTAATTATAAAAACACAAGACTTTAAAGAAAATGATAAATTAGTTTGGTTTTATACTGAGAAGCTAGGTAAAATTACAGCCATAGTTAGAGGAGCCAAAAAAAGCAAAAGTAAGTTCTTAGCATTGACATTACCGTTATGCTATGGAGAATATATGGTATATAAAGGGAAGAGTTTATACACTCTTCAAGAAGGAAAAATAATTCAATCTTTTCAAGGTCTTTTAAGTAACTTACATAAACTTACATATTCCTCATACTTATGTGAATTAATAGATATTGCTTGTGCTGATAATGAAATTAATATAGAACTTTTTAGGACATTAATTACAACATTATATTTATTAAATACAGATGCTCTGGATTATGAATTGTTAATAAGAGCATTTGAGTTAAAACTATTAAAAATGACTGGATATAATTTAACATTAAATAATTGTAGTGTATGTAGAAAAAAGATATCATCATCAAATTATATAAGTTTATCTCACTATGGAGGTATATGTGATGAGTGTCCCAAAGAGCATGGAGTATTCATTTCAAAAGGTGCATATAATGCTTTGAGGTTTTTGATGAATATGGATATAGATAAACTATATAGATTAAATTTAAATCATGAAATAAAGAGTGAGATAGAAAAAGTGATTACTTTTTTAGTATCTAGCAGCTATGCTAAAAAGCCTAAAAGTTTGGAGATGTTAAAATTTATTAAGGAGTGATAATTTATGGAAAATATAACATTAGAAAAAGTTGATATGATACGTGAAAGAACAGGAGTAAGTTACGAAAAGGCAAAGGAAGCTTTAGAAGTATGTGAAGGAGATGTACTAGAGGCTTTAATATACATTGAAAAGTCTCAAAAATTATCAGAGATTAATGGTGAGTTTGTTGACGAGGAAGCAAATAGGACTCCTATCTCTATAGAAGAACTAAAGGCTTGGCTTAAACAAGTAATAGAAAAGGGTAATGTGACTAGAATAAAGGTTAAGAAAGATGATAAAGAACTTGTAGATATTCCAGTTAATGCGGGAATTGCAGCAGGAGTTGTAGCTATTATAATTCCACCAATACTTGCAGCAGGAGTTATTGCAGCTATAGCAACTCAAATTACAATAGAGGTAACCATGGAAGATGGATCAGTGGAAGTTGTAAACAAATATGTTTCGGAAATAGCAAGCAATGTTAAAAATAAGGCTACTGATTTTGCTGATAAGATTAAGACTAAGGTTAATGAAATGAAGAATGATATGGGTAAACATAGTGATGATTCAAAACAAAAAGTATATACTGGTTCAGATAGTGTATATACGTATACAGTTAATTTTGAGGAAGAAAAAGAAAATTCAGAAAATTAAATGATATTGAGAGTAATATAAAGAAAAATAGATATATAAGTGATATAAAATTAATATACAAGAAATATTTGGCGAATTTATTTGATTTTTCTGAAAATTAAGTCTAGTCAAACAATAATTACATGATATAATTAGAGAGTAGTAAAAATTAATGAATTTGAACTAGATATTTCTTGTATTTACAGAAAGAGGGATAAGATTGAAATTATCACCTAGGCAAGAAGAAATAGTATGCTTAGTAAAAGAAAATGCACCTATAACTAGTGAAGCTCTTGCAGAAAAGATTGGAGTTACTAGAGCTGCGCTCAGGGCTGATTTGGCAGTTCTGACTATGATAGGAACTTTGGATGCTAGACCGAAGGTAGGATATGTATATACAGGAAGGACTTCTAATGGATTAGTTTATTCAAATATTAACAAAATTAAAGTATCCGAAATAATGTCAAAACCTGTTACAGTCAGTGAAGATATGATGGTATATGATGCAATCGTATACCTATTTCTCAATGATGTAGGGACATTATTTATAGAGAATAACGGGGTGCTTACAGGTGCAGTCTCTAGAAAAGACTTTCTCAAAATTTCAATAGGGGGAACTGATATACACAGAGTTCCCGTTGGAGTAATTATGACAAGAATGCCGAATATAATTTGTGCAAATAAGAATGATAAGGCATACGATTTAGCTAAAAAGATTATTGAACATGAGATTGATAGTATTCCGGTTGTTGAAATAATAGAAAAGTCTGATGGAAAAGATCAGATGAAGATAATCGGAAAGGTTTCTAAGACTAACATAACAAAATTATTTGTTAAAATTGGAGAAAATGAGAATTAATTAACAGGGTAGCTACGAAGTCTTTAGATAGGCATCGATAGTAAATATAGTGAGAAATAATAAGAAAAGAGGGAGTATTGAGATGTCAAATAAGTATGTATATCTTTTTAGTGAAGGAAATGCTTCAATGAGGAATTTACTTGGAGGAAAGGGTGCTAACTTAGCAGAAATGACTAGTTTAGGAATTCCAGTACCACAAGGATTTATTGTTACAACAGAAACTTGTAATAAGTATTATGAAGATGGTAGAAAAATTTCTGATGAAGTTATAAGCCAAATTTATGATAACCTAGCAAAACTTGAAGAAATAACAGGTAAAAAATTTGGAGATAATTCAAATCCTTTATTAGTATCAGTAAGATCTGGTGCAAGAGTTTCAATGCCCGGGATGATGGATACTATTTTAAATTTAGGGTTAAATGATATAGCTGTAGAAGCTATGGCAGGATTAACTAATAATCCAAGATTTGCATATGACTCTTATAGAAGATTTATTCAAATGTTTTCAGATGTTGTTATGGGAATAGAAAAAAGATTATTTGAAAATAAAATTGATGAACTTAAAGAAAAGAAAGGTGTTGAATTTGATACAGATTTAACAGCAGATGATTTAAAGGAATTAGTTAGTGAATTCAAAGAAATTTATAAAAAAGAAAAAGGAGAAGATTTCCCAAGCGATCCTAAAACTCAATTAATTGAAGCGATTACAGCAGTATTTAGATCATGGGATAATCCAAGAGCTATAGTTTATAGAAGATTAAATGATATTCCGGGAGAATGGGGTACAGCAGTAAATGTACAACAAATGGTATTTGGTAATAAGGGAGAAACATCAGGAACAGGAGTTGCATTTTCAAGAAACCCTGCAAATGGTGACAACGCTATATATGGTGAATATTTAATGAATGCACAAGGTGAAGATGTTGTTGCTGGTATTAGAACACCACTTGAAATTGTAAAATTAAAAGAACAAAATCCAGAAATATATGCTGAATTTGAAGGAATTGTTAATACGCTCGAAAATCACTATAAAGATATGCAAGATATGGAATTTACTATAGAGGAAGGTAAATTATACTTCTTACAAACTAGAAATGGTAAGAGAACAGCTCAAGCTGCTTTAAAGATTGCTGTTGATTTAGTTGAAGAAGGAATGCTAAGCAAAGAACAAGCAATATTGAAGGTTGAACCAAAACAATTAGATACATTACTACATCCTGCTTTTTATACTGAAGATTTAAAGAAAGCTACACCAATTGCAAAAGGATTACCAGCATCTCCTGGAGCTGCATGTGGTAAAATTGCATTCACTGCTAATGAAGCTAAAGATAGAGCTGCACTTGGCGAAGATGTTGTACTTGTAAGACTTGAAACTTCACCAGAAGATATAGAAGGTATGATAGCTGCTGAAGGAATCTTAACAGTAAGAGGAGGTATGACTTCTCATGCTGCAGTTGTTGCAAGAGGAATGGGAACTTGCTGTGTAGCTGGATGTGGAACTATTAAAGTTGATGAAGAAAAGAGAACAGTAGAAGTTAACGGAAAAGTTTATACATCTGAAGATTACATTTCAATTGATGGTACTTCAGGTAATGTATATGGAGAAAAAATAAAAACAGTTACGCCAGAAATATCAGGGCATTTTGCAACATTTATGGGATGGGCTGATGAAATAAGAAAATTGAAAGTTAGAGCTAATGCAGATAGTCCAAGAGATGCAAAACAAGCTGTTGAATTTGGTGCAGAAGGTATAGGTCTTTGTAGAACAGAGCATATGTTCTTTGCAGAAGATAGAATAATGGCTGTAAGACAAATGATTACATCTAAAGATTTAGAACAAAGAAAAGTAGCTTTAGATAAGATTTTGCCAATGCAAAAATCAGATTTCATAGGAATTTATGAAGCATTAGAAGGAAAAGCAGTTACAATAAGATTATTAGATCCACCTTTACATGAATTCCTACCAACTGTTGATGCAGATATAAAAGAATTAGCAAGAGAAATGGGAATAACTTATGAGGAATTAAAATCTACTGTTTCAGAATTACATGAGTTTAATCCTATGATGGGTCATAGAGGATGCCGTCTTGCAGTTTCTTACCCTGAAATCGCTGAAATGCAAGCAAGAGCTATTATAGAAGCTGCAATAGAAGTTAAGACAACTAAAGGCTATGATATTGTACCTGAAATAATGATTCCATTAGTTGGAGAAATTAAAGAATTAAAATATGTTAAAGATGTAATTGTATCAACAGTTAAAGCAGTTATGGAAGAAAAAGGAGTAACTTTAGATTATAAAGTTGGAACTATGATTGAGATTCCAAGAGCAGCATTAACAGCTGATGAAATAGCAAAAGAAGCTGAATTCTTCTCATTTGGTACAAATGACTTAACTCAAATGACATTTGGATTCTCAAGAGATGATGCAGCTAAGTTCTTATCTGCTTATTATGAAAAGAAGATTTACGAACAAGATCCATTTGGTAAATTAGATCAAACAGGAGTTGGTTCTCTAATTAAAATAGCAGTAGAAAAAGGAAAATCTACTCGTTCAGATATCCATTTAGGAATCTGTGGAGAGCATGGTGGAGATCCTTCATCAATTGAATTCTGTCATAATATAGGGCTTAACTATGTATCATGCTCACCATTTAGGGTGCCACTTGCAAGGCTTGCAGCTGCACAAGCACAAGTAAAAAATCCAAGATAACTTTAAGAAATTAAAGCTTAAAGTGAATAAGTGAAAAATAAAGTATGGGTATTGGCCTTAAAAAATTTTAAGGTCGATACCTATTTTTATTCTACAGAAAATTATAGATAAATTGTAATGATATTTGGATATTAATACTAAGGAAATAAAAGTTAGGTAGATATTAAGAATGGATTTGCTGAGTACGTACGTTTATATAACTAGAGTATCTTTTATATATAAAAGTAAATTTTGCAATGGATGCGACAGGCTTTATACTATTGAATTGGCTAAGAAACAGCAATAAAATATGTTGAGGCATGGACAGAGTGTTTTTACAATACCAGAAGAATTAAGAGATTTTTTCCATGGTAGAAGAGAATGGAAAAAGAAGAGGAACATTCATATCTCATAGCAGATGATGAGTGTGCCCCCCTCTAGAGAGAGGCTACTATTGTTTAAGGGATATTTTATGGATGCCATACTTTATCTGTTCTAGATATCTGCGCCTGTATCTCTTCACGAAATACTATTTTGCCTTTTTCTGTGAGTATAGGATAGATTATGCTCCAAAAACAGGTCATAATATCAACTTGACCTAACAAATCATTGGAAGGCATCCAATATATTTTAATCAAATTTAGTACTTCAATTATACCATTCATTTGTTCTGGAATTTCCTCTTTTATAATAAATCCGCTTTTTTGCAAAATAGTAAAGGAACTCTGAAGTACTTCATGTCTTTTTTTTATATTAGATACCTGAATTTGATAAACTTGTGGACTTATTTTTGCGAGTTGATCAAAGTGACGATAATAGTAGGAGTTGTTTTTTTGATGCTGTATTCCATGGATAAAAAATTCATTTAATTCTATTAATGTCGTTGGAGTTTTGGGGATAGTAAAATTCTTGTTTTGTTCAAGAATCACTGCCTCAATCAAATCCTCTTTTTTTTTGAAATAATAGGTAAGATTTCCAACACTGATATTAATGGCATCTGCGATATTTCGCATAGAAACATTATTATACCCCTGCTCATTAAATAATTGTCTGCTAATTTCTAGGATTTCGCTTTTTCTGTCTTCATTCATAGCTATATCTCCTCAATTTGAATTACTGTTCTTATATTGACATGTTAGTACAGTTGTGCTAACATGTCAATATGTTAGTACGACTGTACTAATACATAATCTAGAATTTTATATGAAAACTAAAATGAAAAGGAGGTTCTTTATTATGAATTACAAAAAAAACGGAATTCAAATATCAAGACTTGGACTTGGATGTATGCGTATGACAAATACTACTGGATATGCTAATAAATCTGAAAGCATTGCTACAATCCATGCAGCCCTAGATGCTGGGATACAACTTATTAACACTGCAGATTTCTATAATAGCGGTTATAACGAAATGCTAATAGGAGAAGCATTGAACGGATATAAGCGAGACAAAGCGTTTATATCTGTAAAGTTTGGTGGATTAAGCGATCCTAAAGGAAATTACTATGGTTTGGATGTAAGACCACTAACAATAAAGAACTATATCACTTATTCTCTTAAACGGTTAAAAGTGGATTATATAGATCTTTATCAACCTGGAAGAATTGATCTAGGAATACCTGTTGAGGAGACTATAGGAGCCATTTCAGATTTGGTTAAGGCTGGATATGTAAGGCATATTGGACTTTCAGAAGTTGATGCTGATACTTTAAGAAAGGCGAATTCAGTTCATCCAATAAGCTTTATAGAATCGGAATATTCTCTTTTCAATCGGAGAATAGAAACGGAAATTTTGCCTACAGCAAGGGAACTCGGAATTGGTGTTGTAGCTTTTGGGTCATTAGCTTATGGCTTGCTTGGAGGCAATTGGTCAAAAGAACGTAAAGTAGAGGGTGCTAATGCAAGAATTCCATTGTTTGCTAAAGAAAACATAGAGAAAAATCTATCTCTTGTTGAAGCATTACGCGAAATAGCTGAAGAAAGGCAAATTACTTTGTCACAGATTGCTGTTGCTTGGGTTTTAGCGAAAGGTGAGGACATTATACCGCTAATTGGTGCTAAAAAGGTGTCACAAATCCAAGATGCAATAAAAGCTGCGGATATTACTCTGAGTGAAAATGAAGTAAAACGAATTGAAGAGGTTATACCGGAAAGTGCCATAGCTGGAGCTGCTCAATCTAATGGATTATTATTCAAAAATGGAGTAATGGTCCGTTAAGAATATTGTTATGAGGGGGGAAATCAAACTACAACAGAAGGCTAAAAAAGTGACTTGGTCTATTGTGATTGCAGAAGCACAAGCGCAAGTAAAAAATCCAAGATAACTATAAAAGATTATAATAAAGTAGCATATAAATCTTAATAAAAGAAGATTTAAAGCAAATTATATTATAAAAATATAGGGCATTGTAATTTGAAATCGCAAGTGATTTTAATTACAATGCCCTTTTATGATTATGTTATTGAGTTATTATGGTGAACTTATTTTAGGATACAGGTTGGCTGATATTTTACGATATTGAGCTGGACTGATACCGTTAATTTTTATAAAATTTCGAAGAAAAGAAGAGTAGTTACCAAAACCATAATGACTACTTATATAAGAAAAGGTTCTATTTGTATTTTTTATATCCTCGCAGGCACAAATCATCTTTTTATTTATTATATAATAATGAACAGTGATACCTGTTAAGTACTTAAATTTTCTTATAAAATGATATTTACTTATATTTAAATAGCTAACTAAATCATCTATAAGAATTTCCTCTGTAATATGTTTATCTATGAAATAAGATACTTGATCTATTAACCGATGATGATTATTAGATAACAAATTATATATTTTTTTTTGACATAGATTGCATAGACAAGTGAAGAAGATAGTTAAATTTGCTTTGTCAAATAAATCTTTGCCTTTAAAATCTTGCGTATCATCAAAATTAAATGTTGATATTTTGATTAGCGAATATTGGAGCATATCATTGTAGTAGCTAGGAAAGTGGTATGCAAAGTTATTAGTATTCTGACTATATTCAAAACATGAATAAAGTTTTAATGAACTGTCAGATAGTGAATCTAAATAAGGTCTGCTAATCCATAAAATTAAACGTTTAGAATTGGTATGTATAGTATCGTTGTAGTTATACTTATGCATTATACCACTACTTATTAGAAGAAAATCACCACGCTTTAAGTAATATGTAGAATCATTTACAAGCATAGAACATTCTCCATCTAATATAAATACTACTTCATAGAAATCATGATAATGATAAGTATCCACAGTCATAGGGACTCCATGCTTTTCATAGACTTCGAAGTTATTTCCAACAATTTGCTTGTGATTATCGTCTTCTGAAAGATACTTGTTTGTAATTTTTCTCATAAAGGTTCACCCCGGTAATAAATTTTATTAAATATTTTTATAACCTAATAAATACAGATTTTTAATTATAAAAATAAGCTGAAAATATTTGTGATATAAATTCAGTTAATCAATTTGCTGGATAGCAATATTTGCATGAAAGTAAGCAATTCCGATAATATATAAATACAATTTCTAAGAGTATAATAACAACTAAAAGGACGTAAATAATTAGAGTCCATAAATATAATAATAGTTAATCATAATATGTAAGTATTAAACAAAAATGATTATTGAAGTATCGATTGGCTATAATTATAGCATATTAGTACAGAGTTTTGTTTAGGTTAAATAGGATTATTGCTAGAAAGAAGTAGTATATAATAAAAGGAGAGAGAAGCGATGGCAGATTATAATATTTTGAATTATGGAGCGCAACCAGATGGAAGAATGAATAATAGTGAAGTTATTCAAAGAGCAATTGATGAGTGTACTGAAAGTGGAGGTGGCAGAGTTGTTATTCCAGCAGGAAACTTTTTAAGTGGAACTTTGATTTTGAAGAGTAATGTTGACCTACACTTGGAAAGTGGAGCGATTTTAACAAGTAGTATTCGGCAGGAAGATATGATAGATTTTGCTAAAAACTTTAAAGATGAAAATGAAGACATTGGATGGGAAGGCGGCTGTTTTCTATGTGCTTTCCATCAAGAAAATATAAGTATTACAGGTCTAGGAACAATTTACGGTCAAGGTGATAAAATATTTTATGATGATAACTCAGATGGAGGTTTTAATGAATGTCCCTTAAATATAAGAACAGAGCTGCGCCCAAGAACAACTTTTTTTGAAGATGTTAAAAATTTAGTTGTAAAGGATATTACATTTAAAGATGCAGCATTTTGGACTTTGCATATGGCTGGATGTGAGCATGTTATCGTGAATGGAATAAAAATTTTGAACAATCAACGCGGAGCAAATAATGATGGTATAGATCCAGATACATGCAAAGATGTTGTTATAAGTAACTGCATTATCAAAGCAGGTGATGATGCTATAGTTGTAAAAAACTCTGAGCCTATGGCAGCTAAATATGGAAGTTGTGAGAATATTGTTATAAGCAACTGTGTTTTATATTCCCATGACAGTGCGCTAAAAATTGGAACAGAAACATTTAATGCAATTCGTAATGTCATATTAAGTGATTGCGTATTTCGTGATTGTTCACGTGGAGTTGGAATATGGGCAAGAGATGGTGCTATTATCGAGAATATTCATATACATCATATATCGGGTAACACTAAGCGATATGCAGATTGCCCAGAGAGAAGTTTCGCTCCGAGATGGTGGGGAAAAGGGGAGCCGATATTTATTAGTTCTACTTATAGAAATTCTAAGCATAAATTCCCAGGAAAGATTCAAAATATTACTTTTGATCATATTTATATGAAATGTGAATCAAGTATATTTATTGCAGGTGAAGAAGACTCACGTATTAAGAATATATCTATACAAAATATTAATTTATCTATGGAAAAACAGGGAACTCAACCTGCTGACATTTTCGATGAGCAGCCTTCTGAACGTAATGTTTATCCTCATGCGATTCCAGTAGTTTATTCTAGATTTACCGATAATTTAGAAGTAGATGGAAGCGTAAAATATGTAGAACCTTATAATATATTAGATAATAGAATCTATGAAATTGAAGATTGCTCTAACGTTAATATTTCTATAAAGGAACGTGAATAATTATGAAAAAGGTTTTAAGAGTTCATTATAGAGCAAATTTAAAAGATAATTGTGATAGCGAATTTTTTGAAAAAGCTTTAGAAGAATGTAAACAAAGAATTTCACTTGAAATTACTAATGGCAAAATATTGACATGTGCTATCTTTCACTATAAAAGTATGGCATTTTTATATATTGAAATTATTACTGATAAAGAAGTTTCAGGAGATGTAGATAGCTATTGTATCTATCACAAAGCAATAGAAAATATATTTGCGCCTCTTCAGAATTTTTTAAAAGTTTGGCCAGGCATCGAAGAGGATCGTTTTTGGGTTCCAATGTTCCACATTTATTGCTTTGCGTATCCTGAGAGTTTAGAAGAATGGAGAAGACCTATCCCACCACATAAAAGATGCGGACGAATTGCTATATTAAACCCTGATAAACTGCATTCATATATATATCATCATTACGCTATTGTAAAAGAAGGATGCTTTAAAGGTGATAAATATCAATCAATTGCTATACATGAAAATATTGCTTTTCAATATTTTGAAACACCACGCGATCGATATATCACTAGTGTAAAAGGAAATTCATCACAAGAATCTATTGAACTGAAGAAATGGACAAACGTGGACCCTGAAAGTCATTTTATTCATTTACCTGGTTCAAATGGACAAAACTTTTTGGAAATACCGTGTTATTTTTCTATTTCTGATAGTTAAATTCTTGCTTATTTAAAATAGGATTATCTTGATATAAGATAGTAAAAAAAGGCCTGTTAAATTATAAATTTAACAGGCCTTTCGTATTAAGTTTACAGAAACAATTTCAAAGTAAAGTCATATTGAATTTTTTTTGTACTTGATTTATTATATCTAGCGCAAAATCATATTGAAGATTTGTTTTTGATGTCGCGTTTATTATTAAAGTTAAGAAAGCAGATTTATTACACTTGTGAATATTCCTATAGTAGTCCCTTGATATTCTCCAGTATTTCTGTGGAAAGCAGATATATGAAACTAAGTAACGTAAATCTGAGTGAGTTAAAGGGCACAATTTGTTATAGGTATCGAATATGGAGAGAGCTAATTCAACATTCCATTTTGTGTTTTCTCGTTTGAGTAATCTTCGCATAAAATATGCTAAATCCTTTGCACTATAATCTACTTTACATTTATCAAAATCTATTATCCAAGGATCTAGATCGGGAGGGAAAATTAGATTTTTATTTACATAGTCACCATGGCATAAAGATATACTTAATTCATCATTATCAATCTTATTTGATATATCAAGAGAAAGTTTAGCGAGTCGTAAATTTGTATCAAAACTTGAAATGAATTGTCTTGAAAATGAGTCTTTATATTTAAACGCCTCATTTGATGCTTTAAGTAAATCTTCAAAATGTTTTAAAGTAGATATGTAATAATCTTCAAATCCTTCTTTTATTGAACTTCCTAAAATAGGTTTAAACTTGCGGGAGACTGAATGAATATTGGAGAGCTTTCTTACAGAGATTAAAACATGATCTAAATTATCGAAGTTACATTTCTCACCTTCAATCCAAGGAGTTAATATAAAAAGCATATCTTGATAAGATACAAATCTATTATTATCGATTGTAGGTAAAAGTTTGGACACCCTAATATTATGTCTATATAGCCATTCAATGGCTGAATAGACATATAGCAAGTCATTTATATTATAATATACTTTTTTTAGGCAATAATTTTTTCCTTTATAACTTACTCTATAAACTGCTCTTTGCTTATCAGTGTCCTTAAATTTAATTATTGAAATCTGAGAGTTTTGCAAGTTATAGTATGGTAAAACATTTTGTTTTATAATTTCTGGAGAAAGATTAGATTCTTGTAAAGATAAAACTTCAGTACCCATAAAATACGCTCCTTTATAAGGTGATTTTTATTGAACTTTCAAAATAAAGGTAAACTTTGATTGAAAGTTATACATTTAAATCAAATTAAGATATTTTTATACTTCAATTGAAATCTAAAATATATGCAATTAAAGTTTATATACTAAAGAAAATTCCTAATTATTAAATAATATTAACTTAATTCTAGTATTAGACTAAAAAATAATAAAAAAATAA
>CAURJV010000116.1:0-12387 GCA_963524945.1 uncultured Clostridium sp.
CATTCTGTTCAATTTTCAAAGACCAATTTTCTTTCCTACACTTTACTGTAGTTATCAATTATGTCACCCTCAAGCGACTTTTTTATTATATCACTTGTTTTATACTCTGTCAACAACCTTTTTTAAAATCTTAAAAGTTATATTTAAAATATACATCTATCGATTTATTATTAGGTTATTTGCGTATCTCAGCGACATTTTTTATCTTACCATGTTCTAGTTATGATGTCAACACTTTTGTTAAAAAATTATGTGATACTTATACTAATAGTCCCTTAGCATATATGAATAGTGAACTTTTATTAATTGAACGTTCTAATAAATACTAGAATATATATGCTGTAAAATGAAAATTCCAATAACAAATTTCAAGAAATAATGTCGATTAATATAAATTAACTAAAACACCCAAACTATAAAAAATCAATAAATAGAAAGAATAATATTTAGAAACCACTCTTCAACATAATATATATTTAAAAAAGTAAGCATCTTGAAATTATACTTTGTTAATCTTATTTCGTAGTTTCTCTATTACTATATTATTGAAGTTATGCATTTAATCTTCCTAATATAGCTAATCCCAACTCAATAAGTATCAAATTTAATTTCCTGATGCTTACCTGTTAATATTTTTATATTAACATAATACTTTCATTCTAAAAATATTATTATCTATATATCTTTTCTATTTGGTAATACTGCTTTTTTTCTTTATAACAAGAGGATACATTACAGATCCAATAAGGGTCTCACCACTTCTTATCTCGCTACCTTTATCTGCAATTACATTATCTAATACTGCATCATCACCAATTCTACTATTTTGCATTATTATACAATCTTTGAGTTTTGTATTTTTGCCTACATATACTCTTCTACCTATTATGCAATTTTCAACAGTTCCTTCTATTCTACATCCATTCGCTATTATTGAATTTATAACACTACTTGTATCCGCATAATGAGTTGGTGCTTCATCTTTGGTTTTTGTAAAAATAGGCCTTTCATCATTAAAAATTTCCTTATTTACTTTTCTATTTAAAAATCCTACATTACTATCATATAAGGCCTTAATGGAGTTTATACAATCCAAATGTCCTTTGAATTCGTAAGCACTTGCCGTTAAAGCATTTAAATTATTATGAATATACTCTTTAACCTTCCTATGCATTCCGCTACTTACGCATTCATTTACAATATTTATAAATAATTCAGTTTTTAATATATACATCTCCATATTAATATTTGCTTTTAAGTTCTTTCCTATATTTTCTCCTACGCTTATAACACTTCCTGAATCATCAAAATTTAATACTCCACAATCACCAAAGGCTTCATCTGCATTATTAACTTTCTTATATACCATTGTAATATCTTTGCCTGTGCTCTTATGATATTCCAGAACTTCATTATAATCTATATTACAAATCATATAGCTTGGTGCTAATAATACATATTCTCTTCTACTATGTGTTAGAAATTGTATATTTTCAGCGAAATTATGAACATCATCATAAACTGGCTCGTCATTTCCAAAATTAAAAACCTTTAATCCATCTTTCTTTCTATTTAAGTCCCATGGTCTTCCATTTGTCAGATGGTCTATCAATGATCTTGACTTATTCTTCGTAAATATTCCTATACAATTAATCCCTGAATTTGTCATATTTGATAAAATAAAATCTATTATTCTATATCTTGCTGCAATAGGAACCGAAGCAAGAGATCTATTTACTACTAATTCTCCCATTCTGTTTTCATTTTCATCTAAGTTAATTATACCAATACAATTTTTCATTTCCTTCTCCCCCTTAGTGATTTTGCTAAACTGCCTTATTATTTTCTATAACTGTACCCATTTTCACTTCTTCTTTCGCTGCAATAATAGCTATTTCATCACCTAAAGAAATTTTGCAATCTTTTCGAACTATTGCCCCACTTCCAACAATTGCTTTTTCAATAACCACATTATCACCTATTTTGGCATCTGTCATAATTATTGAATCACGGACAACTGAATTTTTTCCTATTTGAACTCCTTGAAATAATATTGAGTTTTCGACTTGTCCATTAACAACACAACCTTCAACAACTAATGAATTAGATACTTTTGCATTCTCTCCTATATATTGTGCTGGCCTTACTGGATTAACTGAATATATCTTCCACTCCTCATCATGCAAATCAAGTTCATTATCTTCTCTGATCAAATCCATATTTGCTTCCCATAAACTATCTATAGTACCAACATCCTTCCAATATCCTTTGAATGGATAGGCAACCATTTTATCTCCATTATTAAGCATGCTCGGAATTATATTCATTCCAAAATCATTTTTTGAAGTTTTATCAGATTCATCCTCCCTCAAATATTTTTTTAGAGTCTTCCAATTGAAAATATATATCCCCATTGATGCAAGATTATTTTTAGGGCTTTTTGGTTTTTCCTCAAATTCATATATTGATAAATCTTCCCTTGTATTCATTATTCCAAAACGAGATGCTTCATCCATCGGTACTTCAATAACAGCTATAGTAGCCTCTGCTTGTTTTTCCTTATGAAAATCAAGCATCTTTGTATAATCCATCTTATATATATGATCTCCAGATAAAATCAAAATATATTCTGGATCATATCTATCAACAAATTCTATATTTTGATAAATTGCATTTGCAGTACCTTTATACCACTCTCCACCTTTTTCTTCCTGATATGGTGGTAATACATGCACTCCTCCATGAACTCTATCTAAATCCCACGCTTCTCCTATACCAATATGTGCATTTAATTCTAGCGGTTTATACTGAGTCAATACTCCCACTGTATATATTCCCGAATTAGAACAATTGCTTAATGGAAAATCTATAATTCTATATTTTCCTCCAAACGGTACGGCTGGTTTAGCTAATTTCTTTGTTAACACCCCTAACCTCGATCCTTGTCCACCAGCCAATATCATTGCTACAATTTCATTTTTACCCATAATATTATCTCCTCTCATACGTGTTTGTTCTCATTAGATAAATTTTATATTATATGCCCCTATGTTCAATACTATACTTATTAGTATATTTTTTATTTAAGTGAACTTATTGCATATTATATTTTTAATAACCATTTTATAATATGATTACCTATAGGATTTATATTTATATTTTTGCATACAGTATATTATACATTTATTTTCCATTAAATTCCATATAGGCATATATCAAAATATTTGTCAACTTTTTATTATATAATAAAGCTCAATGAACTAAATCCTTCGTAATATTTTTAAATCATATGGAAAAATAGTTATAACGCTACTATTTCCTATAAACTTATATTTTTCACTAATACTAAGTAAATTCACATAATTTCCACTTAAGTTAACTTCTTTAACTAACTTAGCTTCACTTGAAACATTTACCAAGATTATTATTCTCTCATTTTCATAGCTTCTTTCAAATGCAAATACGTCTGGATCAGTTTCAAAAATACTTAATTTCCCCTTTTTTAAACCATCTTCATTATTTCTTATATTAATTATTTTATGATAGAAATCAATAAGAGTTTTGTTCTCTTTTCCCCATGGATAGCTTTTTCTGTTATCAGGCTCTCTTCCACCTTTTAACCCTGTTTCATCTCCATAATATATTAGTGGTACCCCTGGCAAAGTAAATTGAATTGCTATAATTAACTTTAACAATGATATATTTTCATCTAGAACAGTTAATATTCTTTCTGTATCATTTGTGCCTATAATATTTACATTTCCATAAAAACTTTCTCTTGGATAATTTTCATACAGAGACATGATCTTTTGTCTTAGCTTATCTGATTTTATATATCCTTTAATAAAATTAATTAAACTTTCCCTTAAGGGATAATTAGTTGCAGCTTGTACTTCGTTACCTTGTAAATATTTTCGTCTTTTCGAATAACTTATTTTATTAGATGCATCTTCCCATATATCACCTAAAAGTACAATATCCTCATTTACTTCTCGAATTTTTTTTCTTATTAATTGTATAAATTCATCTGGAAGCTCATCAGTTACATTTAAAAACCATCCGCTGATTCCCATATCGCTCCACTTATTTATGATAGAATTGTCTCCACTTATAATATAGTCAACATATTCTTTTTGCATCGAGTTAATATTGGGTCTATCATTCATTCCCCACCAGGACTCATACCTATATGGATATGTAATAAACTTATACCAATCATGAAATTTAGAGTTTGGCGAATTATAAGCTCCAATCTCATCGTAATTTCCTAGTTTATTAAAATATTTACTATCAGAACTGGTATAGCTCAATACAATATCTAGAATAATTTTAATTCCCTTACTTTTTGCCACTTTACATAATTCTCTAAAGTCATCATTTGTGCCGAACATTTCATCTACAATCTCATAATCTGCTGTATCATATTTATGACAACTAGGGGATTTGAATATTGGGCTTAACTTAATTATGTTAACTCCTAATTCCTTTATATAATCTAACTTTTTTATTATTCCCTTTAGATTTCCTCCATAAAAATCCCATCTAGCAATCTTTCCAAAACTATCTCTAATATACATAGGATTGTCATCCCATCTTCCATATATAAATGAGTTCTCCTTTGGATTATCTATGATCTTATTTTCATTTCCATTATAGAATCTATCTATGAGAATGTGATATATTACACCTTCTTTGTACCAACTTGGTATGAATGACTTTTCACATACAGTTATTTGATACGGCACAGGATTATAAGTATATATTTGGCCAACTCCTCCCAGGTGATCATCGTTATTTCCATAATATAACCTATCATATCCATCTATTAAAATAAAATAGTATTCTAATATCCCCAAAGCATCAGATGTATCAACTTCTACAGAATATTTAAATTCACCATTATTTAAATATTCCTTGTGCATTCCTATATTAATTTTAGTTCCATCAAATCGTATCAGTTCTATTGCTACGATTATCTCTTTATTAACATTGATTGACATCTTAATCTTTTGACCGGCCTCTACAGCCCCAAAAGGATTTCTAAATCTTATGCTTTGAGAGTCATGTAATACCTGTATATCATTCATTCAGTTAATCCTCCTATAGATTCTTATAAATTACCTCTGATCCCCAAATACCTGTTGCATATTCTTCTATTGTTCTGTCAGATGAGAATATCCCTGAATGTGCAATATTAATCCCACACATTCTTTGCCACTTATTAGCATTCCTATAAAGAGTATCAATCTTATCTTGAGCTTTTAAATATGAGTCAAAATCTTGCAAAACAAAAAACTCATCATTATAATTTATTAAATTTTCATATATACTTCTAAATTTATTTTTATCACTATGATATTTTCCATTTATCAAATCATCAATTACCCTTTTTACTCTAATATCATTGTTGTATATATCAATAGATTTATATCCTCCATTTTGGTAATAATTCAATACTTCATCTGCAGTTAATCCAAATATCACTATATTATCATCTGTAACTTCATCTTTTATCTCAATATTTGCCCCATCTAATGTTGCTACTGTAATAGCTCCATTCATCATAAATTTCATATTTGATGTTCCTGAAGCTTCTTTTGTTGTTGTTGAAATCTGCTCACTTACATCTGTTCCAGGGATTATTTGTTCCGCTAGCGAAACTCTATAATTTTGAATAAAAACAACTTTTATCTTTTCATTTACTCTAGAATCATTATTTATTTTGTTTGCGACACAATTTATTAATTCAATAGTATTTTTAGCTAAATAATAACCTGGCGCAGCTTTTCCTCCAAAGATGAATGTCCTTGGAACTATGTCGTAATTAGGATCATCAATTAATTTATTATATAAATCCATTATTCTTAAGCAATTAAGTATTTGCCTCTTATAAGCATGCATTCTTTTGACCTGAACATCAAATATAGAATCAGGGTCTACACTTACATTATCATTCTTTAATATTATACTTGCTAGCTTTTCTTTGTTAAATTTTTTAATTTTTCCTAGCTGTTCCAGAATCACTTCATCATACAAATGCCTCTCAAAGTTCTTTAGATCAAGTGGATGTCTTATAAAGCTATCTCCAATTGTATCTTTAATTAGTTTTGTAAGCTCTGGATTGCTTTTTAAAAGCCATCTTCTATGAGTAATTCCGTTAGTTTTGTTATTAAATTTATTTGGATAAAGATAATAGAAGTCTGTCATCTCTTTTTTCTTCAATATTTCTGTATGAAGTTTTGCTACCCCATTTACGCTATGACTGCCTACAATTGCTAAGTGTGCCATTTTAACTTGATCATCAGCTATTATTGCCATCCTTCTAACTTTTTCAAGATTCCCCGGATATTTTGCTAACAGTTCTGCACAATATCTTTTATTAATTTCTTCAACAATCATATATATTCTTGGAAGCAACTTCTGGAACATATCTATCGGCCACTTTTCCAAAGCTTCTGCTAGAATTGTATGATTAGTATACGATATTGTATTAGTCGTTATTCTCCAAGCTGTATCCCATTCTAATCCCACTTCATCCAACAATATTCTCATAAGTTCTGGTATTGCAAGTGTAGGATGAGTGTCATTTACATGGATTGCTATTTTTTCATCTAGTAATAACATATCTTTTCCATGCTTCTTACAATGCCGTACAATACTTTGAACTCCTGCTGAAACAAAGAAATACTGCTGTTTTAGTCGCAACATTTTTCCTTCATAAAATGAATCTTCTGGATACAATACTTGTGAAATTGATTCAACTGAATTTTTATATTTAATTGCTTGAAGGAAATCTCCTCTACTAAATGATGAAAAATCAAATTCGTTTGAAACTGCCTCCGCACTCCATAACCTAAGAGTATTTACAATTTCATTTTCATATCCTACAATTGGAGTGTCATATGGAACTGCTAATACAGGTTCATAATTTATATGAGTAAAATTTAAACGTCCATTTATTTCACTTACTTTTACCTCTCCACCAAACTTAACAATTTCAGCTTTTTCTGCTTTTCTTTTCTCCCAAACATTTCCCAACTTTAACCAATCATCAGATACCTCAACTTGTTTTCCATCTATGATTTTTTGTTGAAAAAAACCATACTTATATCTGATTCCGCACCCGTTTCCTGGAATATTTAAAGATGCCATTGAATCTAGAAAGCATGCCGCAAGTCTTCCCAATCCACCATTACCTAATCCCTGGTCTTGCTCTAAATTCTCCAGCTCCTCTAAATTTATATTTAAATCTGATAATGCTTCTTTACATATATCTCTTATACCTATATTTAATAAGGCATCACCAAGTAACCGACCCAATAAAAATTCCATAGAAAAATAATAAACTTGCTTCTCTCCAGTTTTATTATATTTCTTATTTGTTTTAAGCCAAGTTCTTGTAACATAATCTCTTACAAGACTTCCTAAGGCATCATATTTCTGTTGATTAGTTCCTTCTTTTAACTCAATACCATGCATTTCTAAAAACTTATTTACATAAGCTTTTTTAAATGTCTTTTTATCCATTTCGAGCATTCATATACCCCCTCATTACATTATGTCATAATCTTAATCTTGCCCTGTTAATTCTCTATATAAATCTAGATATACTTGAGCTGATCTATTCCAGCTATTATCAGAATTCATTGCATTTTTAATCAAATTTTCCCACTTACTTTTATCCTTATATATCCATAAAGCATATTTTATTATATTGTATAGCTCATCCGAATTGTAACCTTTGAAGCTAAACCCGTTACCTTCTCCAGTATATTCGTTATATGCAATTATTGTATCCCTCAACCCACCGGTCTCCCTAACTACAGGAATCGAACCATATCTAAGTGCTATTAATTGTCCTAATCCACATGGCTCAAAAAGTGAAGGCATTAAAAACATATCACATGCTGCATAAATTTTATTTGCTAACCCATTGTCAAATTTAATATTGGCAGACACCTTATTTCCGTATCTAGAATCTAGCCATTTGAAATGCTCCTCATAATGCTTATCTCCCGTTCCTAAAATAACTAGTTGAATATTTTCTTGTAATAACTTATCTGAAATATTTACTAATAAATCCACGCCCTTTTGATTTGTTAATCTAGTTACCATCGCTAGCATTGGTATATTTTTATCTACAGTAAGCCCCAATTCTCTTTGTAATTCAGTTTTATTTATTGCTTTATCATTCATAGACTTTATATTATAATTCTTTTTAATAAATCTATCTGTATTAGGATTAAATTCATCGTAATCTATCCCATTTGTTATTCCTCTTAATGCATAAGATCTATCTCTTAATACTCCATCCAATCTTTGACCATACTCAGGTGTTTGAATTTCATATGCATAAGTATTGCTAACAGTCGTAATAATATCAGAATAGTACAATCCACCTTTCATATAGCTTACACCATCATCAAATTTTAGACACGTATTGTTATAGAGCTCCATATCAAACCCAAATAGCTCCGGTAATATTTGAGGATCAAAAACTCCTTGAAATGCTATATTATGAATTGAATATACGCATTTCATCTTCCAATAGAACATATCATTTCTTTTGTACTCAAATTTCAATAGTACCGGCAACATTCCAGTTTGCCAGTCATTGCAATGTATAATATCAGGTTGCCAATCTATTTGTCTTAGCATTTCTAATACTGCTCTGTCAAAGAATGCAAACCTCTCTGCATCATCATAAAAACCATAAATTTCATCTCTTTTAAAATATCCTTCATTGTCTAAAGCATAATATGTTACTCCATTATAAAAGCATTCCCATACTCCACAAAATTGTTCTCTCCATCCAACCTTAACATTAAACCATTTAACAAATCTTAGCTTATCTCTTACCTCCCAATTAATTTCTTTATATTTTGGTATAACAACCCTTACATCTGCATTTTTTTGTGCAAGTGCTTTTGGTAATGCCCCAGCAACATCTCCAAGCCCCCCTGTTTTAATAAACGGACTAGCTTCAGATGCTACAAATAAAACTCTCATTCCTTATCCCCCTCAACCTCTAGCAAATAAATTTATATATTTATCCTATATATTGTAAATATTTTTATATAATAATATTTATTTTTCCAACGAATCTTTTTAACCTGTTATTCATCTTTTTCCTTAATTTCTCGATCTATGCTAATTTTATTTACTTTTAATATTAGTGTTGCCATTGGAGGTACCTTTATTTTCAAAGAATATGGTTGATTATGGAACTCAACCTTTTCAGATACCAATGTTTCACCTATGACCTGACCCGAACCACCATACTTACTATCATCAGAATTAAATATCTCTTCATAGCTGCCTAAGAATGGAACTCCAATTCGATAATCATAATATACTGTAGAAGTAAAATTAATTATAAAAATCAATGTATCTTTATCATTTCTACTTCTCCTAGCAAAAATTAGTATACTTTGTTCGTTATTATCAGCCTCTATCCAATTAAAACCTTTATAGTCATGATCAAGCTCCCAAAAAGCTTTATTATTAAGATACAGATTGTTTATATCCTTGAAAAATAACTGAGTTTTTTTGTGAATCTCTAAATCATCGATTAGGTTCCACTCTAATTCCTCATATTCTCTCCACTCAATTCTCTGTGCGAACTCACAACCCATGAATGATAACTTCTTACCTGGATGTCCCATCATATAACATATGAATGTTCTTAGCCCCGCAAACTTATTCCATTCATCTCCCCACATTTTGTTCATCAATGATTTTTTACCATGAACAACTTCATCATGTGAAAGAGGTAATAAATAATTTTCAGCATAATTATACATCATCGCGAATGTTATATTTTTATGATTATGCTTCCTATATTTAGGATCTATTTCAACATACTCTAATGTATCATTCATCCATCCCATATTCCACTTTAAATTGAAACCCAATCCATCATGAATTGTAGGCTTTGTAACATTAGGCCAAGATGTTGATTCCTCTGCAATCATAAGCGCCGTCGGATATTCTGCAAATACAGCCCTATTTAACTCCTTCAGAAAATCTATTGCCTCTAAGTTTCCATTTCCTCCATATTTGTTTGGTACCCATTCCCCATGTGATCTACTATAATCCAAATATAGTATACTTGATACCGCATCAACTCTTAGTCCATCAATGTGAAATTCTCTATACCAGTACAATGCATTTGATATTAAATAACTTTTAACCTCAGCTCTACCTAGGTCAAAATTACAAGTTCCCCAGCCCTTATTTTCCGCTCTCCATTCTTCTTGATATTCATATGTTGGTGTTCCGTCAAACTTATATAATCCATGAGCATCCTTGCAAAAATGACCTGGAACCCAGTCCATTATTACTCCTATGTTAGCTTCATGTAATTTATTTATCAGTGTCTTTAGACCTTCATAATTTCCATACCTACTTGTTGGAGAATAATACCCAGTCCCTTGATATCCCCAAGAAGCATCCAATGGATGTTCAATAAGTGGCATAAGCTCTACATGTGTATATCCCATATCTTTTACATATTTGGGCAGATCTTCTGCAATCTCTTCATATTTTAGGAATCCACCATCTTCACTTATCTTCCATGAACCCAAATGTATCTCGTATATATTTAATGGTTGTTCAAGTACATTTACTTCATTTCTTTGATCCATCCATTTTTGATCGTTCCATTTAAAAACTTTAGGTTTATATATTATTGATGCATTATCTGGTCTTAATTCACTCTGTATTGCATATGGATCTGCTTTGTATTCTCCCTTTTCTCCATCGTCTCCAACTATACAATACTTATATTTATTTCCAACCTTAGCAGTATAAAAAAAGCCTTTCCATAATCCACTTTCAGTTATTCTTTCAAGTTTGTACTCATCTTTTACTTCAAAATCATTAAAATCTCCAACAACATATACAGCCTTTGCATTAGGCGCCCAAGTTACAAATTGAACACCTTTCTTTCTTTTCTCAGTTTTAATATGAGAACCTAAAATATTATAAGATTCATAGTTTTTACCTTGATGAAACAGATAAGTGTTAAAATTGGTTATTTCAGATTCATCAAGACTTTTTGCAATCTTTTTAACAGTGCTTTTAATATGTTCTGTTTCCGATCCTTCTAGTCTATCTCCTTCTACTAGAATTGCTTCTGTTAATTTTTTTGAAGATGATCTCTTCCTTGTGCTTGTCTTAACTGAACTTGACACTGATTTTCCTTTTGAAGATTTATCTCCTGTTTTTTCTTGATTTGACTTTAAGGATGGCTTACTCTTTTTCGCCGTTTTAGATTTAGTAATCTTATTTCCATCTTCTACTTCAGTTTCTATATCTTCAATTTCATCTTTTAACGCCTGTTCTATTTTGACTTCTTTCTTACTCTTCAATGAATTATTCTTCTCAATTTCCTTAGATTTCTTTGAAGTTTTTTTAGATTTAGTCTCAACTTCTTTATCATTTGTAATGATATCTTTTACTTTAATATCTAGATTATCAATAAAATTTAATTCAGTTGTTTCCTTCGAAGAAATCTCATCTTTTACATTTGCCCTACTTCTTTTTTTTTCAACAGATACCTTTCCATCTTCTCCTGCTGAACTACTTATATCTCCAGGACTAATTTCCTCTTTACTTTTAATCTTACTGCTTTTAGGATTATTTTGCATTAAACTATACCCCCATCCATATTTATATCCCTCTCATAAACTAAATTAAATGCTCATCTTTATTATAATTCTCACTATATATATATCTTACCAAATTTTATAGCACTTTTCACTTATTTTTCTTTATTTTTAATAAAAATTATAATTAATTTAACTTTTAACATAATAAATATATATTTTTATCCATTTATAATGTATAATATTCAATCATTCATTTTATTAAATTCAAAATTAATTAGATTTTATTGTTGTAAAAGCGATTTAAAATTAATACTATTTACATATATTTTTTCAAAGTCATAACTCTAATCCATACTTTCCACATATTTGATTAATAATTATAATATTAATCTTATTAACATTATCAATTCTATAAGCAAAAAAAGAGGATTCATAGCTTGAATCCTCTTTTTTGATATATACCTTAATCTTTATAATTATTAACATATGTTTCCTTATTATAAGAATAAGATTTTTTAAATATATATATTGCAATTAGGTATGTATATTCTATTCTTACTTCAATACTTGAGTTACTAGAGTTTTAAATATAAATCTATTATAGCAACATATAATAATATAGTTTAAACATATCGATTAATTGGTATTGTAGAACAAATTTTACTAACGCTCAAAAGATATTATAAAATAAAAAAAGATAGTCATTATAACTATCTTTTTTACTTACCTCGCAACGTCCTACTCTGCCACACAGTCTCCCATGCAGTACCATCGG
>CAURJV010000117.1:0-12240 GCA_963524945.1 uncultured Clostridium sp.
CCTACAACTTTCTTTATAGCTTCTAAAACTCTATCCGCTTGGAATGGCTTTACTATAAAGTCTTTTGCTCCAGCTCTTATTGCATCCATAACCATCGATTGTTGTCCCATAGCTGAACACATTATTACTTTAGCATCTGGATCGAATGCTTTTATTTGTTTAACTGCTTCAATTCCATCCATATCTGGCATAGTTATATCCATTGTTACTACATCTGGTTTTTCTTTCTTATAAAGGTCCACTGCAACTATTCCGTTATTTGCTTCCCCTACTATTTCAAAATCATTTTTTTCTAAAATATCCTTTATCATCATTCTCATAAATGCTGCGTCATCTACAATTAAAACTCTAGCCATATAATTTTACCTCCAAAATTTAATTTATTCCTATAGATTTCAATATTTTCTCTAACGAACCCGGCATAGGGATATAATAAAAATGTCCTCCTATATTCTCTTCTGTATCACTGTCTAAGAATACAGTTTCAATATCTAGTATATATTCATCATATTGATTGGACTCAATAAATGTAGTTGTGAGTATTGCACCTAACATATCAAATGAAGTTGCAGGCACTGATGGTGCCATAACAAGATTAGTTAATTGTGCAATAGCATTCATATATGATGCTGATATTATATTCGCTATCTCGCATAATACAGAACTTCCCATTTCACTTTCTGGAGACTGCTTGCTTCCAACTAATTTTTTTATTACATTTTCAGCTGTTTCCTGGTCGAACACCAAAAGCATATTTCCTGAAATATCTCCGAGCACTCTTACAACTGTTCCAGCTACAGCACATTCTCCACTTTCTTGAAATACTTCCTCTAGTTTTACTACATTTACTGCTGGTACTGTCATATCTACTTTTTTCCCCATCATCATAGAAAGAGCAGTCGCTGCATTACCTGCACCTATGTTAGAAACTTCTTTAAGTGCATCTAATTGCAAAGTGCTTAAATTAGAATACTCCACTTATAACCCTCCTTTAAAATTTCTCACCCTAAAGGGCCAATCATCTCACATTTATATATTATTATTGCTGTTATAACATAACAATAATAATATATCTTGTCCACTCCAAACCTTTAGCCTTTTGCTCACTTTTACGGAATTATAAGTCAAACTAATTTTAATTAGATTTAAAAACCTTACTTAAAATTTCACTTTATAATAATGCCCCTACATCTAGTATCAGAGTTACTAAACCATTACCAAGTATAGTTGCACCAATATACTGATCTAAATTCTTTAATGTTTTTCCGAGTGGTTTTATAACTATTTCTTGTTGCCCAAGTAATGAATCGACTAATAAACCTATAGTTTTATCACCTACATTAACTATTATAACAAATTTCTTATCAGTATTACTAGCCTCTATATCTAAAGTTTCATTTAATCTTACTAATGGAATTACATTTTCTCTATAAATAATAACTTCTTTTCCATTACTTTTCTTTATATTTTCTTCTTTATAATCAATTACTCTATCAATAAAGCCTAATGATATTGCTAATGTTTCTTCTCCTATTTTTACAAGTAAAGCTTGTATTATTTGTAATGTAAGTGGAAGCTTAATTACAAAAGTTGAACCTTTACCTTCTTCACTTAGTAAATCTACAGTACCACCGAGTGCTGCAATTTTTGTCTTAACAACATCCATTCCAACTCCTCTTCCTGAGATATCTGTTACAACTTCATTAGTACTAAATCCTTGAGCAAAAATCAAGTTCTTAATGTCACTGTCTGACATTCCTTCTGTGTTTATTCCTTTTTGCTCCGCTTTAGCTTTTACTCTTTCAAGATTTATTCCTGCACCATCATCAATTACTTTTATTAATGCTTTAGTACCTTCTTGATAAGCAACCAATTTGACTGTTCCAACTGGAGGCTTACCTTGTGCAACTCTCTTTTCAACAGATTCTACACCATGATCCGCTGCGTTTCTTAATAAATGTATTAATGGTTCACCTATTTCATCAATAACAGTTCTATCAAGTTCAGTATCAGCACCTTCTATAATAAAGTTAATTTCCTTATTTAGTTCTACTGATATATCTCTTATCATTCTTGGGAATCTATTGAATACTGTATCTAGTGGAAGCATTCTAATTTTCATAACTAAATCTTGAAGATCAGATGTTGTCCTTCCTACTTGTTCCAATGTTTCATTTAATTCTTGCGACTTGTGAACATTTACGATTTGTTCTAATCGTGTTCTATAAATTACAAGCTCAGAAACCATATTCATTAAATTATCTATTCTTTCCAGATCAACTCTTACAGATTGATGTGCTTTCTTAACTTCTTTCTTCTGAGTAGGCTTTTTAGAAACCGGCTGTTTTGACTCAACTTTTGTTTCAGCTGGCTTTTCCACTGGATCTTTTTCTATAACTGGTAGCTGTGGCACTTCTTTTTCTTCTACTTCTTTTGGAGCTATATCTGAACTTTCTAATTCTATTAAAGACGCTTCAACTTTTGCAACTTCTGAAATTCCATTTACAACAGTTAATATCTCATCCACAGTATTTTTAGTTACTAATACAAATTTCAACTCAAAATCAAACTCTTCATTTTCAATTTCTTGAGTTGATGGGTCTGATTTTAATATTTCTCCATGATCTTCAAGGTCTTTAACTATTAAAAAGGCTCTTGCTGACTTTAATAAAGTATTTTCACTTAATGTTACTTTTAATTCAATAGAGTTAAATCCTTTTTCTCTAGCTTGTCTAATAACAGATGTATCATATTGGTTTAAATCCAAATCAAACTCATCGCCTAATACCTGTTTACTTTCTTCCTCTAATTTAACTTCATTAACTTGTACTTCTTCTTGTGTAGCACTCTTATTTCCATTTTCTTTTATATAGGCTAAAGCCTTCATTATTCCATCTATATCTATTTTTTCTTCAGAACCTTCTTGAACATTATCAACCATCTTTTCTAATGTATCAAGACAATCAAATAATACTGTTACTACATCCTGAGTTACTTTTAACTTCCCTTCTCTGAATTCAGCCAACACATCTTCCATTTTATGGGTAAGTTCTGCCAAATCAGTAAATCCCATAGTCGCTGCCATTCCCTTAATTGTATGAGCAACTCTAAATATTTCATTAACCTTATCTGTATCATCTGGATTTTGTTCTAAATCTAATAGTGATTCGTTCAATGTTTGTAAATTTTCTAATGATTCCTCTAAAAACATTGACATATATTGAGATGTATCCATCCTTACTCCTCCTCTATATCTTTTTATAAATAAAGGTTGATGCTTTTTCAAATCCATAGTCTCTATAATTATAGATGCTCTCTGTAGCCCCTACAAATAAAAGCCCACCTTTTTTTAATGAGTTACTAAATTTCTTATAAATTTCTTGCTTAACATCATTATTAAAATAAATAACTACATTTCTACACACAATTAAATCAAAGCCAGTATCGTATCTATCTAAAATCAAATCATGTTTTTTGAAAGTCACCATATTCTTAATTTTAGACTCTACATAATATTTATCGTCCTTTACTTTAAAATATTTACTTAAATCTGTATTATTTACACCTTTCATTTCATTTTGAGTATATTCCCCAAGCTTTGCTCTAGAAAGTATAGTATCATCTATATCTGTAGCTATTATATTATGTCTTCCATTTGGAGCTAGCTTATCCAATATCATTCCTAATGAATACGGCTCACAACCTATTGAACAAGCCGCACTCCAAATTTTCAGACTAGAATTACTTGGTAGTAACTCTTTTACAATTTGTTTTTCTAGATCAGTAAATAATTCTGGATTTCTAAAAAATTCTGTTACATTTATTGTTATAAAATCTAAAAACTTTTGTCTCTGCTCTGAATTACTTTTTATAGACTTGGAATATTCATCTAGTGTTTTTATGCCAACCCTTGTCATTAAGCTGTTTATTCTTCTATTGAGTTGTTCTGGCTTATATGCTGACAGATTTATTCCCAACTCTTTATGAACCCATTTATGAAATTCATTAAAATCCATACTTCCTCCTATAACTGTTTAACTATTTTTACTATATTTTCAGCTACTTCATTAAGTGGAACTACTAAATCTACTTTTCCAGTTTCAAATGCAGCTTTTGGCATCCCATAAATCGTACATGTAGATTTATCCTCCGAAATTGTTATACCACCATTATCTTTTATATTAGCAGTACCATCAGCACCATCTCTGCCCATTCCTGTAAGAATTACAGATATTAAATTTCCCCTGTAGACTTTTATAGCAGAATTAAATAACTTATCAACAGCTGGCCTTACTCCCCATATAGGCGGCTCTTCATTTAGGTGAATTAAATTATTTAAGCCTACAGTCATATGTTGACCTCCCTTAGCAATATATATGGTATCATTGCTAATTCTCATGCCTTCTGCTGCTTCAACCACTTTCATCTTGCAAGCTTTATCTAATCTTTCAGAAAATACCTTTGTAAAGCCTTCTGGCATATGCTGAACCACAAAAACTGGAACTCCTAAATTCTCAGGTAACTTAGTTAATACCTCCTGAAGAGCCTTAGGTCCTCCAGTAGATGCTCCAATGACAACTGCATCTATCTTTTTATTTTTAGGTACAATGTTCACTCTATGTATATTCTTTTCTTTTATTGTATTTAAATTATTTAAAACTGCCTCATTATTAGTTATTGGATTATTTTTATTAGCTTCTAAACTTGTTAACTTCTTTCTAGAATTAATATTACTAGTTATACTTTTTATTTGTTCTATTAAGTTATTTTTAACTTTTGCTATATCTAACGAAATACTTCCTGATGGTTTAGTTATAAAACTAATTGCTCCATTATCTAAACACTCTAAAGTTAGTTCCGACCCTTCTGTCGTTGAACTACTAAGCATTAATACCGGATAATTTTTCCCAAGCCTTTTTAATTCTTTAAGAGTTGCAAGTCCGTCTAAATCCCTCATATGTACATCCAATGTGATAAGGTCCGGATTGTATTTATCTACCTTCTCAACTAATTCTCTTCCATCCCTTAATTTAGCCACAACTTCAAAATTACTTTCTGATTCTATCATATCTGATATAGCTTTTCTCATAAAAGCTGAATCATCAACAACAATGATCTTTATCTTACCCACCTAATCACACCTCTCTTTTTATTCTACAATTCTACAATTCCATGTCCTACAACTTTAAGTATTACTTTTCCATCACTAGCATAAAGGATCATAGTTCTACCTTTATTTCCACCTATTTCTTCAGCAATTACAGGAATACATTCTTCTTTTAATCTTTTCTTCACAGCATCACTATTTCTTTTTCCAATATCGCTTATTATACTCTTATCAGAAAAATTAAACATTGAAGCTCCTCCAGCTATTTTAGCTACGAGATTTCTCTTTTTACACCCTTGCTTTTCCATTTTATCAATTAATATTGGAATAGCTAAATCTGCAAATTTCATGGGGTTTGTACTACTTTTAAATTGTGTACTGTCAGGAAGCATTATATGTGCTAATCCTGCCACCTTAACTGCTCTATCGTATAAAGCAATTCCTATACATGATCCGAGTCCAATTGTCATTATTGTTCCTGGATCTATCACTAAATTCAGATCAGCTATTCCAACTTTTACTTCTGCACTTACCATCTTTACCCCCTAAAAGATTTTTTCTTCATCCTCTGAAGACAGTATCTTTTCTAAGTCTAATAAAATAACTATCTTATCTTCTAATTTTATTAGACCAGCTATATATCTTTTGTCTATTGTTGCTGTTATAGGAGGCGCTGCTTCCATTAAATCACTATTAACATCTCGCACTTCGTAAACATTTTCCACAATAATTCCAAATTTATTTTCAGCTCTTTTTACAACTATTATTTTCCTATTATCATTTTCTTTGTCTTCTCCAAAGTTAAACTTCTTTGACAAACTAATTATTGGAAGTATACTTTGTTCATAATTTATTACTCCCTTTACAAAACTAGGTGAATCTGGAAGAATCGTTGGTTCCTCATACCCTAAAATTCTCTCAACTTCTTTTATATCTGTTGCGTAATGTTCTCCATTTAATCCAAATATTAAAATTTTCACTTCATTACTTGACATTATTTTGAACCCTCCTATAGTATAAATTTATCAATTGTTATTTCTCCAGTTTTATCTATATATGCCTCTACATTTTTAGAAGAAACTTCTAACATAATTTGTTTTTCTCCAAAACAAAAAATAGTATTGTTATAAGCTATGTCAGCTGTAATCCTTCCTTTTTTAGAGACTTTTAAAACAGTACTAACTCCTGCCACACTTCCAACTGTCTTTACTTTTATTTCAGATCCAGCTGAAAGAGTGCCACCTCTGCAAACAGCTTTTTCACTAGTAAATTCTATATTCTCTAATGCTATTATGTTGCATGTATACTGTCCTTTACCTGTTATAAAAACACTTCCTGATGCTTCTATTGTAGACCCTTGAGCATATGCTAAATGAACATTTGTAGGAATTACTATTAAATCTTCTATTTCACAAATTTCTTCATCTAATAATTCCTTGAAAATATCAAATTCATTAATATGATTTATTTTAAGCGGGCCTAGTCCTAATAGCTTATTTATTATAAATGTGGTAACGTCATTATGTTGAATTCCTTCAGACATATTATAATTCAAAATATTTCTACATATTTTGGGTAATGATTTGAACTTATTCTCTATTAATATTTTAATTATTTCTCCATCTTTCTTTGAACCTAGTAAGTTATGTTCTTTTACTTGCTTAGTTGAATCAACTAAGTCATTAATAATATTAGATAGGCTTTTCAAACTTTCTAAATACTGCTTTTTTTCAACATTTTCACTTCCAGCTGTTACTGTTGAATTCAATATATTCCCACCTATAAAGATTTCTCCTGAAGCTCTCAATATTGCAGATTCTACATTTTTGCCAACATGAAGTTCATTCCCTGCCTTAACCTCCATAGCTTCTAAAACATTGCCGACAACTTCAACATTTCCAACAAAATCTATGTTTCCGCTTTTTAAGTCTACTTCATCTACCTTATATAGTTTGTTTACTACAAATGTATTAGCTTTATAAGCAGGTTTACCTTCAGATGTTGCTATAATACTGTTATTTTCAAGTTTACATCCTTCTCCAATCTTTACTCCTACCTTTTTAAAAGTCTTTCTTTTAACAGTAGTACCAAAGATATCTTGTCCATCATTTCCTGGCTTACCAGGCACTATTCTACCGATAACGTCTCCAACTTTAACATTTGCAATTTGAAATCTATTTCTATAATCAACTTTTTCTTCCGAATCTTTATAATGAATTAATTCTTCCGAATCGTGAAACAAAACTTGAATCTCATCTGGAATATCATCTACAGCTGGTACTCCTTTGGCAACTAACTTCTTTTCTATATTATGCTCATTGCATATAAGTTCAAGTTCTCTTTCAATAATCCCATATTTGATTCTATTATTCTTTAATAAATCTTCTAATTCTTTTACTGTATATTTTGGTGGATATTTATTATCAGCATTCTTCTTTTTAATTGTCAAATTTTTTTGATATTCTTGATTCACTAATTCATATACATGAGATGGGGTTGATTTGATATCAACATATGCCTCCATTTTATCATCTGTAATTGATATATTGATATTTCTTATCGGCTCAGACTCTTCAAATTTATATTCAATTTTATCCCGTGATGCTATAGGAGTTATACCATCACATTTCTGTCCATTAATAATCAGAATCACACCCGGACAAGTTTTTATAGTAATAATTTCGTCTTTATTCTTAGATTCCGTTATTATTATTTTTCCATTCTCAATCTTAACTCCAAATTCTTCTTTAGCTTCTGGTAATTCTTCAATTATTTCTTTTTCCTCAATGCTGATTTTATTCTCGTCAACTTCTATTATTTCTATTTCTACTTTCTTTCTAAAAAATTTCTTTTCTTCCTTAATCACTCTATATTTTAAAGCTTCTTTCGAAATATTTAATTCAGAAGATGCTTTTTCAAGACATTCATTTAAGGATGTTCCAGAAAACTTCAAGTCCATAAATATCTCCCCCTAAATATACTCCTTTATTTAAGTATACCACAGCCTATTTTAATTTTATATCCATTATTTCTATTAATCTATATTATTTTACATGAAAATACAAATTAACTTAATTTTAATGATTTTTTATATACTTTTCTATCTCATTATCATATTCTTTCATTAATTTTCTAATTATGCTATTATCGACATTAAAACTTATTCTATTTGCTGTTCTTATTGGTAATATTTTAGGAGATGTGCCCGAAATGAACATTCCATCTAATTTATGAATATCGGAATATTTGCATTCTACTTCATCAACTTCAATCCCTGCTTTATTTGCAATATCTATTATTTCTCCTCTAGTCACACCTGGCAATACAGACTTTACGGGTGATGTCAAAAGTTTATTTCCTTTGACCATAAAAATATTTGATCTGCTACCTTCTGTTATATATCCGCTTGAATCAACCAAAATAGCTTCATACGCATTTTTATCTTTTATCTCTTTATTAACCGTTTCTCTAAATGTATCATTTATTATTTTTGCATTAGGATTTTCTCTTTCTCCAAAATAAAGTATAGTATGAACCCCATTTATATACATTTCATCAGATGGATATGAGTGTTCAACAAAAAATACTCTTAGCTTTTTTTCATTAATTCCAAATGTTATTTTTATATTTCCTTCATGTTTATTCTCATTTGCTATTAACTCATCAATTTCCTCACTTATATTATCGTAACTTAGTGGAAATTCTTCATTTATTAAATCAAACGAATTTTTCATTCTCTTCAAATGACTTTCTAGAAAAATTGGCTTTCTATCTATTACTCTTAAAACCTCATAAATTACTTTATCTTCCATACCTCACCATTCCCTTCTAATGATAAAAATTATATTTAACTCGCGCTAGTAAATTTATATTATTATTAATTCAATAAGCTTAAATGATAAGCAGATAATACGAACTATTTAACGCAACTTATACAAATAATCAATGTAATTTCTTCATAAGACTAACACTTTAATTTACATTTTACTTCCATCTTAATATTTCTATATTATGATTCTTTTTATAATTTATCAAATATGGCTTACCAACTAGGTCTAGTAATGGTTTATCTGATAAAGAATCAGAAAACATATATGATTCCTTAAAATCCACTTCAATTTTTTCATTTTCAATAATTTCTTTTAATCTTCTAACCTTCTCTTCCCCTTTGCAATTCTTTCCCACCATTTTTCTTACGAAAGTTCCATTTTCAAAGCCAAATTTAGTTCCAATTACTCTATCAACTTCTTTTATATTATAAAATTCATTAACGTAAAATTCAGGAGATGCCGAAATCAAGTATATATCATAACCTTCATTTTTAAGTTTTTTCATCATTTTCAATGCATCTTCATACAAAATCGTTTTTAACTTGTCATCATAAAACCTTTTAACAAGTTCTGCCAACTCCTCTTCTTTTATTCCATCTATAAACCTTAGAAATGTCTCTTTTACTTTTCTCTCATCATATATTCCAATTGCATACATAACTCCACAGTATACGGCTCTCGGTAAAAATCTAAGATTCTTTTTATCTTTTTTAATTACATACTTAAATAATTCCACTAGAGTTTCTTTTTTAGTAATGGTATAATCTATGTCAAATATAGCAAGTTTCTTCAAAACACAAATACCTACCTTTTTAATATTTAATTCTTAACACTCAAATATATCATTTAACTTTTATCTTAAATTATTAAGTGTTTAGAGCTAAATATTTTCTAATCTTTAGTATTTATTTAGAATAAAAATTATATACATATTCATAGAATCAATATTTTAAAATGAACTGCTGAAAGCACTTAATAATAGATTATTCCATTTTTGCTTGTCACAATAAATATTGGGAACATTCATAAATGGTGACAATCTTCCATTTAGTGCTTTCAAGTGAAATTTTACAGCTCATTGAAATAAGTATGCATATAACTTCAAAGGATATACATATCAAACAGAGCAACTGATTATTTAATTTTGCTTAAGAATGTTGAAATTCTATCTATTCCAGTCTCTATTATATCCATAGACGTTGCATATGATAATCTTATATAATCATCTAACCCAAAACCAGCACCTGGTATTACTGCAACTTTCTCTTCTTCTAGCAATACTTTTGCAAAATCTACAGAGTTGTTAATAGTTTGATCCTTAAACGTAGTGTTTAAGTAAGAAGATATGTTGACCATTATATAAAACGCACCATTAGGCTTTATAATTGATATTTCATTTAATTTTTCCAATTTATATATCATGAAATTTCTTCTATTTTCAAATTCTTTAATCATATTGTTTAAATCTTCTATTGGTCCATTTAATGCTTCTATTGCAGCATATTGAGCTATTGTATTGACATTAGATGTCATATGACTTTGGATGCTTGTCATAAGTTTAGTTATACTTTCACTTGCTGCTGCATATCCTAATCTCCACCCAGTCATTGCATATGTTTTAGAAACACCGTTTATTACTATAGTCCTTTCATATGCATCTTCATTTAATGCTGCTATGCTTATGTGTTTTTCCCCATCATATATTAACTTCTCATAAATTTCATCTGATATGATTAGCAAATCATGTTCTTTTGCAAAACTAGCAATTTCCAATAATTCATCTTCGTGATAAATTGTCCCTGTCGGATTATTAGGGCTATTTAATAAAAGTGCTTTAGTTTTACTAGTTAAAGCCTTTTCTAAATCAGCAACTGTATATTTATAATTATTCTCCTTTAATGTTTCAACAAATACTGGAACTCCATCAGCTAACTTCACCAATTCAGGATAACTAACCCAATATGGTACAGGAATTAATACTTCATCTCCTGGATTCAAAGTTGCCATAAATACATTTGCAAGACATTGCTTTGCACCTGTAGAAATTATTATTTGACTTGGCTTATAATCTAAGTTATTATCTTTCTTAAACTTACTACATATAGTATTTTTTAATTCTAATAAACCTCCTGCTGGAGTGTATTTAGTTTTCCCATCATACATAGCTTTTATAGCTGCTTGAATTATGTTTTCTGGTGTATTAAAGTCTGGTTCCCCTGCTCCAAAACTTACTACATCAACGCCTTGACTTTTTAGTTCATTAGCTTTAGCTGTGATTGCTAATGTAATTGATGGTGTGATATTCCCCGCTTTTTTAGATAATTGCATTGCTTTTTCCCTCCAATTTTGACCTTAAAATGAATCATTAAAAATGTTCTAATTCATTTGTATATTCTTTTGTCGCATAATAAAAATATATCATTAATATATTGAATTGTAAACAATATGGGATATTCAAGACATATTAAATAAAAGACCTTAGTAATAAATTACTAAAGCCTTTAACTTTTTATTCCTCGCCTACTAACTCGTTTTGATAATAAGCTGATACTCTATCAAATTCTTCTTCATCCGGAACAACAAGTTCATCTTCATCTAGTCTGAAAAGATAAACTGAATCTTCTTCTGGATTTTGAGCTAAATAATATGCTTTTCCTTCGCATTCAAATTCATCGATTATAGGGCATGTAACTACATTTCCATTTTCATCTTCTAAATCTATAACGAAGTTTTCTTCATCATTGCAGCCACATCCACATTCATGATCTTCATCATGGTGATGTCCACCGCATCCACAACTTCCTTCTTCACTATTGCATCCACATTTTTCTAAATCTTTTTCCATGTTTCAACCTCCTTTTGGTTCTTAATTAATTTTACCCTTAAATCATCAAAATTAAAACCCTTAAATAAAAAAATTGTAAAGTAATTTTAATAAATATTATAATTATATATGTTCTAGAACATTTTATTCATCAAAATTCAATTTAAATTACAATTTATTAGAAAATAAACAGTTCTTACAAGAAAATATAATTTTATTATTTCAGCCACTACATTAAGTTTCTTCTAAAAATTAGATCTCAGATCACTTTGGATTTGGATCTTTTGCAGATCTGCTTTTTCGAATGCATGTAAAAAAAGAAGTCACTTCTTATAGAATAATTTCTACAAAGAAGTGACTCCTCTTTTTGCGCAAATTTAGTTATTTCAATATTTTAATTACTATTGTTGATTAGCTAATTTCTTGTATCCTTCTAATCTTTCCATAGCATCTTTCTTAGTCTTTTCAAATAAAGCTTC
>CAURJV010000118.1:0-12101 GCA_963524945.1 uncultured Clostridium sp.
CCCATCTTTCCAGGCATAAGATACCTCCTTACTAATTTTGAGCTGCTGCTCCTCCGACAATTTCAGATATTTCTTGCGTAATCGCACCTTGTCTAATTCTATTAAATTTAAGCTTTAATTTGTCTAATAAATCATCTGCATTCTTTGTAGCTCCATCCATAGCTGTCATTCTCGTACTTTGTTCACTACATTTTGAACTTAATAAAATGCTTCTGATTTTTCCTTTTAGATAAATATTAAGAGCATCTTCTAACACTATGTCTAAATCTGGCTCAATAAGAAATGACCCTGTTGTACCCTCAGATTTACTTATAGGCAAAATCTTAATTGACTTTGTTTCTTGTCTAACTGATGATATAAAATCAGAGTATACAATATTTACCTCTGATACATCGCCATTTAAGTACATTTCAAGAGCCTTATCAAATATTTCTTTTGCTTCACTTACTGTTGGCACATCTTCAATTCCGACATATTCTCCTACTGGTTCTATCTTAATTCTCTTTAAATAACCAAGACCTTTGCTTCCAACTAAAACAATCTTTGCAGTATCCTTTTTATCTTTAATTTCACTTACTAACTTAGATACTACACTACTGTTAAACCCACCGCATAATCCTGAATCTGATGTTATTACTACATATAGTTTATTTTGACTATCATTTCCCTCAAAGTAAACATTGCTTCCTTCTTCACCAGCTGTAGTTGCAAGATTTCTTACGACAGGTTCAGTTATATCAATAAACTTATTGTTTACTGCTAACTCATTTTTAGTTTTTCTTAACTTAGAAGTGGCAACAAGTCCCATTGCATTAGTGATTTTTCTTGTATTTTCAACTGATTTAATTCTCTTTTTAATTTCAAGAAGTCCAGCTGCGCCCATTATCTCCACCTCCTAAGAAGGGCATAGCTTAAAAACTTAAGCTATGCTTCTTGTAAAAATATCTTCTTAAATTCAACTATTGCTTCCTCTAACATAGATTTTATTTCATCAGTTAAAGTTTTTCCTGTAATAATTGACTTTTCAATTTCTCTATGATGAGTATCAACATATTCTAAGAATCCTTTTTCGAATCTCTTTATATCGCTAACTTTAATGTCTGATAAGAAATCATTAACAGCAGCATATAATATTATTATTTGCTTTCCAACCTCAAGTGGACTATATTGATCTTGTTTTAATATCTCAACTAATCTCTTACCTTTTTCAAGTCTTCTACTAGAATCCGCATCTAAATCAGATCCAAATTGTGAAAATGCTTCTAACTCTCTATATTGTGCTAGTTCCAATCTTAAAGTACCACTTACTTGTTTCATGGCTTTAATTTGTGCACTACCACCAACTCTTGATACTGATATACCAGCATTAACTGCTGGCCTTTGTCCTGCATTAAATAAATCAGATTCTAAGAATATTTGTCCGTCTGTTATAGAAATAACGTTAGTTGGTATGTACGCAGTAACGTCTCCAGCTTGTGTTTCTATAATTGGAAGTGCTGTTATTGAACCTCCGCCTAATTCCTTAGATAACTTAGCTGCTCTTTCAAGTAATCTTGAATGAATATAGAAAACGTCTCCTGGGTAAGCTTCTCTTCCTGGTGGTCTCTTAAGTAATAATGACATTGCTCTATATGCAGTTGCATGTTTAGATAAATCATCATATATTATTAATACATCTTTTCCTTGATGCATAAAATATTCACCTATAGTACATCCAGAATATGGTGCAATATATTGAAGTGGTGCAGATTCTGATGCTGTAGCATCTACAACTATACTGTAATCCATAGCACCCATTTCAGTTAATGTATTAAATATATGAGCAACTGTAGATTGCTTTTGACCAATAGCTACATATATACAAATAACATCCTTACCCTTTTGATTTAATATTGTATCTATAGCTATAGCTGTTTTACCTGTTTGTCTGTCTCCAATGATAAGTTCTCTTTGTCCTCTACCTATTGGAATCATTGAATCTATAGCTTTAATTCCAGTTTGTAATGGCTCATTAACAGAACTTCTATCAATTATACCTGCTGCTGGAATTTCGATTGGCCTAGTTTGGCTTGTATTTATAGGACCTTTACCATCAATTGGCTCTCCTAATGCATTAACAACTCTTCCAATCATTGCTTCGCCTACAGGAACTTCAACAACTCTTCCTGTTCCTTTAACTGTATCGCCTTCTTTTATTCCTTTTTCTTCTCCTAAAAGAACACAACCAACATTATCCTGTTCAAGATTTAAAACCATCCCATATACATTATTAGGAAACTCTAACAATTCCCCTTGCATACAATTATCTAATCCATAAACTCTTGAAACACCATCTCCAATTTGGATTATAGTACCAGAATCTACTGTTTTAATATCTTTTTCGTATTTTTCTATTTCCTTCTTTATAATAGAAGTTATTTCTTCTGGTTTAATATTCATGGATTCACCTCTATTCTTTCTTAAGCATTAATTCTTTCATTTCGTCTATCTTTGATTTTATAGTTCCATCAATAATATCATTTCCGACTTTAACAAAAACTCCGCCTAAAAGACTTTTATCTATTTTAGTGTCAAATATAATATTTTTTTCATATTTCTTTTCAAAGATAGCTTTCAATTGTTCTAATTCCTCATCTAAAAGTGGTACAACTGTTTTAACTATACCTCTTATAGTATTTCTTCTTTCTAGATCAATTTTTTCCATCTGATCTAGTTTCTCTCTTAATTGAAGTATTCTATCCTTTTCAATCAATATCATCATGAAAGAAAGTAATTCTTCATCAATTTTTCCTTTAAACAAATCAGTAAATAATTGCTTCTTTTTTGCTGTATTTACTTTAGGATGTCTAATTACTTCATAAAAATCTTTATTCTCATCAAATATATCACAAATGTCTCTTAAATCTTGTAAATATTCATCCACTTTATTATTTTTCTCAGCAATTTCATATAGAGCTAAAGCATATCGCTTTTCCAAATACTCATGCATACTTACATACCTACCTTAGCAATAAAATCGCCAATAAGTTTTCTATGTGTTGTTTCATCTACTTGTTGCTCTAATGCTCTGACAGAAAGTTCTACTGCTAAATCTACTGCTTGTTTTTTAATCTCATATTCTGCTTTTTCTTTTTCTCTTTCAATTTCTAAGTTAGCTCTTTCCTTTATTGAATTTGCTTCAACTTTTGCATTTTGAACAATTTCTTCATAAAGTTTATCACCTTTTGCTCTTTGAGCTTCAGTGATTTTCTTACCTTCTTCTTTAGCTGATTGTAGAATTTGTTCATTTTTCACCAAATACATTCTGGCTTTTTCAGCATCTTCATCTGCCTTACTTATTGTTTGATTAACGAGATTTTGTCTTTCTTCAATTATTCCTTTGATTTTATCCCAAAAGAAATATTTCAGAATCAAAATTATCAGACCAAAATTAATCCAATTGAATACAACTGTTGATAAATTTATTTCCATTTTTACTTATATCCTCCCTTCGGAGTCAATGTAATTAACTCATGCGAATTTATTATCTGTTCATTAACATAAATGCCATTACTAACCCATAGATTGCTGTAGTTTCACAAAGTGCTGCACCTAATATGAAGAATGTCATTACTCTTCCTGATGCTTCTGGTTGTCTTCCTACTGCTTCAACTGCCTTACCAGCTGCAATTCCAATACCTACTCCTGCTCCAATACCAGATAATACAGCTATACCAGCTGCTAGAACTCCTAAACTCATTATGATTCCTCCTAAGATATTAATTAATTTTAATTTTTTAATAATTTTTAAACTTACTCTTCTGCTATTAACTTGATATTAATCATAGTTAACATTGTAAATACTATCATTTGAATCAATCCATCAAATAAATCGAAATATGCGTGTAATATTATCGGTATACCAAATTGTGCAAAAATTGATATTGAACTTAATCCATGATACACCAATTCTAATAATACTACTGCTGCGACCATGTTACCAAAAAGTCTTAGTGCTAAAGACACTGGCAAAATAATTCTTTCTATTATGTTTAATGGCAGCATAGGGACAAATGGATGTAATAATCCCTTTCCAAACCCAAGTATTCCATTCTTTCTAATAGCATTTAAATTCACTACTAAAAATGTGGTTATTGCGAAGGATGCTGTTATGCTCAAATCACTTGTAGGCGGCTTAAACCCTAATAATCCAAATAGATTTAGTATTAGCAAATAGATCATTAATGTTCCTATATAAGGCAGAAATGATTCATATTCTTCACCCATAGTACCAACCATAAAGTCCCTTATTGTTTGATAGACTTTTTCCAAAGTCGCTTGGGTCTTGCCAGGTTTTAACTTCAAGTTTTTTGTTAATAGAAAAGCACCTATCCCTAAAATTGCGATAACAATCCATTCAATTATTATCCCTGCAGTAATATCTACTGTAAAACCAAAAATTTCAGGTGAAAATATAGGCATCACGGGCTCCACTCTAAACACTTCCTTTCCTATTTTCTTTAATACGAAAAACTATAAGCAGTACATAATGTGAAACAAAGCCTATCATATAATATATTACGTATTCCATTTTCCCAAGAAAAGGAAATACTGTGGCAATTATAAATGCCATCCTAATAAAATACGTAGGAATTATAATCCATGCTTTATTTCTATCCAAAAACTTTCCAACGATATAACCACTCGCTAGAAAATTTATTAATGAAACACATATACCTATCATATAGATTCCTGCATTTATAAAGGTGGAAATTAAGATTATCATTAAAGATATCAATAATCCGCTCCCCAAATCATATTTTATCGTTTGTAGAAGCAGTTTATTCACTTCTTTATTCATACATAACCCCCTTAACCTCAATATCAGTAATTATATCTTTATATTTATCTTTAATAAAACACTATTTGAAAGTAAAATCAGCTTATTTTCACTTTATAATCAATTTATATTTAATATACTCTTGAATGCTCAGCTAATATTGGTTATTTCTTCATTTTTCTCATTTAATGATTTTTTAAAAGTCGTTCAATTCATTTTTCTAAATATTCTGTAACATTTATCTACAAAATATTATTTTTGTTAACATTTTCATTACAAATTTTGTCATCAATTTTCAAAAATTTGGTGAAATTCATACTATTTTTAGGTTTTATAAAGCTATACTTACTATTATGAATTTCATATTATTGAATACAGAAATTAATCCTTATTCAATATTTATTTTTTTTTAATGTATAATTACCAAATTTATATGTATTATTATTTAGCAAATCCTCACATTAACTATGTTATGAAGTATATAAAACACCTTAATGAAATATATGATTAAAAATTCTTTCATTTTTCCAACTGATTTGTGTATAGTAATTATTTTGATAATATTTTCATCCTTTCTATCATATAACGAGCATATATAATAATCTTACTTTTTCTACTGACTTTATCTAATTTAATACATGCATTTCTATTTTCTTCTTTTCATTTTATTTTATACTCATATTTAATAAAAAAAAGGTTACCATGAGAATTATCATAGTAACCTTTTTAAGTATCAATTTATATTAAACTCTTTCAACGATAAGAGCTGTTCCCATTCCGCCACCTATACAAAGTGTAGCTAATCCTTTTTTAGCATCTCTCTTTTCCATTTCATGAAGAAGAGTTACTAATATTCTTGCTCCTGATGCTCCAACTGGATGACCTAAAGCAATTGCTCCACCATTTACATTAACTTTTGACATATCGAATTTTAAGTCTTTAGCAACTGCTAAGCTTTGAGCAGCGAAAGCTTCATTAGCTTCGATTAAATCTAAGTCTTCCACTGTTAAATTAGCTTTTTCTAAAGCTTTCTTAGTTGCATGGAATGGTCCATATCCCATGATAGCTGGATCTAATCCTTTCGAACCATAAGAAAGTATTTTAGCCATTGGTTTAAGTCCTAATTCTTCTGCTTTTTCTGCACTCATAACAACAAAAGCTGCTGCTCCATCATTAATCCCTGATGCATTACCTGCTGTAACAGTACCATCTTTAATAAATGCTGGCTTTAATTTAGCTAAAGTTTCTGCTGTTGTTCCGAATCTTGGGAATTCATCTGTATCAAATACTTTTGGTTCTCCTTTTCTTTGTGGAATAACAACTGGAACTATTTCATCTTTAAATCTTCCAGACTTAATTGCTGCTTCAGCTTTTTGTTGAGATGCAGCTGAGAAAGCATCTTGCTCTTCTCTAGTTAATCCCCATTGTTTAGCAATATTTTCAGCTGTAACTCCCATATGGTAGTTGTTAAAAGCATCCCATAATGCGTCTTTTATCATTGTATCAACTAATTTACCGTCGCCCATTCTTTGTCCCCATCTTGCTTTGTCCAATGCATATGGAGCAGCTGACATATTTTCCATACCTCCAGCAACAACAACATCAGCATCTCCTGCTTTAATCATTTGTGCTGCTAAACTAACTGCTCTAAGACCTGATCCACAAACCTTATTAATAGTCATAGCTGAAACTTCTTGTGGTAATCCAGCTTTTATTGTTGATTGTCTTGCGGTATTTTGACCAAGACCAGCTTGAATTACATTACCCATAATAACTTCTTCAATTAATTCAGGTTTTACTCCAGCTCTATTTACAGCTTCTTTAATTACTAAAGCTCCTAAATCTACTGCTGAGACATCTTTTAATGCTCCACCAAAACTACCTAACGCTGTTCTTACTGCACTTACAATAACTACATCTCTCATGTTTGACCTCCTAAAATTTTATAGATTATTTTATTAACTTTCGTTAAATTATTAACATAACTAAATTATACCTTTTATTATTTCTTTTATCAAGCATAAATTGTTAAAATTTAAACAAACTTTATCTTTTAAATTCTTCTACTTCTCTTGTTGTTAAATCAAAGTATTTTAATATAGCATCTGCTATTCTCCTAGATGCAATTCCATCCCCATACGGATTGATAGATTTACTCATTTTGCAATAAGCATCTGGATTCCTAAGCAATTCATTTGCTTCTGATACTATTCGATCTACATCAGTTCCCACTAGCTTAACAGTCCCTGCCTCTACAGCTTCTGGTCTCTCAGTAACATCTCTCAACACAAGTACAGGCTTTGCTAAATGTGGTGCTTCTTCTTGCAATCCACCTGAATCCGTCATAACCATAAATGATTTATTCATCAAATTATGAGTTTCCTTAGTATCTAATGGAGATAGCAAGTGAATTCTTTCTTTTCCTCCAAGTCTCTCGAACACTACATCCTTAACTACAGGATTCAAATGAACTAAGTAAACTAATTCTACATCTTCATTTTGTTCAACTATTTTGTTTAATGCTATACAAATGTTTTGAATTCCTTCTCCCCAATTTTCTCTTCTATGGGCAGTGATCATTATTACCTTCTTACTAAAATCAATATTATTTAATTCCTCATTTTCAAAGATGTAATCATCTTCAACTGTATGTTTCATAGCATCGATTACAGTATTTCCTGTAATATATATATCACTTGCATTTATTCCTTCTCTTAATAAATTTTCTTTTGAACCTCTAGTTGGTGCAAAATGTAGATCCGCCAGACTTCCTGTCAGTTTTCTATTCATTTCTTCCGGAAAAGGAAAATACTTATTAAAAGTTCTTAAACCTGCTTCAACATGCCCAACCTTAATTTGCTGATAGAATGCTGCTAAAGAGCCTGCAAATGTAGTTGTAGTATCTCCATGAACTAATATCATATCCGGCTTTTCTTCTTTAAAAACTTCCTCTAATCCTTCTAAAACTCTACTTGTAATTCCTGTTAATGTTTGTTTTGTCTTCATAATATTTAAATCAAAATCAGGTTTTATGTCAAATAACTCCAAAACTTGATCTAACATTTCTCTGTGCTGAGCTGTCACGCAAACTTTTGATTCAATTTCTTCTCTTCTTTCTAACTCCTTTACTAAGGGTGCCATTTTTATAGCCTCGGGTCTAGTTCCAAAAATTGTAATAATTTTCTTTCTACTCAAGTTGTTTCCTCCTATATTTAAGCAATTATAGATTTTCGTCATTCTTATTTCTAAGTACTATCTTTATTTATTTTTAAAATAAACTTTTTACTTTAAAAATAAATCCAACTCGCAATGCTTGTTGGATTTATTCAAATATGCAAACTCTAAACAAATTAATATCCTGAGTCTTTTACTATTCGTAGAGAGTCATCGTCTTCTATCCATGAATCTACACTTATTTCTCTATACTCCTGTTTTGAATCCCTTATAATAACATAAGAGATTCCAGAGTTAATTATTAACCTCTTACACATAGAGCAAGAGTTCGCATCCCTTACATATTCTTTTGTTTTTGCATCTCGTCCTACTAAATATAATGTAGCTCCAATCATATCTCTTCTAGAAGCGCTTATTATTGCATTAGCTTCACTATGCACACTTCTACATAGCTCATAATGAGTACCTCTTGGAACTTTTAATTCTTCTCTTATGCAGCTATTTAAATCTATACAATTTTTTCTACCTCTAGGTGCTCCTGTATATCCAGTAGAAATTATTTCATCATTTTTAACAATTATAGAGCCATAGTTTCTTCTTAAACAGGTTCCTCTCTCTAAAACTGTTTCAGCAATATCCAAGTAATAATTTTTCTTATCTCGTCTCTCCATTTTTTATATTCCCCCCAATAAAATTATCTTGGGTCTTTCAGAAACTTATGTAAAATTAAGCTTTTAATTCTAATAAAATTATCAATTACTTAGTACCAAATAATCTGTCTCCAGCATCACCAAGACCTGGAACAATATATCCATGTTCATTTAATTTTTCATCAATTGATGCTATGTATATATCAACATCATCATGTGCTTTTTTAACAGCTTCTATACCTTCTGGCGCTCCAACTAAGCACATTAACCTTAAATTCTTTGCTCCTCTATTTTTTAGCATAGTTAAGGCATCTATTGCAGATCCGCCTGTAGCAAGCATTGGATCAACTACTATAATATCTCTTTCTGCAATATCTTGTGGCATTTTACAAAAATATTCAACTGGTTGAAGTGTTTTCTCATCTCTATATAATCCAATATGTCCAACCTTAGCCGCTGGGATTAAATTAAGTACCCCATCAACCATTCCAAGACCAGCTCTTAAAATAGGAACTACAGCCATTTTCTTTCCTGCAAGCATTTTACATTTAGTAACTGCTACTGGTGTTTTCACTTCTACTTCTTCAGTATTTAAATCTCTTGTAACTTCATATGCCATTAACATTGAAATTTCTTCTACTAATTTTCTAAAATCCTTTGAACCGGTTTTCTCATCTCTTAAGATCGCCAACTTATGTAATATTAGTGGATGATTTATTTCTACAACTTTGCTCATTATTATTCCTCCAAGTTTAACTTTTATATTTATAGCCCTTTATATTTAATTATATACCCCATTTATCTTTTTTCTAATTTAAATATCTTGATTGCAGCATAGCTGCTTTTTTCTAATATAAAATGATCTTGATTGCAGCATAGCTGCTTTTTTCTAATGTGTATACTTTTTTTCAATCTCTGAAATTTTATCTATTCTTTTTTGATGTCTATCACCTTCAAATTTAGCTGATATAAATGTTTTTACTATATCTAAAGCAAGACCTGCACCAACAACTCTTTGACCCATAGTTAATATATTAGCATTATTATGTTCTCTTGTTGCATGAGCACTAAATGTATCCGAGCATAATGCTGCTCTAATTCCTGGTACCTTATTAGCTGCAATACCAATTCCTATTCCTGTACCACAGATTAATATTCCAAATTCATATTCTTTTGCAGCAACTGCTTCTGCTACTGGTAATGCAATATCCGGGTAGTCGCAAGAACCTGTTGAATATGTACCAAAATCCTTAACTTCATGCTTTTCACTTTCTAAAAATTTTATAATTTCATTCTTAAGTTCAAATCCACCATGATCACATCCAATTGCAATTTTCATAATTAAATCATCTCCTAATTTATTCTCTAATTTTCCAACATACATGATTATACATTTATAATATCAAATCCAGCAGCTTTATTTAATCTATTCATAATAGCTACTCCCACACCCTTTTCTTCATATCCTTCCGCAAAAATCAAATCTGCTCCTAAGTCATCGCACTTTCTCAATGCTTCAAACAAACTCCTAGCAACTGTTGCTAAATCACTTATGCTACCTAATGCTATGCCAGTACCTTCTGCATATTCATAAACATTTTCTTCAACGGTAAGGATACATACTTTTTTACCTTTTTCTATATTATAGTGTACCATTTCGCGAATTTTTTCAATAGTTTTTTTTCTTTCTCCAGAAATTATTGTAACTTTAGCATTAGGTGCGTAATGCTTATACTTCATTCCAGGAGCCTTTGGCTTTAAATTTTCATTTGGCTTTTCCATTATGGCTTTATCTATTTCAATTCTTGAATCAACTTCTCTGAGCATCTCTAATGTAATACCGCCTGGTCGTAGAACTATAGGTGGTGTTACCGTACAATCTACTATAGTTGATTCAACACCTATGTCACTTTGTTCTCCTCCAAGAATATAATCAACCTTCCCATCAAGATCTTCTATGCATCTCTGGAAATCTGTAGGGCTCGGTCTCCCACTTATATTGGCTGAAGGTGCTGCAATAGTTGTTTTTGATAATTCAATAAGTTTTCTAGCTATTTCATTATCAGGCATTCTTATTCCAATGGAGTTTAAATTAGCACTTGTTACATTTGGTATTATATCTTTTTTACTCAAAATTATTGTGAGTGGTCCTGGCCAGAATTTATTTATAAGTTCATTAGCCACTTTCGGTATTTCTTTTGCATATAGATCCAGTTCCTTTGATGAAACATGAATTATAAGTGGATTATCCTGTGGCCTTCCTTTAGCTTTAAATATTTTTTCTACAGCTTCCCCATTAAGCGCATCCGCTCCCAACCCATAAACTGTCTCCGTAGGAAAAACTACAGTTCCGCCATTTTTTATACATTCAGCAGCTTCTCTAATTTTATCTTCATCCTCACTAACATTTTTGATTATACTAACTTTAGTCTTCAAACATATTACCTTCTTCCCCTAATTCTAAACTTATTATTTCTTAAAAATTCCTGATTAAACTATAAGCTGGCCTCTTGATATTTTTATATTTTGTATACTTTCATCAGTATAAATAGCTTTAACACAATTCCTATATATTGAATCTAATAATAAATACTTCTTTAATCCACCTCTTTTTATTACTTGAAAATAATACTCTTTCTGGTAGTTTAATTGCTTTATAGAATTATAATCTTCAATAATTTGCGGATATCTTCTTAAAAAATTATCATCAACAGGTCTTAAACCTTTATTTCTAAAAACAACATTTGTTATTAAAACTATTTCCAAATCATAATCAGATTTATTTGTATGTACCAGTACAACTTTGTCACATATAATTAAATATTCTTTAATAGAAATACCGGCCTTAAAAATCAACCTATTATTCAAGCACCTATATTCAACTATATAAGCATTCATCTTAATTATAATAGCTATAATTATTAAAAATTCTATAAAAATTACATAACTAATATAAAAGATAGTAGTTAATCCTGTTATTATTAGAACTGTCGGAAGAAAAAACGCAATAATAACCATAGTAATTAAAAAAACTTTTAAATGTAATCTCTCTTTTTTTATAGCCTTATATATATCCATAATCAATCTCCAATGTACTTTTAAAGCCCTACATATACAATGCAAGGCTTTGCTTTATAGTTATTACATTTGTGTGTTTCCCATTAATTTCATCTTTTCAGCTTGGTCTGCTGTAATAAGTGCATTTATCATTTCATCAATATCTCCACCCAAAAATGTATCTAGCTTATACAAAGTTAGTCCTATTCTGTGGTCCGTAATTCTTCCTTGAGGATAATTATATGTTCTAATTCTTTCACTTCTATCCCCAGTTCCAACTTGGCTCTTTCTATCTTCTGCTATTCCTTGAGCTCTTTCTCTTTCTGCCTGTTCATATAATCTTGACTTTAAAACCTTCATAGCCTTTTCTTTATTTTTTAATTGTGATTTTTCATCTTGAC
>CAURJV010000119.1:0-11734 GCA_963524945.1 uncultured Clostridium sp.
TAACCTTAAAAGCAGATGAAACACAAATCTATAAATATGTGGTGCAAAACGTTGCCTTAGAACACGGTAAAACCGCTTGCTTTATGCCAAAACCAATCACGGGTGATAATGGTTCAGGTATGCACTGTAATATGTCATTAAGCAAAGATGGCAAAAACATTTTCCAAGGTGATAAATATGCGGGGCTTTCTGAAACTGCACTTTATTACATCGGCGGTATCATTAAGCACGCTAAAGCACTAAATGCGTTCACCAACCCAAGTACTAACTCATACAAGCGTTTAGTGCCTGGTTTTGAAGCACCAGTATTATTGGCTTACTCTGCAAGTAACCGTTCTGCTTCAATTCGTATTCCAGCAGTAACCAGTCCGAAAGCGATCCGTATTGAAGCGCGTTTCCCCGATCCGATGGCAAACCCATACCTTGCATTCGCTGCATTATTGATGGCTGGCCTTGATGGTGTGGTAAACAAAATTCATCCAGGTGATGCAATGGATAAAAATCTTTATGATCTTCCACCTGAAGAATTAAAAGATATTCCAGCGGTAGCAAGCTCGTTAGAAGAGGCATTGAATTCATTAGAAAAAGACTATGAATTCTTAACTCAAGGTGGCGTATTTGCTAAAGACTTTATCGAAGCATTTATTAATATTAAACGTAAAGAGGTAGAACGTTTAAATATGACACCACATCCAGTTGAGTTTGAGATGTATTATGCATAATGATAAACAACAGAATTCAAGTTGTTGAACAAGAAAAGTGCGGTCATTTTTGACCGCACTTTTTATATTGTTAATTTATATAATTACCGTATAATCACGCTGAGAAAAATTTATAGGAATGATTTATGATTAAAGGTTTTGTAAACGGATTTCAGCGTTTTTCTGCTTTTGATGAGCTCTTGAAACAGCTGGTTCTCCGTGATGTAAAACTCAAGTATCGCCGTAGTTATTTAGGGTATCTATGGAGTATCTTGAACCCATTAATGTTAATGATGGTGTTAGTGGTTGTTTTTTCAAATATATTTCGTTTTGATATTCCAAACTTTCCTCTCTATATGATTGCAGGACAGACAGTGTTCAATTTTATGATTGAAGCAACTAATAATGCAGTTTGGTCTATAACAGGAAATGCTCCACTACTTAAAAAAACTTATGTTCCTAAATATATTTTCACTCTCTCCAAAGTCGGAAGCTCATTAGTTAACCTTGTCTTTTCCTTGGGAGCTTTAGTATTGGTAATGATTTTTACTGGTGCTGAATTTTCTTGGAACCTCTTATTCTTCCCTATTATTATCTTGCAAGTGCTCATTTTTAGCTTGGGTATTAGTTTATTTTTAGCAGCTGCAACAGTATTTTTCCGAGATATTCAATACCTTTGGGGAGTGTTTACCTCTATGTGGATGTATTTAACACCATTGTTTTACCCAGTAAATATCATCCCTGAAGAATATCGTTGGGCATATATGAATTTAAACCCAATGTATAGTTATATTGAGCAATTCCGAGATATTGTATTACATGCTAAAGCACCAGATTTTAATTCCATGTTATTTGGATTTATTGTCGCTTTTGGATTTTTGATTTTGGGTGCTTGGTATTTTAATAAAAAACAAGACGAATTTATTTTATATATCTAATGAATACAGAAATCGTAATTAAGGTCACAGATGCCACAGTTCGCTTTAACAAAGCAACTGAGCAATATAATGGTTTAAAAGAATATGTGATTAAAATGCTAAAAGGTGAACTCATGTTCCAGGAGTTTTTAGCGTTAAAAGATGTGAACCTTGAAGTCAGAAAAGGTGAATCTTGGGGCTTAATTGGTACCAATGGTTCTGGTAAATCGACTCTTTTAAAATTGATTTGCGGCATTTTAAAACCCTATAAAGGTACGGTAGAAGTACATGGTAATATTGCACCGTTAATTGAGCTCGGTGCAGGTTTTGATGGTGAGCTAACTGCAAGAGAAAATATTTATCTAAATGGTGCAATATTGGGTCATAAAAAAGCCTTTATGGAGCAGCATTTTGATGAAATTATTGAGTTTGCTGAATTGCAAGATTTTGTGGATGTGCCGCTTAAAAACTTTTCATCAGGGATGGCTGCTCGATTAGGTTTTGCAGTTGCAACGATAGTGAAGCCAGAAATCTTAATTGTGGATGAAGTATTGGCTGTAGGTGATGCTGCATTCCAAGAAAAATGTAAGCAACGGATGGAAAAAATGTTGGCTGGTGGTACAACGCTTTTGTTTGTTTCTCACTCTATCGAGCAAGTTAAAGAGCTTTGTCAGAATGTTATTTGGATTGATAAAGGTGTTGTGAAGGCAATAGGTAAAGCGGAAGATGTAATTCCATTGTATATAGATTAGCTATAAATATTTGAGTATGTTTTTTCATTATTTAAATAATTAACTTTAAGTTTTATGTACTGGTTATTTAATTTTACAGTAATCTGAAAAGATTGGGAGGTTTTTGTGTCAAATAAAACTGCTATTGTTATTAGAACTTTTTCTGGGCGAGAACGTTTTTTTAAAAGAATATGTGATTCAGTTTTTAATCAGACATTTTCTGAGGGGATTGTTTGTGTATTGAATGTTGGTGATGATTCTTTTTCTTACAATGGAATTTTTGAGGCTGATAGATCTATATATTATGCATCAGATGTTTCTGAATTATTTAATTATCTAGATAAAGAAGAAGTTAAGTATATATCTATATTAGATGATGATGATTCATTATCGCCAGAATTTTATAGTAGATTAATATCTGTCCTGGCTAATGACAATTCTTGCTATTCTGCAAAAGCTATAACAACCCATGTAAATAAAGTTTTTGAATGTGTGGAAAATAATCGAGTTAGAATCTCTAGGACAGAGCCTTTAAATCATCATTTAAAAAATGGTTTATTATCCTTAGATACTTTAAGATATCAGGAGGTATTAGAGATTTCTTCTTTTATTTTTGATTATAATTCTTTTAAAGAGTTAGTTTTTATGCATGATTTAAAAGATCCAGCATTTTTTTGGCCTTTTATTATTCATTTTGGATTGAAGTTTGATGTTTTTGTTTTAGAAGAGGCGATGGTATTTAAACATATCAGAGAAGTATCGTCTTATAGTGAAGATAATTTTACTCATAGAGAGCAAAATAAATATAATAATTATATTAGAATGAAGTTTCATGAATTATATCGAACCCAAAATATTGGGTTAAATAATTTTATGTGTAAGTTATTGTTTAGTTAGGTGGATTTATGAAAAATTATGATGTTATTAGTTTTGATATATTTGATACACTTCTTAGCCGTAGATTAGCCAAGCCACAAGATGTTTTTTCTTTGATGGAGTCATTTTTATCAACACAGAAAAAATGGGTAAATTGGCCAGAGTTAGTTGATAATTTTACTGTATTAAGGGTTAAAGCGGAGGAGACCGCTAGATGTAATAAAGTTAATAGATTTGGTGGAGAACCTGAAATTTTAATTCACGACATATATGCTGAATTAAGAAATATGTTGCAGTTTTCTGAAAATGAAGAATATGAGCTTATAGATATTGAGTTAATGATAGAAAAGTTAGTTCTATTTAAAACAAAGAAAGCAGATTCGGTTTTTAAAGAGGCCATAGCATCAGGTGCTAAGATTATTATTATAAGCGATATGTATTGGCCTTCTAATATTCTAAAAGAAATGTTGCTTAACTGTGGTTATAGCATATCTGATGATATCGCTGTATTTTCTTCAGGAGAAGAAGGAGTATCTAAGCACACTGGTGAACTTTATAAGTTAGTTAGAGATAAATTAAAAATACCTAATAATAAGAGCTGGCTCCATTTTGGTGATAATCAACATTCAGATATTGATAAAGCGAAAGAAAATAACATTAACACTAGTTTAGCTGATTGGTCTTGTAATGATTATAGTAATATTGACCATTGGCTAACTAAAGATGTGGTGGGTGTATCAATTTGCAAGTTTTTAGAGCTACCGCAGGCTAAGGATTTTTATAATTCTGATTCGCCTTTAGAGTCTATAGGATTTAAGTATTTTGGACCGCTATTATTGGGGTATATATCCTGGTTTGTTAAATTAGCAAAAGATAAGAGTATAGAAAAACTAATTTTTCTAGCTAGAGATGCCCATCTTATTCAAAAATTATATAAGAAATATTTTCAGAACTCTTATCCATTTAAACAAGAATATATGTATGTTTCTAGAGCTACCGCTTATAAAATAGGCATCACTGATTGGCCTATGCACCGTATTTGGAGTTTCTTTGGAGGGAAAAATAAGAAAAGTATAGCCAAGATATTATCCTTATTTAATTTAAAAGAGGAGTCTTATTTATCTGAATTAAAAGAAGTTGGTTTTCCCTCATCATCATATATTCCAAATGATGATGAATTTCAAAAGATCCATTGGTTAATAAATAAGTTATATGAAAAGATCTTAAAATCTAGTTCTACATATAGGAATGAATATATTGATTATTTTTCTTCTATGATATCTGATTCAGATAAAATAGCTTTTATTGATGTTGGATGGGCAGGTAATATTCAAACAGTCTTAGCTAGGGCACTATCTTCGGAGTGGGTGAATAAAGAAATATGTGGTTTTTATTTGTCTACATTTGATAATGCTTTATTAAACAAGTCAGAGTTTAATAATATGATGGGTTGGCTTGTAAATGATGGGAAGCCAGAAAATGCAATGCAAACACTGTTGTCTGGTGGGGTTGAATTATTAGAACTAGCTATGGCGGATAATACTGGTTCAACAAAAGGATATATGAAGGATTCTTCTGGTTGTATTGTACCTATAAGAGAGGATGTTACAGATGCAGAAAGAGCTTATTTGTCAAGTGCGATACAAATTCAAGATGGAATTACTCAATTTTTTGAATATATTAGTCCTTTAATTAAAAGTCTTCCTATCAGCTGTTTTAATAGTATATTTTTAGCTGATAATTTTATGCGTTTAATTCTTGCTCCTTCAAAAGTAGAAATTGAGACTTTAGCTGATATCACTCATTCAGAGGCGGCGGGAGATAATGATGGTCGTTTATCATTAGCTAAAAAACTTAAATTAAAAGATCGTTTATTTAAAACTAATACATATTATGATGAACTTAATAAATCTTATTGGAAACAGTCATTTTTAATTAGAAATAGAAGAGCATTTTGGAAGTGATTATGATGGAAATTATTCAAGGCTGTGTATATCCTAACTTAACATTGTGTACAGAGATAGAGTTATATTTTAGATTAGATAGAGCATTGATTGATTTTAATAAATCAAGGATCTTCATAAATAAAATGGGGCGAGTTGATACTAATACATATTTTAATAGTATTAGTGTAGGAAAATGGAAACGCCATACTGAAGTAAATGATTTGAGTTTAAACCTCACTTTTAAAGGTAAAATTAAGTTGCTTTGGCAATTAGATAGATTGCACTATAGTTCTAAGGTGCTAGGTGAAAATTATCTTATTAGTGATGATTTCAACACTGTAAATATTCCATTAGAGTTTTGGAATTCTTTAGAAGATGGAATCTTATCTTTTAGTATCGTTGCTTTAGATGACTCTGAATTAGCTGCATTTTCATATTCAACCACTTCTCCTATTTCTCAAGTAGTGAAGTTAGGCATTGTTATTACTCATTTTAATAGACAACAATTTGTATTGCCAGCAGTAGAGCGTTTAAAATCCGCTCTTCTTCAAAACGAAGAGTATAAAGATAAAATTGCTTTGTTTATTGTTGATAATAGCCAAAACTTACCTGAGATAGATGGTGTAACGATCATTCCTAATGAGAATTTAGGTGGCGCCGGTGGATTTACTCGTGGTCTTATAAACTTACAAGAAACGGAAGGTTACACTCATTGTTTGTTTATGGATGACGATGCATCATGTGAAGTAGAAAGTATTAAACGAACATTATCGTTTTTAGAGTATTCAACCAGTAGTTCACAATGTGTAGCAGGTGCAATGTTACGCGAGGCTGAAGCATTTAGACAGCATGAGAATGGCGCTAAGTTTGATGGCTTATGTCGTCCTAATAAATGTGGTTTAGATTTAAGAGATATTCATGGCTTATTGGTTAATGAGGAAGAAGAACATATTGATTATGGCGGATGGTGGTTTTTTGCTTTTCCTATAAAAGATATTAAAAATTATGCTTTCCCATATTTTGTTCGTGGTGATGATATTGGGTTTGGATTAAAACATAAATTTAATACTGTTACCTTAAATGGTATTTCTACATGGCAAGAGGATTTTTCTTTGAAAAATGGTCCGTTGCCATATTATCTAGATGCCCGTAATCACATTATGCAGCATTTACAAGGATTAATTCCTCAGGGATTCAAAGGTATTGCAAAAACGACCGCCAGAATGTGTTTGAAAAATCTTTTAACATATAATTATGAGACGGCATTAGCTGTTATTTATGCTATGGAAGATGTATTAAAAGGTAGTGATTTCTGGCGAAATAATGTAGATATGTCTACAAAACGTAAAGAAATTTTGAGTTTAGTAATTAATGAAAAACCGAGAGATATAACAGTTGATGAAATATCTTTTGCTAAAACAGGTAATCCTAATGAGGGCAGAATACTCCGATTGATAAGATGGTCTACATTGAATGGACATTTATTACCTAAAGTTCTATTTAAAAAAGGGTATGTATGGCAAAACAAAGGATTTGGTGGAAACTTAAGGGAGATTTATCGTTACTCTAAGGTTTTATATATTCATTGGCCTAGTCGAAAAGGTTTTATGCTAGAGCATAGCAAGCCCAAATTTTTCTCGTATTTATTCAGATATACTAAAGCGTTGTTTAAACTCTATGTTAGATACGGTGCTTTATCAAAAGATTCCCAGAATTCTTATGACGAATTAACCAGTAAAGAATTTTGGAAAAAACAATTCAAGCAAGTAAATAAAAGGTAAGTATTTATGAAAAAATTTTTATTAGTAGGAGCAGGCTTTTCCAACGCCGTTATCGCTCGCGAATTAGCAGAGAAAGGTTATAAAACGGTTGTTATCGATTCTCGTAGCCATGTAGCAGGTAACTGTCACTCTGAACGTGATGCTGAAACAAATGTAATGGTGCATGTTTATGGTCCACATATTTTCCATACTGATAATGAGCGAGTATGGAATTATGTGAACAACTTTGGTGAGTTTATGCCATTTGTTAATCGCGTAAAAACGATTAGCCAGGGTGCGGTTTATTCTTTACCAATTAATTTACATACGATCAACCAATTTTTTGGCAAAACGTGCTCACCAAAAGAGGCAAAAGCATTAATTGAAGCACAGGCAGACTTGTCTATTACTGATCCACAAACCTTTGAAGAGCAAGCAATGCGTTTTGTCGGTAAGGATTTGTATAAAGCGTTTTTCTATGGTTACACTAAAAAACAATGGGGTGTTGAGCCAAAAGAGTTACCAGCAAGCATTTTAAAACGTTTACCCGTGCGCTTTAACTATGACGATAACTACTTTGCACATAAATTCCAAGGTATGCCGAAAGAGGGATATACACAGATTGTGGAAGCGATTTTAGATCATGAAAATATTGAAGTGCGTTTAAATACGCCATTTGCTGAATCGATGAAGGCTGAATTTGATCATATTTTCTGGTCTGGTCCTTTAGATGCGTACTTTGGATTTGAATTAGGTCGCTTAGGTTATCGTACCTTAGATTTTGAAGCATTCCGTGATGAAGGTGATTTCCAAGGTAATGCGGTAATTAACTATGGTGATGAAGAGGTACCGTATACTCGTATTTCAGAGCATAAACACTTTGCACCATGGGAACAACACGAGAAAACAATTTGTTATCGTGAATTTAGCCGTCTATGTGGTGAAAATGATATTCCGTATTACCCGATTCGTTTAGTGAAAGATAAAGCACTTTTACAACAATATGTAGAAAAGGCAAATAAAGAGACACAAGTGACTTTCGTCGGTCGTTTAGGTACTTATCGTTATTTAGATATGGATGTGACGATTAAAGAGGCCTTAGAAACAGCGGATGTTGTGAAAGAATCGTTAGAAAAACAGACCGCACTTAAACCATTCTATGTGAATATGGATTAAGTATAGCGAGTCTATAATCAAGCCATATACGATTTCGTGTATGGCTTTTGTTTAAATAAAATTGAGTTAATTATGCATACTGAAAAATCAATTTGTGCAGTGGTTGTGACCTTTAACCGCAAAGCATTATTATTAAATTGTTTAAATGCACTAAAAGCCCAAACACATTCGTTATCTCATATTGTAGTGATTGATAATGCCAGTACTGATGGCACTGCTGATTTTTTAGGTGAACATGGTTGGACAAATAATGATACTTTTACTTTGATCACTTTGCCCGAAAATATGGGCGGTGCAGGTGGATTTCATGAAGGGATCAAGTATGCGTTTGAACAAGGTTTTGATTATATTTGGTTGATGGATGATGATGGTGTTCCTGCTGCAGATTGTCTAGATAAGTTACTCCCATTTGCGACAGAAAATAATTATTTAGGTCCATTAGTCCTTGATATTAAACAACCAAATAAATTTTGTTTTCCAATGCGGTTGCCTTCAACCTTGAAAAGGTTAGATACATTAGCTGATCTGAAAGCATTAGAAATCAAAGAAAAAATAGACGGTATTGTTATTCCATTTAACGGTATTCTGCTTTCATCTAAAGTGGTTGAAAAGGTTGGCTTCCCTTTAAAAGAGTATTTTATTTGGGGGGATGACATGGAATACACGGCAAGAATGAAAAAGTATGGGGTAGAAATTGCGTCTATCGTGGATGCTTACTTCTATCATCCTAAGGATGAATCATTAGGTATGCCAATGTTTTTCAATAAATTACATTTTAATGATACTCCATCAAAGTTAAAGCTTTATTGCATGTGTAGAAATGCTATTTCTAATCACAAAAAGTACAGTGGTTATTTACATGTTTTCGCATTTATATTTAAAACCTTATGGTTTTATTCATTGACCAAGCCAAGTTTTTCCAAATTAAGCATTGCTATCAGAGGACTCTTTCATGGCATAATGGGGGACTTCTCACATCACAAGGATTACTTAAAATAACATGCAGAAACTTACTGTATTAGTGATTACGCATAAAGACTATGAATTCCCTCATTCAGCATGTTATCGTCCGCTGTTTGTAGGGGGCAAGATTACAAGTGGTCTAAATACTAAAGACTTTTACCAAGATAATTCAGGTGTAAGTATCGCTGAGAAAAACAGTAGTTTTTGTGAGTTAACTGGCCTTTATTGGGCTTGGAAAAACGGTGTGTTTGAAAATAATCGATATATTGGCTTAGTACATTATCGTCGTTATTTCGCGGGTAAAGAATTACATTTAAAGAAAAAAAGAATTGCTTCAGAGTCAGAACTGTTAACCATTTTAGAGAAATACGATGTAATTTTACCGAGAAAACGGAATTATTTTATTGAGTCAATTTACTCTCATTACCAGCATGCACATCATATTAAAGATCTTGATCTTACAAGAGACGTTATCACTGAATTGCAACCGGAATATTTAAAGAGTTTTGATGCCGTAATGCAAGGTCGTAAACTACATCTCTATAATATGTTTGTAATGTCATCAGAAAAAGCATCAGAATACTGCCACTGGCTTTTCTCTATATTGTTTGAATTAGAGCAGCGTATAGATATTACTCAGTATGATAATTATCAAAAAAGAGTCTTTGGGTTTATTGCAGAACGTTTGTTTAATGTTTGGATTCTGTATAATCAACTAAATGTAAAATATCTTCCTGTTGTAAATTTAGATGGTGAGAATTTGATTAAAAAAGGACTTAATCTGTTAAAACGGAAGTTTTTAAAGTAAGAGTTAATCATGAATAGAATTACATGGTGTAAATTTATCCTTTTAATGACGGATTTGTTAGTGTTATTTAGCTCGTTATTTATTGCTTATGACGTGTTAGATATTGCACGAAACGGTCATTTTTATTTCCCATTAGAAGAATTTGATATTTATGTATTGATCCATGCCTGCATATCAATAGTTGGTGTGTTATGGTTTTGGATACGGTTGCGTCATTACACATATCGAAAACCATTTTGGTTTGAGTTAAAAGAGATTTTTAGAACATTAGTTATTCTGTTTATTATTGAGCTTGCTATCGTGGCATTTTCTCGCCTTTATGTTTCTCGATATTTCTGGTCTGTTACTTGGTGCTGTATTTTTATCTTGCTGCCATTTGCTCGAGTTATGGTGAAGAAGCTATTAATCAAAACAGGTATGTATCTGAAAGAAACTATTATTATTGGTAATGGGCGTAATGCAAAAGAAGTTTTTGATGCATTAAATAATGAGTCTTATTTAGGGTTTGATATTAAATTATTTGTGACAACAGAGGATTATGATTCAGAGTTTATTGAAGGTATTCCTGTTATGCGGCACAACCCTGAATTACTCATGAAATTAGTCTCACCAGAATTTACTCAGTTTATTTTAGCGATTGATGAAGAAAATAAGGTTAAGCAAGATTTTTGGCTGCGTTATTTAATTCGTAAAGGTTGTCGCTCGATCTCTGTCATTCCTGACTTTCGCGGTATTCCGCTCTATGGTACAGATATGTCCTTTTTATTCAGCCAAGAAATGGTACTTTTTAGGGTGAATAATAATTTAGCCAAACGTTCGTCTAAAATTATGAAGCGACTGTTTGATATATTCGCTGCATCTTTTCTTCTTCTTTTACTCTTGCCATTTTGCATTCCTCTCTATTTTATAATTAAAAGAGATGGTGGAAGTTTTATTTATGGACATCCAAGAATTGGGCAGTATAAAAAGGAATTCAAATGCTTGAAGTTTAGAACGATGGTAAATAATTCTGATGAGGTGTTAGAAAAGATTTTAGCCACGGATGAAAGTGCTAGATTGGAATGGGAAAAAGATTTCAAACTTAAAGATGATCCACGCATTACACCAATAGGCAGATGGTTAAGAGCGAGAAGCCTAGATGAACTACCGCAACTTTGGAATGTACTAAAAGGTGAGATGAGTTTAGTTGGCCCCCGTCCAATTGTAAAAGAGGAATTACCTTACTATCAAGAAGATGTAGATTATTACCTTATGGCTAAACCAGGGATGACAGGCTTGTGGCAAGTGAGTGGGCGAAATAACGTGAGCTATGATACACGAGTTTATTTTGATACCTGGTATGCTAAAAACTGGTCTTTATGGAATGATATTGTGATTTTACTTAAAACAGTGAAAGTTGTTTGGAAGAAAACTGGAGCTTATTAGTGAAACGCATCCTCATCACCGGCGGTTCCGGCTTCATCGGTTCCGCCCTTATTCGATATATCATTAATCAGACTCAAGATTCTGTTATCAATATTGATAAACTGACTTATGCTGCAAATCAATCAGCTTTGAAAGAGGTAGAAAATAATCCTCGTTATGCTTTTGAAAAAGTTGATATTTGTGATCTTAAGGCGATAGAAAGCGTTTTCGAGAAATATCAGCCGGATGCGGTGATGCATTTGGCGGCAGAAAGTCATGTTGATCGTTCTATTACAGGAGCGGCTGATTTTATTCAAACCAATATTGTTGGTACTTATACATTATTAGAAGTGGCGAAGAATTATTGGCATACCTTAGACGAAGCTAAAAAAACGACCTTTCGATTCCACCATATTTCTACAGATGAAGTGTATGGGGATTTATCCCTTTCT
>CAURJV010000120.1:0-11715 GCA_963524945.1 uncultured Clostridium sp.
GATTATGAAATAATGGATATTAAAGATCCAAAGAAAGCAACATTAGAAGCAGTAAAATTAGTTTCAAGTGGTCATGCAGATATGTTAATGAAAGGGCTAGTTGATACTGCAACATTTCTAAGAAGTGTATTAAACAAAGAGGTTGGTCTTAGAACAGGAAAATTAATGTCACATGTAGCTGTGTTTGATGTGGAAGGTTGGGATAGACTATTATTTTTAACTGATGCAGCATTTAATACATACCCAGAATTTAAGGATAAAGTTGGAATGATAAATAATGCAGTTGTAGTTGCTCATGCATGTGGAATAGATGTTCCAAGAGTAGCACCTATATGCCCAGTTGAAGTTGTAAATACAAGTATGCAATCAACAGTTGATGCTGCATTATTAGCTAAAATGAGTGATAGAGGGCAAATTAAAGGATGCATAATTGATGGACCTTTTGCCTTAGATAATGCAATATCAGAAGAAGCAGCTCATCATAAAGGCGTTACAGGATCAGTAGCAGGTAAAGCAGATATATTATTATTACCAAATATAGAAGCAGCAAATGTAATGTATAAGACATTAACATATTTCTCGAAATCAAGAAATGGTGGACTTTTAGTAGGTACATCAGCACCAGTAATTTTAACTTCAAGAGCGGATTCGTTCGAAACTAAAGTTAATTCAATTGCTCTTGCAGCATTAGTTGCAGCAAGAAATAAGTAATAAATCAATCCATAATAATTAATGCATAATTAATGGAGAGATTTATATGGAATTTGCAATGCACTTTTAGATTCTATAATAATTTCTTCCGAAAATTATGCATTATGACTGTATAGAATGCATTAAATTTAAGGGGGATTCAGAATGTCATATAAGCTATTAATAATCAATCCAGGTTCAACATCAACAAAGATCGGTGTTTACGAAGGAGAAAAGGAACTATTTGAAGAAACTTTAAGACACACAAATGAAGAAATAAAGAGATATGATACAATATATGATCAATTCGAATTTAGAAAAGAAGTTATATTAAATGTTCTTAAAGAAAAGAATTTTGATATAAAGACTCTAAGTGCTATTGTTGGTAGAGGTGGAATGCTTAGACCAGTTGAAGGTGGAACATATGCAGTAAATGATGCAATGGTTGAAGATTTAAAAGTTGGAGTTCAAGGACCTCACGCGTCTAACCTTGGCGGAATAATTGCTAAGTCAATTGGAGATGAATTAAATATTCCATCATTTATAGTAGACCCAGTTGTTACAGATGAGTTAGCGGATGTAGCAAGACTATCTGGAGTACCAGAATTACCAAGAAAAAGTAAATTCCATGCTTTAAATCAAAAAGCAGTAGCTAAAAGATATGGAAAAGAAAGTGGACAAGGATATGAAAACCTAAATCTTGTAGTTGTACATATGGGTGGAGGAGTTTCAGTTGGTGCTCACAATCATGGGAAGGTTGTCGATGTAAATAATGCATTAGATGGAGATGGCCCATTCTCACCAGAAAGAGCTGGATCAGTTCCAATTGGTGATTTAGTTAAAATGTGTTTTAGTGGAAAATATAGTGAAGCAGAAGTATATGGCAAGGTTGTAGGAAAAGGTGGATTTGTTGGTTATCTAAACACAAATGATGTAAAAGGTGTTATTGATAAGATGGAAGAAGGAGATAAAGAATGTGAATCAATATACAAAGCATTTGTTTATCAAATTTCAAAAGCAATCGGAGAAATGTCAGTTGTATTAGAAGGTAAAGTTGATCAAATTATTTTTACCGGAGGAATTGCATACTCACCAACACTTGTTCCAGACCTTAAAGCAAAAGTTGAATGGATAGCCCCAGTTACAGTTTATCCTGGAGAAGATGAATTACTTGCTCTAGCTCAAGGTGCTATAAGAGTACTTGATGGAGAAGAACAAGCTAAGGTTTACTAGATAGACGTAAAGATGCACCTAGAGATATTTTCTAGGTGTATTTTTTTATTCTTTAGGAATTTATATTCCAGTAAAATCTGTGGATAACATAAAAAAGGTTGATTAAATAGTTTTGGTATTTTAAAAAGAATAAAAAAGAAATATTATTCGCCTGCCAAATTTTTCTCACATGCGTTCGAAAAGGCAGATGCGTGAAAAAAATCTCCGGCTCCACAGTCGCCTGCGATTTTTTTATATACATAAAATTCGCATATGTATATCGCTAAGCTGTGACCAAATGATATAATAAAATAATCGTAATGATATTTAGTAAAGAATAAGTTTAATTGGGGTATGATATGGATAGATTTAATTGTATTTTGAATGACACAGAATATATATATTATCTAAAAAGAAATAAAAAGCTTGAAAAAGATAGAAAATTTTGCAAGCATAATTTAAAACACTTTTTAGATGTAGCACGAATAGCACAATTAATAAATCTTGAAGAAGGTTTAGGATTTAACAAAGAAATTATATATACTACTGCAATTCTCCATGATATAGGGAAGTCGCTTCAGTATGAAAATGGAACACCTCATGAAATAGCATCATGGGAGATTTCAAAAGAGATTTTACATAATTACAGATATAATGAGGAAGAAATTGAAATTATAAAACAAGGAATGCTAGGCCATAGAGATAAAAAAAGTGAAAACTTTGCACAGCTCATGTATAGAGCAGATAAACTCTCACGGCTATGTATTAGCTGTAAGTCTATTGATGAATGTAATTGGGGAGATGAAAAGAAAAATTTTAAAATATATTATTAGAAGGAGCTATAAGTTAATGAAAATAGGAAGCAAGGAATTTAATATAGGGGAAAAAACATATATTATGGGAATATTAAATTTTACTCCAGATTCTTTCTCAGATGGAGGAAAATTTAATGACATCGATGTTGCTGTAAAACATGTGAAAGAAATGATAGATAATGGAGCTGACATAATAGATGTAGGAGGGGAATCTACAAGACCGGGATATGAGATAGTAAGTGAAGAAGAAGAAGTTTCAAGAGTCGTACCTATAATAAAAGCTATAAAAGAAAATTTTGATATACCAGTATCAATAGATACATATAAAGTTAAAGTTGCAGAGCAGGCAATACAAGCTGGTGCGAACCTTATTAATGATATATGGGGATTTAAAAAAGATAAAGATATGGCAAAAGTTGCGGCAAAATATAATGTACCTTGTTGTCTAATGCATAATAGAGATAATACAGAGTATAAAAATTTTGTGGAAGATATATTAAATGATTTGAAAGAATGTATTAATATTGCTAAGGATGCTGGAGTAAAAGATGAAAATATAATATTAGATCCAGGTATAGGTTTCGGAAAGACTTATGAACAAAATTTAGAGACTATGAATAACTTAGAAAGAATCAAAGAGTTGGGATATCCGATATTGCTTGGCACTTCCAGAAAGTCTATGATAGGATTAGCTCTTAATTTGCCTGTAGAGGAAAGAATAGAGGGGACAGTTGCAACAACAGTTATTGGAATAATGAAAGATGCTTGTGATTTTGTAAGAGTTCATGATGTGCTTGAAAATTCAAGAGCAGCAAAGATGACTGATATAATCGTAAGAAGATAGGATGGATGGGTTTTGGATAAGATGTATATAAGGGAGTTAGAGTTATTTGGCTTTCATGGAGTTTTCGAAGAGGAAAAGAGATTAGGTCAAAAGTTCATTTTATCTTTTGAACTAGATATAGATCTGAAATTAGCAGGAAAAACTGGAGATTTAACTAAGACAGTTCATTATGGTGAATTGTGTGAAAAAATTGAAGATGAATTTAAAAGAAAGAACTATGATCTTATAGAAACAGCAACTTTAAATTTAGCTGACTTTATTCTTAATGAATATAAGATAATAGAAGGGGTTAAGGTGTTTTTAAAAAAGCCTTGGGCACCTATAAAAAAACATTTAGATACTGTAGAAATAATGATTGAAAGAAGAAGGCACAAAGCATATATAAGTTTAGGATCTAATATTGGGAATAAAGAACAATATTTAGAAGATGCAATAAATAAAATATCTGCAGAAAAAAATATTGAAATAATAAGAAAGTCATCGTTTATTAAAACAAAACCATGGGGATACTTAGAACAGGAAGATTTTTTAAATGGTGTTGTGGAAATAGAAACTATATTAGAAGCAGAAGAACTTATGGATGTATTACTTGGAATTGAAGCAGATCTAGATAGAAAGAGGACTATAAAGTGGGGACCTAGAACTATTGATCTTGATATTATTATATATGATTCAGTGGTTTCTTCAAATGAAAAGGTGATTCTCCCACACCCAAGAATGCATGAGAGAGAATTTGTATTAAAACCATTAAGTGAAATAGCACCATATCTTATGCATCCTGTGCTCAATAAGAGAGTATTCACTCTTTTAGAGGAGTTAGAGAAAAAGGACAATTAAAAACATGAAACAGCTTATTATAAGGTAGGGGTAATTTTATGAGAAGTTCACTAAAGTTTACTAACAAATTAAATATGTTATCTGAAATGGAATGTGAATCAAAGTTTCAAATATTGGAATATGAGAATTTAGATGGAGCGACTGATGTTCAAACTGCTTTGGGACTTAACATAATGAAAAAGAGTGGTATAAAATTAAAACAAGTGAGAATATTGCTAGAAGATAGTTCGGTAACACTTGAACCAGGTTCTTTGAGCTATATGAAAGGGAAGATTCAAATAACAAATAAATCAGGTGGGTTGTTGGGACTTGGCAAAAAGATAATATCAAGTAAATTAATAGGGGAAAGTATATTTAGGCCTACTTATAGTGGGACTGGAGAAATATTTTTAGAGCCTTCTTTTGGTCATTTTGCATTGATAGAACTAGAGGATGATGAAATAGTTGTAGGAGATAATATGTTTTATGCATGTGAAGAAGGTATAGAAGTTGATGCAACAATGCAAAAGAATGTATCATCAGCTTTTCTAGGGAATGAGGGGCTGTATCAAACTAGGATAGAAGGTAGTGGAATAGTTGTTCTTAAGGTTCCAGTTCCAGAAAGTGAAATATTTAAATGTATACTAATTAACGATACTTTAAAGGTAGATGGAAATTTCGCAATTCTGAGGACAGGAAATATTGAATTCTCGGTGGAGAAATCATCTAAATCAGTTATAGGAACTGCAGTTAGTGGAGAAGGTATGGTTAATGTATATAGAGGTACCGGAGAAGTTTGGCTAGTACCTACAAAAAGCATATATAAAGATTTAAATATTAAAGGATTAGACGTAATAAGTAATATAAACGCAACAAGTAATATTGAAGATCTATAGTTAGCATATGTCAATAAAGTTTTATAAGTTTAATTTAAAGAAGAAGTTTATTATAAATTTTATTTTATAAAAGACCTCTTCTTTACTTTATAGATTTTATGTAGTTTGCATTAATATATAGGTAATGATAAAGGTGTCTTTAGTAATTAACTTGATTAATATATATTGCAATTAAGTTTTATATTCTAGTCTCAATTTAGTAGTCAGCTTACTAGAGTTTTAAATGTGAATTTATTATCACAACATATATAGTTTGCAATAAGTGTTTTGTAATTAGATGAGACAATAAATTAGTTAGAGTGGATATGAGGATAACCCAATATATGCATAATACATGCTTTGATATATTAAAGTTGTAAAGTGAGCTTTAGATGGGTATAATTAAAGAGAAAATAAGTGTTACAAGAGGTGATAAAGTGAGTTCTTTAGAGTCAAAGCTAAAAAGTAAAGAATTAGATTTATTTTTTAAATCAATTCTAGAACTTAAAGATATAGATGAATGCTATAAATTCTTTGAAGATGTAGCTACGATAAATGAAGTTAAATCATTAGCACAAAGATTGCATGTAGCAAAGTTACTTAAAAGCAAAAAGACTTATTCAGAAATAGCTGAAATAACGGGAGCAAGTACTGCAACGATTAGCAGAGTTAATAGATGTTTGAATTATGGAAGTGATGGATATAATTTGGTTTTAGAAAGATTAAAAGATGAAAATATAGACTAAATATATGCTGATTCTAAAAATATAATTATTATATGTAATTTATTGTGAAATAGTAATATTATAACACAAAGAGAAGATTGTAAATAGGTGTTAAAAATATTATACTATTTAAGGTAGGAACTAAAGAAATTACAGATAATATTATCCATTGTAAGTGATTAAGTATATTATAGTAATTGAGTGACTATAACAGAATAAAAAAGTGAGGTAAAATTATGGGTAGAATGTTTGGAACTGATGGCGTTAGAGGAGTTGCAAATACAGAATTAACAGCAAGAATTGCATATGATCTTGGAAGAGCAGGAGCATATGTATTAACAGAAGGAGCTCATAAGCCTAAAATATTGGTGGCAAAAGATACAAGAATATCAGGAGATATGTTAGAATCAGCATTAATAGCAGGAATATTATCAGTTGGAGCTGAAGCAATAGTGCTTGGAGTAGTACCTACACCAGCCGTTGCATACTTAACAAGGAAATATGGAGCAGATGCGGGTGTTATGATTTCTGCATCACATAATCCAGTAGAATATAATGGGATAAAGTTTTTTAACGATAAAGGGTACAAGCTTTCGGATGAGTTGGAAGATGAGATTCAAAGAGTTATTGAAAGTGATTTTGAAGGAGTTCCAAGTCCAACAGGAACAGATTTGGGAAGAGAGACAATAGAAGTCTCAGCGTTAGATGATTATATTGAATTTGCTAAAAATACTATACCTTATAGCTTGAAAGGATTAAAGATAGCTTTAGATTGTGCAAATGGAGCGGCATATAAATCATCAGTAAAGGCGTTTAGAGAGCTAGGCGCTGATGTATTCGTAATTAATGACAATCCAGATGGAACAAATATAAATGAAAATTGTGGATCTACACATCCAGAAGAATTAATGGAGTATGTAATTAAAAAGAAATGTGATTTAGGATTTGCCTTTGATGGTGATGCAGATAGATGTTTAGCAGTTGACGAAAAAGGTAATTTGATAAATGGTGATTTTATATTAATGTTATGTGCAAAATATTTAAAAGAACTTGGTAAATTAAAAGATGATACATTAGTTGTAACTGTAATGAGTAATCTTGGATTAGATATTGCATGTAAAAATGAAAAAATAAACATTGTTAAGACTGCTGTTGGAGATAGATATGTTTTAGAAGAAATGGTTAAGAATAAATATGTCTTAGGCGGAGAACAATCAGGACATGTTATATTTTTAGATTACAATTCAACTGGAGATGGATTAGTAACAGCACTTCAAATTGCAGGGATAGTTAAGAAAAAGGAAAAGGCGTTATCGGAATTATGTTCAATAATGAAAGAGTTACCACAAGTTTTAGCTAATGCAACAATACCAAATGATAAGAAAGATTTGTATTTAACAGATGATGAAATACAAAACGAAATAAGAAAAATAGAAGATGTTTTAAATGGTGTTGGAAGAGTACTTATAAGACCATCTGGAACTGAGCCGCTAGTAAGAGTAATGCTTGAAGGGGAAAATCAAGCGGAAATAGATGAAATGGCTCATAATTTAGCAAATTTAATCGAGAAGAAATATAATTAATTAAAAAAGTATATATAACTTTGTTAAGAGGAACTCTATTAAATGAGTTCCTCTTTTATTTAGCTATTCAAAAGATATGAAACTAATTTAAAATTGATATAAGTTTATCATAAGTACGGTAAAGTAGTACTATAAGCTTGATGCTGACATATAAGATTCTGGGATATAAAGATATTTTTGAGTTTTAAGCAAATACAGATTGTTTTGTTAAATTTTACACATAATTTTTTGTGAATAACAAGTGAGGAATAAGGGGATAAATAGATTAATACATAAAATAATACGTTGATAAAAGGAGGCATTTATATGGACAAAGAACCTTATAATGAATATCTAGTAGTGATGCCAACTGGTAACTGCAAGGGATTTAACGACATAGAAGGAGCAAAAGCATATATAAATATATATTATGAACTACGGCTTGATGATGTCTTTCATAAAGATGGTTATAACGATGCGACTGAAATAGGAGGAGATGAATATAGATACAACGTATTTACACAGCTAGGTGCTGAAGAGGGAGCAAAATGCGAAATATATAAAACCGCGTCATTCATTGAAGAAATTAATAAGGAGCTAGTCTTTGAAGATGAGAAGGAAGAAATAATTTCAAAGTTATGCGAAGCCAAAATAAATTTTAACATATATGATTACAGTTTGGATATAGTTTTAGCAAACATTCAAGAGGTTGAGTATATGGAGGATTATGGAACAAAAATTAGTAGGATGTAATAATCTAAACTAAAATCAGATAAAAATAAGCTTGTTTAAATTGTTAATTAAAACTACATTTTAAATTAATATAATTAAATTAAGTCTTGATGTATTGATATATAGTTAAAAAAAGGCATAAAAAAATAACAAATAGTCAATTTTCATATATTGTAAATATATAAAAAAATGATAATGAAAAATATATTACTAAAATGTTGACAACAATAACAACCGAGAGTACAATTTAGTCTAACAGGAAAATCAAATAGGTCCTTAAGCTATAAAATGCTGAGATGGAGAAAATTATTTAGTAGATAAGTTGCAGAGAGTCGATGGCTGGTGAGAATCGATACTTTAGCTCTATAATTATCACTCCTGAGCAGAATCCAGAAAGGGGAACAACGTTCCTTGAGTAAAAGATATCCGGTGTGCATCCGTTATATGCAAGGGTTTGTTAGAACCTAGTGATATTATGTAAGGCGGAATATTATCCCACTTCTTATGATTTATATCATTAAGGGTGGATTTTTTTAACCATTTTTAAGGGGGGAAGGCAATGGAGAAGCATGTATTATCTGTCTTAGTAAAGAATTCATCTGGTGTTTTGAGTAGAGTTAGTGGATTGTTTTCAAGAAGAGGATACAATATTGATAGTTTAACTGTTGGTAGAACTGAAGATCCTTCAATTTCGAGAATGACAATTACACTTATGGGAGACGAGAATGTATTAGAACAGGTTAAGAAGCAGCTAAATAAATTAGAAGATGTTATAAGGGTTATAAACTTTAAAGCTGATGACTCTGTTTATAGAGAATTAGTGCTAATTAAGGTAAAGGCAAATGCAGAAAACAGAGCCGCAATAAATGAAACTGTAAATATTTTTAGAAGCAAGATAATTGACCTGTCTACAGACACTTTAACGATAGAATTAACTGGGGATGAAAATAAAATATCAGCATTAATAAACCTGATGGAGGAGTATGGAATAGAAGAATTGGTTAGAACAGGTGTGACAGCACTACAAAGAGGGGAAAAAACTATAAGAAATTCCATTGAATCTTATTAATGTATATTAAATAAAGATAATTTAAAAGCAATAAGGCAATAAAATGAAAAGGGGGATAATCATATATGGCTCAGAATCAGGTGAAAATATTTGATTCTACTCTAAGAGATGGAGCCCAAGGTCAAGGAATTTCATTTTCATTAGAAGATAAAATTAAAATAGTAAAAGTTTTGGATGAGATGAAAGTTGATTACATTGAAGCTGGTAATCCAGGATCAAATCCGAAAGATATGGAATTCTTTAAAAGGCTTAAGGATGTGGAACTTAAGAACGCAAAGGTCGTAGCATTTGGATCTACACGAAGACCTAAAATTAAGGTAGAAGATGACAAAAATCTAAAAGACTTACTGTCATCAGGGGCAGACACAATTGTTGTTTTTGGGAAGTCATGGGACTTTCAAGTAACAGATATTATAAAAACTTCTTTAAATGAAAATGTAAATATGATAAAAGACACAATTGAGTATTTGTGTGTTAAGGGGAAAGAAGTAATATTTGATGCAGAACATTTTTATGATGGGTATAAAGCCAACAAAGAGTATGCGATGGCAACTTTAAAGGCAGCAGAAGAAGCAGGGGCAAAAGTAGTCGTACTATGTGACACTAACGGAGGAGCTTTACCTCAAGAGATATATAGCATAACTAAAACCATAAAAGAAACAGTGAAGGTTGAGCTTGGAATTCATAGTCATGACGATATGGGGATGGCAGTTGCAAATTCGATCATGGCAGTGGAGGCAGGAGCAAGTCAGATTCAAGGAACTTTTATTGGAATAGGAGAAAGATGCGGGAATGCTAATTTAAGCACAATAATACCTACATTAAAACTAAAGCTTGGATATAAAGTTTTAAATGATAACGAGCTAGTAAATCTAACAAAAACATCTAGATATATTGCTGAAATTTGTAATATCACTTTATCAGATGAAGATCCATTTGTAGGAAATTCAGCGTTTGCTCATAAAGGCGGAATGCATATAGATGCAGTAACTAAATCACCAAAGTCATATGAACATATAGAGCCAGAATTGGTAGGGAATAAGAGGCGCTTTTTAGTATCTGAGGTAAGTGGCAAAAGTACAATTTTACAGGAAATACAAAAGATATTTCCTAATATATCTAAGGATGATAAATCAGTTCAAAAGATTACAGATAGATTGAAAGAACTAGAATATGATGGGTATCAGTTTGAGGGGGCAGAAGGAACAATTGAATTAGTTATAAGAAAAATTATTGGAAAGTACAAACCGTTCTTTAAATTGAATCATTTTAAGATCATTGGTGAACAACCCTATGGATCAGAGGAGTTCTCATCAACAGCAGTAATAAACATTACGGTTGATGGACAAAATGAGATGACAGCAGCAGAAGGCGAAGGACCAGTGAATGCTTTAGATAAGGCTATTAGGAAAGCACTAGAAGTTTTTTATCCAGAATTAAAACAGGCAAGATTAGTGGATTATAAAGTTAGAGTTTTGGATTCAGAAAGTGCAACTGAGGCAAAGGTAAGAGTATTGATTGAATCAACAGATGGGATTGAAAGTTGGAGTACTGTTGGGGTATCTCGTGATGTAATTCAAGCTAGTTGGATAGCTCTAGTAGATTCAATAGAATATAAATTAATAAAAGATATTGAAAGAAAAGTAAAAGCATATTTTTAAGGGGGACTAAAACATGGGAATGACAATGACTCAAAAAATCTTAGCAGCGCATGCAGGATTGGAATCTGTAAAAGCTGGACAATTAATTGAAGCAAATCTTGATTTAGTATTAGGAAATGATATTACAACTCCAGTAGCTGTAAATGAATTTAAGAAATTTGGAACAAATAAAGTATTTAGTAAAAGTCAAATTGCTATAGTACCAGATCACTTTACTCCTAACAAAGATATAAAGGCAGCAGAACAAGTTAAATATATTAGAGAATTTGCTCAAAATATGGAGATAGAAAATTTCTTTGAAGTTGGAGAAATGGGAATTGAACATTGCTTACTTCCTGAAAAAGGACTAGTTGTTGCTGGAGATGTTGTTATAGGAGCTGATTCGCATACATGTACTTATGGTGCACTTGGAGCTTTTTCAACAGGAATAGGATCAACAGATATGGCAGCTGGTATGGCTACAGGAAATTGTTGGTTTAAAGTACCATCTGCTTTAAAGTTTGTTCTTAAGAATAAACCTGCAAAATGGGTAAGTGGTAAGGATATAATCTTGCATATAATTGGAATGATTGGTGTTGATGGTGCTCTATACAAATCAATGGAATTTGTAGGTGATGGATTACAATATCTTTCGATGGATGATAGATTTACAATGGCAAATATGGCAATAGAAGCTGGCGGAAAGAATGGAATTTTCCCAGTTGATGATAAAAC
>CAURJV010000121.1:0-11591 GCA_963524945.1 uncultured Clostridium sp.
CTTCTAGCTTGGGCCATAGGTGCCTTCATTGTTAGTTTTGTTGTATTTTTAAAACAAGATGTATTAGTTTAGAAAGGAGGGATTTAAAATGTTTAAAAATATAAAGTGGAAATTTATTTTATTGCTATCCATAGTTTCTACCATAACCTTAGTTACAGGATTTATATCAGCATTATCAATAAGTTCTCGCCCTCCTAAAGAGATATCAGATAAGGAATCTGAACAACCTAAAAGTGAAGAATTAGATCAAAATTATTACAACATATTAGTTCTTGGTGACTCCCTTGCTAAAGGAACTGGAGATGAAAAAGGACTTGGCTTTTCAGGCTATTTTTCAGAATACTGGAAAACTAAAGTTTCAAAGGAGATTAAAATAAATAATCTTGCCATAAACGGGGATGTATCTAATGGGCTTTTAAATGTAGTTCAAGAGTCACAAACATTAGCTGACATTAAAGGATCAAACATGATATTTATATCTATAGGTGGCAATGAAATAAGTAAGCTTAAAAATACAGATATAAGCTCCTCCACAACTAAGATAAAAGATATTCAAGATACCTATTTAGCTAATCTAAAATCTATTTTTAATATAATAAGAACCAATAATCCATCATCTATGGTCGTTTTTATTGGCTTATATAACCCATTCGGAAAAGATCTTACATCTGATAATGTAAGCATATTAAATGAATGGAACTATCAAAGTCAGCAACTTTTATCATTAGATTCAAATGCGATTTTTATTCCAACATATGATCTTTTCAAATACAACTTACAAGATTATCTAGCTGCTGATAATTTTCATCCAAATAGCACCGGTTATCAAGCTATTTCTAACAGAATAATTGAATCTTTAAAAAATTATAAATAATATACTATAATAAAGCTGCCCAGTCTGATAAATACTTTCTGACTAGAGCAGCTTCATAATATAATATAAAAATTTATTCTAGCTTGATATCAACTTCTAAAGGAGATATTCCAACAAGCTGAATGCTTCTACTATCTGGTTGTGATATACCAACAAATAATTTGAACCTTTTACTATCTAATATCCTTTCTCCATCATCATTTACCACTTCAAATGATGATTTCTTGATTTTCATTTTTACAATCTTGCTTTCTCCTATTTTTAATCCAACACGTTTAAATCCTGCTAGACTATGATTCCTAACAGCATATTTAGATTCAAGATCTTTTATATAGCATTGTACAACTTCTTCTACGTCAAAATTTCCTGTATTAGTTATCTTTACGCTTACCTCTACATCATCGAAATCACTTTCTACATCTGGTACATGCAATTCTGATAATTCTACAGTGGAATAAGTTAATCCATAACCAAATGGATATAAGCTTTCACAAGACATATAGCGATATGTCCTATCTTTCATTGAATAATCTATAAATTCTGGTAAATCCTTAGTATTTCTATAAAATGTAATAGGTAATTTTCCACTTGGTGAACACTTTCCAAATATTAAGTCAGCCACCGCTCTGCCACCTCTGCTTCCAGGATACCAAGCATCTAATATAGCTGAACACTTATCCTCTGCATTATTAAATGTCAATGCACTTCCTGCGCCAATAATTAATATAACAGGTGTACCTGTTTCTATTATTTTCTCTAATAATTCTTGCTGCCTTCCTGGTAAATTTAAACTTGCTTTATCGCCAGCTCCTTCACTATTACCTGCGTCTCCTTGCTCACCTTCAATTGTAGAATCTAGCCCAAGGCATAGAATTGCAACATCTGATCTTTCTGCTATTGATATTGCTTCTTTTAATCTGTCATTAGGTTCTGCTAATTCTTCAACTCTGTCTCTAAATAAATGACAACCTTCGGAATAATATACTCTTACATCTTCTCCTACGGCTTCATGTATTCCCTCTAGCACAGTTATATATCTAGATGCAGTTCCTGAATAATTACCTTTAAGCATGATCTGACTATCAGCATTAGGGCCAATAACAGCAATTGATTTTAAGTTATTTTTATTTAATGGTAATATTCCATTATTCTTTAATAGAACCATTGAACTTCTAGCTGCTTTTAATGATAATTCATTATGTTCTTTACAATCATTTAACTCATATGGTATTTTGTTATATTCACACTCTTCATCAAACATTCCCAATCTTATTCTTGTTGCCATTAATCTTTCTGCCGCTGTTGTTATATCTTCTTCTGTTACTAATCCCTCTTTATAGGCAAGCAATAATTGAAGATACACATTGCCACAATTTAGATCACATCCATTTTTCATAGCTAATGCCGCTGATTCTGTTGCAGTGCTTGTCACTCTATGATGCAAATGAAAATCAGCAATTGCCCAACAATCGGATACTACATGACCTCTAAAGTTCCATTTTCCTCTTAATATATCTCTTAATAAAGTTTTACTTCCACAACAAGGCTCACCATTTGTACGGTTATACGCCCCCATTACTGCCTCTACATCACCTTCTTTGACACAAGCTTCAAAAGCAGGTAGGTAAGTCTCATATAAATCCTTTTTACTTACAACTGCATCAAATTCATGCCTTAATCCTTCTGGTCCGCTATGAACTGCAAAATGTTTTGCACATGCTGCCGCTTTTAAATATTTGCCTTCTCCTTGTAGTCCTTTTACAAAGGCCACTCCTAATCTAGATGTTAAATATGGATCTTCACCATAGGTTTCATGACCACGACCCCATCTAGGATCTCTAAAAATATTAACATTTGGTGACCAAAAAGTTATTCCCTTATATATGTCTCTATCATCTTTTTTGCTGTTTTCATTATACTTTGCTCTGCCTTCTGTTGAGATAACTTTTGCAATGTCATTCAATAATTCATCATCAAACATAGCAGCTAATCCTATGGCTTGTGGAAATACTGTGGCTGTGCCTGCTCTCGCTACTCCATGCAATCCCTCATTCCACCAATTATATCTAGGTATATTTAATCTTTTTACAGATGATGATTTATAAGTTAATTGTTCTGCTTTTTCTTCTAGAGTCATTTTTCCTACTAATTCTTTTGCTTTTTCTAACGCATATTCATGAGTAATTCTTTTTTCTTCGACCATATTACACATCTCCTAAAATAATCATAATATTTATTCTAACTTTTTTTAATTATAAGACTAAACAACCAATGTATTAAAAGAATGAGGCTGAATATTAAAGCTATGATCTTCACCATTAACACTAAATGTGACTTCTTGTAATTCATCAAATGGATTTAATAATTCTAATACAACACTTCCATCTGGATTCTCAAAAGCCAGAGCATTTCCTGCAAAGTCCCCTTTTAGACCTTTCATTGTTGCTCCTTGTTTTATATATTTTGAAAAATGTCTCATTAGATAATACTCTGGATTATATCTAACATCATTATCTTTTGTCACCGTAATAAGCGAATTTTGTTTCCATCCCCAAGTGCTTACTCCCTCTTCTTCAAGTGCCATATTCCAATAGGTATAGGCGCTTACTCCATTTATAAAGTATGTCCATATTAAATTGAATACATATTCAGCATATTCCCAGCTATTTTTTCCTTCTCCACATTCATTTTCTGTCTGTATCAATTTCATTTCTGGATAAGCAATTCTTGTCTGCAGCAAAGCATGCTTTCCTCCCCATTGATATCCAACGCCCTTTATATGTCTTTTTGCATCTTTATCACTTAGTACAGTGTTAGCAAAATTATTATATTGACCAAATTGCCAATTTTCATCTCCATAATCATCATAAGGAGAATTTAATGTTCCAAGCCATATCTCAGTATCAAGTTTATTCTCTTCAAATAATGGCCCGATGTATTCTTTTATAAAATCACGTAATTGTTTTCCTGACCAAACACATGATGGAAACTTCTGATCTGCTATAGGTTCATTTTGTATGTGTACCTGATTAATTTTAATACCCTCTTTTTGGTATTCTTCAATAAATTTCTTAAAGTAAAGAGCATATGCTTTTAGATTTTTCTCCTCCCATATTAATGTTCCGAAATTGTATACCTCTGGAAACTTCATCCAAGTTGGCGGGCTCCATGGAGAAGCAAATAAATTAAGCTCCCCACTATATTTTTCTGCTTCTTTAATGTACGGAATCAAGCATTCTTTGTCTCTTTCAATGCTAAAATTCTTCATTTCATAATCGCCCTTAGTTTCATTTAGACTATACCAGCTTTCTGAATAATCATTTGCTCCAATTGGCAATCTGCAATAAGTAAAATTACACTCCTCTGGATCAAATAGATTTCTAAGCACCTCTTCTTTCTTATCATTTGGAATCTTTTTTAATGCTATATATCCTAACTCATTAAAACATCCACCAAATCCATCAATAGTTTGATAAGACTCTCCATTTAACTCTAATGTATGGTATGATTTATCTTTACTAATACCTATAGTACTACTTACTAAGCTATCAGTCCTTGTTGTTGAAATCAAAGTTGCTTTCCTCATTATAACTTCCTCCTTTTTCTCTAAATTCAGTTGGTGACATTCCTGTCTGTTTTTTAAAAGCTAAAGAGAAATAATTTGTATCCTTATATCCCACTAAAGTTGCTATTTTACCTGTTTTCATACTAGTTGTTTCTAATAGTGATTTAGCCTTCTGTATTCGTTTACGTATAATGTAGTTATTACAGCCTTCTCCTGTACTATGTTTAAACAGCTTTGAAAAATAGGTTGGAGTTAAATAAAGCATTTCCGCTATACTATATACTGAAATGTCTTCATTTAAATGGTCATTTATATATTGTTTTGCTTTTCTTATAATTTCATGGCTTTCTCCGATATCAGTCTGAAGTATTTGTATTATGAAATCTCGTGTAATTCTCAACGCATCACTTCTACTACAATTTTTTAATGAAATTAATAAAGAATTTAATTTATTATCTGATATATCTCCTTTTTCCATGGCATAGGAAAAATATATTCCTCCTCCAATATCAAAACATGTTTTCTTAACTAATGATGTCGATAAATTATAAAACTCTATAGCCTCTGAATAAGCCTCATAAATACTCATTACTTTCTCAAGGTCATCTATATTATCTATCATATTCTTCTTAAATTCCTGAACTCTCTCGTTAAATAAAGTCAAACGCATTTCCCTAGGTTCTTTCGTTATGATTTTCCCATATGTGCTCTTATTATTTAATAAAACACATGCGTCGTTATATGAAATATTGATCTTATTAAATCCTCCTACAACGCTTCCAAGAATCACTTTAGGATTAATATCATACTCATTTTTCAAATATTCAATTAAATGTTGTACTCTTAATGTTACTTCTTCTAACTCTTCTCTTATAAATATGGCGATTACTATGTTTTTATTTTTGTCCTCAAATGTAATCCCTTGTTTCTTAGAATCAAATAATTCAATGCAAATATTTTTAATAGATAAATTTAATAATTCAAAATGTTGTTTCCAAGCTAAATTATCATCTATAATTGGACATACCAAAGCAATTTGAAGCATCTCTTCCTTATCATAAGAATACTCCCTCAATACTTTTTTAAATTCACTTGTCTTCACTCGTTCATAAAGTAAATTTTGCATAATCTGTTCAAGCTTTAATTGTTCTGTTACACCTTGTATCCTGCTATTTATCTTCTGCTCATGGCTTAAAGTTTTCTCATGCTCTAAATCCTCTATTAATCTTCCGATAGCATTCTCAAGTTCTATCTCATCTACTGGTTTTAGGAGATAATCCTCCACCTGCATCTTGCAGCATTTTTGAGCATATTCAAAATTATCATATCCTGTTAAAACAATAATTTTTAACCTAGGATTTAGATAATTCATCTTTTCTACTAAAGATAATCCATTCATCTCAGTCATACATATATCTGTAATCATGATATCAAATGCTTCTTCTTCCATGATTTTTAAAGCTTCAATTCCTGAGGATGCCATTTTAACAGTATCTATCTTGAGTTTCTCCCAAGGAATCACACTACATATTCCTTTTCTAATCATTTCCTCATCATCTACAACTATAGCTTTATACATTAATTATTCTCTCCTTTAGGTAATATAATATCTACCGTAGTTCCACCATGTTCATTTTTCTTGTAGTATAATCCATACCCACTACCAAATAATATTTCAATTCGCTTATGAACATTCCTTAAGCCATATCCAGTTTTTTCATCAAATACTGATATAGAGCTATTTATTTCATTAATTTGTTCTTGTCTCATTCCAACTCCATTATCAGCAACTGATATAACTATCTTGTTATTTATTTCTCTTGCGGTAACTAATATCTTACCTTTATACCCATCTTTGACCCTTATTCCATGATAAATGGAATTTTCTATTAAAGGTTGAAGTGTAAGCTTGGGTATTAGTACATTTTTGAAATTCTCATCTACATTTATTTCACACTCAGCAATGCCACTATATCTCATATTTTGTATGATCAAATAATTTTCTACATTTTCTAGTTCTTGCGAAATAGGAATAACATCTTTCCCTCTACTTAGACATAATCTATAATAATTAGCTAACGCTTTTACCATTTTTGATACATCTTTATTTCCATCCGATAAAGCCTGCCAATGTATACACTCTAGTGTGTTGTATAAAAAATGTGGTTTAATTTGAGATTGCAGTCTGTTTAATTCAATTTGCTTAATCTCAGACTGTTCCTTCTTTATCCTATACATAAGTATATTAATTTCTTCAATCATGATATTAAAGCCACTTGCTAGTTGCCTAAAATCTTTACCATCGTAATCATTTTCCATTCTAACTTCGAGATTTCCCATAGAAACCTCTCTCATCTTTCTTGCAATATCATCCATTGGCTTATATAAGTTATTGCTTAATTTATAGCAAGCTATACTAATTAATACTCCGGCACCTATTACTAAAGCTATTATTAAAATTATTACTGCATTGGTATCCTTTAGCATTGATCTTGTTGGTATCTCTCCTACCATATACCAGTCCCAATTATCAAGCTTCTCATAAATAACCATCTTATCTTCAACTTTTTGTTGGCCACTTTTTCCTTGCAATACGCTTTTATAAGGACTTTCTGTTCCAATCAGAGATTTATCCTCATTAGATATAATAACCCCATCTTTATCTGTTAAATATGTTTGTACTTTTAATCCTTTATCCAAATTTGAGTAAAATTCTTTTATACTTTTTTCTCCAATTCCTATTACTAAAAATCCAGTATATTTATTAAAATTGTATTTATCATTGATCGGTTGATATATATTTAGTACATACTGATCTGGATAAAATACTTTTTTCTTCATGCTTATCTTACAGTTACCAAACTTTGTGCCTACAGCATCTTGATAGTCTTTTAAAGTTTGAGTCCTGAAATCGCTACTTGTCCAAGACTCTCCAACATATATTAACTCTGGGCCATCAAATTTCACCAATCCAATATAATCTATATAACTGTTTGTATTTAAGAGATATCTTACTGAAGAATATGCATCACTTGTATCTTTGTTATAATTCTTTGAAGTCAGCCTATTATTCATTAAAAATTCTTTAACTCTACTGTCTCCTGTAATCATATTCGATGTCTCAATAATATTTTTTAATGTTATATTTAAAATATCCGTTATTGTTTCAAACTGTCCTTGCACTAATCCACTGGATTTTTCAGTAATTTGCTTTCCTGCTAATTGATAAACAGCAAAAATTACAAAACTATTAGTAATTAAGACTGCCAATATAAAAAATGTAGTAATCTTTTGATTAAATTTCATTTTAGATAGCTTATTTATAACTTTTCTCAATTCCTTATACATACCTGTATCCCTTTTTGTAATTCTTATATATAAGAATTACCTAACATAAGTATATTATTAACCTTTGACAGCTCCTGCCATCATACCCTTTATTAATTTATCTTGTCCAAAAATAAATGCTATGATCATTGGTAACATAGAAATAGTTAATACCGACATAATCATTGGAACATTCATTGTATATTGACCTTGATATTCCCAAATAGCAAGTGGTAATGTTCTATTAGGTAATGTTTGAGTTAAAACTAATGCAAAACTAAATTCATTCCATATGGCAACACCATTATAAATTGCTAAAGTTGCTAGCCCTGGCTTCACTAATGGAAGCATAACATTTGAAAAAATTTTATATTTATTGCACCCATCTATCTCAGCGGCTTCTTCTAATTCCCTAGGAATGGCCTGCATAAATGTAACTAATATAAATACTGAGATTGGTAAATTAAAAGCCACATATGGACCTATTAATGCCCAAGGACTATCATACAGACCCATCTTAGTAGTCATCAAAAAGATTGGAAGTAATGTTACGTGAACTGGTACTGACATACATGCTACTATTATAGCATATATTGGTTTATTTAACTTGAATTTGAATCTAGATAATGGATAAGATGCACATGCACTCAAGAATAATAAAATTACTAGCGACACTATAAGTACTAAGATACTATTTTTAAAGTAAATAAATATGTTCCCTTTAAATACGTCAATAAAATTCTTTAAATATAAACTTTTAGGTAAATCGAATACACTTCCCATAAGCATTTCAAATTGCTGTTTAAACCCTGCTAGTAACATAAATATAAAAGGAACCATTGTAATTAAAAGCCAAGCTATTGCTAGTATTCCAACGATAGCTTTTATAGATAGTTTCTTTATTAATAAATTCTGCTTCATAATAGTCAATCTTCCTTTCTATTTAATGCTTTAATTGTGATTAATGATATTATTGTTATAAGAATAAACATTCCTGAAGCAATTGCTGAACCGTACCCCATTCTTTGAGATAAAAACGCATTCTTATACATATAAGTTGCCATGAGCTCTGATGCGTTACCTGGTCCTCCACCTGTCATAACATATATAAGATCAAAATATTTTAATGATCCAACCATTGATAATACAATTGCACTTTTAATAGCTGGTTTCATAAGTGGAAGTGCTATTTTCCAGAAATACTGACTCTTTTTGGCTCCATCAATTATTGCTGCTTCATATAAATCTGATGGTATTCCACTATACGCAGCTAAAAAATACACCATATAGAAAGGAATAAATTGCCAACAAATAGCTATTGTGATGGTTAATAATGCTGTCTTAGGGTTACCTAATAAATCTACTGAATGCCCACCAAGTAATTTTGATATTCCTGATACTATACCCGAATTTGCATCTAATGCATACTTAAATAAATAACCAATTGCAACAGATGACATTAGCATTGGTATAAACCAAATTACTTTAAATATATTAAATTTTTTTCCACCAAAATCTAAAAATGTTGCAAGAGCAAGACCTATTGGTAATTGAACAATTATAGATAGAACCATAATAATAATGTTATTTAGAAATGCTTTTCTAAAAACTTGATCAGCAATAAGTTCTTTCCAGTTATTTAAGCCTACAAATACCTTATTTGATGCAAATCCATTCCAATTATAGCAACTTAAATTAAAAGAGTAGACAATTGGATATGCTATATATATTATTAAGAATAAAAATGCTGGTACAAGAAATATAATTGCTGCATTTCTTGTTGACGCGGCACGTCTTTTAGCTAAACTATTAGTTTGTGATTGCACTTTTTCTCTCTCCTTTATATAATTATTGAGCTGTTACAAAATTAATTCCACCGCATAAGTTCAACTTCTGCATTCCAATTATAGTGTAAACATATTTATATTTCTGCTATATCCTATTTATATGATTTTTTCAGAAATCGTAAATATTTTGCGCCTTTCCCTTTTGAAGATAAGCTATAACACAAGTCTAAGTTTGCAGTTGTTTATCTATAATAGAATTTTTATTTTGCAACAGCTTTTACATTACTTTTTAATGCTGCTATAATTATTTATTTTTTGCTTTATATGAGTCCATAGCAGATTGTAATTCCTTATCTGCATCTTGTGGAGTCTTAGTTAAACCAAATATTTCTTGGCAAGTTGACTTGTGTACTTCTGCAACTTCTGCTGGTAAGTATTGGTCATACCATAATTGAACTCCTTTTGCTTGATTAACTGTATCTAAGATTTTTTGTGTTAATGCATCATCTGGTTTGAAATCTTTAAGTGGAATAATCTTACCTAATTTCTTACGATCTTGTAGTGCTTGATCATCTAATAAAGATTGAATTAATTTAAAAGCACCTTCTTTGTCTTTACATGTTTCTGAAATTGAATATAAGTTATCTCCAACTGTTCCTGCACAAAGTGATTGATCTTCTTTTGAACCATCTAATGCTGGGAATGGGAAGAATCCTAATTTGCTCATAAAGTCTGGATTTTCACCAAGTACTGTACCTGTAAACCATGATCCCATTAAATCCATAGCTGCATCACCTTTGTATAACGCTTGTCTAGCTTGGCCACTATCATCATCCATACCATTGAATCCATCTATAAAGTAACCTTTTTTAACCCAATCTTGAATCTTGTTCCCAGCAAATTCAAATGCAGGATTTTCAAATTTTCCTTTTCCTGCTGCAGCATCTGCAAATGCGTTAAGTCCACCTGAACGAGTTGCTAAGTACATATAATACATAGATCCTGTCCATTTTGTAGCATTGGCTAAAGCAAATGGAGCTACTCCGTTAGCTTTTAACTTATCGCATGCAGCTTCTAATTCAGATATAGTTTTTGGTTCTTGTATTCCATATTTAGCAAAAACATCTTTGTTATAGAAGAAACCCGCTACGGATACGTTTTCAACTGGAACAGCGTAAATTTTGCCATTGTATGAACATTGATTAATTCCAGCATCTATAAATTTATCTTTGTAGTTATCTTTGTTCATGAATTCTGTAAGATCAGCTATTTTATTTGAATTTACATAATCAATTAATCCTGATCCTCCCCATTGAATAAATACATCTGGAGTCTGATTTGAACTCATTGCCATAGATAATTTTTGTTTGTATGAGTCATTAACCTGATCAACAACTTCTACGTCATATTGTGGGTTAGCTTCCATAAACCTTTTCACTGATGCTTTAATTGCATCTGCTGCTGTCGATGTTTGGATGTGCCACAATGTCAATTTTGTCTTTCCTGAAGCAGATCCACTGCTTGCTTGTGAAGAGCTGTTTCCGCAGCCAATCATTGATGCAGAAACCATAGTTACTGTCATTATGATTGATGCTATCCTTTTCAAATTCTTATTCATATACCTTTCTACCCCCTAGAATTTTCATATATTTGATATACTTATATATTAGCATTGATAACGTTTAATAAAAATTGAATAATTTGTCTTTTAGATATAATTTTATATCCTATTATAATTTTTCTTTATTAAACGCATAAATAACCTCCATTTTAAATAGTTCTCTAAAATACTATCTAAATAATGAAGGTCTTTATATTCTTATTCATATATTAAATTTTTATAAATTACGGCTGAAAGCTGGAGGGGAACCTGCCTTCAGCCTTTGAAATATATTATCTCAAAAACAAAGATAGATAAAAAAACTGCCAAGAATATTCATCTATAACCCTTTGATTCTGGTAAATATCCAATACTATTTGAAAGGATTTTCAGTTTTGTAAAGCATACCTTTTGGTTGATTGAATCCAACTTCTTTAA
>CAURJV010000122.1:0-11135 GCA_963524945.1 uncultured Clostridium sp.
CTCTAACTGCTCCTGCAACATCCGAAATCATACCTTTATATTGATCTGGATTTGCCTTAAATTCTTTTCTATTAGCGCAATAGCCAAGTCTAATTCCTATTTCCTTTAAGTCATCAAACCAAGCTTCTTGACTTTCTACATCAAATTTAAATTCTTTCTTGTAAGTTTCTACTATTTCTTTTGCTGCTTCTAATGTAACTCCCTTTGGAAGTTCAATTTGTTCTGCTGATTCCTTATAGAATAGTTCATCAAAGAAATAGAAAATCTTATCTTTTACTTCATCCCATTTTGCAAAATCTTTTCTTGGTTTTGGACCTTCTTTATCTATATTGAAGATTTCCTTTGCCATAGTTTCATTTTCTGTAACTAATTTATACATTTCTGCATCAAATTCTTTAGCCCAAGCTACATAATATTCATATACATCAGCAGCCTTCATAGCAGCTATTCTATCTTTAGATACGTCATTTAATTTAACTAAATCAAATAATGCTCCACTCTTACCCATTTTTTCTAAATGAACTTCGAATTCATGGTAGTCAGCCTTAGGATTTTCAGCTCTCCATTCTTCGTAAGTAGAGTTAACTATGTTAAGTAAATATTCTATTACAGTTACTACCGGGAATCCAACTTCTTTATAGTAAGAAACAGCAGCTTCTGCATCCTTTCTCTTAGAAAGCTTTCTTTTTGATCCACCATCTTGCTTCATTATTGTTGGGATATGAGCATATCTTGGTGCTTCAAAACCTAAAACTTCAAATAACTGAACATGTATAGGAAGTGATGATAACCATTCTTCTCCTCTTATTACATCTGTAGTTCTCATTAAATAATCATCTATTGCATGAGCAAAATGATATGTTGGAAGTCCATCCCCTTTAATAAGCACTACATCTTGATTATTTTCTGGGAATGATATATCTCCTTTTATTAAGTCGTGGAATTCAACTCTCTTTTCAGGGTTTCCTGGAGATTTTAATCTTATAATGTATTTTTCTCCGTTTTCAATTCTCTTTATTGCTTCTTCCTCAGTTATATTTCTAAACTTTGCATATTCTCCATAATATCCAGGAGTTATTTTATTTGCTATTTGTCTTTCTCTAAGTTCAGCTAATTCTTCTGGAGTACAGAAATCTGGATAAGCTAAACCTTTTATAAGTAAATCTTTTGCAAAAGTATTATATATTTCAGCTCTTTGACTTTGTCTGTATGGACCATATTCGCCTTTAGATGTTTCTTCTCCTGTCATACCTTCACTAAAATCCATACCAAAGTTATGCATAGTTGCTATGGTGTCTTCTATAGCACCTTCAACTTCTCTTTTTTGATCAGTATCTTCTATTCTTAAATAGAAAACACCTTCACTTTGGCTTGCCAATCTTTCATTTATTAGCGCAGCAAATACACCACCTATATGTTGAAATCCAGTTGGACTTGGCGCATATCTTGTAACTCTTGCACCTTCTTTAAGATTTCTCTTTGGATATTTTTCAATATAATATTCAGTTGTATGTTCAACATTTCCAAATATCATATCTGCTAATTTTTCAAAACTCATTATTTGTATCTCTCCTTATCATTCTTCCTTACAAGGTATTATTAGCCCCTTGCTATGGCAATTTATATAAACTACATAATAAATATGTAGAATAAATTAAAATTATTTAATTATCATAGTTTAATAACACTACAAAATATTAATATCCATATAATATATAGTCCTTTCTAAGTTAAATACAAAAAAGCCTTTCATCCTAAAATATTCTTAGGACGAAAGGCTGACTTCCGCGTTACCACCTAAATTGATTAATTTAAACATACTAATTTTAAACTTCAAATACGTTTGATTTAACCCTCTTAATTATCTTTAAGGGAATAACCCCATAAATATACTACGCTTTAAGGCATAAACCTTATGCTTTCTATTTATTACTCCAAAGCTTCCTTCAATAGTTTTAAATTCTAGGATTACACCATCCCTAGATCTCTTAAAATTAAAATTCTATTTACTCTTCTTTTTCATTGCACTTTTCTATATTTATATTTTATATAGTATTTACAAAATACAAATCAATTATACATTTTGGAAATGCTAATGTAAAGACAATTTATCTTATTATAACAAAAAATGCAATTACCTTAACTTACTACATTCATTTTACATTCCAGGCATTTGCGACATGTTTGACATACTATTTATTATTTCAGGATTAACCATTCCAAATATCATTGCAATATGAGCAACAACTAGAAATCCTCCAATAAGTATAAAATGAATTTTTGCTTTGTCTCTTGATGTTCTATTCCTAAAAATTAATCCTAACTCCATTAGAGCGATAGGCAAAAGGAAGATAACGCCACTTAAATAAAAGCCAACTGCCAATACGTCAACCCAAGTATGCCATCCACCAGTATTTGTTAGAGGGATTACAGCATTTATTAATAGGTAACTGAATATTCCTGTAAAGTAAATTCCATCGAATATACCGACAACTTTATTTAGAGTTCTTAACCCACCTTTTTGCACATTGTTGAAAATAATGAAAAATTCAGTAATTGTGAGTGTTTCCGCACAGATAACTGGTATTGCCATAAAAATAATTAAATTCCAAGGTTGATTATCCGCTAACAGTGACATGTAATGTGTCATATTCATAATTATTTCCTCCATATAATTTATCTAATTTTCATAATTCTATATTACAAAATTAATATGAAGATTTTATGAAGATACCTAGAACAAATTTATAGAAATGTAGAATTCTAAATAGTCTCAGCATATAATATCTAAAGTAATTAATTAAAGTGATAAGATGAGATACATTTTAGATATTAAAGAGTGCGAATTTTTAGGAAAAGGCAAGGAAGGTGCTGTTTATTTAACGCCAGAAGGGTATGCCTTAAAGATATTTTATAATAAAAAGAAGGCTAAAAACGAAGCTGATCTGCTTGAAAAAGTTAATGGCAGCAGATTCTTTCCGAAAGTATTATTTATTGCTAACAACATGATTTTAAGAGATTATGTTGAAGGTGATAATCTAAGTTCTTATATAAAAAAGAATGGATTATCTTATAATCTATCTGTCGAAATAATAAATCTTATAGAAGAGTTTAAAACTTTAAAATTTACAAGACTTGATATAAGAGATGCCCATATATTTGTTAACAAAAATGAGCAAATTCAAGTTATAGATCCAAGAAAGGTTTTTGTAAAAAAGACTCCTTATCCTAAGGAGATTATTAAAGTTTTAGTAAAATTAAATGTTTTTGAGGATTTCTTAAAACATGTTTTAAGTTATAAGCCTAAACTTATTAAATACTGGATTGATGGATATAATTACTTTAAATATACATCTAAAAAAGTGATACGCATTGATATGTTTGCTTCTTAAATTTTAATTTAAATTAATCTTCCTAATAGCTCTATTAAGTATATTATAACTCTGAATTTATTCGTTTTATAATATACTTAATTTTAGGCTTAAGTTAAATTCTTAGCTTTTTTTCTTTTAATGTATAGTACAATCACTATTCCTAATACCATTCCAATAATACTTATCAATTGTGCAATTCTTATATTTCCAAGCATTAAGCTGTCTGTTCTTAATCCTTCTATAAATACCCTTCCTAAAGAATATAGAGTTATATAGCTTGCTACTACAACGCCATCCTCATTATTTTTCTTTTTATAGAGAATTAATAGCAAAATCAAACAAATCAAAATGTTCCAAATTGATTCATATAAAAATGTTGGATTGTAGTAACTGCCTTCAATATACATGCCTTTCTGTATAAAGCTTGGAAAATGGCTTATAAATGAATGTGAAACTTCTCCACCGTGTGCCTCTCCATTCATAAAATTCCCCCATCTTCCAATTGCTTGAGCCAAAATAATTGATGGTGCTGCTAGATCTAAGTATTTTAGCATATTTAATTTCTTTATTTTAAAGAATATGTAGGTCGCTATAAAACCGCCAATTAATCCGCCATGAATAGCTAATCCGCCTTTTCTAATGTTAAAAATATCTATTAAATTGTTTTTATAATTTTCAAATTCAAATATTACATAATATGCTCTTGCACCAATAATTGCAGTAGGAAATGCAATAAAAAAGCAATCTAATATTATGTCAAAGTCTATTCCTTTCTTTTTACAATTATAGTTTGCTAATATTATAGCTAATATTACTCCAAGAGCTATTAATATACCATACCACCTAATCTCATAGGTTCCAATTTGAAATGCTACCGGATTCATAAAACACCGCCTCTTCCTATAAACTTATGTATTCTCTAAAAATCTGCTTCATAGAAGTTTACCTTAAACCATTAAGTAATATTATAACTGAAATAACTTCGTAGAGAATAAATTATATTGATTAGAACTTATATATTATAGCATTTATTTTAAAATACAAATGTAAAATTTATGTTACGATAAAATTAATGCATACCTACCAGCTTTTAAAGGTGTCAGGTATGCATTGTTTATATTTTTAAATACAGACTTTATTTTCAAATATTTCTTTTCTTGCTAGACTTCAATCTTTGCTATTGAAGTTTTCACTGATACACCATCAATACGGTCAAGCTGCTCTGTAAAATCATTTATTGTTTCTTCTGATTCCCCTGTAAGAGCTATAGATATAACTGATAACTCATCAGCAAAAGGTATCCCCATCCTTCCTTTTATGCTTCCTCTAAATGATGCTACTACATCATTAAATTCATCTTGCACTTCCTTTGGATGCTCTAATATTGCACTCACTACTCCTATTTTAGACATTTTCATTCCTCCATTGATTTTATGTAAAAAAACAAGATCTTCCTTTTTATGAAGATCTTCTTTTCATCAATGTATAGTTTATCTATTTTTTTTTAACTTATTCATTATTCATATTATTTTATTCCAACTTATTCTTAATTAATGTATTGCCATCTCTAGAAATGATTCCTTTAGAATATGATTGAACCAATTCCCCTTTATATTTTATGTTTTTATTACTTGTTAATTCTAATACGCTATTATCTGATTTACTATTAACATAAACTTTACCTGAATAATCGATTAGTATATCATTTTTATCAACAGGTTTTGCAAGTTTTAATTGATTCCATTTCCTCTGACTATCAGATAACACGCTGTAATATATATTTTTAATTTTGTTGTCTGCTACTTCGCCAAAATACACATTATCATTAACATCAGCTCCTAATATTTTTGCACTTTTAACATTAGGTATTGATACATTTCCTTTTGTATTTAATATAGTTATATTGTTATTTTCCTCCATTATCGCATTAGTACTAGTTGTTGGCACTACAACATTTCCTATAACTTTTTCACTTTTAACCTTCTTCAACTGATTCATTACGTTTGCGTAATACAAATCACATTTTCCACTACTCTTCTTCACTTCTATATATAAACTATGAGTTAATGTTGAAAATACAACATTATTAATTTCATCCTTTGTACTCTCAAGCTTAATTCTAACCTTTTTTAAATCAAAGTCTGCAAGATCCCTTGCTTCCCCTTTTTTAGCATCAAAAGATATAGGCTCAAAATAGTACGCACCTTTTTCCTTTATCTTTTGAATTATTATCATATTATCTTCACTATTAAGCCATCTATAGAATACAATTTCTGATCCACTATCTGTATCACATACTTTTTCCTTATCATCATTGCTATCTAATGTTTTAAGCTTACTGTCTTCTATATATGATACATATCGTGCATCTGAAGATAATTTAATTTCACTTACTCCCTTTTTTATATTAATCTCTGTTTTCTTATCAGCCACATTATCCTCATCTTTAACTTCTTCAGCTTTTATATTAAGATCAGATGCCAAATATACTTTATCAAAATATAAAAATATGCATTGCTGTAATATTAGAGCAAGCGCACACCATGCTAATCTTCTTTTAATATTTCTCATCACTTATCCTCCTTTTACTGTTCCACATAAAATGCTGTAGCAACGGTTCTTTCACCATCCCAAGCATTAGGAGAATTTATAACATTTCCTTTATAATACATAGTTGAAGAATATCCTCCATCAAGAGCACCTGCATTAACAGCACCTCTTTCCATCATTATCTCTTGAACATCATATAAACTTGCTCCTGGTGACGTTATCTTTCTGCCATCTATAACTAATAAAATTATAGTTCCATCTTGTTTCTGACCAACTGCAGTTCTAGGATTAAGCCCATCTTCCATTTTATTTTTTACTTGTCTAATCCCATTAATTACAATATTAGGCCTTCTAAAGCACATAGCTTCCTGTACATTCATCTTTTTTAAATCGGCCAAACTATGATCCCCAACTACTAGTTCTCCACTTTTTGTAAATGCAATTACATTTTCGACTTTTTTCTCATCTGCACCAGACTTTGGATAAATAACATTTCCGCCTGATATTACAAATCCACCAGGTTCAGATCCAGTACCTGCATAAGCAGTTCCATCAGTTGATTTATCAATAAATGATCCACCATTAATAGCTGCAACAGCATTATTATCTTCCGCCATCTGACTTGTCTTTTCACCCATTTTTCCTAAAAACTTAGTCATTGCAACCTTCATCTTTAATGGATTCTTCACTTCTAACACATATCCATCAAATCTCTGAGTATGTATATCATATCTATTTATTTCATTTCCAACTTTATATTTAACATTTATTTTTTTCATATCTTGAAAAACTTCTTGACTATCACTCTCTTCATCTATTCCAAGAAGTTTATTTAAAGCTGATTGTGGAATTATATCATTTATTAAATATGCATGCCTTGTTGCTAGGACTGTTGATATGAATGTTTTTCTCGTATTATCATATGGTCCGAAGAACAGTACCAATGGCGTTGTTATAGCTAAAAAGATAAACATATCCAATAATCCCTTTAAAAGTACTCTCGAATTAGATTTTCTTTTCTTTTTTTTGTGCATTTTTTTTCTTGGCTTATGGTTTGTTTGTTTATCCATATATTCCTCCGAAATCTATATTTATTTAATATTTTCATTATCTCCTATTATATAGGAAATAATCCCCTGAGAGGTTACAAAAAAATTAAGAATTCCATATTTATACAATTTCTTTTGCTTTTCTAACTTTTTTCGTTTTAGAATAAATAAGGAGAATTCTAAAAATAGACTCCATCTTCTATTTTAAAATTCTCCCCCAATTCTAAACTAAATTTTTAAGCCATATTCTTTGCTTATATCTTCTAAACCCAAGTATAAATTTGTATACTTCTTCAAATGTAACCATTGCATATACGAAATATATCTGAAGCTCAAGTAACATTCCACCTAAATAGGCAAATGGTATGCCAACTAACCAGACTCCAGTAATATCTAGCATTAATGCTGCTTTAGTGTCTCCGCCACTTCTAAGTATACCAACAATATTTACCCAATTAAATATCTTAAATGGTAAATAGCATGAAAAAACTATTAGACATCTGCTGATATCTACTGCTACACTTTCAGTCACATTAAACAACATAATTATTGGGCTTCTAATAAACAAACATGTTGCAGACATTATTATGGCAAAAATAAACTGTAGTATTATAAAATACTTTGCATGACTTTCTGCATCATCCAATTTATTTGCTCCTAATTCATTTCCCAATATAACTGCAGTTGCTGCACTTATCCCCTGAAATACGACTGTCATTATTTGTTCAACAGTTTGGGTTATTGTGATTGCTGCAACAGCTCCATCTCCCATTCTACCGTATACTAAAGAATACATTGTTACCCCTAGTCCCCACATAAATTCATTAATTATAACTGGAGATACGGTTGAAGCATATAATTTTGTAAAATTCTTATTAAACGATATGAGTTCTTTAAATTTTGCAGCTGCGGGTCCTTTTTCATAATACACTATAGCTAAAATACATGTGCATTCAATTGTTCTAGCTATTATAGTTGCAATAGCTTCTCCTTGTACCCCAAGAGCTGGTACCCCAAAATGTCCAAATATTAACGTATAATTTAGCATTACTTTAATACAAATAGAAAACACTGTTATCACAACAGGAGCTTTTACTTGATTTACTCCTCTTAAAAGTGCCACATAAACATTTGTAACTGCAGTTAAAGGATAACTAATTGCAGCTATAGCTAAATACGATGCACCTATTTTTATCATATTTTCATTTGGTGTAAAAATACTCATAACTATTTCAGGACATATTAAGCTCGGTATTACAAAAATAATTGATCCAACTAAACCAATAATCAGAGACATACCTAATACTCTTCTTATATTACTTATATCATTTTTGCCAAAATATTGAGCAGTTAAAATCGAAGACCCACTAACAACACCAAATAATAGTAATGTAAAAACAAAAAATACTTTATTTGCAAGGCCAACTGCTGCAATTGAACTTTGACCTAAACTTCCAATCATTACAGTATCTACAAGATTCAAGCTTGTGTTTAACAGAGCTTGTAATGTTATCGGTACTGTAATAGATATAGCTTTGTGTATAAATTTCTTATCTTCCAAAATGTTTTTTAAAGTCTCAGTTATTATCATATTTAGTACCTCATTATCTGCGCTTTCTTAATATCAAATTCTATTTTACTTTAGTTTACTCAGCTGCGTCTACCATATATTTAATATTTTTTAAGATTTTGTGGGTATACACAATGAAATATAAAATTATCTTCTTAAAAAGCAATATTATTAAAAAGTACAACTAACTTGTACTAATTGAAATCGAAAATTTCTACTAAATACTTTACGCTTCGCACTTTTTTATGAATTAAAAGGATTTTGGTTCTGCTTAATAAGTTCCGAAGTGCGCTTCGCACTCTTTTCATATGTGAATTGATCTTAATTGTGCTTCGCACTCTTTTCATATGTTCGTACTTTTTTATCAGTTGTTCTTATTATATATTAATGAGATTTTTTTCATTGATAATATGTTTTTGGTTGCGCTTCGCGCTTTTTTTAGAGGTGCGTACTTTTTTATTAGTTGTTGTTATTATACATGAATGACATTTTTTTATTGATTATATGTTTTTGGTTGCGCTTCGCGCTTTTTTCTAAGGTGTATATCTTTTATATTTTTAATCTGGTATAATAATGTAATGTTTAAATTAATTATATATGTGTCATAATATATACAAAACCTTGAAAAATAACTTATTGTGTGTTATTTTTCAAATGAGATTGTCATTCACATATATTACTAAACATAAAATCATGAAAGAGGTGCTTAACCATAAATACAAATTATAAAATTCAAGAAAATAAATATACTGAAAAAGGTAATCTTACTGAAATTACTGTCTTAAAGAAAGATGGAAGTGAACTAGTTTGCAAGATAGACACATTCGACGCTAATAGAGTTAAAGAAGCGGGAATTTGGTTTGCTGAATGGCATAAAGATTTTAATAATTATCTTGTTCAAACTTTAGAATCTACTAAAGTTAACGGAAAGACAGTTTCTACTAAGAAATCAATTCAATCTGTTATTTTAGATGTTAATCCAAAAACTCCAATAAAACACTTAAATGGAAATACTCTAGATAACAGAAAAGAAAATTTAGAATTATATAATAGAAGTTCAAAAAATGATTGTACTAAAATTGATCATGATACAATGGGTATAATTTTAAGAGATAAATTTGGAAACCATAAGGATACTGCTTTAATTTCAATGGAAGATGTAAATAAAGTTGTAAGAGACGGTTACAACTGGGTTCTTTACAAAAAAGGTTCTGAATCTATGGTTGTAGCTAATACTTCTGAGGGTAGAATTCGTTTAGACAGATTGATTATGAATCCAGACGAAACAATGAAAGTACATCACATAAATTTAAATCCTTTAGATAATAGAAGAAAAAATTTAGAAAATCAGCCTATTTAATTACTTTATTAGTTCTATTGCTAGAATTTAAAAATTATTGTAATTAAACAAAATAATAAAGCATACATTAATGTGTGCTTTATTATTTTATTATTTCTCTCATATATATAAGTATAATTTAATTTTGATATAACTAATTAACATTTTTTTCAAAAAATAGTATTTTTATTTATGTCAATTGGGTGTAAACTATTAAGTGAGAGAATTTTTGTATGACTAATATGAGGTGATTAATTTGACTAACTTTAAAATACTTTTTGATGATATAACAAAAATCAAATTTGACGCTATTGTAAATGCTGCGAATGCATCATTACTTGGTGGCGGAGGAGTTGATGGTGCTATTCATAAAGCCTGTGGGGAAAAATTATTGGATGAATGCAGACAGTTAAACGGCTGTTTGACTGGTAGATCTAAATTGACGAGATCTTATAACTTGAGTGATCATGGTGTACATTGGGTAATACATACTGTAGGGCCCATTTACCGAAATAACGGTTCAGAAGAAAAATATTTAAGAAATGCTTATCGTTCTGTCTTTGAGATAGCAGCTAATTACTCCGGATTTTATTCAAAGCAGTGTAATGAAATTCTAAATAAAAATCTTTATCGTTTTAATACAGATAAACAAAAGGACTTTATAGTAAAAGAACTCGATGATTATATTAATGAACATCCAATTAAAACTATTGCTTTACCATCTATAAGCACAGGTGCCTATTCCTATCCATTAAATGAAGCTTGTAATATAGCATTAGATGAAATTTTATCGTTTATAAACAGTTCTCCAGATACCTTTGATGAAATTGCAATGGTTTGCTTAGATGAGAAAACCTATAATATGTACAAATCTTTGTATGAAGAAAGATTACAAAAGTAAAAGAGAAGATAATAACTTATCTTCTCTTTTACTTTGCTTATTAAGCAGAATTATCACTAATTATTCAGTTAGAAATATGTGTATATTATACCTTATGATATTATGCAAAATATCTATCTAATAATCCTTTAAATGCTTTTCCGTGTCTAGCTTCATCTTTACACATTTCATGAACTGTATCATGTATTGCATCTAAGTTTAATTTTTTAGCAAGTGTTGCTAAATCCTTTTTACCTTGACATGCACCATGTTCTGCATCAACTCTAGCTTGTAAGTTAGCTTTTGTATCTGCTGCTACTACTTCACCAAGTAATTCAGCGAATTTAGAAGCATGTTCTGCTTCTTCAAATGC
>CAURJV010000123.1:0-10742 GCA_963524945.1 uncultured Clostridium sp.
AAAGCGATTTCTGAAACGCTTTCTTATGTGTTATAAAATGCCTAAAAGCAAAAAAAGCGATTTCTGAAACGCTTTCTTATGTGTTATAAAATGCCTAAAAGCAAAAAAGCGATTTCTGAAACGCTTTCTTATGTGTTATAAAATGTCTAAAAGCAAAAAAAGCGATTTCTGAAATGCATTCTTATATATTGTTAATCTACTATCATAAGAATACTAATATAAGCCTAAATTAACTTCTAGAATAATAGAAGTTATAAAAGAGAATCAAAATGAACCTAATTGAATGTAGAATATATGAGTATAACTATGTTTTATAGTAAAATAGTTGAAATTAATAATCCGTTTAAACCTAAAAAGCGATTCAAAAAACGCTCTTCTTGTAGAGGAGATACTTCCGTTCGCTCCGACTCCTCTATCCGCTCGCTCAACATATACGTCCGATAACTGGCACTTTAACTCACAAAATCAAAAATTGCTCTTCAAAATCGCAAATATCGCCCAAAAATCGAAAATAGATCAGTAAAAAATAGATAAGTGCATTAAAATTAGGAAAGCAATTCAGGATTTGCTTTCTTATATATTATTAGTTAGTAGTTAAGAAATAATTTAATATAGTGTATGGCTTTGATTAGTAAATGTGATATTTATAAGTATAATTCCAAAAACCAGCATTAAGGATTTATTTATGAGTTTCGAAAAAATATTAAAATAATTTTTAAATAATAGAAAAGTTTTAGAAAAAATTGAAAAAATTTAAGTTTTATCGTATAATAACAAAATTTTTTCGAAGAAATAAAAAATATTTGATAACTCTAGAAAAATTCGTAAAAGTTTTAAAAATTTTTAAATTATACTCCAAAATAACTCATACAAACGAATATTGCTCCTGCTAATATAGATAGTGAGCCAATAATATATCCACCAGTTATTGTTTTTAAAAAAGTTTTTAATGATTCTCCACTTAAAACAGAATTATCTAATTGTGCTTCTACATATGATGTTATTATTATAAAAAATCCAATTATTATTAGTGCATATTCCATATAATCACTCACATTCCCTATAGGTGTTAAATAGATTGTGTATACATATTATATCATGTTTTGTAGATTAACAGTGTAGGGAAAATGTGGTTTTGGGGAAACTAAAAAATATTTCATTCAATAGAATCATTTTAGAAACTAAGTTCTTGAAATGATTTGTTATTTTAAAAGTAAATTGCGTGTATATTGCAATTATGTGGCGCTATTATATATAAATAAAGAATGCTCTAATCGTTAATTATATAAAGATTTATGTTATATTAGAATATGTTAAATTAAGATAAACACTAATAGGATATTAGTTCTTAAAATTTTTTAAAACTTAATTAAGACTAATATCCTTTGTTTATTTTTATAATATTTTAATACAATTTTTTTGAAATATATCCGGAAATATTTCATTTTTGCGCAAAATTTTCACATGTTATTACATAAAGGTTCAACTGTCATCGTAGATTTCAACTAATTTAGGTGGTCGTGTTAAACGAGCAGATAACATTGTAATTGTTCTATAAGAAGTTTTCATTATTAGTAAATTTAAATGATATAAGTAAATTAAAATTAGTAAGTTTAGATTATTTTCTCTTTTTAATTGGTCAGGTTTAAAAAGTATAAAATTACTAAAATCCAATATATTGTGTTCTTCTACTGTAATATGGCTAACATTATATTTAGCAAGTATTTTAGTATATTTATTTAGGGTATTCTTGGAGACACACTTGTTTTTATCTACAAGAGTTAATTGCATATTCTCGCATTCACGTGTGCTTATTTCATTTATATTTTTTAGATTAAGTAAAAAGTTCCTTAATTGATCATCGGTCAAAAATTTTTTAAAGAGGCCAAACTTTCTTAGATAGTTAGCGTAAATCGAATTTAATGTATCTATATTATAAAAAATATCCTTGAATTTTTTTTCGGGTAAGTATCCTTTTTTTACAAGGGAATTAAGTCCACCTTTTTTTATTTGTACTTCACATCTTAATAAATTCTCATCTAAAGACAAATTTTTAGAATTGTTTTTTAATTTGACATGAGTATTTTTATCGTAGAAATTCAGGGAAATACAATTATTTCCATCGTGAATTCCAGTATCAAAAATATTTTTTTTAAGATAAGGATACTTTGCATCTTTAAACATATCTAAATTAATTTTTTTCTGATAATCATTACCACATGTAAAATTAGCAACTAAATCTAACCTGCTTAGTTTCCATTCTAATATATTTGTTAAATCGGGATTGTTAATATCGCTATCTGATCTATTAAAAATTTGTTTTAGTATAAAGTTAATTTCAAAACAAAATTTATCTAGATCACTTACGTTTAAAACTCTAAAATTTGCTCCATAGAGAAATTTTGTTACAGAGACTGTTAGTATAAGACCTCTGCAGTAAGATAAATATTGCAAGTGTATATTTTTATATGTCAAGGAATAACACAAATACTCATTTCTTCTAAAGCCATTCCATTTTATATTCTTTTTAAAGAACTCCACTGGTATATTAATATTATTTAAAACAAGAATAAGTGTGTCCATATTTTCACCTCCTTTCTAAAAACTTTTAAAATTTTCTAGATTATGCGTTAGAAATTTCTTAAAATCAAAAAATAATTTGATAGAAAAAATTTTTTTATTAAATCTAAAAAAATATAAAAATCAAGTTAGACTTTGCTTAAGTTTGAAAATCGTTTTTAGAGAGGTGTTCATTTTGGCAAAGATAACAATTGATAAGTGCGAAATTTTAGAAAATGATACATTAGAAATTAATATAGAAAAAATAATATATAGCGTAATAATAGAAGAAATAAAAAATAGAAAATGCATAGAAAGGAAAAAAGAAGCATGAAGATGAAGGAATTGCTAAATAAGTTAGAAGAATTGGATTTTGCTACAAGTGATTTTGATACTTCTCCGTATTATAAAGAGAATAATGAGGCTGAGATTAACATCGGAATATATGCGAGAATATCAAAGAAGAATTCAGAGGTAATTGAACAACAAATAAAAGCAATAGAAATATTTCTAGAACAAAAAGTGAAGTTAGATTCACAAACTATGATAACAAAATATTTTGATGACGGATTTTCAGGGACTTCAGAAGGAAGAGAAGGGTATAACAATATGATGAGAGATTTAAAATTAGGAAGAATAAATGTTGTTATAACCACTAATATAGATAGGTTTGGAAGGGCATCAGAGAATATAATAATGGATATTTATCCTGAAGGTCGTATAAAATATCTTTATATTAGCCTTGATAATAAAGTAATTAACGCACCAGGTAATATGCATCATATAAAGCAAAAAGCAATGACTGCTGATGATTATGCCAAAAATTGCAGCGAAAAAGCAAGAAGAGGATTAGAGACAAGGGTGTATCAAGGATCTACTATTAGTTCCAAGCCAGCGTATGGTTACGAAATACAATATGATAATATAACAAAATTGAGAAAATATGTTCTGGGAAAGTATGAAGAGGTTGAAGTTGTAAAACATATATTTGAAAGTTATTTATGTGGACAAACATTAGGGGATATAACAAGAGATTTAATGGATAAATTCATAACAAGTCCTACAGGAAATAGTCGATGGAATAAATCTACGATAGAAAGCATGTTGAAAAATCCCTTATACGCTGGACAAATACTTCATATGAGGTATAAAAAACAAGAGTATGTGTATTATGGAGATGGGAAAAAAGTTAGAAAAACAAAAGAAAAAGAATGGATTAAATGTGGTGAATTTAATGGAATTATTGATATCCAAACTTATAATACAATTCAAAGTATGTTAAATGAGAATAAAAGTACTAGGAGTAATAAATTTCAAAAAAGAACATTTACAGGAGTATTGAAATGCGGGGATTGTGGTAGGGCATTACAATACAAGGAAAAGTGGAAAGGATATAAGTGCTCTGGTAGTCAGCGCAAAGAAGGCAACTGTTCAACTCATTTTGTTAAAGAAGATGAATTGTGGAGTTTGACGTTAGATAAAATTAATCAAAAAATAGAAAGAAACATAGAATTAATTAATAAAAATGTAAGTGAAATGATCAAAATTGATAATGGTGTTAAACAAAAGTATGAATTAATAGAGAAAAATAATAAAAAAATAGGTAATGCAAATCATAGAATGGGAAAATTATATTTTGAAGAAGATAATACGCATATAAATAAACTAATAAAAGATATAGAAGAGGAAATTATCAAAATACAAAAACAAAATGATAGTTTAAAACAAAAGGTACGTGAAGATGAACTATTAAAAGAGAGTATGTTATCAATTTTAAACAATATAAAAAAATATATTAAAAGAGAAAATTTCATTGTTAAATTATTTTTTAAAGAAATTAAGGTATATCAGGATAATAAAATAGAATTGATTTGGAGATGCTAGGTGTAATTTATACATCTAGTATTTTTTCTTATTCTGTTATTAAAATTAAATATTGAAATAAAATTATAATATAGCAAGTTTTTGAAGGTTATTTATGAAAAAAATAGATGTAAATATCCATTATGGTAAAAGGAACTTTGAACAATTATTTATGGTATTAATACAAGAAAAAATGAATGAAATTAAAGAAAAAATAAGACAAGATAATGAATTAATAAGGTATAATAAAGATGAATGCTATCCATCCACGAGCGCTGAAAAAGGTGAGGTGGATGAAAAAGATGAATAAAATATGGAACATAGCAATTTATGCCAGAGTTTCTACAGATAAAAAGGATCAAAGTGAATCTATTCCTGTGCAAGTTGAAAACCTAAAAAAATGGATATTAAATAAATCAAAGGAAGATGGAAGTGCAATATATAATTTGATTGATGTTTATGAAGATCAGGGAACGTCAGGATCTTCTTTTGATAGAGAATCTTTTATTAGAATGAAAGAAGATATAGAAAATAAGAAAATTAACATGATAGTAACTAGGGATTTGTCGAGATTTTCAAGAAATTATATTCTGGCTGGGTACTATCTGGAAGATTACTTTAAAGTGAACAATATTAGATTTATATCAGTTTTAGATAATGTAGATACAGAATCAGAGTTTGATAATGATATTATCCCCTTTAAGAATATTTTAAATGAAATGTATATAAAGGATTGTAGCAGAAGAGTTAGATCTGCATTGCTGACACGTATGGAAAGAGGTAGCAGCATTGCTAGTAAACCACCATATGGGTATAAATTTAAAGAAGTTTTTGAGGGAAATCAAAAAAATATAAAATTAGTTCCAGCCGAAGATGATAGTACTCAAGTTGTGAAAGAAATCTATACCTTATACTTGTCTGGATGGGGTGCAGGAAAAATAGCAAGTTATCTAAACAAACAAGAAATTGAGCCGCCTTCTAATAGGGTTAAAAATTTTGCTAGAAAAAAATTTGGAAAGTGGAGTAATAACACTATTATGAGCATATTAAGGAATCCTAAATATGGGGGATATATGGTTCAGGGAAGATATAAGAAAGTTAGTTATAAGGTAAAAAAAATTAACTTGATGCCATCAGAAGAGTGGATTTATGGTGGAGAATTTGAAGGAATAATTTCTAAAGATATTTTTGAAAGAACTCAACAAATGATAACAGATCGCTCTAATAGTAATTACAGATACAAAAATGGAGTTATACATCCTTTTTCTGGTGTTCTTAAGTGTGGAAAATGTGGAGGAAGTATGGCATACAGAAAAAAATATAAAGGATATAAATGTACAAATAGCCAACAAGGTGCAAAAAGGTGCTCACCACATAGCATCAAAGAGACAAGCCTAATAGAGATTATTTTAGATGAAATAAAGAGCATGATAGATGCAACAATAAATAAAGATAAGGTATATGATAGTTACAATAAAATAAAAATAGAAGATAACTTTGAGAGTGAATTAAGGTCTGTAGAAAAAGAATTAAATACTTTGGATAATAGGTTTAAAAAAATATATGAAGATAAGTTAGAAGGAGTTATAAATGAAAGAAATTTTAATCATATGCTTCTTAGTATACAAGAAAAGCAAGACAAACTTATTGAAAGAAAAGATCAATTAGTAAATATGCTTAATAAAAATAATACTGAAAATGACTTGTTAAAAAAATATAAAGGAGAAGTAGATAATCTTCTAGAGGGAAAAACAATTGATAGAAGACTAGTTGAAACTTTGATTGATAAAATTGTCATAGATGAAATTGAAGGACTTAAAGAGAAAAAAGTATCAGTATATTTTAAATTCGCAAAATGATATGCAGGCTTGAGCATAATTATATGGAGGCACTATGAGCAAGGGGATACACATTTTTTATAAACAAATTGAGAATAAAGATGAGCAATTAAAATACGTATATTCAGGTGGAGATTTTAGTGATGCTGAAAGTTTAGTGAGGGCTTATGATGGGATATTAGTTATAAATAAGAAAGCATTAAGAAAAAATAGCATAATGGATACTGAATATGGAGTCGATTGGTACATGGAAAAGGCGTGTGCAGCAGGAGAAAATTCTCATAATATTAAATTATCAGTAAATGGGAAAAAGTGTGTAGATTTGTTTGCAAGCAAAGTTTTTTATAAAGTATTTTCAATATATAAGAAAGATGGAGTCATTGATGATATTAACGCAATAATATATTAAGATTTATTTGCGTTTATAGTAATTAACTATAAAAAAAGATACGTATTGTCTAAATAGGGACTGCAACTTGTATAGGTTTGTCTGCAGTGAAATTATTAAAACAAGATGCTAATGCAGTAATGGTTGTATTACCATCAGATCACTATATTCAAGGTGAGAAGAATTATATAGATACTTTATCGCAAGCAATAGAAATGGCGAATAGGAGAAGGTGTATTGTTACACTTGGAATTGAACCCAATAGACCTGAAACAGGATACGGATATATAGAGATGGGTGAAAGAACTACTGGAAGTATACCAACTTATAGGATTGCAAGGTTTACAGAAAAACCAAATTCAGAGGTAGCTAAAGATTTCATATTAAAAGGAACTTATTTATGGAATTCCGGGATGTTTATATTTAGAGCTGACGTTATCCTAAGAGAAATAGAAAAATATTTGCCTAAATTGCATAAATCACTGATGGAAATATATAAAAATTTAGGGGAGGAAAGCGAAGAGAATGTCATAAAAGAGCAATATGAACTTATAGACGGAATTTCTATAGACTTCGGAGTTATGCAAAGAACAAGAAAAGCCTATGTTATTAAATGTGATTTTAGTTGGGATGATATGGGAAGTTTTGGAGCTTTAAGTAGACTACTGAACACTTATAGAAATAATAGTATATCTAAGAATGTTTATATTGATGATTGCGAGAATTGCTCCATATTTGGGGACAAGAATCTAATAATTGGGTTTGGAATAAAAGATCTAGTTGTAGTAGATGCTGGAGATGTCATTCTTGTAATGGATAAAAATAAGGATCAGGAAATAAAACATTTATTAAATAGGCTCAACGAAAATAAAGAATATAATAAATTTCTATAGTAAGTAAGCTGTTTCAAGATATCTTAATGATACTGAAGCAGCTTATTTATCTTTGGAGATGCACTTAGAAAGTATTTATAAGTTGAATTGAATAGATTATTACACTTATAAATGAAGTTTTACAGGTAACGAATGAGGGGATATTGGAATAGCAATAATCTATACTAAATTAAGTTGTTAACTTGATGGAAGATATCATGGAACATGCTCATAAGACAAAGCAATGTATATATAAACTTTCAGAAATAATATCAATATTTAAAATCTAAAATAATGGATGAGTTTATGTGACAAATGTAGATGATTTGAATTAAGATTTTTTGCGGTTATGATTATTTAACTGTTGTAATATAAAGTTATTAGTATATAAAGTTATTAAATATTGGGTCTAATTTTGTAATTAATATTATAGTATATAGCATAAATTATATGAATTAGCTTATAAGGAAACTATATGAAATAGATGCTTAAGCTATATTAAACTAATATTTTTGCTAATATAGCTTAATAAGCTATTAGCTTTGATATTCTTGGGTATTAGTGCATATAATACTTAAAAAAATCAGTTGATAGAGTGTTGTAAAATTGAATTTAGAGTATTATTATAGATATACAAAACAAATTTAATTTATGAAAAAATAATGAAACGCCTAAATGAGGAGTTCATAAAATATAAAATTTAATATATAGAGGATGTGATTAAACTTTGATGATTAATACTCATAAGATTATGGCAGAAAATATTATAAAATATGCTAATACGAAGAGTATTTATTTAATTAATAATAAAAGGTTTATATGGGGGAACGTGAAACCTGATTGTGCACCTAAATATAAATTTAAGAAACATTATTTTAATGAAAGCATAGATATGATTATTGAAAAGATTGTATATTTATCTTCATTATCATTGGAAGAAATATATTATGATATGACAATTGGAAAGTTTAGTGAAGAACTTGGAGTAATATGTCACTTTTTATGTGACTTTTTCTGTGCACCACATTATTATAGATGGGAATTTAAGAGCACGAGTGCTGTAAAACACCATATGATGTATGAGAAAAATTTAGCTAAGGTGGCTAAATCGTTTAATCCGACAGGAATTATAAATACACATGTTGATTCAAGTAATATAGAAGAGTTTATAATGCAGCTACAGAAACAATATGATGGAACGATGAATTACTATAATGATTTGACTTTTTCATATTATGTTTGTGATAGTGTACTAAATATGATATTAAATAATGTGTTTATCAATGAAAATAAAGTAAGTAAAGTAATTTAGTTTCTTGAGATAAAAAATATTTCAAAATAGTTGAAAAGTTATTTTGAAATATTTTTTTGATTTTGACAAAAAGCATAAGATTTGATAAGAGTATAATTTAGTATAGACAAAAATGACAATGTTAAAATAAAGTTCTTGAACACATGTTTAAGTATTGATATTGTTATATAAGGGAAAAGCTAAAAATAAAGCGGTTTAATTTAAAAAAAATGGTCAAAATATAAAAAAGTAAAGTTGCGTAGTAATAATTTTTCTACATAGTTTTATTGTTTATTAAGATAAGTTTTAAACTTAAAGATACTTTTTGATAAATAATTTCATTAAGCTTGACATAAAAATATAGAAATATGGTAGAATTATAAATTATAGCAATTAATTAAAACTTAACAATGTAAATATAATTTTAAAATGGATTGTTAATAAATAGATTAATTATAATTGATAGGATTCTGAATAGGAATTATATAGTTTAATTTGATATAAATATTATAGGGTCGAAAATATAAAAGTATTGAAATAGGAGAAAGTGGATATGGAAAAGCATAAAAATATATCGATGGCAGTTATTAAAAGGTTGCCTAAATATCATAGATATCTTGAAGAACTTATGAAAAATGAGGTGGATAGAATTTCTTCAAAGGAATTGGGAGAAAAGATTGGTTTTACTGCATCGCAAATTAGACAAGATTTAAATTGCTTTGGGGACTTTGGACAACAAGGGTACGGGTATAATGTTAAGGAGTTGTACAGCCAGATTAGTGCCATTTTAGGTTTAGACAGAGGATATGAAGCTGCACTGGTTGGTGCAGGAAATATAGGGCAAGCAGTTTCGAATTATTCGAGATTTGAAAATTTAGGATTTAAAATAACAGCAATATTTGATGCAAACCCTAAATTGATAGGAATGAAAATTAGAGATGTAGAAATAATGGATATAGATGAAATGGAATCTGTATTAGAAGAACATAAAATAGATATTGGTATAATTTGTGTTCCAAGAAAAAATGCACAAGTTGTTGCTGATGAGTTAATAAAGGGTGGAATAAGAGCAATTTGGAATTTCGCTCCTGTAGATTTGGTAGTTCCAGATCATGTAAAGGTAGAAAATGTACATCTAAGTGAAAGTTTATTAACTTTAATTTACCTGTTAAATGAGAGTGAAAGTTAAAAAATTAATAATTATACACAATATAGTATTTAAAGCTTGTTCAAAAAATAACAGATTAAATATATGTATTTGTTTTTATAAATAGATTTTAGAAAATTTTATCCAAAAGCTTTACATGAATAAAGTTTTCTTCTCTAATTGCCATGAAAATAGATATATACCTTTGATCAGTTATTTTTTCATATACTTAAAAACTTATATTAATAACGCAATATTTTATTGCAAATAATCTAGGAACGTATTATAATTTTAATTGAGGCATAACAGTCTTAATATTTTTTTGAACTTATTTGTTATATTATTAACAATTAGGTTTGAACATATCAAAAATAGTGTGAAAATTAAAAAAATAAATAAGCAAGTTTGAAGGAGGTCCTTAGAATGGAATTAAAAAATGTTATTCTTGAAAAAGAAGGGCATTTAGCTATTGTTACAATCAATAGACCAAAGGCATTAAATGCATTAAATTCAGAAACATTAAAAGATTTAAATGTTGTTTTAGATGATTTAGAATCTGACAACAATGTGTATGCAGTTATAGTTACTGGTGCTGGTGAGAAATCTTTTGTTGCTGGAGCAGATATTTCAGAAATGAAAGATCTTAATGAAGAACAAGGTAAAGAATTTGGTATTTTGGGGAATAATGTCTTCAGAAGATTAGAAAAATTGGATAAGCCAGTTATCGCAGCTGTATCAGGATTTGCTCTTGGTGGTGGATGTGAACTTGCTATGTCATGTGACA
>CAURJV010000124.1:0-10517 GCA_963524945.1 uncultured Clostridium sp.
GAGTCAGGCAACAGAGATTTTAAAGAAAAAGATTTAGAATGGCTTGAACTTATTTGTTGTTTAAAAAATACAGGTATGCCTATAAAGCAAATCAAAGAATATATCCAGTTATGCCTTAAAGGTGATAATACTATTGATGTTCGTAGAGAAATATTTATAAAACACCGTGAAGAAGTTATTAGCCAAATAGCTGAATTACAAAGAAATCTTGATAAAATTAATTACAAAATTAATTTTTATAATTGCGCCTGCAAAAAGACTGTATAATTGAGATAATACAGAACTTTATACAATATTTAATCCAAGTAAAGGATACTCATTGTTAATCTTGGTAAGATTACATACAAAGATTATCCTTTATTTAGACTTTTTCATAAATTACAAATAAATAACATTCTCTTTACCAAATATATTTAATTTTTCAACATACAAAACTCAATTTTAATTAATATTCTTCTAAAATTTATATACTTCTAAAACTGGAGCTAGTACTAAAGTCCTAAAATAATCTTTATTTCCTTAACATGAGATCTGCTCACCGGTATTTCATTATTTTCATTATCATCAATAATTAACTTATAAGTACCGTTAAACCAAGGGTAAACTTCTTTAACTTTTTCAAGATTAACTACGTAACTCCTGTGGCATCTAAAAAAATTTGTTTTCTCCGTTAGCTCTTGTAAAGTTTTTGTTGTACAATAAATCTCTTTATTAGTCTTAACATAATTCCTCTCTCCCTCTGAATAAAAGAAGGAAATTTTGTTAATATCGATAAGAATTATTTTTCCATTGTTCTCACACGGGATTTTCTTCAATGCTTGTTTATTTTCAAGCTTACTTAATATATTAATTATTTCATTTTCATTTCTATTACTAATTGTATTTAACGCACAATTTAATGATTCCGCTATTCTCTTTTCATCATATGGTTTTAGTATATAATCATAAATTTTAAGTTCAAAAGCCTTTATTGCATAAGTATCATATGCCGTTAAAAAAATTAGAATTATATCCGGAAATATCACTTTTACCTCTTCTGCCAATTTTATTCCGTTTTTTCCTGGAATATTAATATCAATAAAAGCAATATCCGGCTCCTCGCTTTCAATTAAAGTTAATGCACTTATTCCATCATATGCTTGCCCTACAACTTTAAATCTGCCATCCTTAGATATTATGTATTTTAATTCATCGCTGGATATTGCTTCATCCTCAACTATTACTACTTTTATCTCATCTAGTAATTTCAATTTAATTCCCCCCATTAATTATAATAATTATTTTGGAATGTTAAAATTAACACTACTTCCATTATTTGAACTTACTATATTTAAAGAGTAACTTTCTCCATATAATAATCTAAGTCTATTGTTGATATTTTTAAGGCCAAGTCCAGTTGATAAAGATTCATCTGCATTTTCAAAGCCTACCCCATTATCACTAATTTCAATACTAACGTCATTTTCATCATTTCTAATAGAAATTGTTACTATGCCACCATTAATTTTCTTCAGTATTCCGTGCTTAATTGAATTTTCTACAATTGGCTGAAGTACAAGTATTGGGAATTTTATATCTAGTAAATTATCATCTATTAAAAATTTCACTTCTAGTCTATTTGAGAATCTAGCTTGTTCAATTGCTACATAAGCCTTTATCAAAGCCAATTCTTTTTTTAATGTAGAAAAATCTCCTTCTATTTCTAGCGTAGCTCTAAAATAATTTGAAAGATTTAATATAAGTTCCCTTGCCTTTTCTCCATCAGTTCTACAATATGCACTTATCACATTAAGAGAATTAAATAAAAAATGAGGCTCTATTTGTGCTTTTAAAGCCTTTAATTCCGCTACTTTATTTTCTTCTTTTAATTTTATAAGTTTTACTTCACCATCAACCAATTTTTTTGAGCTTTCAATTACCATAACTATTAAAAATACACCAATAGAATTTATAAGTATCATTGATAATGCTATTGTTTTCTCAAGCTCTATCGCTGAATTTATATCTTTAGAAAATATTAATATGATTATCATTTGAGTAATTTCTGCGACTACTGCTGCTAATCCTGCAACAGCTGGATTTAGGCCCTTTTTCTTAAATAATATTCTAAATCCTCCACCTATTGCACCTTCTACAATTGTTGATAATCCACAAGCTAACGCCGTAAATCCTCCAAACGAATACCTATGCAATCCACTTATAAATCCAACTATAATTCCAATAACAGGTCCCCCTAAATATCCTGCAACTATTGCTCCAACTGGTCTACTATTTGCTAATGATTGATCTTTTATATATATTCCAAAATAAGTTCCTAAAATAGCAAGGAGTGAAAATATTAGAATCATCATTATGTTATCTTTTCTATCAAACTTGTCCTTAACGAAACACTTCATAATATTAGTCTGTAATATTACATATATAAATATTGTTATAAGTGCCATTCTCTCTAGCATATTCACCATCAACATGCTATCACCTCCCTTTTACCTCTATGTACATAAATTATACTACTATGTAATAAAATCTCAATTTTTACTTTCTTTATATAAAAACTTACTGCAAACCGCCTCAATATTTTGTTAATTCATCCACTAAATATAGCATTTCACATACAAAATATAGTCACTATTTATTTCTGATGTTAGATTATATATAAGAAAACATTTACACAAAGGGGATGTAGATATGAATTCTATTGTTTTAGTTATTATTGGTGCTTTAATTCTAATACTATCATACAGATTCTACGGTGCTTTCATTGCTGCAAAGGTATTGGTTTTAGACGAATCTAAAAAAGTTCCTTCAGAAATATACAATGATGGCAAGGATTATGTTCCAACAAATAAGTGGGTTCTGCTAGGTCATCACTTTGCGGCTATTGCAGGAGCTGGTCCTCTTATCGGACCCGTTTTAGCCGCCCAGTTTGGTTACCTTCCTGGTGCTCTCTGGATATTGATTGGTTCCGTTGCTGCAGGTGCAGTTCATGACATGATAATGCTTTTCTCATCAGTTAGGTTTAATGGTGAGTCCATAGCAGAAATTGCAAAGCATACATTAGGAAAAAGAATTGGCTTTATTACTTCCATTTCAGTTATCTTCATATTAATAATTACAATGGCAGGTCTTGGCTTGCCAGTCGTTAACTCACTTTATAATAGTCCTTGGGGTACATTTACAGTTGGAGCTACTATTCCAATCGCAATTTTTATAGGAATTTACTTAAAATACATTAGACCTGGTAAAATAGGTGAGGCTACTATAATAGGTATGGCTTTAATAATGCTTGCAGTTATCTTTGGGCCACAAATTGAAGGTACAACTCTTGGTAATTTTTTGACTCTTGATACTAAACAACTATCTGTAATATTAGTAATCTATGGATTCTGTGCTGCGGCTTTACCTGTATGGCTATTATTATTACCTCGTGATTATCTAAGTACTTATATGAAACTTGGAGTTATTGGTGCTTTAGTTATCGGTATAATAATAGTCAGACCAAATTTAGAAATGCCTGCACTAACTCAATACATTCATGGTGGTGGTCCGGTTGTTAGCGGTAAAGTATTTCCGTTTTTATTCATAACAATAGCCTGTGGTGCGCTATCTGGGTTCCATTCACTTATTAGCACTGGAACTACTCCAAAACTAATAAAGAGTGAAAAAGATATTCTTCCAATAGGTTATGGTTCTATGTTACTTGAGGCTTTTGTTTCTCTCATGGCATTGATTGCAGCTACATCATTGCCTACAGCTGACTATTTTGCTATAAACTCCTTGCCCGAAGTTTTTGATAAATTAAATTTAGTCCCAAAAGATTTAGGAATGCTCGAGTCACTTGTTGGTGAGAAACTTGCCGGAAGGCCTGGTGGATCTGTGTCTTTAGCCGTTGGTATGACATATGTATTCCAAAAGCTACCTGGTGCATCAACCTTAATGTCTTATTGGTATCATTTTTGTATAATGTTTGAAGCATTATTTATTTTAACAACTATAGATTCAGGAACAAGAATAGGAAGATATTTATTACAAGATCTTTTTGGCAAAATGTACAAACCACTTGCTAAAAGAGATTCTAAATTTAATCTAGTATTTTTCAGTGCATTAATGTCACTTAGCTGGGGAGCCTTACTTTATAGTGGTAACATTTCAACTATTTGGCCTCTATTTGGTGTCGCCAATCAAACTCTTGCCGCAATTGCTTTTGCAATCGGAACTTCTGTACTTATAGAGATGGGCAAGAAGAAATATACCCCTATAACAATATTACCTATGATATTTATCGCTATAACAACTTCAACAGCTTCTATTGAAAATATCTTTAATAACTATATTCCAAATGGTAAGACTACATTAACCGTGTTATCAGTTATAATACTCGCTATGCTAATTATAATTTTATATGAATGTATTAAATCCTGGAAAAATAATTGGAATAAGCACCCTAGTGATAAAATCACCTCTATTAAAAACGCTATATAATAAATAATAGATAATATTTTAGGGAAGAATTATTAATATTAGTCAAATAATTCTTCCCTAAATCATATATATCTTAGATTATAAAATATATTTTATTTTTTATTTGGTTCTTTATATTCCACACCTTTTGTGTCAACAGCTATTGATGTAATTACAACATCTTTTTTTGGTGCATCAGCAGAATTAGTTTCTACATTTTGAATTTTATCTACTATATCTAATCCTGAAATTACTTTTCCAAAGGCAGCATATTGCCCATCAAGATTTGGAGCATCTCCTGACATTATAAAAAATTGACTTCCTGCACTATTAGGATCTTGTGCTCTTGCCATAGATAATACTCCTTTTGTATGCTTCAAACTGTTTGCAAAACCATTAGACGTAAATTCACCTTCAATTGAATATCCTGGCCCTCCAGTTCCATTTCCTTCAGGATCTCCTCCTTGAATCATAAAGCCCTTAATTACTCTATGGAATTTTAAATTGTTATAAAAACCTTTGTTTGCTAAATATATAAAGTTGTTAACAGTATTTGGAGCAATTTCTGGATATAATTCAGCTTGAATTTCTCCGAATCCTTCTACTTTTATAGTAGCTATTGGCAGGTCCTTACTATTTCCTGATGGAGCTGCCTCATTGCTTTCACTTGTTTTAGAGGAATTATCTGCTTCCCCTTTTCCATTGCTAGCATTTTTATTTCCGCAGCCTATCAATAAAAATATTCCCATTATAATTGTTATAAAAACAAAAATTTTCTTCTTCGTAATCCTCATAACTTTTTCCACCTTTTATGTATATTTTGACAGCTTAAGTATACCATAATTCTCTATATTACTTAATATTTATTATAGAAGTAATGTTGCTATATTATTATTTTTTATTCATCATGCAATTTGATTAGTAAAATTAAGCTATACATAGTATATAATTTTATCAATAAATATTTTTTAATTTTGGTATATACTCTTTAATAATTTTATTTCCCTTGCATATCCGTCGAGCTCATTTGGTGTCTCAAGGAAAAATGGTAAATTGCATAACATTGGATGATTAATAATATTCTTAATTCCCTCTAATCCAATAGAACCTTCTCCTATTTTTTGATGCCTGTCTTTATGGCTTCCAAATGGATTCATACTATCATTTAAATGTATTGCACATAATTTATCTAAGCCAATTATCTTATCAAATTGTTCCACTACTTTATCTAAATTATTAACAATATCATACCCTGCATCGTAAACATGACACGTATCAAGACAAACACCTACTTTATGTGATAATTCTACATTATTTAAAATCTCTTTTAATTCATCAAATGTGCGTCCAATTTCGGTACCCTTTCCTGCCATTGTTTCGAGTAGTACAGTAGTTGTTTGTTCCGGTTTCAGCACTGTGTTTAGCATATCCGAAATATATTTAATTCCAATCTCTACACCTTGTTTAACATGACTTCCTGGGTGAAAATTATAAAGATTATTAGGAATGTACTCCATTCTTTCTAAATCATCTTTCATTACCTCTACTGCAAAATTTCTTGTGTTTTCATCCCCAGAACAAGCATTTAATGTATAAGGTGCATGACCTAGTATTTTAGCAAAGTTATTTTCTTCTGCTAATCTTAAAAATTCTTTTATATCTGTTTCATCTATAGCCTTTGCTTTACTCCCTCTTGGATTTCTAGTAAAAAATTGAAATGTATTTCCACCTATTCTAATAGCCTCTTCTCCCATATTCTTGAATCCTTTAGAAGCTGATAAATGACATCCTATCTTTAACATTATATTTCCTCCCCATATCTTATTTAATGTAATATATCTTCATAATATTATTTTAATTACTATCTGTACTTTTGCCTATATAATATTTTTATATTCCATCAAATTTAAATATAATAAAAGACTGCTACAAAAGTTTCTCTGTAGCAGTTTCAATAAAAGTTTAAAATTGTGAAAGCATGATTATACTATTTAATATTCTTGTATATGATTATTGGTTTATACTTAAATACTGGCGAAAATTATTATTTAAATTTTTTTATTTCATTTATTTTAGATTTATACTCTCCTATTTTATTGTTAAATAATGCAGATGTACCTAAAACATAGATATCTATTTCTTTATTCTTTAATTCTTTAACCGTCTCTTTATTTATGCATCCATCAACTTCTATTAATGGTCTATTATTAAATGTTGATAAATATTTATTTAATTCATCTAATTTATCCAGAACTTTATAATTAAACTTTTGTCCTGAAAAACCAGGATTAACGGTCATAACAAGAATCATATCTATATCCCGTAAATATGGTTTTACGCTTTCTAATGACGTTTCTGGACTTATAGCAATTGATGCTTTTATTCCTTTTGATTTAATATTCTTTATATCTCTTTTTATATCTTTACTTGCTTCAATATGAAATGATATATATTCTGGATTTAGATAGCTATACATATCTATATATTTCAGTGTGTCTGCAGTTGCCAAGTGTATGTCCAGCGGAATATTAGTAACACTTTTTATTTGTTCTAATACATACGGTCCCATAGCTAAATTATTAACAAATACTCCATCCATTACATCACAATGTAATAAATCAACCTTTGCATCCTCTAATTTTTTTAGTTCACTATGAAGCTCTAATTGATTTGCACACATTATTGAGGCTGCTATCTTCAATGCTAACCACTCCACTCAAAAATCATTTAAGGCATATGAAAGAAATTAACAAGTCCAAAATGCCCTGATTATTTTTTTAATTGTACCCCAAATATATTGCTAAAGTTATCTAGGTTCAAATCTTCATATTTGCTTAAAAATGGTATTAATCTTTCTAATATTCTGTTAATAGAGTTTTCCGAATCTGATTCTATATTTAGTGGCAGTACAGGCTCATGCAGCGATAATCTTAACAATAACCAGCCATCTCCATTTTCTTTATCGCAATTTATCTTTATTCCTTCATAATTTTTAGGTTCAATAGTCCATCCATTTACTTGCTCTACATATTTCTTCAAGCCTTCTATTATCATCTCTCCATATGATTTAAAATCTTCCCTCTTCATGTTTATTCTCATATCCTTGCTCTCCTTAGGATATTTCAAATTTTCTATAAGGCTTGATATTTCTTTTCCTTCATCTTTTAACTTGGCCATCTTAATTAGTATTTTAGCTATTAAATATGCCCCATCATCTAAAAAATAATTTTCTTTTAAAGCCGCATGTCCTGATGTTTCTATTGCTAAACAGCTTAACTTTCGTTCTTTATTTAATCTTTTAGATTCATTTATTACATTCTTATAGCCTCTTTTGAATCTATGATGGATACCACCTAAACTAGTTATAAACTCTGAAAGTCCCGTAGATGTTACTGAATCCGTAACTATAATTGAATTTGGATTCTCTTCTAGCACTATTGAAGATATTAATGCTATAAGTGCATTTTTATTTATCTCTTTTCCATCACTACTAACTATAGCCGCTCTGTCTACATCTGTATCAAAGATTATTCCTAAATCAGCTTTATTATTAAGCACTGCTTCTTTTATAGAATTCATAGCTTCTTCATTTTCTGGATTAGGAATATGATTAGGGAAATTTCCATCAGGTTCTGTAAATTGGCTTCCTTCAACATTAGCGCCTAATTTCTCTAGAACTTTATATGCAAAGAAACCACCTGCTCCGTTTCCAGCATCTACGATTATTTTGGTTCCCTCTAAAGGTCTCTCATAATTTGTTTTTGAATTTACATTCCTTCGTATCTTATCAACTAACATATTTGAATAAACATCTATAAAATAGACGTTTTCAACTAATCCCTTAGTAGTGCAGTTCTTTTCTTCTGAGTTAGAGCATTCAATTATGTCTTCAATCTCTTCCTTTTCGCATCCACCTTCTTTAGTAAAAAACTTCAACCCATTATAGTAATACGGAAGATGACTTGCTGTTATCATTACAGCTCCATCACATGAATAATTCTCTAATATAGTTGTCATAAACATTGCAGGAGTTGTACATATTCCACAATCATAAACATTGCAACCAGAATCAACTAAAGCTTCTATTAATGATTTCTTCAATTCTGGTCCAGATAACCTTGAATCCATGCCAACTGCTATTTTTATATTTTTATTACTGAGTTCTTTAGTTTTTTTAAGCCACTCTACAAAACCAAATCCCACATTATTCACTAAATTAGGTGTAAGATTTTTAATTCCTTCATGCTCTATAGCTATTCCCCTTATATCCGTTCCACTTTGCAGCTTTTTAAGTTCTTGTAGCATAATAACCCCTCCCTATTTTTGTCCATTCATAATTCCCCGCAAAAAGAATATTTTTCAATTCCATCTATCTGTAACCTAGATAAAAAGATAGGAAAATAAACATATTCTCCTATCTTGCTTTTAAAGGAAATTACTTGCTTTGTCCATAATAAGCATTTTTACCATGTTTTCTTAAAAAGTGCTTATTCATAAGCATCTTGTCCATAATGTTGCCTGGACTCAACAATTCAGTGAAATATGCCATCTTCGCAACTTCTTCCATGACTACGGCATTATGAACTGCTTCTTCTGCATTTTTTCCCCACGCAAATGGACCATGATCATTTACAACTACACCTGGACAGTGTAAAGGATTGTTTCCTGTTATTTCTTCAATTATAACTGTTCCGGTTTCCTTTTCATAAGCTCTGCTTATTTCTTCCTTAGTCATTTTCCTTGTGCATGGTATACTTCCATAAAAATAATCTGCGTGTGTTGTTCCACAAGCTGGTATAGCTCTTCCTATTTGCGCCCATATAGTAGCCCAAGTTGAATGTGTATGAACAATTCCACCTATTTCATCAAACTCTTTATATAGTTCTAAATGTGTTGGTGTATCTGATGAAGGCTTTAAACTACCTTCAACTACGTTTCCATCTAAGTCTACAACTACTAAATCTTCTACAGTCATATTGTCATACTCAACGCCACTTGGCTTTATTACCACTAATCCAGTACTTCTATCAATTCCACTAACATTTCCCCATGTATAAGTTATTAGTTTCTTTGCTGGTAATTCTAAATTTGCCTTTAAAACTTGTTTCTTTAATTCTTCTAACATTAATAATCACTCTCCTAATTAATCTATTATTTAAATTTTTCTTCTATTTCTTTTATTTGATTGAGTCTATTAACATGATGCTTACCTATAAACTCTGTAGATAACCAAATATCTACTATCATTAAAGCTAATTCTTCGCCAATTACTCTTCCACCTAAACAAAGTACATTAGAATCATTATGCTCTCTAGTAGCTTTTGCAGTAAAGCAATCTCCAACTAGTGCTGCTCTTACACCTTTTATTTTGTTTGCTACAATAGACATTCCAACACCAGTGCCACAACAAAGTATTCCCTTTTCGCAATCTTCTATAGATACCCTATTTGCTACATCCATAGCTATCTGAGGGTAATCTATACTATCTTCCGAAAATGTGCCAACATCGATATATTCTATCGAGCTTTTATCTAAATATCCCTTGATAAGTTCTTTTAATTTATATCCTCCATGGTCTGCCCCTATTGCTATCATGTATTTCAACTCCTTCACTTTATAAGTTTAGTTAAAGTATTGCTTCCCTAAATCTTTTTATTGTTGAATCAATATCCTCTTCTCTAAATATTGCCGATCCAACTACTATATTAGTTGCTCCATTTTCAACAACTTTACCTATGTTCTCTAAATTTATTCCTCCATCAACTTGAAGTTCGCATTCTATATTTTCGCTTTTTATGAAATTGCTTACTTCATGAATCTTTTCCATCATAGGTTCAATGAAGCTTTGTCCTCCAAATCCTGGTTCTACAGTCATTATTAATATTTTATTTACCATATGACTTATATGTTTCAATGTATTTATTGGTGTTGCCGGATTTAATGCTACCCCAACTTTTATCCCAAAACTCTTAATTATATACATTAAGTTATATATGTGTGGAGAAGATTCCTGATGTATTGTTATTGTATTCGCACCAGCTTCAACCATCGCATCA
>CAURJV010000125.1:0-10508 GCA_963524945.1 uncultured Clostridium sp.
CTAAGATATAGCATAGGTGATATTAATAAGGAAGTGACTATTTATGATGAAGTTGAATGGTTGAAGAAATATGTATATTTGCAGCAGCTTAGATTTAATAATAGCTTTGTATTGGATTTAGATGTAGATGAAAATGTCTTAGGGGCTAGAATTCATAAGTTAATATTACAGCCCTTAATTGAAAATTCAATTATCCATGGATTTAAAGGATATGATAGTGAAAGAGTATTAAAAGTTAGCATAAATATATTTAAAAATAACTATGTAAAAATCATAGTAAAAGATAATGGATTGGGTATTGAAGATAGAAAGCTTCAAGAGATAATTAATAATATAAAATCAGGAAAAGATGAAGATGAAAATATAGGCATAAAAAATGTATATGACAGGATAAAGATTTATTATGGTGAAGATGCTAAGTTTAATATTGAAAGTGTTAAAGGGCAAGGAACTACAATAACTTTGATTATTTCATTGATATTTTAAGGGGGATATTTATGAAAATTTTAATTGTAGAAGATGAAATTAATGCCAGAGAAGGACTGGGGAACTTATTAGGAAAGATTAATGAAAATTACATCGTTTGTGGAAAAGCTTCGGATGGAGAGCAAGGGTTCCTTTTAGCTAAAGAGCATAAGCCAGATCTTATCTTTACAGATATTGAAATGCCCAAAATAAATGGATTAGATATGCTCCAAAAAATTAAGGATTGTGGTCAAGATCCATATATTATTATACTTAGTGGATATTCAGACTTTAAGTATGCACAAAAAGGTATAAAACTTGGAGTGAAAGAGTACTTATTGAAACCTATAACTTATACTGCTTTAAAAAATACCATGGAGGATATTGAAAAAAAGCTTAATTTAAGTAAGGAAAAGGATGCACTTTTAGAAGAAGGTATACTTAAGGAAGAAATATTAGGACAAGTACTACTAAATAAGGGACAAAATTTAGAGCATTTTTACAAAATAATTGAAAGCAAAGTTAAGCAAAATGAAAATATATATGTTGTTAATTTGCATCTTAGAGATAAATACGAAGATAAGATTGAACTTATAATAAAAGAGATTTATGAAGCTATGAAGAGTTACAATATCGTAAATTTCTATTACTCTATTTTAAAGGAGTATGATTATTTGCCTATTTTAGTAATTACTAAAACAGCTTACTTGGAATTTATAAAAATGCTAAAGCATAAGCTATTATTTTCACTTAGGCAGAAGGGATTCTTAAATACTACTATTAGTATTATTAATCTAAACGAACTAACTGAAATTAAAAGTTCATTTAAAAAGCTACAGAGACTATCTAGATGGCCTATTTCATTTGGAAATAATGAAGTGATTTATGAAGAACTAATATCTAAATTAAAAATAAATCATTGTAAATATCCAAAAGAGATTGAAACAGAAGTGCTAAGAGCTATAAAAAACAATGACCAGAAAAAATTGGCTGATATTAATGAAAAATTTGTTTCACATTTGAAAGAAAATATCTACGACCCATGCGAGATAATTGATGCCAGCAGTAAGTATATTTTTTCAATCTTAATTGTGGCTAAAAGCTGCAATAGTAATCTTTATACTGAGTTTAACAATGAAGGAGTTTTAGATTCAATTAGAAACAGCTTTACATTTGATGAGTTAAAAGAGCGATTAAATTATATAATTCGTAAGATGTGTGAAATAAATGATGAAGGAACTAAAGTAAATTCATTGATTGTAAGAAAAGCTATAAATTATATAAAAGAGTATTATAGTGATAAAATTTCTCTTGAGGAAATAGCAAGTGGAATGAATATAACTCCAGAATATTTAAGCAGGTTATTTACAAAGGAACTTGGAAAAAGTTTTTCAGATTACTTAAAAGAATTTAGAATTCATAAAGCAAAGGAATTATTAGGAAGTAATAAACTAAAAATTTATGAAATTGCGGAGAAGGTCGGTTATAGTGATTCCAAGTACTTTTGCAAAGTTTTTAAGGAATCAACGGGAATGTCCCCAAAGGAATATATGAAATTTTACTAAGAAATGATAAGAGATAATAAGTCCGTATGTTTGTTATTTTATATGCTTAAATACAAAGTGTAAAATTAATATCATGATTTTACACTTTTTTCATGATAATAGAATATTAGAAGTAATTTAGAAGATGTAATATTAAGTTATAGAAAACGTTATTATTCATAAGAATTTAGGAGGTAAATAATATGAAAAAAACTAAAAAGTTACTGGCTTGTTTGACAGCTATTGCAATGTCGGCGACTATATTTATTGGATGTGGAAGCAGTGGTGGGGGCACAACTCAAACTAAAGCTGATCCGTCAGGAAAGACAACGATTACAGTGTGGCACTATTTTGATGGGCAGCAACAACAAAATGCAATGCAAAATCTTGCTGATAAATATAATAAATCTCAAGATAAGGTAGAAGTCCAAGTGGAATTTGTACCAAGAGCTGAACTTACTAAGCAGTTTACAATAGGACTTGTTGCTGACAAACTACCTGACATAGGTTTAGTTGATAATCCAGATATGGCTTCATTTTCAGCAATGGGGTTATTTGCAGATATTACAGACAAGATGAATTCCTATGATGGTAAAGATCAATTTTACCCAGGTCCGATTTCATCATGTCAGTTAGATGGAAAGTATTATGGAATCCCACTTGGAAGTAATGATTTAGCTTTATTTTATAATAAGGACATGTTAAGTGCTGCAGGAGTTGAGCCGCCTACAACTTTTGATGAATTAAAGACTGCAGCTAAAAAATTAACAAAAGCGGATACTTATGGTTTAGCTATAGCTGCACCAAAAAACGAAGAAGGAACATTTCAATATCTTCCATGGCTTATTTCAACAGGAGCTAAATTTAATGAAATTGGAAGTGAGGCTGGAATAAGTTCTCTTCAATATCTCACTGATCTTATAAAAAATGGATCAATGAGTAAAGAAGTTATAAACTGGACACAAAATGATTTAGAAAAACAATTTGTAACTAATAAAGCAGCCATGATTACAGATGGCCCATGGATTATAGATACAGTTAAGAAGGATGCACCAAACCTAAATTGGGGAGTTGTAAAGATTCCTAAGGATAAAGTATTTGCATCGGATTTAGGTGGAGAAAACTGGGGCATCATTAAAGGTCATCATGAAGCTGAAGCTTGGGATTTTATTAAATATACTCAGCAAAAAGATAATATGACTGAATATTGTGCTGATTTTGGTTACATTCCATCTAGAAAAGATGTTGCTGAAAGTGATGATAAAATTACTAAAGACCAAGTTATGAGTGTATTCCTAGATGAATTGCAATACGCTATGCCAAGAGGCCCACATCCAAAATGGCCTGAAATATCAGATGCAATGTCTACTGCAATGCAGGAAAGTTTTACAAATGCAAAGACACCAGAGCAAGCAGCAAAAGATGCACAGGTTAAGGTTGATGCAGTATTAAAATAAATTTATAGATACCCAACTTTAAAGTTAACTTACCGAAATCATAAATATTTTGATTCCGAAAAGCTATGAAAATATCGCTGAAGGTTCTAAGCAGCAGGTTGTATCCACTTTAGCATGCTCCAACTTTCAGTTTGACAAGCTAAAATGGAACAACCTACAGCTAAGAACCTTTAACAGCTCATTTTCAAATGTTTTCTCCACAAATATATTTATGATTTCTAGTGAAGATATGAACTTAAAGTGCTATGAATTTTGTGAAATTCTTAAATTGTTTAACTATATAAAAAATCTAAAGGTGTCTTAAAACTTAGTGAAAGGCGCCTTTAAATTGAAGCAAGGTAGGTGAAAATAATTTTGAAAAATAAATATAGCAGAGAATTTATTAAGGAAGAAAGAAAAGGGTACATATTTGTGCTTCCAGCATTAATATTTATGCTGGCTTTTGTGGGATATCCGATTATATATAATTTTATTCTAAGTCTTCATGATGTAAATGTAACGACTTTTAGTCAGCCGGTTAAACCATTTGTTGGCATAGAAAACTATATTGAAGTGTTTAAAGATCCAGCAATGCCAATAAGTATTTGGAATACTTTAGTTTTCACTATTGGAAGTATATCAATTCAATTTATTATAGGACTCGGATTAGCGTTGCTTTTCAATTTAAAATTTAAGCTTTCAGAACCTCTTAGAGGACTTATGGTAGTAAGTTATCTTGTGCCAATGACAGTAACTGCATTATTGTTCAAATTTATGTATAGTACAAGCGGAGGCATAATAAATGAATTACTTATGAAATTTCATCTGATATCACAGCCAATAGGCTGGATTATAGACAGTAAAACTTCAATGTTATCAGTTATATTAACAAACTCTTGGGTTGGAATTCCGTTTAATATGCTGTTGTTAACAACTGGGTTAAGTAATATTCCATATGATTTATATGAGGCAGCTAAAGTTGATGGAGCTAATGTAATTCAGAGATTTTTTAAAATAACTCTGCCATCATTAAGACCAGCGATTTTATCTGTATTAGTTCTTGGATTTATTTATACATTTAAAGTGTTTGATTTAGTATTTGTTATGACAAATGGAGGTCCAGTTAATAGTACTGAACTAATGTCAACTTTTGCATATAAACTTTCATTTACGCAATTTTCATTTAGTAAAGGTGCTACTGTTGCCAATGTATTGTTTGCTATTTTATTCTGCGTAAGTTTAGGATACCTCAAATTGATAAAGGAAGATGAGGTGATTGGGTAATGAAGAAGGTTATTCTTAAGGATAAACAAAAAAATATAATATTATGCTTTGTATCAATTTGTATAGCTTGTATTATGCTTTTTCCAATATATTGGATTATAGTAAGTTCATTTAAAACTAATGCTGAGATCTTTGCATCACCTCCAACTTTTATACCTAAAGATTTTACATTAAGTAGTTATACAGACCAATTTACAGGAAAGAGCAGCATAATAGTAACACTAGCTAATAGCTGTAAGGTTGCATTAGCTTCAATGATCTTAGCATGTGTATTAGCTATTCCAGCTGCATATGGTTTGGCAAGATTCAGGATGAGAGGGAAAAAGGTATTTATATTGATCTTCTTAGTAACTCAGATGCTCCCAGTAGCATTATTACTTACACCAATGTTTTTAGTTTATAAAAATTTACATCTATTAGATACTCTTTGGGCTCCAATATTATCAGATGCAACAATATCTGTTCCATTTGTAGTTCTTATTCTTAGAACTTACTTTCTTGCTTTACCAAAAGAACTTGAAGATTCAGCAAAGATTGATGGATGCAATACATTTACAGCATTTACAAAAATAATGCTTCCAATATCTTATCCAGGACTTATAATGACAGGAGCCTTTTCCTTCTTATATGCTTGGGGTGATTTAGCTTATTCACTAACATTTTTAACCAGCCCTGAAAAGAGAACTATGACAGCTAGTATATATAATTTCATGGGCAAGTATGGAATACAGTGGAATTCAATAATGGCTTATGGAGTACTTTTGGTTTTGCCTGTTGTTTTAATATTTATATTCCTTCAAAAATATATAATTGGAGGATTAACTAATGGTGCTGTTAAAGGCTAAGCATGAATTTAATTATTCAAAGATTGGAGAGTTCATATATGGAATCTAATAAGGAAATTAATTTAGACGATAGTGTTTTTGAAGTTTATGGAAATGTATTAATTCGCAAATATGACTGTGAAACGTTACGAATTGAGCCTTGGGGAAAAAATAGTTTACGTATACGTAGCACTAGGCAAGCAGAATTTATAAATAATGATTGGGCTTTATTGCCACAAGAAAATTGTAAAATTAAGATTAAAATTGAAAATAATGAAGCATGCATAGAGAATGGAAAAATTCATGCAAGGATTGATAAGGAAGGAAAAATCACATTTTATAATGATAAAGATGATATTCTTTTAGAAGAGTATGTAAGAAACAGGAAAAATGTAAATAGGTTTTGCAGTGCTTTAGAGATAGAAGCCCGTGAATTTAAGCCTATTCTTGGTGGAGATTATACTTTAACTATGAGATTTGAATCAAATCCAAATGAAAAATTATTTGGTATGGGGCAATATCAACAGCCAAATTTAGATTTGAAAAACTGCGTACTTGAACTTGCACATAGAAATTCCCAAGCTAGTGTTCCATTTGTATTATCAAGTTTAGGATATGGAATGCTCTGGAATAACCCAGCAATTGGAAAAGTTATTTTCGGAAAAAATATTACAGAGTGGGTAGCGAATTCTACTAATCAATTAGACTACTTTATAACAGCAGGTGATACTCCAGCCGAAATAGAAGAAGCTTATGCAAAAGCAACTGGAACAGTGCCAATGATGCCGGATTATGCTATGGGTTTTTGGCAATGTAAATTGAGATACCAAACTCAAGAAGAGTTATTAAACATTGCCTGCGAATATAAGAAAAGAAAACTTCCAATTTCAGTTATAGTAGTTGACTTTTTTCACTGGCCAAAACAAGGAGAATGGAAGTTTGATTTAGATTATTGGCCTGATCCTGATGCTATGATTAAAGAACTTAAGGAAATGGGCATTGAGTTAATGGTTTCTATTTGGCCAACAGTAGATAAGACAAGTGAAAATTATGATAAGATGCTTAAAAAAGGTTATTTAGTAAGAGTTGATAGGGGAATTAGAACAACTATGGATTTTTTGGGAGATACTGTTTTCTATGATCCAACAAATCCAGAAGCCCGTGACTTTGTATGGAAAACTGCTAAGAAAAACTACTATGCTAAAGGCATAAAAATATTTTGGCTTGATGAAGCTGAACCAGAATACTCGGTTTACGACTTCGAGAATTATAGGTATCACTTAGGTCCAAATGTACAAATAGGTAATATATATCCAGCTATGTATGCAAAAACGTTTTTTGATGGCATGAAGAAAGAAGGGCAGGAAAATATAATTAATCTTCTTAGGTGTGCATGGGCAGGGAGTCAACGTTATGGAGCACTTGTATGGTCTGGGGATATTGATTCAAGTTTTGAATCTTTAAGAAATCAATTTGCAGCTGGTCTTAACATGGGAATTGCAGGTATACCATGGTGGACAACTGATATAGGAGGATTCCATGGTGGGAATCCAGATGATCCAGACTTTAGAGAATGCATAATTCGATGGTTTGAATATGGAACATTCTGTCCTGTATTTAGGTTACATGGTGATCGTGAGCCACATTCAAAGGCGCTTGGAACTAGTGGTGGAGGACTATGTGCAAGCGGTGCAGCTAATGAAGTATGGAGTTATGGTGACGAGGCATATGAAATATTTAAGAAATATATGCTTATTCGTGAAAGGATGAGACCTTATATTACTGAAATCATGAAGGAAGCACATGAAAAGGGAACTCCAGTTATAAGACCATTATTCTATGATTTTTCAGAAGATGAGATTTGTTGGGATGTTACAGATGAGTATATGTTTGGACCAGATATTCTTGTAGCTCCAATACTCCATAAAGGAAAGAGATCAAGAAAAGTGTATCTGCCAAAAGGTGCAAATTGGAAAGATGTAAATTCAGGGAAGATATTTAATGGTGGACAAGTAATAGACTATAGCGCTCCATTAGAAATAATACCATTATTCCTTAAGGATGAAGCAGAAGTTTCAATTATTAAATGAGAAAGATAAGTAATAAGAGTTTATGTTAAGTAAACTCTTATTTTTGTTTAAAAACTGAATTCTATGTTTAAAATTTGCTATTTTATAACAAAATAGTAATAGTACATTAAACATAGAGGTTTCATTTTATTTGATACAACTTGCAGGATATGACTCAATAGTATTTTATAAATTTAAATGACATCTAAAGGAGGGCAACATGAAGAAATTATCGAAAAAGGTTTTAATTTTGATTACTATTATAAATTTTTTTGGAATGATTTTTGAAGGTAGTGCTGGAAAATATGATAGTAGGGCTATAGTAACCAATGTATCAGAACAAAAGGATAGATTACAGTTGATAAAAGAAAAAGGAGAGATAACTGTTGCTTCACCGCAAAATGATGTTTCATATTTTTACATAGATCCAAGTACAAAAAAGTTAGAGGGAACTGAGGCTGATATAGTAACCGAAATTGGAAGCAGACTTGGAATTAGTAAAATTGAAACTAGGAACTCACCATTTGTAAATTTATTAGATAAATTAAATACTGATGACAGTATAGATATCGCATCAGGTGGAATATTTATAACTCCTGAACGTGAAAAGATAGTAGCCTTTACGCAGCCAATATATAAAGCCACAGAAGCTGTTGTGGTTCCAACATTTTCAAATATAAATTTTAAAAGCGACCTAAAAAACGCAGTAGTAGGAGTAGAAAAGGGTACAGTATATGAGAGCATGGGTGAAAGGTGGAAAAATGATAAAATAATAAAGGATATAACAATCTTTGAAAATTCAACTGAATTATTGGATGCTATATATAAAAGAAAGATAGATGCAGGGTTAGTAGACTCTGTTATAGTGAAATATTCTCTGCTAAAAAATAAAAATATACCTTTAAGAATATTAAAGGATTATACACCTGAACTAAGTGGGAATATAGCTATAGCAGTTAGAAAAAATGATAAAGCTTTATTAAATGCATTAAATGAAAAGATAAAAGAGATGAAGTCAGATGGTACTTTATATGCGATTCTTGTAGAAAATGGGCTTGATAAAAATAATATGATTTCTAATTGATTTCTAACATAAGTTTACGATAGATTTGGATAAATTTAATTTTGTGGAAAATATATGTTTTTTTCTGTGATAAAGGCTATAATGAAAGTATTATGACAAAATAATATTTATATTTATATAAATTTGCTATAAAAAGCAAGAAATCATTGCAACTTTATCAAAAATGTATTAGTATTTAACAGTGAAAATTAAATTTTTAGAGGAATATATTGGGGAAATAATAGCTACAAAAATTCGTATGATTATAAAATACTTAGTACAAAATCGCAGGCGACTGTAGAGCCGAAGATTTTTTCACGCATCTGCCTTTTCGAACGCATGTGAGAAAAATCTGCACATCAGAAATGGCAGCTATGCTGCATATAAGAACATTTTATGCAGGCGAATAAGATTTCTTTTTTATTCTTTTTAGAATAAAAAAACTAATCGATCAACCTTTTTTTAAGTTATACCCTCAAGGAGTACCTCGTCCACAGATTTTATTGGAATATAAATTTCTAAAGAATAAAAAAGCATTTATCTATATGCTTTGATAAATATGGAGGAATAAAATGGATAAATCAACATCAGAAAATCAAAATTTATCGAGAGGGCTAAAAAATCGGCATGTTCAGTTACTTGCTATAGGGGGTGCAATTGGAACAGGGCTATTCCTTGGTTCAGGAAGATCAATTCACTTAGCTGGTCCATCTATCTTATTTGCTTACATAATAACAGGAATAATATGCTTCTTTGTTATGCGTGCTCTCGGGGAATTATTACTATCTAATTTAAATTACCATTCATTTGTAGACTTTGTATATGATTATTTAGGGAACGGAGCGGCATTTATTACTGGATGGACATATTGGTTTTGTTGGATTTCAGTTGGAATGGCTGATTTGACTGCTGCGGGGTTATACATACAATACTGGCTTCCTAATATACCTCAATGGCTTCCAAGTCTTATTGTTCTTGTAATTTTACTAATTATGAATCTTACAGCAGTAAAATTATTTGGTGAAATGGAATTTTGGTTTGCTTTAATTAAAGTTGTAGCAATCTTAGCACTAATTGTAATTGGTATATTTATGATTATTACAGGATTTTCAACAGATGCTGGTGCATCTAGATTTGCAAATCTTTGGAGCCACGGCGGGTTATTTCCAAATGGAATAAATGGTTTTATTCTTTCATTCCAAATGGTAGTGTTTGCTTTTGCTGGAATTGAATTAGTTGGCCTTACAGCTGGAGAAACTGAAAGACCAGAGCATGTTATTCCAAAAGCTATTAACAATATTCCAATTAGAATTATTATATTCTACATAGGAGCACTTATTGTTATCATGAGCATATATCCTTGGAATTCAATTAATCCAGATAAAAGTCCATTTGTTCAAGTGTTTGCAGCAGTAGGGATTTCAGCAGCAGCAAGTATTGTAAATTTCGTTGTATTAACATCAGCAGCATCTGCTTGTAATAGTGCTATCTTCAGTACAAGCCGTATGGTTTACTCACTTGCTAAAGAAGAAAATGCACCTGAATCAATGAAAAAGCTAACTTCTAGTCAAGTACCATCAAATGCTACAATGTTTTCAGCAATTGTCATTTTGATTTCAGTTATTTTAAACTTTGTTATGCCTGAAGGAGTATTTGTGCTTATAACAAGTATATCGACATTCTGCTTTATCTACATTTGGGCAATCATAGTTATCTGCCACATAAGGTATCGCAAAACTAATCCTGAACTTGCTGCAAAGAGCAAATTCAAAATGCCACTTTATCCAATAATAAACTATATAATTCTAGCATTTTTTGCTTTT
>CAURJV010000126.1:0-10287 GCA_963524945.1 uncultured Clostridium sp.
GAAATATTTGATTCAGTAGAGCAAATTGTGGAATCTTATAGACAAGCTATGAAGTGTTTAGTATACAACTCAGACAATGTAAATATTATTTATATTGATGATATAGAAGGAAAATTGATGAATGATAGTTTTTTAGTCGGGATATCAGGGGATACAAAGTTAGGTAAAAATAAAAATTCAAATAAAATAAAGATGAAACTATTTGAAAGTGTAAAACAATTTATTAGAGAAAATATTGAAACAGAGTTAGAACTAGAGAAGGTAGCGAGCAATTTTGGATTAAGTGTCTATTATTTTAGCAGGACATTTAAAGAAGTAACCGGCATTAATTTTTCGGAATATGTAAATAAATGCAGAATAGATGTTGCAAAGGAATTACTTTCAACTGGAGAAATGAATGTGAAAGAGGTTTGCTACAAAGTAGGATACAATGATCCTAATTATTTCAGCAAAGTATTTAAGAAATATGAAGGTGTTAGTCCTGCAAATTTTAAAGGAAACATAGAAGAAAAGATTTTTTGAAATTAATTAGTGAAAGATATGTTATTTATTATTTAGGAATTTTTTAATTTATAAAAAGCAATATATTACCAACAACATATCGCAATAATAAAAAAATCCAGATAATTTCTTATATTGAGGAATTGGTCTGGATTTTCTTTAGTTTTTAAATTATTTACTAGTAAAAATTTGCTGTAAAAAGATAGCAATATAAGATTATAAATTAGCAAACCAGTCTATTTGAAACGTTTACTATAATGGATATAATTAAGACTGTAAAAGAGATTTATAATTATAAAAAAAGGGGAGAAAAAGATGAAATCTAAAAAAATGATTAAATTATTAGGTTTGGCACTAAGTGGGGTACTAATATTTTCAGCATTGACAGGATGTGGAGCAAAAAAAGATGCACAAACATCTAGCAATGGAAATAAGAAAATAAAAATTGGTGTAAGTATGGACGACCTAAGACTTGAAAGATGGCAGCACGATAAGGAAATCTTTGAAGAAGAAGCTAAGAAACTAGGAGCAGATGTTGTTTTCCAATCTGCAAATGGGGATGATCCAACGCAAATGTCACAAGCAGAGAATCTTATATCTCAAGGGGTAGATGTCTTAGTTGTAATACCACATAACGGCGAATCAATAGCACCAATTGTAGAAGAAGCTCACCAAAATAAAATAAAAGTATTGGCTTACGATAGATTGATTACAAATAGTGACTTAGATTACTATGTATCTTTTGATAATGTAAAGGTTGGAGAATTACAAGCTAAAGCTATCGTGGATAAAACTCCAAAAGGAAATTATTTCATGATGGGAGGATCTCCAACAGACAATAATGCAAAATTATTTAGACAAGGACAAATGAACATAATAAAACCTTATGTAGATAAGGGAGATATAAAACTAGTGGGTGATCAATGGGTAAAAGATTGGTCAGCAGAGGAAGCATTAAAGATAATGGAAAATGCTTTGACAGCAAATAATAACAAAATTGATGCTGTAGTTGCATCAAATGATAGTACAGCAGGCGGTGCTATTCAAGCATTACAAGCACAAAACTTAGCAGGAAAAATCACAATCTCTGGACAAGATGCAGATTTAGCTGGTTGTCAAAGAGTTGTTGAAGGAACTCAAACAATGACAATATACAAACCTATAAAAGATATTGCTGCAAAAGCAGCTGAAATGGCTGTAAAGATGGCTAAAGGTGAAGATGTTGAAACAGGTGGTACTGTAACTAACAATGGTAAAAAAGATATCCCTTCAGTATTACTTACTCCAATAGCAGTTACAGCAGATAACATGAAGGATACTGTAATTAAAGATGGTTTCCAAAAGTTTGATGATGTATATAAAAATGTACCAGAAGATAAAAGACCAAGCAAATAAATAAGAATATTGGAGTCTGAATATATGGTGTCAGACTCCAATATAGAAAGGAGATAAGCATTTCATGAGTGAGTATATTTTAGAAATGAAAGATATAGTCAAAGAATTCTTTGGAGTAAAGGCATTAGATGGAGTAACTTTAAAAGTTAAAAAAGGAGAAATCCATGCTCTTTGTGGTGAAAATGGAGCTGGAAAATCCACACTGATGAAAGTTTTGAGCGGAGAGCATCCTGCTGGGTCTTACTCGGGAAAAATAATCTTTGAAGGAAAAGAATTAAGCCAAACAAGTATAAAAGATTCTGAAAGCGTTGGTATTGCAATTATTCATCAGGAATTAGCACTTATAAAACAATTATCTATAGCAGAAAATATTTTTTTAGGAAATGAAATTGGCGCACGTGGACTAGTAAATTTTAGTGAACAGTTAAATAAGACAAATGAATTATTAAATAGGGTTAAGCTGAATGTTAATCCGCTTACTAGAGCGGGGGATCTTGGAATTGGACATCAGCAATTAGTTGAAATTGCAAAAGCTCTATCTAAAAATGCAAAACTATTGATTCTTGACGAACCTTCTGCCTCTTTAAGTGAAGGTGAAGTAGAAGTGTTGATGGGAATATTAGATGATTTAAGAAGAGATGGAGTAACATGTATTTATATTTCTCACAAACTTAATGAGGTTACAAGAATATGTGACAATGTTACTGTAATTAGAGATGGATCAACAATAGGACAAGTTCCTATTAGTGAGATAGATCAAGATAAGCTAGTACAAATGATGGTTGGAAGAGAAATGAAAAATCTATTTCCTAGAGAAGAACATAAAATAGGCGAAGAATTTTTTGAGATAAAGAATTTTAACGTTTTAGATCCATTTAATAAGAACATAAAAAGAGTAAAAAATGCGAGTTTTACCTTAAGACGTGGGGAGATACTTGGAATTTCAGGCTTAGTAGGTTCAGGTAGAACAGAAATGGTGGCAAGCATATATGGAAGTTTCCAAGGTCAAAAGAGCGGTGAAGTATATTTTGAGGGTAAAAAAATTGACATAAAAAATCCAAATGATGCTTTAAGCAAAGGAATAGCTATGGTTCCAGAAGATAGAAAAAAAGATGGAATAATTGCAGGTATGAGTGTAGCTAAAAATATGACAATGAGTAATTTAGTGAAATATAAAAGGCCATTAAACGTAATAGATAAAGATAAGGAAATGATGGATGTTTTAAAATTTATTGATGAAATAAAAATAAAGACTGCATCAACTGAATTAGCAATAAAAAATCTAAGTGGTGGAAATCAACAAAAAGTAATACTAGCAAAAAATCTTCTTGCTGAACCTAAAATATTAATATTAGATGAGCCTACTAGAGGAATTGATGTTGGAGCCAAGTATGAAATTTATAAGTTAATATTTAAGCTAGCTAAACAAGGGATATCTATAATAATGGTTTCATCAGAACTTCCAGAAGTACTTGGAATTAGTGATAGGGTTCTAGTAATGAATGAAGGGGAAATAAAGGCAAGTCTTGAGAATAATGGGTTAACTCAGGAGATGATTATGAATTATTCTGTAGGAAAGAAAAATGAAGAAGTTAGTGAGAGTTATAGCGAAGAAACTAAAACTTCTGTAGGAGGAATATAAGATGCAATTAAGTAAAAGTACAAGTTCAGAAAAAGAAAAGAAATTAGGTTTAGGCGTTATATTTAAATCTAAGATGGCAGCAATATTAATAGCAACAGCAGCAATATGGGTTTTGTTCACGTTTTTAACAGATGGAAATTTTTTAACAACAAGAAATTTATCAAATTTATTTAGACAAATGTCAATTACTGGTGTACTTGCAATAGGTATGGTTTTTGTAATCATTTTAGGTGAGATAGATCTTTCGGCAGGATCAACTTTAGGTTTACTTGGAGGAATTGCAGCAATATTAAATGTTTGGTTTGGTTTTTCAGCTATCCCAACAGTGGTAATAACATTAATACTTGGAGTTATTATGGGAGCTTGGAATGGATATTGGATAGCATTTAGAAATGTTCCATCATTTATAGTTACTTTAGCAAGTATGCTTGTTTTTAGAGGTGTATTAATAGGAATTACAGGTGGTAATACTGTTGCACCATTAACAGCAGATTTCAAAGCTATAGGACAAGCGTATTTACCAACAGTTGTAGGTTATATATTAGTAGTAATAGCGATTGTAGGTTCAGCATATTTAATATTAGGAAATAGAAAGAATAAGATTAAATATAATATTGAAGTTAGACCAATGGCTTTAGATGTACTTACAATAGTAGGAATTGGAGTTATATCATTAGTTCTAGTGTTAATTCTTAATGACTATCAAGGATTTCCTATACCAGTTTTCATTATGTTACTTTTAGCTTTAATATTAGCATTTGTAGGAACAAAGACTATATTTGGTAGAAGAATATATGGAATTGGTGGAAATAGAGATGCAGCAAGATTATCTGGTATAAACGTAAAAAAACATATTATTGTTATATATTCAGTACTTGGATTACTTTGCGCAGTTGCTGGAATATTACTTACATCAAGATTAAATGCAGGATCAGTTTCAGCCGGTCAAAATGCAGAAATGGATGCAATTGCATCATGTGTTATTGGAGGAGCAAGTTTAGCAGGTGGTAGTGGTACAGTTGCTGGAGCATTAGTTGGTGCACTTGTAATGGCTAGTATAGATAACGGTATGAGTATGATGAATACTCCAACATTCTGGCAATACATTGTTAAAGGTTTAATATTACTAATAGCAGTATGGATGGATATATCATCTAAAAACAAGAAATAATTCTTTGAAAATGATTATATACGCTTAATTAAAACTTTATATAAATTAGTGACAACAAATCATTTGAATAACAGCAGGCTATAATTAATATTGTCTGCTGTTATCTGTATATATGGTATATTAATTCTATATTTTGTTTAAAATAAAAAGGTATGAGATGGACATAATTATCATGAATTATTTTATTAAAAAATAACATAAAAATATACTCAGAAAACTATTGACTATATAAAAAAAAGAAAGTATTATAAGCTTACAAAATAACATTTAAAAAGTTATTTCAAAATATATTTTAAGTAGTGAATATCAAAAGAATAAGTACTTTGACTTACTTTAATAATTATTTTGATTAAAGCTTGTTATACAAAATAAAATTCAGAATATTCATTAAAATCAAACAACTTTGATTTATATATAAGGGCTAGTCATTACTAACGTTGGCTTTTATAAATAGATAGATAAATGGCTTAATAAGTTATTACGCTATTTACTAGAAATAATTTATATTCAATAAAGAAAAATGAGGAGGGTATCATATGAGAGAATACTTTGAAAATGTTTCGAAAATAAATTACGAGGGGGCAAATTCTAAAAATCCATATTCATTTAAATATTATAATCCAGACGAAATTATTGGGGATAAAGCAATGAAAGAACATCTAAGATTTGCCTTATCTTATTGGCACACATTAACAGCTACAGGAGCAGATCCATTTGGTGCTGGGACTATGATTCGTCCATGGGATAGCGAAACAAATGAAATGGATTTAGCTAAAGCAAGAATGGAAGCAGCATTTGAATTAATGGATAAGCTAAACATAGAATATTTCTGCTTCCATGATAGAGATATAGCACCAGAAGGAAAAACATTACAAGAAACTAATAAAAATTTAGATGAGATAGTTGAGTTGTGTAAAAGTTTAATGAAGAAGTATAATAAAAAACTTTTATGGGGAACAGCTAACTGTTTTACTAATCCAAGGTATGTTCATGGTGCAGGTACTAGCTGTAATGCGGATGTATTTGCTTATGCAGCAGCACAAATTAAAAAAGCAATTGAAATAACAAAAGAGCTAGATGGAGAAAACTATGTTTTTTGGGGTGGACGTGAAGGATATGAAACTCTATTAAATACAGATATGGGATTAGAATTAGACAACTTTGCTAGATTACTTCAAATGGCTGTTGATTATGCACAAGAAATAGGATTTACAGGACAATTTTTAATAGAGCCAAAGCCAAAGGAACCAACAAAGCATCAATATGATTTTGATACAGCAACAGTTTTAGGATTCCTTAAAAATTATAACCTTGATAAGTATTTTAAAGTTAACATTGAAGCAAATCATGCTACTTTGGCACAACACACATTCCAACATGAACTTCATTTTGCAAGAATCAATAATTTCTTAGGCAGCATAGATGCTAATCAAGGAGATCCGTTACTTGGATGGGACACAGATCAGTTCCCAACAAATATATATGATGCTACATTAGCTATGTATGAAATCCTTAAAAATGGAGGGCTTGCACCAGGTGGTGTTAACTTTGATTCTAAAGTTAGAAGGGCATCATTTGAAAAAGAAGATTTATTCTTAGCTTATATAGCTGGAATGGATACATTTGCTAAAGGATTGAGAGTAGCTTATAAACTTTTAGAAAGTGGTGACTTAGAAGACTTTATAAAAGAAAAATATTCAAGCTTTACACAGGGAATCGGTAAAGAAATTGTTGAAGGAAAAGTTGGCTTTAAAGAATTAGAAGCATATGCGTTAAACAATAACCCTATAATAAATAAATCTGGAAGACAAGAGTTGTTAGAATCTATAGTTAATCAATATATATTTGAGGATCATAAATAAATAATATATAATCTAGATTTATTCATCTCACCAAAATAAGAAGCATGCTTTTATTCCAACTTGTACGGGATTTTGTGGATGATTCTAAGATTAGAAGTTGCATCCAAAGGCTAGCCTTAAAGGTAAGCTCTAAGTAAATACATTTGAAAAAACTTCTAACTTGAAAATTTATAGTTAAAAGGACTTCTTGTAATATTTTTCAGTATTATTATTGCAAGAAGTTCCTTTTTATTTAGGACTCTATTTTGGTAGATATTTTATAATAAGTGCAACTTTCTAAATATAAAAAATACCTAGTAAAATAAAAAATGAAAATGTATTCAAAAAACTATTGACCGCAAAGAAAAAGGGAAGTATAATAAACTTATTAAAATACATTTAAAAAGTTATTTAAAAAATTAAGTAAAAAGTTTGTAATTATGTTAATTTAGAAAAGATATATAACTTAGGAGGTTTATTAATGAGATATTTATTAGGATTGGATATTGGAACATCAGGAACAAAGACAGCTCTTTTTGATGAAAATGGAACTACAATAAAAACTGCAACTTATGGATATGATTTATTCCAACCACAGGTAGGATGGGCAGAACAAGATCCAGAAGATTGGTGGCAGGCATGTGTAAAGGGAATAAAAGATGTTATTGAAAAAAGCGGTGTACAAGCTTCTGATATTAAAGGTATTGGATTAAGTGGACAAATGCATGGGCTTGTTATGGTAGATAAAGATCTTAATGTAATTAGAAATTCTATAATCTGGTGTGATCAAAGAACAGAAAAAGAATGTGATTACATGACAGAAGTAATCGGAAAAGAAAGACTAATTAAGATCACTGGTAATCCTGCATTAACTGGATTTACTCTTTCAAAATTATTGTGGGTTAGAAATAATGAACCAGAAAACTATAATAAAATTTACAAAATACTTCTTCCAAAAGATTATATTAGACTTAAATTGACTAATGTTTTTGCAACAGAAGTTTCAGATGCTAGTGGTATGCAAATGTTAGATATAAATACTAGAAATTGGAGCGAAGAATTACTTAATGAGTTAAATATAGATAAAAACATATTAGCAGATGTTTATGAATCAGTAGTTGTTAGTGGAAAAGTTACAGAGGAAGTTGCAAAATTAACAAACTTAGCAGTAGATACACCAGTTGTTGGTGGTGCTGGAGACCAAGCAGCAGGAGCAATAGGAAATGGAATAGTAAGAGAAGGAATAATATCAACAACAATAGGTACTTCAGGAGTAGTATTTGCAGCAACTGATACACCTAGATTTGATAAAGAAGGAAGAGTTCATACTTTGTGTCATGCAGTACCAGGTAAATGGCATATAATGGGCGTTACTCAAGGAGCTGGTCTATCATTGAACTGGTTTAAAAGAACATTCTGCGCTAAAGAAGTTGAAGAAAGCGAGAAATTAGGAAGAGATATCTATGATTTATTAACTGAAAAAGCAGCAAAATCAAAACCTGGTTCTAATGGGATTGTTTACTTACCATATCTTATGGGAGAAAGAACACCTCATATAGACCCTAATGTAAAAGGTGCATTTTTAGGAGTATCACTAATAAATAACCATGATGATTTTGTACGTAGTATATTAGAAGGTGTTAGCTTTAGTTTGAAAAACTGCCTTGATTTAATCGAAGACATGAATGTAAACATTGATGAGATAAGAGTAAGTGGCGGTGGAGCAGAAAGTGCTGTATGGAGACAAATACTAGCCGATATTTTCCAATATTCATTAACTACAGTTAAAGCATCTGAAGGTGGTGCACTTGGAGTTGCAATACTAGCAGGGGTTGGAGCAGGAGTATATGATTCTGTAGAAGATGCTTGTGATAGAATTGTAAAAGGAAACAAGAAAGTTTCTCCAAATGAAGAATTAAAAGAAGTGTACTCAAAAGTATATGAAACATATAATTCAGCTTATCCAAGAATAAAAGATATTTAAATTATATTAAAGATAGAAATCCATCATCTTAGTTAAGTGATTATATAATTAATTAAGGGTGTGTAGTAGTATCGAATTTTAGCAAAAAAATTATATAGTTTTTTAAATACTTTAACAAAAATAATAATAGTGATATTATTTAAGAAAAAGCTACTATTACTGATAATAGTCGAGAGGAGTATTTTAAAGTTTGATAGAAGTAAATCACAGTAAAATAAAAGAAACTAACAGAAAAAAGATAATAGCATTATTATTAAAGAAAAATGAGATCACCAAATTAGATATATCTAGAATATTAGATATAAGCATAACAACAGTTTCTACAAATATTACAGAATTGAAAAGCGAGGGTATTGTAGAAGATGTAAGGTCTTTGGAATCTACAGGAGGAAGAAAAGCAATTGCTATTAAGTTGAATGAAAACTGTAGATATTCAATTGGAGTAGCACTAACACCCAATCATATAAAGATATCATTAGTAAATATAAAGAAAAACGTTATTGAAAGTATGCGAGTTAGACATAATAATGATGGAATAGAGAACATAATAAATTTACTTAATGAAAATATAGATTTGTTAATGAAGAAATATAATTTATGCTCTGCAAATTTATTAGGAGTAGGGATTTCATTACCTGGAACCGTAGATTTTAAAGAAGGCATAATAAAGTATTCATATTTGTTAGGCGCCAAAGATTTTAATTTAAAGGAAAAGTTCGAATACTTGGACATTCCAGTATATGTAGATAATGAAGCAAATTTATCAGCTTACTACGAGTTTCTAAATAAAAGAGATATACTAAGAAATCTATTATATGTATCAATAACAGAGGGGTTAGGCCTTGGTATAATAATAAATGGAAAAATTTATAGAGGTGACAATAACTCATCAGGAGAATTAGGTCATACTAAGATAGCAATTGATGGGAAAAAGTGTAAGTGTGGAGCTAGAGGCTGTTTAGAAGCATACACGTCTATGAATTCTCTTATTGATAATTATAATGAGGCTAATAGTTCAAATATTAGTGATATTGATGAATTTGAAGAGAGATATAATCAAAATGATAAAGATGCTCATGATGTTTTAAATGATTATTTAAAAACATTATCTTTAGGTCTATCAAATTTGGTTATGATATTTGATCCTAGCAGCATAGTAATAGGTGGAGATATAAATAACTTACTTAATGATAAGATAGATATGCTAAAAAAAGATGTCTATAAAGATAATTTATTTACAAATGAAAATAATTGCAGCATAAGTATTGCAAGTTTTAAAGAATCTTATCTACTAGGAGCCGCTATGATGCCTATAGAAGAATTCTTGGAAATTAAATAATGGAGTGGTGAAAGCTACTCTATTAATTTAAAAACTTATTAAATAAATTTTAAAAATATATTTTTAAAGTTATGTAAGCATAGCTATATTAAGGGGAGTCTTAATCTTTGATTGGAACTCCAGATTAAGACAAGCCTTTTATATAAAACTAAATATCTATTTATTTCATATTAGATTTATGTTCTTGATTTTTGATTGGAACTCCGAATTAAGAGCAAATTTCTTATGTGTTACTAAATAAATATTTACATAAAGGTAAGTCTTAAGTAAGAAATTAAAATTTCTTATTTGAGATAACCTTATATATTAAATGATTTTTAATTAAACAAAGAGGAGATGTTAATAAAATGAGATTTTTCTTAGACACAGCAAATGTAGAACACATTAAAGAAGCAAATGAAATGGGAGTAATAT
>CAURJV010000127.1:0-10244 GCA_963524945.1 uncultured Clostridium sp.
AATTTAATACTTGAATTACATAACTTCTGATGCTATAATAAGGTTTGTTGAATATGAACTCGTACGCAGATTTCCCCAAAAACTGCAGAGACCCTATAAAAATTTAAGGGGGTGAATTAAGAATGGCAAATATAAAATCAGCAAAAAAGAGAATTAAAGTTACTGAAACTAAGACTTTAAAGAACAGAATGATTAAGTCTGCTTTAAAGACTACTATAAAGAAATTTGAAGCTGCTATAGAAGCTAAGAATAATGAAGAAGCTAAAGCTTTATTTACATCAGTTGTTAAGTCATTAGATATGGCTGCTACTAAGGGAGTTGTTCATAAAAATATGGCTGCTAGAAAGAAATCAAGATTAGCTGCTAAGTTAAACTCTATGGCATAATCTTAAAACCCATCTAAGTAGATGGGTTATTTTTATATTATTAATAAATATTATTTTTTAACTGTAAGAGTATTTATTAAAAGAAACTCCATTTCCATTGTCTTATCTATTCCAGTTGATTTTAACTTTGTTTCTGTATTAACACAAAGCTTAATTAGTTCTGATAATTGCTTTTCAGTGAATTTATTTGTCTGCATTATCAACTTTTCACAAACAAACTGTGGTAATCTATAGTCTGACATAAAATCCTCTACTTTTTTTCCATTACTAAGTTTTATTTTTATCTCATATAATCTCAAGAAATGCTTTTGAATAGCACTTATTATCAGCATATGCTGGTCTGATTTATACAAAATTTCCTTCATTGTATCTATAGCTTTATCAATTTTTTTCGTAGCTATTAACTCAACTAAATCAAAAGTATCATCCTCACTAGATTTTGAAATAAGTATATCAATGTCCTCTTTTTTTATCTCTCTTTCACTACAGTAAGATATAAGCTTGTCAGCTTCTCTTTTTATAATGTCAAAATTATTATAGACTTTCTCACAGAAATAAGATAACTCAGTTCTTCCAATTTGCTTTCCTTTCTCTTTAAATACTTCAGATACTTTCTTTAAATATTTGTCCCTTTTTAATTTATCACAATATACTATTGTTAATGATTTACCAATAGTAGCTAATTTTTTATTTTTATTTGGTCTATCTCTCTTATCATTCAATAAATAATACATTATTAATACTGTATATGGAGGTAAATTTGATATATAATTCTTAATATCATTGTATATTTTAGTTCCTGACGAATCAGTTTTATCTTGCAAAAAATTAGATCTATAAACAATTACAACTTTTGTTTCTCCCATGAATGGCATTGTCTCACAAGCATTCATAATAGCATCAAAACTTGTATTCATTCCATCTATCCTTATTAAGTTAAGATCCTTAAATTCTTCAGCTATACTTTTCTTTATAATTAGATTTATTCCATCTTTAATAAATTCTTCATCCAACCCACAAAATATATATCCATTTTTTATATTTCCTTTTTCAATTTCTTGCTCATAAACTTCGTAATTAATCACTTTAATTTTCCTTTCGTATAAAAAATGTGCTGCTACATTAATTTAGACTTAATTCTGATATAAATCTATAAGCCTATATCAATCTTCCATCTATTATAAATATATTATTAGTAATCCTATCATTAAAATTTATTATATCATACTCTCCATATTGAATTTTATCACTTGTTACTTTTAATAAATATTTTTCACCACGAGTCTCTAAAACGTAATTTTTTCCTTCCAAGCTTATTTTACAAATTCCATTCATAACAATTGTCTTTCTCTGCCTAAAATATTTTGTTGCAAGTGCTGATTTAGAAAGTCTATTTAAGTCAATCTGATTTTTATTTGCTATTAGTATTCTATCACCTTTATAAGAAAACAAAATAGCACCTTCTTTATAGTATCGTATACTTGGAATTGGACTGTATATTTGAATTGTAATTATAAAAATAGCTATAAGCGGAAGATAAATAAATCTTTTATATCCTTTGTTTACAAAATAAGCACTAAACATTAAAAATAGATAGAAGAAAACTACATTCTCATTTCCATAAAACATTGGTAATGAAAAATTCTCCATATAGTTTAGAATCCAGTCAAATATATTTATTATTTTCAAATTCATATAACTGAAAAAATCAAATAATTGGGGCCACCTATATGTCAATACCAATATATTTCCCGTAATAACCATAAGATCTACGAATGGAGCCAAAATTAAATTCCCAATAATAAAATTTGCTGAAAAATCTCTAAAAATTAAAGTTAGATATGGCAGAGTAAATATCTGAGCACTTAATGTTAAACTTAATGCTTCTCTTAATTTAACGTTCAATTTATATAACGCATAGTTAGATTTCTTATTAAACATTACTATTCCTAGGGTCGCCAAATAAGATAAGTGAAATGATATATTAAAAATACTATAAGGCTGATAAAGAACCAAGAATGTTGCAGAGAAACATAAAGCAGAAATTGAATTGTTATTTCTTTTTAAAATGTGTCCGCCTTCTACACATGCAAGCATTAAGAAAGATCTTATACTAGAATAATTAAGTCCTGTAAATACGACATATATCATAGTCGCTAAAATACCCAAATTCCTCCCAACAAAAATCCTCAGGAAACCATATACTATAGCTACATGCAACCCCGAAACGCTAATACTATGTATAATTCCAAAGTTTTTCATATCATCTTTATCTTCAAAATCTAAATAATCACAATATCCAAAAGCAATTGATGATATTAATCCTGCCTTTCTAGTCCCTAAGTTTTCTTCCAATTTTAAATATATATTTCTTTTAATTTCATAAAGCTTTGTTATTAAATCCCCATTAATCTTATACAATACTTTAGGTTCTACTTCTCCAACTATTCCATTGAATCTATCCTGTATACTATTGACTTTTCCTATAATTCTATATTTTTCACCCACACTTAGATCCTTATTATTGATTGTTATTGTGATATTTTTACCTTCATAGCTTCCTATGACATTATAGCTATCTATTTTAATTATTCGTACTTCTCCATCTATTTTGCTTGGAATTTTATAATACGAAAAATTAATTAAAATTCCAACAATGAAAAATCCAATCATAATAACAAAAAAACTGAATCCACAATAATAAAATATACATATAAAAAAGAAGGCTACAATGAATATTGTAAGCCCTCTAAATTCTTTGCTCATTCCATAGAAAATACAACTAATTGCAAGTGTCAAAAATATGTATATTAGCGGATTTCCTACATCTCCTATTTTTTTAGAAAACATCAACTCACCTCATTAATGAGTTTTGCCACTTTCTAGCTAAAATTTCAAAGATTAATAAAAATATTATTGATGCTGCTATCTCTATTCCTATTATATCTCTAATTAATATTCCATTAATTAGAATCATACTAATTACGGCAATAATAATTACTAACAATGATATAACAGGCATAATCAATTCGTTAGAAAATTTTCTTATAGAAATATTGCTATTAAACAATGTAAATAATAAAATTCCAATTGATAATATAGTTAATGTCACTATCGCTGCTTCCTTATCACCAAGTTTGTAAATTGAAACCATTGTAATTATGCTTAGAACAAATGATCTAACTATCATTTCATTTCTAGTAATATCTCGCCCTTTTTTAAGTAATATTATTAATGATAATGGAATGAATAAGACTCCATTTATCGTTGCCACATTTCCAAAATCCAAACTTCCAGTTTGTCCCATTATAATACTTCCTACTAAAGTTAGAAGTTCTGAGAATAGAGCAATAAAATATACTTTGAATCCTCTATCTATATTGCCATCAAATACTCTGGAAAAATCTCTTATTTTAAAGAACCCATCAAGGTAATTTTCTTTAATATATACATCTGATACCTTTTTTACAATTGTAGATGCTTTTCCTTTACCTATTCCTACATTTGATAAGTTGAGTGCTGGAAGATCGCCTAACGTTTCACCAGTAGTTGCAACTTTATGGCCATCTTTTATAAATAATGAAACAATCTTTGATTTAATTTCTGGATTTACTCTGCAAAAAACCCTTACTCTGCAAAGTAAATCCTTTAATTCTTGATGATTTAAAGAATCCAGTTCTATTCCTGCTACTACCTGATTATTATTCTTTATTATATTAGCCATTTTTGCGTTTGTTATAGCACTTAATTTACTTTCTTCTGTAAATAATATTGGTACTATTGCTTTATCCTTAATTCGATTTATTGTATTTTCTAGATTCTCTTCAAGTGGATTTTCCAATCCAATTATTCCAACAAAGACCATATTACTTTCTATATTTTCAGATTTAGATGGTTCATAAGTAAAGTTTCTATATGCAAAGCCTTCTGTTATTAATCCTTCTATAGATAAATTCATATCAACTTCTTTTATTTTTGCTTTATATTCATCCGTAATCTCTTTCTCAATACCTTCTATCATGACATGTGTACATTGTTCTAAAACATCATCTACGTTTCCTCTAGTATTAGCTCTATATCTATTATTAAATTTACTTACAACTGTAGAGAATCTTTTATCAGAATCCATAGGTATATCTAAAATTTTAGAATTCCTACTATCTATAGCAGCTTTGTAAATTTTTTTTCTAGCAGCATAACTTAAGAAAGCAAGCTCATCTAACTCTCCTTTTCCACTATCATCACTTGGATTATAAATAGCGTTATTACACACTAATGATATCTCAACTATCCTATCAAAGGTTGTCTCTTTTACATAAGGATCTTCAGTCGATATCAAATTATCATTAATAAATAGTTTTTTGACTATCATTTCTTTTTTGCTTATTGCACCAACTTTATCTAAAAATAAAATATTAACATCTTTAATTAAATTAAATACTGAAAAATTTATTATTTCTATATTTTCATTCCTAAAGCTTTTAATTATATTTTTAAAAACTAATTTCGCGATTATAGTAACTGGAAAACAACCAAGGGCAAATAAAGCTGTGCATATGTAATTTTTGTTTGCATCTTGTCCTGTATATACAAAATATGATCCTATAATTATAATTCCTAGGAAATAAATTAATAAATATCTTTCTAAAATTTTAGATATCATTGTCCCAAAATTATGTTTTCTATTACTTGCATACGTAAGCATGGTAAGCATTCTACCTAATTGAGTAGAATTACCAGTGGATATTACTATACCTAGTCCGGTACCTGATTTTATTATAGACCCTTTAAACAATATATTTTTCATATCTGTTAGAGAAAATATATTTCCTACTATCTTACTCTCAAATTTCTCCTTATAAAATGCTTCTCCTGTTATGCTCTTTTCATCAACTTTAATTTCATTAGCACTTATTATTCTTATATCTGCTGGAATAATAGAGTCTTTATTAATTTTTACTATATCACCCATTACTAATTCTTCAGATTTTATGATTTTCTGAGCTCCATCTCTAATAACTACTGTATCTGCAGAATTCAGCCTTTCTAAAGCTCCAATTTCTTTATCTCTTTTTATAGTATGCATTACTATTAAAATTAAATTTAATAATAATATCAAGGCTGTTATTATACCAAATAAATAATGTTCAAATACGAATAAAATTATTGTAATTATCAAATTTATAATTATAGATTTTTGCTTTAAAGCATTTAGTATATGTTTATAAATTTTATTTCCACTTGGTAAATCAATCTTATTAGTCCCATATTTTAATCTTAATGCGTCACAATCATTTTCACTAAGTCCACTTTGAACATTACTATTTAGTAATTCAACTATTTGAGCCCAAGAGTTATTGCAGTATTTTTCCAAAAAAACCCCACCATTCTAATTACTTCATTGATAACTTCTTTATTATACTATATTTTTCATTTTTATATATCTACATTCATTTATAGTATAATTATACGTTTAAAGACATTAAAAGGCAAAACTTTAATATCTCATATATATTTTCGATAAATATTTATAAAAGTTAATTTTATTTAAGGCATTTCTACTATAATAATCTTCATTGGGCTCAATTATTTCTCCATATTAAATTTATTTATTTTTTGGTTTTTGGATTAAAGATTAGTGCCATAAGATATCCAAAGAATATTGATGCTGTAATTCCTGCTGCAGCTCCTTTAATTCCACCTGTAAAAGCTCCTAATAATCCTATTTCATCTACCTCTTTTATTGTAGCTTTAGCTAATGCATTTCCAAAGCTCGGTAACGGAACTGTGGCTCCCGCTCCACCAATAGAAACTAATTTATCATACCATCCAAAAGCACCTACTATAGCTCCAAGCACAACAAACACCACTAAGATTCTTCCTGGAGTTAATTTTGTAACGTCTATTAATATTTGACCTATAACGCAAATAATGCCCCCAACTATGAATGCACTTATATAATTCATTCAATTTTCATTCCTTTCAAACAAAAGATTTTTATAATCTAATATTTCGTTTATTTATAAGTTTCCTCTTCCTTAATTTGAATTCATTTCAATAGCGACTGCATGTGCTATTCCTGGAATTGTCTCACCTTGAAGAGAAGACGTAGTGCTCATAAGTGCACCTGTAGAAACTAACAATACTCTTTTAACTTCCTTTTTCATAAGTCTTTTATATAAATAACCTGTAAAAACAACTGCTGAACATCCGCATCCGCTTCCACCTGACAATGTATTCTGCTTTTCATTATCAAATATAATTTCTCCACAATCTATATGTTGATTTCTAATATTATACCCAAAGTCTTCAATTAATTTATCAGCAAGTTCTCTTCCTATTACACCTAAATCTCCTGTAGCTATAACATCATAATCTTCCGGTTTTCTTCCTGTATCCTTAAAATGATTTACAATTGTATCTGCCGCTGCTGGCGCCATAGCTGCTCCCATATTATTAGCATCTTTTTGCCCATAATCTTTAACTTTTCCAGTTGTCACATATGTTATTTCCGGATAATTCCCCTCATGTCCTAAAACTAATGCTCCTGATCCAGTCACTGTCCACTGAGCTGTGGCTGGTCTCTGAGATCCATATTCAAGCGGAAATCTGAACTGCCTTTCGGCTGAACTAAAATGTGAAGATGTAGCTGCAACCACGTATTTAGCAAATCCTCCATCCATAATTATTGACGCTAAACTCAAAGATTCTGACATAGTAGAACAAGCACCGTATAATCCAAAGAATGGAATACTGAATTCTCTAGCTGCAAAGCTTGATGAAATAATTTGGTTTAATAGGTCTCCTGAAAATAGATAATCTATATCCGTTTCTTTAAGGTTCCCTTTTTTTAAAGCTTGCGATATAGCCGTAAACATCATCTCGCTTTCAGCTTTTTCAAAACTTTCCTTTCCTAACATGTCATCGTTTAATATCTCATCAAAATATTCACTTAGCGGTCCTTCCCCTTCTTTAGGGCCTACTATAGAATGCGTTGATATTATTTTGGGTGGATTATCTAATTTTACAGTTTGATTTCCTATCTTTTTATTCTTCATTTGCAAATTAATCACTCCTCTACATTTTTGAATTAAAAGCAACTTGATTATTTATCAAAAAAAATACATATCCCCATCTTAAAATTCCAATTCCTTTTTTGATTTAAATTATTGAAATTATATAATAAATTATTCCTATTATTACTGATGTACCAATACCATATACCAATACCGGTCCTGCAATTGTAAACATCTTGGCTGCAACTCCAAATATAAATCCTTCTTTTTTAAACTCTATTGCTGGAGAAACTACAGCATTAGAAAACCCAGTTATCGGAACAACAGTACCAGCTCCACCAAAGTTAGCTAATTTAGCATATACTCCAGTACCTGTTAATAGAGCTCCTAAAAATACCATTATAATGGGAACTAAATTCATTATTTGTTCTTCTGCAATTCCAAATCCTGCTGCAATATTATAAATTAATTGACCTACATCGCAAATTAATCCTCCGACTAAAAAAGCTTTTAAACAATCTTTAAGTATCTTAGATTTTGGGACAGCTTCATTGGCCATAGCATTATATTTTTGCTTTATATTTTCTTCACTCACTTCTTTATTATTAGTCAAGATGATCACGCTCCTTTTTTACCTGTATATCTATCATTTGCAAAATTATTAAGATTAATCGTGTTATTTTTTGGCATATATTTTATGTAAAAAAAAAGAATATATATTTGTCCTAATTTAATCAAAAATTGTACAAATATATATTCCATAATAATATTTTTCTATATTCATCATTTTTCTTACCAATGTATGATTAGCAAATTTTATTCTTCTAATTTTTTCCTCATTTCAGATAAAACCTTCTTTTCAATCCTCGATACCTGTACTTGACTTATGCCTAACATTTTAGCTACTTGGACTTGCGTTTTATCTTTAAAATAACGTAACATTATAATCTGCTTAGCTTTATTATCTAAACTATTTAGAGCTTCTTTAAGAGCTATCTTTTCAATAAGATTTTCATCATCTGCACTTTTCTCACTTAATTTGTCTATTAAAAGAACTGGAGCTCCATCATCCTGATGTATTGTATCATATAAGTATTGTAAGCTATTAGAGGATTCAATGGCAAATAAAATCTCCTCCTTATCAACATTTGCATAATCTGCAAGCTCTTCTATAGTAGGTGATCTCTTAAGCTTCTTTGTTAAAATCTCCTTTTGAAAATGTATCTTTCTAGCAAGACTTTTAACATTACGACTTACTTTTATCATTCCATCATCTCTTAAAAATCTTTTTATTTCCCCTATAATCATAGGGACTGCATAAGTAGAGAACTTAACGTTATAAGTTAAGTCGAAATTGTTAATAGCTTTAACTAACCCAATAGATCCTATTTGAAATATATCTTCATAATCATATCCTCTATTTAGAAATTTCTTACTTATAGATGACACTAATGGCAAATTCATTTCTATTAATTCATTCATAGCATCAGTATCGCCACTTCTTGCTAGAGCTAATAGCTTTGGATTCTTATCATAATTATATTCCTCTCGTTTTAAATCCTCTTTTTCCATCTTATTTCACCTAACTTACCACGTCAAATTTCTTCTTAATTACCACCTTTGTACCAATCCCTTTTTCACTGTCAACCTCTAACGCATCCATAAATGTTTCCATTACAGTAAACCCCATACCTGATCTTTCTAAATCTGGTCTTGATGTATATAATGGTTCCATAGCTTGCTCTATATTATCAATTCCAATTCCCTTATCGATAATTGCTATAGTTACCTGATTTTCGTTAATTTCTGCTTCAATTCTAACTAATCCATCTTCTCTATTTTCATATCCATGTATTATAGAATTGGTAACGGCCTCAGACACTGCTGTTTTTACATCATTTATTTCATCAATTGTTGGATCTAATTGAGCAACAAAAGCTGCAACCGCAACTCTTGCAAAAGCTTCATTTTTAGATTTGCTTACAAATTCTATGCTCATTTTATTGTCAGACATGATAACCCCTCCATCTAAATGCACCTTACTGCTTCATCTACAGTATTATAATTTTTAATTAACTTGTACAAACCGGCCAGTTCAAAGATTCTATTTACATTCTTGTTAGGTTCTGCAATACAAAGCATCCCCCCTTTGTTCGATAGTTTTTTATATCTACCTAGAACAGCTCCGATTCCTGAACTATCCATAAAAGTAACACCTGAAAAATTTAAAATAACCTTTTCTATGTTATCTCTATCTATTCTATCATCAATTTTTACTCTAACTTCCTCTGCACTATTATGATCTAGTTCACCACTAAGAGTAGCTATTAGAATATTTTCTTGTTTCTCAAATTTTAAATACATATTAATTAAGAATATCTCACAATGTAGTTTTAAACTTATATATTTAAGTTTTAAGATATTCTACGTTCACCTCCTCTTTTACCTCATTTCACCTTTTACCATATTTTAACATACTATTTTATTCAACGTCAAACTATTTATTACATTTTTTTCTATTTATTATAGCTCATGATCTCAATTATCTGACTATATCACATATATTAACGATGTATAAAATAAAGATACCGATAATTAACTACACTACATAATTATCAGATATTAAATGAATATATTATTTTTACTTAATACATAAAAAATAGAAGATAATCCCGATATACTCATATAAATATATATCATAAGATCATCTTCTATTTTATTTTCTTATAGATAACCAAACTATAAGTTAGATTTATACTATGAAATATATCCCAACTAGAAATAAGAATTATGCTTTTGTAACCACAAGGGTCATAATATGAAATGTTTCATTAGGAATTTG
>CAURJV010000128.1:0-10207 GCA_963524945.1 uncultured Clostridium sp.
GATAATACAGCTACAACAATTAAAGATTATTCTATAGCTATAAATAAAAGTTCGGAGGAAAATGGGATTAAGGTAACTGTTAATAGTGCGCTAGCTACAAAACATAATTTAAGAGTAACTCTTAAAATTGAAGGAATCACTGATCCTAAAGCAATTGAACTTAATAATTCGCTTTTTGAAGTATCATATGGGGACAAAGATTACGGCTTTAGATCTACCTCTTCTAGAAAATATGCAGATGATAAAACTATGTTTTTAACGTTAGAAAAAACTAATTACGAAGGTGAATATCCTGAAAGTGGAAACTTAAGAGTTGATGTGGTCCTTTCAAATTATAAAGTTAATATTGGCATGGATGTACCTGTAGATTTCACTAATTCTATTAATAAAGTATTTACTAAAAATATTTCAGGAACAATACCTGAACTTAATTATACTTTGAAACAATTAGACTCAGATTCTATGGGGACAACCATAAGCTATACTCGACCTAAACACAATGAGGCTGATATTGATAACAATAATGATTTTTGGGATTCACAAATATTATTAAAAGTTGATAACAATTTTTATAAATTAAATTCTAGAGACAGTAGCATTGGAGACGACGGAACACTTATTGGGCATTATTCATCTAAATTTCCAGTTTATGATACTGTAAAAAACGGAAAAGATATAAGTGTAATTCCAATACTTTATAAAGTTTCAATGGATGACTCTGATATGATATCCAATAATAGTAATAAAAACACTACCACCGACTCTGCAAACAACTTAACTTATGAAAAAGAGTTCAGCCCTTCTAGCGGATTGAAGGGTACAATATATAATGTTGAAAGAAATGATAATAGTGTAAAGGTATATTGCAAAGGACAGTCTGAGTTAGAAAGTTTAATTATAGCAAGCAATATTTCTTTGAACTACACTCATCTTAAAGGACAAAATGATCCTACTATTTATAATTACAATAAGTTTGCAAGCTTTTATAAGGATCCAAAAGATTCCCTTGGCTACATTGTAGAATTTGATAATGTTGATAAAAATAAAGCTGCTACTTTAAATATTAGTCCTATGATAAAAGAAATTACTACTTACAAAATGAGTGATGAAATAAAACTATCAAATTAATGAACCCCATATTAAGTTTATGGAAATTATATCAATATAAAAAATTATTAAAGTGAGGAGATTTTATGATAAACAAAAAAACAAATAGATTATTAAGTTCCATGCTGGGGGCTGCTTTAATTGTTGGAATTATTCAAATGCCTGCCTTTGCCGCTGATAATGTCCAAGCTCAATCATCCTATGCAGTTAACTCTGGATTAATTGGAAATAACAATTCTGTTGAGCAAAATGGAGTCAAGATAACTCTAAACAGTGTTGTTGGAACAAAAAATAAACTAAAAGCTACAATAACAATACAAACCCCAGCGCCTTTTGATAAAGATGACAGAGAAGAAGCAAATGTTTTATTAAATTATGGTGACAATAAATTTAATGGTGGAAGTACGTCATTTAGGCATCCAGATGACAAGACATTAGTTATAACTATTGAAGATAGATTTAATAAATCTGTACTACCTGAAAAAGGTCCTTTAAGAATTGATGTCGTAATGCAAAAGTACAAGGTTAATGTTGGATTAGATGCAAATGTTGATTTTTCAGACTCACTAAAAAATTCAATGGAAAAGGATTATTCAATTAAAATTCCTCAATTTGATTCTACATTTAATAAGTTAGAATCCGATATTTTGGGGACTCATCTTTCTTTCACTGAACCGGAAGAAACTTCTTTAATGAGAAATAATGATGTATTAACCGAACATTCCTTTATCTTAAAAGCTGGAGATAAAATTTATCCGTTAAGACATTCTAATAGCTATTCATCTGGCAGTGATAAAGATAACAGGTCAATGGTAACTACTTATGAAGCAGGAGGAGCAACTTATGAAAAGATTAAAGATCAAACATCTATAAGCTTAATCCCTGTAAGTTTTACTATTAACTCAAAGGATGAAAAAAACTTATATACAGAAAAACATAATGATAAAAACATGCAAACTATCAATAATGTAAGTTATGCAAAGACCTTTGATTTTTCTGATGGAAGTAAAGGCGAAATCTATAATATTCAAAGAGACGATAATAGCGTAAAAGTTTATCTAAAAGGAGTAAATGAAAAAGAAAGTTTATTAATGGCAAGCAGTTTGTTTATGGATTATAAAGATGAGAATAGTAAAAAAGATTATTATGATCGTGATTATTACGACGGTAACGAACGCACTACTTTCTACAGAGACCCAAGTGATTCTTTAGGTTATATTGTTGAATTTAGTAATGTAAAAAAGGACGTAAATACTCAAATAAACTACTACCCAACTATAAGTTTAATTAATGCATTTACTGTTGGAGATGAGATCCAATTATCTAAGTAAATATATTAAAGTTATAGTCTAAACTTAGGGACATGACAATTATTAAAACAGATAAAGCATCACTATAGATATTAAATTTATAGTGGTGCTTTATTTTATGAAGAATATTAAATTATTATTAAACACATAACTTCTTGTGTCTATCACTTTAAGAGAATCAAGAACATCTTAATGATTCATTCCATGAACAAAGTGTTTAAAACTTAAAACTTTAGAAATAGATTTCTCAAATTTAGATTCCATTATATCCCATTAGAATTCTTTATTCTAAACTTTAAATTTATTTGCTTCCTCTATCATTTCATTAGTCATATCACTAAGCATTTGTGCAGAAGATGATACTTCTTCTGTTGAAGCATTCACTTCCTCTGATGACGCTGAAATTTCTTCTGCTGATGCCGAAACTTCTACTGAAATTGAAGATAATCCATTTATTCTATTCAAAATAGCATTCTTATCATTTTCTATATTATCAGCAGAACTTTTAACTGTTTCAATTTTAGGAATCACTTCATCCACTGCTTGTATTATTTTCTTGAAAGACGCTATTGAATTATCTATAATTTTACCTTGATTTCTCATTTCATCATCCATAGTAGTCGATTCCTGAACTATAATATCAGCATTGTTAGATATTAAACTTATTAATTTACTAATATTTTCAGATGATTCTTTTGATTGTTCAGCAAGCTTTCTTATTTCATCAGCAACTACTGAAAATCCTCTTCCTGCTTCTCCTGCCCTAGCCGCTTCAATAGCAGCATTTAGTGCCAATAAATCGGTTTGTTCTGCAATACTATTTATAAGGCTTGTAATCTCATTTATTTCGTTTATGTCTTTTCCAAGTGATATAACTTTACTATAAAACTCTTTAAATGAATTACTTACATTTATTACTGATTGATTTAACCCTTTCATTTCACTACTGCTATCATTTGCCATTAAACTTATTTCTCTAGAATTCGAATCCACAACTTGTATCTCTTTAACCATTCTTGATAACTTATTACTAAATTCATCAAGAATATCTGTTATATTTATTAACTCTTCAGATTGATTACTTGTCCCTTTCGCAACTTCAGATATTGCTTCTGCAACATTTTGTGACACATTTGCTATCTCTTCTGATATCGATGCTAGATTTTCTGATTGCAAATTAATATTAGAAGAATTTTCCTTTATTTTTTTAATCATTGTTCCTAAAGATTCTTGCATTGATTTCATTGCATTAGTCATAACACCAATTTCATCTTTTGAATTCAAATACTTAGTAGAAACTTCTTCACATAGATTACCTTCTGCTAGTAATTCCAAGTGCTTTGATGTAGACTTTATTCCCTTAGATATACTATTTGAAATTATGTATATTATACCAAGTCCAATTAATATGAATACTATAGATGATAATGCAACTGAAATTTCCAAAGTGCTTAATTCTGATAATATTTCATTTCTTGCTATTGTAACTCCTACAGACCAATTAGTTTCTTTTACTGGAGCATAACTTACAAACTTATCTACACCATCATATTGATATTCGCCCAACCCTGTTTCTCCAGAGATCATTTTCTTTTCAATATTTGCTAACCCTTGCAAATTAGCATCCTTTTCTGCTGCCTCAATTCCATTATACATTTGAGTAACTAAGTCCCTATTTTGATGGGCTATTACTACTCCACTGTTATTTATCATAAATGCAGCACCTGTTTGTCCAAACTTAACTTGATCTGTTAAATCACTTAAGTCATTACCATCTTGTGATTCCGCTAATACTCCTACAATCTCATTATTGTATTTGATAGGAACTGCATATATAACCATAAGACTTCCATCAGTTTTATTTATTAACGGATCTGATACGCTCCTTGTGCCACTCATAGCTTTCTTAAAATAGTCTCTATCGTTTACATTAGCTGTTAATCCCAATGTATTTATAAGATTTCCATCTTTATTTATATAACTTAGTCTACTGCAACCAATTCTCTTAACTTCACCTGAAAGAATATATACTTTGTCTTGTAATAAGCTATTAGGATCATTTATATCTGGTCTTGCGGCAATAGCCTCTAGTGAATTTAATTCTCCCTCAATTCTTCCTTGAATATTATTTGCAGTTTGCTCTGCAATTTTAGGTAAAGTCTTATTTAAATTTGACTTTAATCCATTTAATGAGCTTATAACAGAAACTATGCCTAATCCAATACATGCAATTCCTATTATCAGCCCAAAGAATACCGTTAATTTTGTTTTTATACTTCTCATAATATCCCCCTTTAATAGAATTAAACTTGAACTTAAGATGATTAATCCTCTTTAATATCGATCCTAAATTCATATTTTATACAATTTTTGACCTAATAATATTATTATACCATCTTTTCATCAAAATTCGTATTATTATTATCATTGGTTTTCATGAAATATTTTGTTATTTTAAAGCTATTCTCTATATTATTGAAAAAGCATCTCTATACATGGTCGAATTTGCTCCCATAAGTCATATTTCTTTAAGTATTCCGTGGCGAGCCTAAGATTTCTTATTATCTTTTAATAAAATTCATTATTACTGCTTTCATTTAATTCTAATTTACAGTTTGGATATCTATAGGGTTAAAATAAAAAGACTCTAGGTTTAAATCCCTGAGCCTTTTTGCTTATCTTTACTTTTTAATCTTATTTAATGTTTTTATAATATTGGCATCCTTCTATTAATTATTATGATATGTATTTATAACTACGCCTAATCCAATTTTTAATGTAATAGAATATTTATTGATCACTCAAACTTTATTCTTTTCCATTCACGTTCTCCCTAATATTCTAATTTTGAAATCCAACTTTCAGCTTCTGCAATATTCTTAAAAGTTCTAAAATTGTTTCCTTTGTTAGATTCCATGATCATTTCTTTAAATCTATCATTAAGTTTTTCTTCATCTTCTATAATAACTGCTACTTTCACGTGATAATTTATAAATTTTTGCAACGCCATACCCGCAAGCCTAGTTTTAAGATTGAAAAAATCTTCTGATAACACATTTGAATGAAACATGATTGTATAAATATCTTTTTCCATACAAATAGATATACAATCCACCACATCTTGCTCTGAAGAAAGTTTCCATACTTCAGAAGCAAATTCTATATATTTAATATTATTTTTATTTACCACTTTATAATTCAAAACATTCACTCTCCTCTACATATTAGTTTGTTCTACAAGAATAGAAATGGAATTTAGCATTTCTTCAATGAAGCTTACATTCCCCCATAATAAAACCCTTAGCCTGTTTTCTTTTTCATCATATTTCATATTAATTGTTGATTTCCCCATTTTGGGGTCTTTACAATTCATTACTGCTATAAGAGTATTTGATATTCTAAAGTATTGTTCCTTATCTACATCATTTATATCAACAACAGTAGATACATTTATTTTTTGTTTTTCGGTTTCTTTAACTTCTCCATTAGTAAGAAAATCAATACTTGATTCATCACTAGCTTTTTTATTATTTATATTAACATTATTCTTTTCCATAAAAAGACTTAAATCATGACCAGAGATTCTCCATTGCTTTCCAACTTTACTTGCAGCAAGTTTTCCTTCTGTTATAAACTTTCTAATAGTTTTGTGATGCATGCCTAATATTTCTGCTACTTTATCTATTGTATAAAATTGATTCTCCATAAGAAATCTACCCTTTCAAAATTGATCTATGGTCAAATTATAATAATTCTTTTTACTTACGTCAAGCATTTTATTGTACTTTGTTGCACTTTGCTGTATTTTATTTAACTATAATATAAAAATTTCACTACGTTCATACCTTTTCTTAACTAAGATTTAGTAAAATTTATATATACTGCAATGCACATTTCACAATTACGGCTAAAATTCTTGTAATATTTTTAGAATTATGATGAAGAATTAGTTTTGCAAAATATATATATATGACTCTTTATATTCACAACATTTATCATAAACTTTCTTGCATAAACAAAATAATAAGAAGGAGAACCACATCCACAATCTGGACTTGGTTCTCCTCCATTACTTAAATATATTATTACAATTTATAAAGTAAACTCAACCTATGTACACTCGTTCATTAGTAACAGCGTAAGCAAACATCATTAAATTACTTTTTTAATTTTAAAAAATTGCTTATTTTAAGTTCAATTTTTCAATTGCCCACTCTGCCATTTCTCGTACCTTTGAATTACTATCATTACAAGCATACAGTATATGTTCTTTATATTGCTCCTTATAGTCATTTACCATTACATTAATAGCATTAACTTTCCATTTCCAAACACTTGATTTATCAATATACCAAAACTTAGGTTGCATAACTTCTTCTAAAAATTTATAATCCATTTTGATTATTTTTTCTAGAGATATCTGTTCGCTTAACTCCTGCAAATTAGGAAATTCTTCTGTTTCCTGCCAACGATTTTTATTCATAGGACATGCATCTTGGCAGGCATCACATCCATAAACCCAATTTCCTATTTCTTCTCTATATTTTTCGTTAGTCATATCTCTTCCCATAAATGTAGTTATACAAGATACACATGCTATAGGGTTCATTGTATATGGTTTTGATAAAGAAGCTGAAGGACATGCTTTCATGCATAGATTACACTTATCAGAACAAGGTCTTACATTTGGTATTTCTACCGCTTCTAATTCCTCATCAATAAGCCATGCATCCAAATACACTGATGAGCCATTTTCAGTATAAAAGAAATTATTCTTTCGAACTATTCCAAGTCCAGCTTTCATAGCTGCAAAGCGTAGTGGTACAAGGCCAAAACCTCTTTCAGTTTCTGCTCTAAGCCCTAACTCTTTCATATATTCTTCAAATTTTACGCTGTCCTGAAAATCTTTAGAATTCTTATCTTTTCTTGCATCAACCAAATAGTATTTTGCAATCATGCCTTTTAAATGTTCTGGAATATGATATTTTCCATATCTTCTCACACATATTACAATTGATTTTGCCCAAGGATAAGTATCCTTCAATTGTGTAAAACGATATTGACCTTGATAAAAACCTTTAGACTCTGGAACACGCTCAACTCGTTCATCAAGTCTTTCTTTATAGCCATCTATATCAGATATTTTAATAATTCCACACTTTTCATATCCTAAATTTAATGCTTCACTTTTTATTTTATCTGCTAATAAAGTCATTTTCTCTACACCCTTTCTTAGGTTAGATAAAAAAATAATAAATTATATATGTTGCAATTGAATTTCTATATTTAACTCTTTATTGACCTCTTTGTTTACTAGAATAATAAATGTAAGTTTATTATTGCAACATATATAGTATGCTTGTCTGTTATTTCTTTCACATAGCCTAATTAATGATTATAATTATTCTCTTTCAACTATTAAGGCAGTCCCTTGACCTCCACCAATGCACAATGTTGCAAGTCCTTTTTTTGCATCTCTTTTTTCCATAGCATGTAGCAAAGTTACTAAAATACGTGCTCCAGATGCACCAATAGGATGTCCAAGAGCTATGGCTCCCCCATTAACATTAACTTTATTCATGTCTAAATTTAAATCTCTAGCTATTGCTATACTTTGTGATGCATAAGCTTCATTTGCTTCGATTAAATCTAAATCCTCAGCTTTTAAATTGATTTTATCTAAAGCAGCTTTTGTTGCGTAAAATGCACCATATCCCATTATTGCTGGGTCTAATCCTGCTGATCCATAAGAAGTGATTTTAGCAAGTGGTTTTATTCCTAGAGCTTTAGCTTTATCTGCACTCATAATTACTAATGCTGCTGCTCCATCATTTAATCCAGATGCATTTCCTGCTGTAACTGTACCATTTTCTTTAAAAATAGGTTTAAGTTTTTTTAATGATTCTATAGTATTACCAAACCTAGGGAATTCATCTTGATCAAATATTATTTCACCTTTTTTAGTTTTAATTACTACAGGAACTATTTCATCTTTAAATTCTCCACTCTTTATAGCTCTTTCAGCTTTTTGTTGTGATAAAAGTGAAAATTCATCTTGTTCTTCTCTTGTTACATTCCATTTCTCAGCTACGTTTTCTGCAGTTACTCCCATATGATAATCATTGAATGCATCCCATAAACCATCTTTTATCATTTCATCAATGAATTCTCCATGTCCCATTCTTTGTCCCCATCTTGCATTATCAAGTAAAAATGGTGCACTAGACATGTTTTCCATACCACCTACTACGATAGCATCAGCATCACCAGCTTTTATGATTTGAGCTGCTAAACTTATAGCTCTTAATCCTGAACCACAAACCTTATTAATTGTAAATGCAGGTATTTCTACAGGTAGTCCAGCTTCCACAGCTGCTTGCCTTGCTGGGTTTTGTCCAAGGCCTGCTTGAAGCACATTTCCAAAGATAACTTCATTAATTTCCTCTGGTTTAATATTTGCTCTTTTAACAGCTTCTTTTATTACTATTGCACCTAATTCAACTGCTGGTACATCTTTTAAAGTCTTTCCATAAGCTCCTATTGCAGTTCTTACTGCACTTACTATTACTACATCTTTCATTTCTTATTCCTCCCATAATGAAAAGTTCGCTTGTTATTTTTTTAACAAATTTTGATATAAAAAATTTATTCGCATTAATTATTTAAGGGTGTTAATAAAACTTACTAATTTAATTTGCAGCTGCTCTATGACTTTATATTATCAGATGATTATATATTTGTAAAATTGATATATCCGAATTGACAATTCGATTTTTTCAATATATCATTAAATTAATATAAAGATTGGAGTGAAATTAATGGATATAAGACATTTCAAAACTTTTAAAAGTATTATAGAAGAAGGTAATTTTTCAAATGCAGCAATGAAATTAGGGTATACTCAATCCACTGTTACCTCACAAATTCAGCAGCTAGAGCAGGAACTCTCAATCAAGTTATTCGAAAAAATTGGACGTAATATGGTATTAACTCCTTTAGGAAAAGAATTAATACCATACGCCGATGAATTACTTAATACAGTGAAAAAAATTGAAAGCATTGGTAAATATGGCGATAACATTACAGGAGAATTAAAAATTGCTGTTGCAGAATCTTTAATGTCTTATAAATTACAGAATGTATTAGCTATGTTTAAAGAAAAAGCTCCTAATGTAAGACTTTCTATGGTTGCGCTCAATTGCTATGACATAAAAAATATGTTAGCCAGTGGTGAAATAGACCTTGGCTTGATGTATAATGTGGGAAGTAAAAATGAAAGCTTAAATGCTGTGAAGCTTTCTGATTTTGATGTAGCTTTAGTATGCTCACCGCAATTTGAACAAGAAAAATTAGATTTCAGCACACCTAACCAAAAAATAAATACAAGCCTTATCATCAATGAAGTTGAATCCATTTATCGAAAAATACTTGAAAGTTATTTTTTTGATAAAAATATATTCCTAGATAATACAATCGAACTTGGCAGTATTGAGGCGATAAAAAAATGTGTTGCAAGTAATCTTGGAATTTCGTTTTTACCTCGTTTTACAATAGAGGAGGAGCTTGAAAATGGTAAATTAAAAGAACTCAAAGCAGGCGACTTAAATGCTAAAATCACAGCAATATATGCTCATCATAAGAATAAGTGGATTAGCCCTGCAATGTCTTTATTTATTGAATTGGTGAGAAAAGATTTTAATATTCAATAACTATAGATATCCAGCTTTAAAGCTAGATTTATGTGATAACTTACCGAAATCATAAATATTTTGATTCCGAAAAGCTATGAA
>CAURJV010000129.1:0-9788 GCA_963524945.1 uncultured Clostridium sp.
TCTAATATACAATTCGTAGAAATGTTTCGAGTATACGGCGGATCACGACTTGTATTTATAATTATGATACCAATTACTTTAATATTAGCAATTGTACTTAGTTATGTATGGCCTGTTATAAATTATGGTATTTCTTGTTTATCAATATTCATGAAAGGAGCAGGTGCATTAGGAGTATTCGTATATGCATTTGGTAACAGATTTTTAATTCCAACAGGATTGCATCATTTATTATGGATGCCATTTTGTTTCACTGGATTTGGAGGAACCTCCCAAATTGACGGTAATACTGTTCAAGGCGCCGTAAACATTTTCTATGCCGAAATGGGTAGTGGTGCTAATTTAACAGCTATTGACCCTTCGATAAGATTTGCTACTTTTGGATTTGCAAAAATCTTTGCAAGCTTAGGTATAGTTCTTGCTATGATAAAAACTGCAAAACCAGAAAATAAAAGTACTGTGAAAGGTTTGCTTATACCAACACTCTTCGTTTCAATGGTCGCAGGTATTACAGAACCACTTGATTTCTCATTTCTTTTTATATCACCATTACTTTGGCTAGTACACGGATTACTCACAGGATTTTCAGAAATGCTGCTTTGGGTATTAGGGTCAAGGACATATTCAATCTACGGATTACTTGATACTATAGTTTGCAATTCTGTTATAGATCCAAAGATATCTAAAATATATATTTTCTTTGCCGTTGGTATTGTAATGGCTATAGTATGGTACTTCACCTTTGTTTTCCTAATTAAAAAATTTGATATTAAGACACCTGGTAGAGAAGAAGAAGCTCTTAATAATGACTCAAACCATGATTCCTCTACAAATGACAGTTCTAGTAATCAAAATGCAGAATTATTTATTGAAGGACTAGGTGGTGCAGAAAATATTGTGGAAGTAAATAACTGCTTTACACGTTTAAGAATTGATGTAAGTGACATTAACAAGGTAGATAAAGAAATAATTAGTAAAGCAAAACAAAAAGGTGTCGTCATTAAAGGAAATAACGTACAAATTATTATTGGAATGACTGTAGAATCTGAAAAAGAAAAACTTGTTAATGTATTAAACATAAAAAAACAAAACTAAAAGGAGTAATGTAAAATGAAAAAGTATTCAATCTGTATCGTTGGTGGAGGAAGCCGTTATACACCAGATATGCTCGCAATGTTATGTAATCAAAAAAATAGATTCCCTTTAAAGAAAATTATCTTATATGATAATGAAAGTGAACGTCAAAATATAGTTGGAAAATATGCTGAAATCTTATTTAAAGAGTATTATCCGGAGCTTGAAGAAATTATATATACTACTGATGAAAAGGAAGCCTTTAAAGATATAGACTTTGCACTTATGCAAATTCGTTCAGGAAGATTAAAAATGCGCGAAAAAGATGAAAAAATCTCATTAAAACATGGATGTCTTGGTCAGGAGACATGTGGCCCTGGGGGCTTTGCTTATGGATTAAGAAGTGTCCCTGCTGTTATTGACCTAATAAAAAATATTCGTACTTATTCTCCAGAATGTTGGATTTTAAATTATTCAAACCCAGCTGCAATTGTTGCAGAAGCAACAAAGAGAGTATTTCCTGGCGATCATCGCATTATAAACATTTGTGATATGCCAATTGCAATCATGGCCATTTATGCAAGTGTGCTTGGATTAAAGAGAAAAGACTTAGAGCCTAAATATTTTGGTTTAAACCATTTTGGATGGTTTACACATATATTAGACAAAAAGACTGGAGAAGATTATTTACCTAAATTAAGAGAAATATTAAAAACTCCAGTAGATGTGCAAACAGAACCTCTTTTTAAAGAGCCTTCATGGAAAGCAACCTTTGATTTTATGAGTCAAATGATTAATGATTATGATGAATATCTGCCAAACACATATTTGCAATATTATTTATACCCAAATAAAATGAGAGATAAAGAAAATCCAAAATACACACGAGCTAATGAAGTAATGGATGGGAATGAAAAGGAAACTTACGAAAGATTGCGTGAGATTATATCTTTAGGTACAATTCGTGGTACTAAATATGAAATCAACACTGATGTGGGATGCCATGCAGAATATATAGTTGATTTAGCAACAGCAATTGCCAATAACACAAATGAAATCTTCTTAATAATTACAGAAAATAATGGAGCTATTCAAAATGTTTCATCTGGAATGATGGTGGAGGTCCCATGCCGTGTTGGAAGTAATGGTGTTGAACCATTGGCCGTAGGAAGTGTACCTACTTTTTACAAAGGACTTATGGAAAATCAATATGCATATGAAAAGCTGTCCGTAGACGCGTGCTTAGAAGGAAGCTATCAAAAAGCATTACAGGCACTTGTATTAAATCGTACGGTTGTAAACACTAATATTGCTAAAGAATTATTAAAAGATTTAATGGAGGCAAACAAAGGCTATTGGAATGAACTCCATTAGATTCTAGCTGATTCATAACTTATGTAATCTATATACTTGATCGAACGATCTTCTCTGATACTTCAAAATAAAACCAGGGTTTATTTTTAAACCCTGGTCTGTTTCGAAACAAGTGTACTTATGGGGACTTTAAAATCATTTTCGGACTAATCCTAAAATATTATAGTTAAAATCAATGTCCATGAGAACCACCTCTTTCAGTTATTATTGTGTGTAATATAAAATTAAATATACTAAAATATAAAACCACATATTCCATATAATGCTATTACTTCTATGAAAAAACTTATAATTTTTTTCATCATAATAATTTATGTTTACTAATTAATGCTCCGTCAACGACTTCTAAATTCCACATTCGCCTTTCATAATAAATTTCATAAATTAGCGTTGAAAATCCTATTATAGTGGATATAATTGTAATAGGAGGTGTTTAAATGGAATCGAATAAAATAAACACTAGACTTTCTTTAGTCGGGGCATTGCTAGGCTTAACATTATTCATTATGGGTGGATTATTAAATACCATCCTAGGTCGTTATATAATAATTATCCCAACTGTTACTATAATAATTAGTTTGATATCCTTAATAAAATCTAAAAAAACTGATATAAAAATTCAAAGTTATTCTTCTTTGGGATTAATACTTGGACTATTTTACTTTATTTTATCTTTATATGAATTATTAAAATTATAAACTTGTAAAGTCTTTATATTCTAATATTATCCTTGCAAGAGAAAAACATGCCTTGCTATTTTCACTTAAATGCAAATGGCGAGAACATGTTTTATTATTTTCTGGCTAATATCATTGTTTTTATATTTTCATTAAACTATATGATTTAGAGATACTAATCTATCGCTAATAGAAAACACCAGTTTGAATTTCTGCGATAAAAAAATACCTAAATACTTTTATTAATACTATTCATATATTCATTAATCAGCTTATCTAACTTTATACTAAGCTCTAATAATTCCTTATCATTCGTAATTATTTCCTTATTCTCAATTAATATATTTAATTCCTCTCTAGTTCTTTTAAGTTCACTCTTTATACCCATAGCTTTCGTTCTTCCTTATTCCTTAAATTTATACTTTATCCATATGATACAATAATACATTGATTTCAAACATATGTTCGCACATTTCTTATAATTTTGATTCTGGCACTATCAGCTCCCATTACGGACTTTCACCTATTAGCACGTGTCCATGCTGGGCACACTAAAAAAATAAGAGCTTATATTTCATAAACTCTTATTTTACACAATGATGTCTCAAGTTCTGATGTACCCTATAAATATTTACATATATTTATAGTTATATAGGAATATAGTTACCTTTGTTCATATTAAACTTTAAACTGGTGCTCCAAATACATATTAGAGCTTTTCAGCTTTTTACTTCTTAGTCTTAAAAAAGTCAAGGCAGCGCCGATTAAGCTTATTACTGCAGCCGCTATATATACAGTTCTCATAGCATATATAAAAGCATCATTTCTTCCTGCTACAAAATCTGTAACACGGTATCCAATTATAGAACTCATCATACTATATAAAAGCGTTGTGGCTAAAGCTATCCCACATACCATTCCCAAGTTTCTTACAAGAGCATTTACGCTTCCTGCAATTCCAAGTTTCTCTTTCGGTACTGTTGACATTATCAAAGAATTATTAGGCGATTGAAATAATCCCATACCAATAGACATAATTCCTATGAATATTATTGTGATTATTACAGTTGAATTTACATTTAAAGTGGACATTAATATTAACCCTAGGCTTATAAGTATCAAACCTATGAAGGTTAAAAGTTCTGAACCAATTTTATCTGATAAGCTTCCACTAAGAGGTGCTACTACAGTTAAGAGTAATGGATAAACCATCATTATTAATCCAGTATGTTCTGGTGTATAATTCATTGCATCTTGAAGGTAAAATGGCAGAATAATATTGTTACAGAAGATTGCCACAAAAGTTACAAATGCACAAAATATACTTAAAGAAAATAATTTATTGCTAAATATATTTAATTGTAATAGAGGATCTTCCTTTTTCTTTTCCACAAAAATAAATATTATAAATGAGATAATTGCGATGGCAAAACTCGATAAAATCATTGGATCTGAAAAGCCAATGTTTAAACCTTCATCTAAAGCTCCAAAGAGTGGAACTATTGCAAACATAAACAATACAGCTCCTAAGATATCTAATTTTCCCTTAACTGTTTTATTCCCCTTCGGCAACAATTTAATAGCATAAAATAATGCTGCTACACCAATAGGTACATTTATCAAAAAAATATATTCCCAACTTGCTGCACCTACTATTAGTCCTCCAAGTCCTGGTCCTATTAGAGATCCTAAAGCTACAGAAGTACCTAAAAATCCAAGAGCTTTTCCTCTTTCATGTGGAGGGAATGTTTCTGTAATAATCCCTTGATTATTAGCCATAGTTCCAGCAGCGCCTATAGCTTGTACTATTCTTGCTAAAATAAGTATTGGAAAAGAATTTGTTATACCACATAGTAACGATCCAAGGGTAAATAGCCCTAATCCAAATATAAACATCTTGGATTTTCCAAGCATGTCTCCAAGTCTTCCAAAAATCAATACTGTCCCAGCGATTACTATTAAATAACTTGTTGCAACTAATTGTATACTAGATGTTGTTACATTTAAAGCAATAGCCATTTTAGGTAATGCTACATTTACAATGCTACCATCTAGGGCAGACATAACTGTAAACATTAAAACTATTACTAATATGGACCATTTGCTTCTATTTTTTACATTTTCCATTAATTTTCCTCCCTTGTCACTTGTCACTATTTAGCTTGCATAGACATATTACCTTAATTCTGAAATTCGTTTAATCTCCGAATATTGATTAGAATTTTCTTTAAAGACTGCATTGTAATTAACATTTCTGCTTCTGATACATCTTCTGTTATTAAACTCATCAACGTTTGAACATCTTCATGAATTTGGGGTAATACTTCTTTAGCTTTCTCTGTTAGATATAATTTATAAGATCTGCTATCTTTTTCATCTTGTTCTCTATAAACGTAACCAAGACCTATTAATCTTGCAATTGTTCTTGCAGACATTGCCTTGTCATTGCCAAGTTCTTTACTTAAACCATTTTGGCTTATACCTTCGTTTCGTTCAAGATTAAACAAATATGGGCTGGAACCACTGCTTAATCCATATTTTTTTAAAGTTTTCTCTAAATACATTTGCTTATATCTGAAAATTTTACTTGTAACCATTATGAGATTCATGCTTTCAACATCCATAATCATTCTCTCCTTATAATATAGTTGATTAGTCTACTATATTATATTTTTCTTGGGTTGACTTGTCAACTTTGCTAATAGAGCAATTTTACTTCATACTACTTTTTAACTCAACCCTGTCCAATATTCGTATAATAATAATGGTTTATTAAATATACTTTTTAAAAAAGCAATTTCAAAAAAACTTTAATTTTTTGTATAACTGGTCTAAAGAATACAAAAAATAAGAGCTTATATTTCATAAACTCTTATTTTACACAACGATGTCTCAAATTCTGATGTGTCCTATAAATATTTACATATCCTTATAGTTACATAGGAATATAGTTATCTTTTTAAATATTTATTTATTAAAATATGTTTCTATGAAAAGGCTTATATTTACCTTTGTTCATATTAAGCTTTAAACTGGTGCTCCAAATACATATTAGAGCTTTTTAGCTTTTTACTTCTTAATCTAAAAAAAGTCAAGGCAGCTCCAATTAAACTTATTACCCCAGCTGCTATATATACAGTTCTCATACCATATATAAAAGCATCACTTCTTCCTACTACAAAATCAGTAACACGCTGTCCAATTGCTGAACTCATCATACTATACAAAAGTGTTGTAGCTAAAGCTATCCCACATACCATTCCTAAGTTTCTTACAAGAGCATTTACACTTCCTGCAATTCCAAGTTTATCTTTCGGTACTGTTGACATTATCAAAGAATTATTAGGCGATTGAAATAATCCAAGACCAATAGACATGATTCCAATAAATACTATTGTTATTAATAAATTTGAATCAATATTTAATGTAGCCATTAATACTAATCCTAAGCTTATGAGAATTAAGCCTATGAATGTTAAAATTTCTGAACCAATCTTATCTGATAAACTTCCACTAAAAGGAGCTACCACTGTTAAAAGCAAAGGATCAACCATCATTATTAATCCAGTATGTTCTGGTGTATAATTCATTACATCCTGAAGATAAAATGGAAGAATGATATTGTTGCAGAATATTCCAACAAAGGTTATGAATGCACAAAATATACTTAAAGAAAATAACTTATTACTAAATATATTCAATTGTAATAGAGGATCTTCTTTTTTCTTTTCCACAAAAATAAATATTATAAATGAGATAATCGCAGTGGCAAAGCTCAATAAAATTATTGGATCTGAAAAGCCAATGTTTAGCCCTTCATATAAAGCTCCAAAAAGCGGAACTATTGCAAACACAAATAATACAGCCCCTAAGATATCTAATTTGCCCTTAGCTGCTTTATTTTCCTTCGGCAACAATTTAATAGCGCAAAATAATGCTATTACTCCAATAGGTACATTTATTAAAAATATATACTCCCAACTAGCTGCACCTACTATTAGTCCTCCAAGTCCTGGTCCTATCAGAGAGCCTAAAGCTATAGAAGTACCTAAAAATCCAAGAGCTTTTCCCCTTTCACTTGGGGGGAATGTTTCTGTAATAATCCCTTGATTATTAGCCATAGTTCCAGCAGCACCTATAGATTGTACTACTCTTGCTAGAATAAGTATTGGAAAAGAGCTTGTTATACCACATAGCAAAGAACCAAGTGTAAATAATCCCAACCCAAATATGAACATCTTGGATTTTCCAAACATGTCTCCAAGTCTCCCAAAAATTAATACTGTTCCCGCAATGACTATTAAATAACTTGTTGCAACTAATTGTATACTAGATGTTGTTACATTTAAAGCAGTAGCCATTTTAGGTAATGCTACATTTACAATACTACCATCTAAGGCAGACATAAATGTAAACATTAAAACTATTATTAGTATAGACCACTTGCTTCTATTTTTTACATTTTCCATTAATTCTCCTCCTTTGTCACTTGTCACTATTTAGCTAACATAACCGTATTACCTTAATCTTCAAATTCCTTTAATCTTCGAATATTGACTAGAATCTTCCTTAAAGACTGCATTGTAATCAGCATTTCTGCTTCTGATACATCTTCTGTTATTGAACTCATCAACGTTTGAACATCTTCATGAATTTTGGGCAATACTTTTTTTGCTTTGTCTGTTAGATATAATTTATAAGATCTGCTATCTTTTTCATCTTGTTCTCTATAAACGTAACCAAGACCTATTAATCTTGCAATTGTTCTTGCAGACATTGCCTTGTCATTGCCAAGTTCTTTACTTAAACCATTTTGGCTTATACCTTCGTTTCGTTCAAGATTAAACAAATATGGGCTGGAACCACTGCTTAATCCATATTTTTTTAAAGTTTTCTCTAAATACATTTGCTTATATCTGAAAATTTTACTTGTAACCATTATGAGATTCATGCTTTCAACATCCATAATCATTCTCTCCTTATAATATAGTTGATTAGTCTACTACATTGTATTTATTATATGTTGACTTGTCAACTTTAATTGCAAAACAATTTTACTTAATATAATATAAATATACTATTTATATTCACATAATCTTGATCCTCATACTGCCCGTTCCCACAACAGACTTATATAAATCATTTCTGAATAATCTTTTCAATTATTGAAAGCATGATAATTGATCTCTTACTACAAAGTGATAATATAATAGCTCCTAATTAAATTCTACTGCTTAGCAATATCAAATAATATCGTTGCTACCCCCTGCGGATCAGAAAAAAACGAAGAGTGTCCTGTATCTAATTGATACACTTTATTTACTGGCATTGCATCAAGCATCTTATCTTGCATTTCTAATGGCACTGATAGATCCTGAAGAGTTTTAATATAATATCGTGGAACACTTCCATAATTTTTGGATGTAATATGTACTATGCCATCTAGTGCTGCAATTGCCTCTCCACCCAGCTTTGTAATTGCAAATTCTATATCGCTTTCTGAGCAACCATTATAGAAAAATGGAGCCTTATCTTCTTTAACAGTAACACTTCTTTTGTCTGCCGATAATACTGTAAACCCTTGTGAGCTGTACCAATCAGTTTTATGTGAACGTATATCACCAAAATTCTGTCCATCTTGCAAGAGAGCTGCTGAAAGATAAACCAGACTCTGTATTTTTTGTGGTCTTTTTTCAGCAACGTTTGAAATTATAGTACCACCAAGACTGTGCCCAACCAAAATGACTTTACTTGGTTCCCTATCAATAATTTCAATAACCTTAGCCACATATGTGTCTGTGCTTTGATATGCAAGTGTAGAATTATCATCCCCATGTCCCGGACAATCAATAGTCACAACCTTTGCTCCACCTACTCGCAAAATTGGAACTAGTTTATCCCAGCACCAAGCTCCGTGCCATGCCCCATGAATTAGCACAAATGTCGTGCTATAAGTTTTAGCATCACAATTTTCAACTATGCTTAGCTCTCCGGTACACCCTATATTTTTATTCATTTATAACCACTCCTTGTCCATATTTGCTTATAAACATTATCAAATTTATACTTTTAAAATTTATCATCGTATCATATTACAACATAATTGACTAGTCAACTGTATTTTATCACCGACAGGTTGACTAGTCAACCTTTTTATTTGTTTTTGCAGAAATATAATAAAAGGTACAAGCAACCCTTTACTTGTACCTTTTATTTATAATTTATGAATTTGAGTTCATACTGTAGTCAGCTTTTAATTACTCTTGCAGCTCTCCATCTTCACATCTTAGCTCTCCACTGTCTTTCAAAATCATTTTTACAACCTTATTTATATTTTTTATCTAACCATAACAGTTCATTTAAAATTCTATATCTCCCGAAACACTACGTAAGTCTTTTTCCCCGCTAAGTAGCGCACTCCTCTTTATATTATTATCTCCCATCCACGGCTCGCATAAAGTGTTGGTTGCATCGCCCTATTTTGATTACAATATAGCTGGCAAATTAACGTCTTATACGGTGTTTGAGCTATGGATTTGAACAACTTAAAAAGTGCCTGAGTCCTTAGTTTTACTAAGGACTCAGGCACTTTTAACATCTTATTTCCATGGCGGAGAGAAGGGGATTTGAACCCCTGATAGAGTTGCCCCTATACACGCTTTC
>CAURJV010000130.1:0-9753 GCA_963524945.1 uncultured Clostridium sp.
TGGGTTAATAAATATCCAATTATCTCAATTGAAGATGGTATGGCAGAAGAAGATTGGGAAGGTTGGAAGCTTATAACTGAAAGATTAGGAAAGAAAGTTCAGTTAGTTGGTGATGATTTATTTGTTACTAATACAGAAAGACTTGAAAAAGGTATTGAACTTGGTGTAGCTAATTCAATCCTTATTAAATTAAATCAAATAGGTACATTAACAGAAACATTAAATGCTATAGAAATGGCAAATAGAGCTGGATATACAGCAGTTGTTTCTCATAGATCAGGAGAGACAGAAGATACAACTATAGCTGATCTAGTTGTAGCTGTAAATGCAGGTCAAATAAAGACTGGAGCACCAGCTAGATCTGAAAGAGTTGCTAAGTATAATCAATTGTTAAGAATTGAAGAAGAGTTAGATGAGGTTGCTGAGTATAGAGGAAGAAAAGCTTTCTTTAATATAAAATAAATTATTATTAAAGATAATTTTTAAAATAAAAGTTATCTTATTAAAGAATAGTTGTAATAAGGTTTATTGGGAAAAGTTATAGGAATCTAGTTCTTATAACTTTTTCTAGATTATAAGTAATTCAATTTTGATGTAATTTTTATTACATAAGTTGTAATAAGTAAATAAGTGTGATATTATTGAATGTATGTTATTGATCATTATAGGAGGTGTTACCTATGCAAAATATATTATTAATTTTTGAGGGAATATTGGGTTTAGCTATCATTTTAGTTATTTATATGCAACCTAGTAAGGCTGATGCTTTAAGTGGTTTAATACAAGGAGCTACAAAAGATACATTCTTTGCAAAAAATAAGTCAAGGACTAAAGAAGTGATTCTTGTGAGATTAACAGTTATTTTTATGGCATTGTTTGCAGTTAATACAGTTTTATTAAATTTAATAAAATAATAACTATAAGCTACTTTATTTTAGGTAGCTTTTTTCGCGCTTAAAATTATATTGTTTTCATGGGATTACAAAAATAGTTTTATATATAGGCTGTGTTATATTTATTAAATAAAATAAGGAGAAAATACAGTTGAGTATCTTAATGATAAAAAATATAAATCCATATTGACTAACTATAACTATATGGAATATAATTAAATAAAAATAAATCATAGTAATTTAATGGGAATAATACGAATAAACATTAATATAATTATAAAAAGATTAAAGCTATGAAGGGAATAAGTAAATTAGTGTAAATTTTTAGAGAGGAATTCTCAAAAGGCTGAGAGGAATTCTAAATTGAACCTAATTGAATGCATCCTGGAGCACTAAGTTGAAAATAAAAGTAGGCTTAGCGGGTGTGCCTGATATAGCACATAGAGATGTTATGGAATAAAAATGCACTTAAGCATTAAGGATAACAATCAGAGTGGAACCGCGGAAATTTTCTGCCTCTGTTTTTTTGCAGGGGTATTTTATTTTTTAAGGAGAAATTTATATGCCAAATTTTTAGGGGAAATATATGATTTGTAAATAATTATATATAGATAATTTGTATATATATCAAATTGTGGAGGGGATTATATGGCTATTAATAGTAAAGAAATTGTAGAAAATAAAAAGCTAGAGGAAATACTAAAGATGGTTGAAAAAATAAGGTTTGGATCAATAACATTAATAATACAGGATGGAGTAGTAATACAGGTGGACAAGAACGAAAAAATAAGAATGAGATAAGTACTTTAGTTTACATCTAGATGAGTATATATCATAAAGCTAAAGATTAATGAGAGCTATAAGTGTAATAAACTTAAAAAGATGTTGACAAATTCTAATTCAGGGAATATATTATATAAAAACACAGCAATCTTATATGAATAAGAGGATATGGAAAAGAATAATATTTAAGTAAGTCTGACTGGAAAGCTAGAGGACATACTTCTAATTAATAGAAGTATGTCCTCTTTTCTCTTTTAAGAAAAATATTATTCTAAATAATTTAAGGAGGAAAGTCGTAATTATGGGAACAATTAATTTAAAAGAATCTTCAGTGACTATAAGGGAGACAAGGTTAGGTTCAATTACTGGATTTAATGGATCAGCCAAGGAACTTGTCACATGTGCTCATGCGGGAAAATTGAAAGATAGTTCAAGAAAATTTTCTCAATGTATGGGATGTAACGCAGGTCATGCTTTTTGTCAATTATCGATGATAAGAGATGCAGTTGTTGTTAATCATGCACCTATAGGATGCGCAGGTGATTTCTTTGGATTTAATTTTACTTATAGAGTCGAACAGATGAAAAGAGAGCTTCCGGCTACAATAGGAAGATATTTTAGTACCTGCATTGAAGAAAAAGATACTGTTTTTGGTGCAGCTAAGAAATTAGAGGATACCGTAAGAGAAGCATATAGAAGAACAAAACCTAATGCAATCTTTGTTACAACTTCTTGTGCATCTGGGATCATAGGCGAGGATGTAGATGCTATAACTGAAAATTTGTCAAAAGAGCTAGGTATACCAGTTATATCATGTTCTTGTGAAGGGTTTAGATCTAAAATATGGACAACAGGCTTTGATGCTGCTTATCACTCAATTTTAAGAAAGTTAGTAAAGCCGCCTAGAAAGAAAACAAATAAAATAAATGTAGCTAATTTCTGGGGAAGTCATATTTTTGATGAATTTTTAAATAGATTGGGTTATGAAGTACAATATATTGTACCATTTTCAACGGTTGCAGAACTTGAGTATATTTCAGAGGCAGCAGCAACAATCCATATATGCCCATCCCTTAGCACTTATTTAGGGGCAGCTTTAGAACAAGAATATGGAGTTAAAGAAATAAAGGCTCCACCAGCCTATGGTATAGAAGGAACAGATATATGGATGAGAGAGATTGGCAGAGTATTAGGCAAAGAGGAAGAAATAGAAGAAATTATAAAAGAAGAGCATGAAAGGGTACTACCTAAACTTGAAGAATATAGAGAAAAACTAAAAGGCAAAATAGCATATGTTACAGCCGGAGCTGCTCATGGTCATGCAATAATAGCCATGCTAAGGGAACTTGGACTCATAGTTCAAGGGGCAGCAATATTTCATCATGATCCTCTATATGACAATAAAGATAACACTTCGGATGCTTTAGCTCAAACAGTCAATATTTATGGTGATATCAAGCACTATAATGTTTGTAATAAACAAGCCTATGAATTGGTTAATATATTAAACAGAGTAAAACCAGATCTTATGATTGCAAGACACGGTGGAATGACTATGTGGGGGGCAAAGCTTGGAATACCAACTTTATTAATTGGGGATGAGCAATTTGGTTTTGGATACCAGGGAGTTTTAAATTATGCTTCAAGAATAGTTGAAACCCTTGATAATAGAGAATTTGTAAGTAATTTAGCCAAGCATAGTACTATGCCTTATACAAAATGGTGGCTAGATCAAGATCCATTTACTTTCTTAGGAGGTAATAGTAGTGTCAAAAATTATTGAACAACCTAGATTTTCCTGTGCTTTAGGAGCACAGCAAACAGTAATAGCAATAAAACGAGGAGTTCCTATACTACATTCTGGACCAGGATGCAGTAATAAAATCAGTTCTTTAATAGGACAAGGCGAAGGCTATGCTGGAGGAAATACAATTCCGTGTACTAATGCTACAGAAGCTGATGTAGTGTTTGGTGGGGAACGAAAACTTAAGAATGTTATTGATGGAGCTTTCAAAGTAATAGATGCTGATTTGTATGTGGTACTTACTGGATGCACATCAGATATTGTTGGAGATGATGTAGGGAGTGTTACGTCAAAATATCAAGAAGGAAATAAACCTATTGTATATGTAGAGACAGGTGGATTTAAAAGCAATAATTACGTAAGTCATAGTGAAGTTGTCAATGCAATAATAGATCAATATGTAGATAAATTCAAAGATAGCAATGGAGTAAAAAAGGGGCTCGTAAATGTATTTGTAACAGTACCTTACCAAGATCCATATTGGAGTGGAAATTTAGAAGAAATAAAAAGAGTTCTTGAAGGTATTGGCTTAGAAGTAAATATACTTTTTGGAAATGAATCTAGTGGTATTGAAGAATGGAAGACAATACCTAATGCAGAGTTTAATATAGTTGCAAGCTCATGGGTAGGTTTAAATATAGCAGAACATTTAAAAAATAAATATAAAACACCATATGTACATTTTCCATACTTGCCAATAGGAGCAATTGCGACATCAAAATTTTTAAGACAAATTGGTGAATTTGGGCATTTAGATAAAAATAAAGTTGAGAATTTTATAAAGAAAGAGGAAGAAAAATTTTATTTTTATATAGAAAAAACTGCGGACTTTATGCTTGAGTTTAGATATGGATTACCTAGAAAATTCTACAGTATTTTGGATTCATCATATTCCTTGGGCTTTTCTAAATTTTTATTAAATGAACTCGGGATACTTCCTGGAAAGCAATTTATTATTGATGATACACCAGAACAATATAAAGAATTTATAATAAAAGAATTTAAGAATATATCTGAGTATAGATCAGCAGAAGTTGAATTTAATGTAGATGCTGGTGCAGTTCAATTGGAAATAGAAAAGGAAAAAGAAAAAGATTTTCAAGAAGGCAGGGCTTTAATACTTGGAAGTGGCTGGGATAGAGATTTAGCGGCAAAATTAAATGCAGATTTGCTTATCACTAGTGTGCCAGTAACATATAGACTTGTATTAAATTGTGGTTATGCTGGATACAATGGTGGGCTTAGAGCAATTGAGGACATATATGATAGGGTGCTAAACACCTATAGATGAATATGAAAATATGAAAGAGTTTAAATATGTATATGGTCAAATAGAAAAAATTAACCATTTAAATATGTATCTATATAAGAATTTAAATATAAAAATATATAAGTATTTATAGATAAATAGCGGGTTTGGGATGAATTTAAGTCAACTAATATAAAAGGGATTTATAGAGGCTTTAAATGTGAGCACTTTTATAAGAATTATTAATGTAAATTAACATGAATAATTGATAGATTTGGAGGGAGAAAGATGAGTAATTACAAGTTCGATACTATTAAAGTTAGAGGAGGATACAATCCAAAGGAACATAATGATGCTGTATCAGTACCGATATATGCAACAGCGTCTTTTGAAGTAGGTGAAGCAGAAAGATTTGATAGGTTAGCGAGTCTTTCAGAAGAAGGTTTTATTTATAGTAGACTTGGAAATCCAACAGTTAGTGTTTTGGAAAATAGAATAGCTTCTTTGGATGGTGGTATAGCAGCGGTAGGCGTTGCATCAGGAATGGCGGCTATAACTTATGCATTACTTGCAGTAGCAGAAGGGGGAGGAAGAATTTTAACAACACATCAGTTATATGGTGGAACTGTAGATGCTTTAAAAAAGCTTTATCCTAAGTTCGGAATTCAAATTGACAAGATTGAAGATGACAACGATATTGAGGAATTTAGAAAAGCTATAAAAGAAGACACAAAAGCAATCTTTATAGAAACTATAAGCAATCCTAATGCAGCATTATATGATATAGAGGCAATCGCTAAGATAGCACATGAAAATAATATTCCACTAATTGTTGATAATACATTCGCAACACCATATCTATTTAATCCTATTAAATATGGAGCAGATATAGTAATATACTCAGCAACAAAAGCCCTAAGTGGCCATGGAAACGTGATTGCAGGAGTAATAGTTGATAGTGGTAAATTCAATTGGGCAAATGGAAGGTATCCTCAGTTTTCTGAACCGTACTTTACTCTAAAAGATTTAGAGGGAAATGAAAGAAGTTATATAGATGTATTTAAAGAAAGTGCATTTGCTGGAAAAATCAGATTAGATTATCTAACATATTTTGGAGCGGTTTTAAGTCCTTTTGATGCTTATTTGATATTAATAGGTTTAGAAACATTATCTGAAAGGGTCCAGAAGCAAATTAATAACACAAGAAAAATAATAGATTATCTTAAAAATGAAGAATCTGTTGCCTGGATAAATTATCCTCAAATCGAGGGAAGCCCATATAAATTTTTAGCAGATAAATATTTTGCTAAAGGAGTAGGCTCAACCTTTACTTTTGGTTTTAAAGGAAATACAGAACAAATTTATAAATTAATAAATTCAGTAAAACTATTTAGTTATCAAGCTAATGTTGGAGATGCTAGATCTTTAATTGTTAATGTACCTAAGACAACCCATGGAGAATTAACAGAAGAACAATTAAAATTAGCAAAAATTCCTCAAGAAACTATTAGGCTTTCAATTGGTCTTGAGGATTCCGAAGATTTGATTAATGACCTAAGACAAGCTTTTAAGGAAGCTTTAAGCTAATCACAGGGAAAGCTTAAAAATATTTTAGGCATATTAAAATAGAGAAATGACAAATTAAAAGAATTTATATTTTTATATGCCGCTAAGTTTTAATAATTTATAAAAAAGGAGAATATAGCAATGGCAGAAAAAACTTTAAGACAAGTAGCAATTTACGGTAAGGGGGGAATAGGAAAATCAACAACTACTCAAAATTTAACAGCAGGACTTGCAGAGCTTGGGAAAAATGTAATGGTAGTTGGTTGCGATCCTAAAGCAGATTCAACAAGATTATTATTAGGGGGACTAGCTCAAAGAACTGTTTTAGATACTTTAAGAGAAGAAGGAGAAGATATAGAGCTTGAAGCCATTATGAAGACAGGCTTTAAAGGTATAAAATGCGTTGAATCCGGAGGCCCAGAGCCTGGAGTTGGATGCGCAGGAAGAGGAATTATAACTTCTATTGGAATGCTTGAAAGGTTAGGAGCCTACACTGAAGATTTAGATTATGTATTTTACGACGTTCTTGGGGATGTTGTATGTGGAGGTTTTGCAATGCCTATAAGAGAAGGTAAAGCAAAAGAAATATATATAGTTGCAAGTGGTGAAATGATGGCATTATATGCTGCAAATAACATCTCCAAAGGAATTCAAAAGTATGCGCTAAAAGGTGGAGTTAGACTTGGAGGAATAATATGTAATAGCAGAAATGTTGATAGAGAGCTTGACCTGTTAAAAGCTTTTGCAAAGGAACTTGGAACACAATTAATTCATTTTGTACCAAGAAATAATGTTGTTCAGAGAGCTGAAATAAGAAAAAAGACTGTCATAGAGTTTAACCCAGAAGATAAACAGGCTGATGAGTACAGAGAATTAGCTAGAAAGATAGAAGAAAATGATTTATTTGTAATTCCAAAACCAATGACTCAAGACAGACTCGAAGAAATTTTAATAGAATATGGATTAATGGATTTAGATGAGGATTATATAATTTAGTTTAAAATCTTTTAGACATATTATAAGGAATAGGAAGACTTAAAACATCACTATTCGAGGTAATGGGAGGCAATTTTATGATAACTGTTAAGAATATAAGTAAAACATTTAATACTCCAACAGGAAAAGTTGAGGTATTGAGAGATATAAGCCTAGAAATAGCGCGAGGGGATATATTTGGAGTAATTGGTTTTAGCGGCGCAGGTAAATCGACATTAATACGTTGCTTAAATGGCCTTGAAAAACCCGATTCTGGTAATATAATCATTGGAGAAAATGAGATAACTAAGTTAAATGGAAAAGAATTAAGAAGTGCTAGAAAAAAAATAGGTATGATATTTCAACAATTTAATTTATTTGATTCAAAAACTGTTTATGAAAATATTGCTTTTCCATTAGAAATTTCAGGATATAAGAAAGAGGCAATAAAGAGAAGAGTTGAAGAGATATTAGAATTAGTTGAATTGTCAGAAAAAAGGGATTCATATCCACTTCAACTAAGTGGAGGGCAAAAACAAAGGGTTGGTATTGCAAGAGCTTTGGCTAATAATCCGGATGTACTTTTAAGTGATGAAGCAACTTCTGCTTTAGATCCACAAACCACCTTTTCAATTTTAGAACTTTTGAAAAATATAAACCAAAGGTTAAGCTTAACAATAGTGATAATAACACACGAACTAGATGTGTTAAGATATTGCACTAATAATATGGTAGTTTTAGAAGATGGTCATATAGTAGAAGAGGGAAATACAGAAAACTTATTTTTAAATCCTAAAAGTGATACTTTAAAGAAATTTATAACAATAACAAAAGGATTTCAAAATAATGGGAAATTTTCAAGAGGTGAAGGAATATGAGCAATGATTTAGTTAAATTGCTTTTAGTTGGAACAGAGGAAACTTTATATATGGTATTGCTTTCATCCATAGTAGCCTTTTTGATAGGCGTGCCAATTGGAGTATTATTGGTTGTTACGGATAAAGGCGGAATTTTTCCTTTATATAAAGTTAACAAAATCGCTGGTTTCTTAATTAATGTAATAAGATCCACGCCTGAAATAATATTAATAATTATACTATTGCCATTATCAAAATTTATTGTTGGGACAACATTGGGTGCAAATGCAGCAATAGTATCTATTTCAATAGGTTCAGCTCCATTTATTGCGAGAATAATTGAAAACAGCTTAAAGGAAGTTGAATTTGGAAAAATAGAAGCTGCAGAATCAATGGGCGCAACTCCTATTGATATAATAAAAAAAGTTCTGCTTCCAGAAGCTCTTCCTTCAATTGTAAGAGGAATAACTATAGCAATTATAGGAATAATAGGATTTACAGCTATAGCAGGTGCAATTGGTGCTGGCGGACTTGGAAGTTTAGCTATAAGATTTGGCTACCAAAGATTTCGTACAGATGTACTTATAGGGACTGTAGTTATTCTAGTTATTATAGTACAAGCTATACAGCTTATTGGAGATCTCATCGCAAAGTCAATTAATAAGAAGAGATTTAAGTTTGAATAAATATGGAGGGATTAAATTGAAGAAAAAATTATTATCAATAATTACAAGTGGATTACTTTTAGTAGGAGTATTTGCTGGATGCTCAGCTAACAAAGAAGATGCAAGCAAAGCTACAAGTGCATCAACAACAACTGAAAAGAGCGAAGTGACTTTAAAAGTAGGTGCAGCATTAACACCGCATGCTGAGATATTAGAGCATATTAAGCCAAAACTAAAGGAACAAGGTATTAACTTAGAAATAGTGACCCTTGATGATGAAGGCCAGCTAAATCCGGCATTGGATGAAAAGCAAATTGATGCAAATTATTTTCAACATGTTCCTTACTTAGAGTCTGTATCAAAAGAAAAAGGATACGACTTTGAAGTGGCAGGAAAAATACACGTTGAGCCCATAGGATTATATTCTAATAAACTTAAATCAATAAATGATTTACAAGATGGGGATGAGATAGGTATACCTAACAACCCTTCCAATGAATATAGAGCTTTAGTTCTTCTTGAAAAAAATGGACTAATTAAACTAAAAAGTGGATTAGAAAATTATTCTGCGACACCAAATGATATAGCTGAAAATCCTAAACATCTTCAATTTGTAGAGGCAGATGTAGCACAATTACCTAGATCTCTTGGAGATTTAGCGGGAGCAGTAATAAATACTAATATAATTTTAGATGCTAAAATTGATCCAAATATAGCAATTCTTAGGGAAGATGGAGATTCTCCTTACGCAAATGTAATTACGGTTAGAAAAGGAGATAAAGATAGAAAAGAAATCAAGGCGCTTGTTTCAGCCCTAACTACAGATGATGTTAAAAACTTTATTAAAGAAAAATATGGGTCTGCGGTAGTTCCAGCATTTTAAAGAGGAGGAAGATATGTCATATAAAATAGCATTTGCAAGCAGTGATGGAAAAGTTGTAAATCAACATTTTGGAAGAAC
>CAURJV010000131.1:0-9637 GCA_963524945.1 uncultured Clostridium sp.
TCTTTATGATCTTCCACCAGAAGAATTAAAAGATATTCCAGCAGTTGCAAGCTCACTAGAAGAAGCGTTGAATTCATTAGAAAAAGACTATGAATTCTTAACGCAAGGTGGTGTGTTTACGAAAGACTTTATCGAAGCATTTATTAATATTAAACGTAAAGAAGTAGAACGTTTAAATATGACACCACATCCTGTTGAGTTTGAGATGTATTATGCTTAATTAGATTAGATATTGAACAAGGTAAGTGCGGTAATTTTTGACCGCACTTTTTGTATGTGATATAGCTTTGAATTAGTGTATAATCAGCATCTGGTTATAGATAGGATATAGATTATGCTAAATAAGTTTTTAGGTAAATTTCGCCGATTCTTGGCTTTCGATGAATTGCTAAAACAATTGATTATAAGGGATGTAAAACTTAAATATCGTCGTAGTTATTTGGGGTATCTGTGGAGTATTTTGAATCCATTAATGTTAATGATGGTTCTTGTTGTTGTTTTTTCTAATCTATTTCGATTTGATATTCCTAATTACCCTCTTTATATGATTTCAGGACAGTTTTTATTTACTTTTATGACTGAAGCAACAAATATGTCTGTTGGATCCATATCTGGAAATGCTTCTTTAATAAAGAAGACCTATGTGCCTAAATATATTTTCACGATATCAAAAGTTGGAAGTTCTCTTGTTAATTTGTTTTTTTCTCTAGGTGCATTAGTGATTGTTATGGTTTTTACTAATGCAGAATTTTCTTGGTGTCTTTTATTTTTTCCAATAGTTATTTTACAAGTATTTATTTTTAGTTTAGGTTTGGGCTTATGGCTCGCTTCAATTACAGTATTTTTTAGAGATATCCAATATTTATGGGGCGTTTTTATTTCTATGTGGGTTTATATGACACCTTTATTTTATCCGGTGTCAATTATTCCTGAAGAATACCGTATATTATATCAAAATGCTAATCCTATGTATGGTTATATAGAACAATTTAGAGATATTATTCTATATGCAAGATTTCCAAATTTAGAAACTATACTAATTGGCTTTATAACTGCTCTTATTGTCTTGTATTTGGGAGCTTGGTATTTTAATAAAAAACAAGATGAATTTATTTTATATATATGATGAATACTGAAACAATAATTAAAGTAAAAAATGCAACAGTTAGATTTAATAAAGCGACTGAAAACTATAATGGCTTAAAAGAATATGTGATTAAGATGCTAAAAGGTGAGCTTATGTTCCAAGAGTTTTTAGCATTAAAAGATGTTAATTTTGAAGTGAAAAAAGGGGAATCTTGGGGGTTAATTGGTGCCAATGGTTCGGGAAAGTCGACACTTTTAAAGTTGATTTGTGGTATTTTGAAACCTTATAAAGGGACAGTAAAAGTACATGGTAAAATTGCTCCACTTATTGAGCTAGGAGCTGGATTTGACCCACAGTTAACAGCTAGAGAAAACATTTATCTAAATGGTGCATTATTAGGGCATAAAAAAGCTTTTATGGAGATGCATTTTAATGAAATTATTGAATTCGCTGAACTAGGTGATTTTATTGATGTCCCAATTAAGAACTTTTCTTCTGGTATGGCTGCTCGGCTAGGATTTGCTGTAGCCACAATTGTTAAACCTGACATTTTAATTGTGGATGAGGTACTTGCAGTAGGAGATATAGCATTTCAAGAAAAATGCAGGAAGCGTATGGAGTCATTACTTCAAAATGGTACGACATTACTTTTTGTATCTCATTCTAGTAAGCAAGTGAAAGAGCTTTGTCAAAATGTAATTTGGTTGGATAAGGGACATGTCGTAGCGCAAGGGAGGGCAGAAGATATTATTCAAAAATACGAGGGTAAATAAACATGATAAAAGGTAAGTATATTTATTTAGGTTGTAATTTATATAAGTTCGTAAATCCTCATAAGTTTGATTTATCTGAAGCAGTTTCTTTAATAAATGTGATGACAGGAGAGTTTGCTCGTCATCGAGATGGTATTATTATAGATTCATCATATGAGGCAGATGAATTATTTTTATACGATTCAAGTTTCAAGTTTCAAGTCATTGATAATTCCGTTACTTTATTCTGTACAAATCCAGGGATGCAAATGCATTATATTGCTGATTGTAATGGTGTTTTAAGAATTGTTCAAGGTGAGCAATTCAGTAATTATTTATCATTATTTCCAATATTAGATAAAGAAGCAACATTTGTTAAGGATAGCTTACCTATTCAGAATGAGAATGAGAGAAAAGTTGTTGCTTTTGGTTCATCTTCAACAGAAATTTTTGATTATATCTTTGGTGATAATGAGAATTACTTGCCATTTTGGGCTTCAGGCTGGTCTGCTAGAGGATTAAGAAAAATTAATGAGCAAATGAAACCATATTTGAATACATTAATTAAAATTCCCAAAGATAGTGTTATTTTACTCCATTTTGGTTCTGTTGATACTGATTTTAATTTACCGTATAAAATGGCTAATTCTGGTTTTTATGATATTCCGCTATTTATTAAGGAGATGATTGATGGAATCTTGGCTCTCAAAGAGTATCTGAATAATTTGGGTTTTTGTCATATTTATGCCGTATTTACATCTCCTCCTCCTAAATTACCAAAATCATTCTGGAAAGATGTTTTTGGCTTGGATCAAATTTCAGAGTTAGTTAGAGGGAAGATATTATTTGATTTTGCTGTTAAATTGTCAGCATTACTACCAGTAATCAATTGTTTACCAGACTTTGTTTATTCTATGGATAAACTGGTTTGTAATAAACAATTTTCTAGAGATGAATATGATCACCACATTGATTTTATATCAGCTCAGGATATTGTTTATGATAAACTTAAATATATAGAAGGTATTCTTCCTAGAAGATTAGAAAAACATACTAGTTTATATAGGCATTTAGGGTGTGATGTTAGTTTTATTAGAAAAAATAATAAACCTCGATTAAGAACTTGTCGTTAAATCAATATATTAATTTTATAGGTATTTTATGTATATAATTTCATTACTTGTGCATGAAAAAAAGGATATTATTTTGGAGCAGCTTTTGAATATTCAAAAGTATTTCCCTTCAGCAAAAGTAGTTGTCCATGTTTCTAAGTCAGCAAATTTTGCTTTATCTGAACTAGAAGAGTATTTAAGAGGTAAAGTAGATAACTATCATGTAAACCCTAATCAAGCTCAAACTACTTGGGGAGGGATTATTTCAGCCCATTTTTTAAATATTAAATATATTTATAATAATATCAGTTCTGATGCTCATGTTTTGTTTCACTCATCTAATGATATGTTTGTTAAATTAGGAATAGAAGAATATTTGAAAGGTAAAGATTATCTATTTAATTTCAGAAGGGTAAATTCATTTTTTACTTATTGGTGGGTCGGTGCTGTAGCAAAGCAAGACAAAAAACTCCTTAATTTATTAAAATTGCATAATTCATCAATGATCATAGGTTCTCAAATTGAAGGGAGTATGTATAAGATTGATTTACTTATGAGAATAATAGAGTTATGTGAAAAGCATAATTTATTAGAGAGCCAGCTTCACTATCCTAGAGAAGAAATCGTATTTTCATCGTTGGCAAATGCTTTGAATATAAAGTCAGATGGATTACCTTACGTATTATCAGAAGTACACCGATTCGATAGCAAATTGTGGAAGTTCTTTATGAAGTACAAAAGAATTCATCGCAATGACCTATTAAGAAAGATTGTAAATACAATTTTCTTTAGGAGTAAATTTTATGAGATTAAACCTAAGGATATTGAGGCAATTAGAAATAATGATATCAAATACTTAGAGAAATTTGAGTATTTATACGATGGTGATAATAAATGGAAAATATTTAATTCAAATAATCTTTTTGCAGTAAAAAGAGTTGAGAGAGAGATTAATAATCCATTAAGAATTTACATTAGAGGTCTGAATTAAAAATGTCTATTGTTTTACAAAATGTTATATTTTATCCACATTCTCTAGAGCTTTCTCATTTATATGTACGAGGAAATAACTATGCTTTATTGAATAATGAAACGATTAAAATTAAGGCATATAATAGTATTGCATTTGATACTTACTTTAACTTTTTTTCTATTGAAAAATGGTTAAGATATTGTTCTCTAGATAATCTGTATCTAGAGTTTTCCTTTAAAGGAAATATTCAGATTAACTTGATAGGGTTAGATTATCGCCATACATTCTATCAATATGAGCAGGATTTACATCAAGAAATTTTATCTTCTGATAAAGAAAAACATCATAAGATTAGAATTGATCAATTCAATATGCAAAAAGTGCTCTATGTAAGTGTTAGAGCAAATGATGTGGATAGTATTATTAGTAATGTTTGCTTTACTACAGAGTCGGAAGTTGTTAATAAAGAATATAAACTTTCTTGTTGTATTTGTACTTATAATAGACAAAGCTATATTCAAAAATCAGCTGATGTTCTTGAAACAGGTATTGATAAAAATGGATTGAATATGGATGTAATAATTACAAATAATGGTGATCCAATTCAACTGAATAAAGAGTACAAAAATATTCATATCTATAAAAGTAAGAATATGGGAGGCGCAGGTGGTTTTACGCATTCTATTTGTAAAGCAATTGAGTCAAATAGTTCCCATGTGTTATTAATGGATGATGATATCAACTTTCACTTTGAATCTTTATTAAGAACCTATCGTTTCTTTCAATTTATTAGACCTGAGTATTTTGATGTGATGTTGGCTGGTTCAATGTTTTCATCAGATGAACGTTGGTTGCAATATGAACGAAATACAATTTTAGATAATAATGGCTTTCACCACCAAGGGCATTTCCAAGATATGCGGGATCGTGGGGTTGCATTAAATAATACATTTTCAGAAAGTATCTACGGCCTATCTGGTTGGTGGTTTTCCGCATTTTCAACTAAATTAATTAAAGAAAATGGGTTGCCTTTACCAATCTTTGTTAGAGGTGATGATATTGAATTTTCAATGAGAAATAATAAAGAAATTGTTTCTTTAAATGGTATTAATGTTTGGCATGATCCATTTATCTTAAAATATAATGAAATTATGGAAGATTATTATCTTCCACGTAATATGATTATGAATGCCCTTCTTTCTTACCAAAGATATTATAATTTGATTAAATTATTTTCATTGAAAAAATTTATAAAGAATTTGATTACATTTAATTATGTGGCTGCTGAATTTAATGTGTTAGCATTAGAGCATGTGATAAATGAGGAGTATAAAAAAGATCCTGCCGATTTGCATCAATGGGCTATGAAAACACTTAAAGAGCTTAAGAAAAATACAGTCACTGTTTCTGATGTTGATTATTATTATACTGAGCCGCGTTTTCATAAGAAATCAACAAAATTACTAGGCATAATTTTATCTTATCTTGGATTAGGCACTGAAGGTTCATCTAAGTATGGTTTTGAAAGGCAGCCTATTTTTTTCTATGGTCGTAAAAAAGTAAGATTATTCAATACATTGAATCGAACAATGGAAGAGGCCACTTTACAAAGAGGTAAAAGTATTCGATTGGCCATTAGATTTGTTAAAAATTATATTCATTTGATACGTAATATTGAATCTTATCGTTCTAAATTATTAGAGTTTAGAGAGCATTCAAAAGAAAATGCTTCTTGGGATAAATTATTTAGTAGTCAAAATGAAAAGTAAACATATTATTGAATTAGACTCTTGGCGTGGAATTATGGCACTTTTAGTTGCCATATTTCATTACACCGTACCAAATAATTTCGTTTCTGCAGAGCTAGCAGTTGATTTCTTTTTTATACTTTCCGGTATAGTAATACAGAAATCTTACTTTGATAAAGAAATGAGTTCAACTGAGTTTTTCATAAAGAGATTATATCGCTTATACCCGTTACATTTATTCTCACTTATAATCTTGCTTTTTTTATTTCTTAGCACTGTATTCTTTGTGCATTATCCAAAAAATGGAGATTTATTAACATCTTTTTCTTGGCAGTTTCCAGCAGATTATTATAAGGATGGTATATTTTTTACGTTTATTCAACAGGTACTTTTTATTAATGGTCTAGGATTTCATCCCCATCATCAATATTGGAATGGTGCCTCTTGGTCTGTATCTTGTGAGTTGTGGGTTAATTTAATTTTCTTTATTTGGCTAAGAAAACTATCAATTCCATTAATTATTCTTATATCTATTTTTATTTATTCTATATTGTTTGTTACGTTTGGCAGATTAGGTGTTCATAATGAATATATAATGTATATGAACTCTGGAATGCTTAGATGTTTAGCTGGTTTTAGCCTAGGCGTTATTATTTATAGATGGCTAGAGCCGATAAAAATAAGTCTAGACAATAAGAAAAGAAAGCAGATGGTGATTTATTCTTTCTTGCAGATGATGTCTTGTGCTGTGTTTTTTTATATTATGTTTTCGAATCAACATAATTATAATGACTTTTTAGCGTTAATATTTATTTTGGTGGCAATATCTATTTCATTTATGCAGTTTGATACTCTATTAAATAGATTGCTGAATTTAAGGGTATTAGTGTTTTTGGGGAAAATTAGTTATTCAATATACTTAATGCATTATTCTGTTCAATATGTTATGCAGTCATTACTAGGTATGAAGTTTGATTTCTCGTTAAAGGGATATATTAATTTAGTGGTATTCATTTCTATAGTAATTTTGATTTCTACAATAGTTTATTTTATGGTAGAGAACAGAAGCACAGATATTATGAAAAAGGCTAGTAGTTATTTTAAAATTACTTAATAAGAGTGTAAGTGTATATGTTTATTATTCCAATGGCGGGACTAAGTTCCCGTTTTTTTAAAGCAGGTTATACAAAACCAAAATATCAATTAGATTTAAACGGTGAAACTGTTTTTTCTTGGTCAGTTCGCTCATTTGAGCGATATTTTAAAACTGATAAGTTTGTTTTTATTTATCGAGATGTTTATGACACTAAACAATTCTTAGAGAAAGCGATAGTTGAGCTTGGTATCTTGGATTACGAATTAGTTTGTTTGCCCGAAGAAACACTCGGACAGGCAGATACGGTATACCAAGGAATTAATAAGCTCGATCATGATGAAGAGATTTATGTTTTTAATATTGATTCTCGCATAATTGATTTTGTTAAACCTGAGTGGGTGAATGACTGTGATGGTTATTTAGAGGTTTTTAAAGGTGAAGGAGAGCATTGGTCTTTTGCGTTAGCAGAAGAGAATTCTAAAAAGGTAATCCGCACGACTGAAAAAGAGCGGATTTCTGATTTATGCAGTGATGGCCTTTATTATTTTAAGAGAAAGTCAGTATTTGAGAGATTATTTCTTTCTGCAAAAGAAAATCGAAAGACAGCAAAGAATGAGTATTATATTGCGCCACTTTATAATGATTTAATCGAAGTTGGTTCTATAGTCTTCTATGATTTAATTGAAAATGAACGTATCTTATTCTGTGGAACTCCAGATGAATACCAACAATTATTAAAAGAGGATGCTTAATATGAAACGACTTATCATGGATCTAGATAATACCATCACCTTAACTGAAGATGGTGATTATAAGAATGCTAAGCCCATTGCTTCAGTTATTGAAAAATTAAAAGAATATAAAGCCCAAGGCTTTGAGATAATTATTAGTTCTAGTCGTAATATGAGAACCTATGAAGGTAATGTTGGAAAAATTAATGTTAATACATTACCTATAATTATTGATTGGTTAGAGCGTCATAATGTACCTTATGATGAAATTTATGTTGGTAAGCCGTGGTGTGGACATGATGGTTTTTATGTCGATGATCGTGCAATTCGTCCAGATGAATTTAGTTCTATGAGTTATGATGAAATCCGTAAATTGACAAAAATGGATGGTGAATATGATTCTAATTAATTCTGCGGCCTATGTTAATGCTGAATTTCGTAATGAATTTGGTGCAATCCCCCCGGTTTTTTTACCTATAGGTAATAAGAAATTATTAACTCATCAGATTAGTTCACTTCGCGAGCAGTTTTCAGAAGATATTAAAATAGTGGTTTCTTTACCAAGTACTTATGCATTAAGTATAGAAGAATCATTGCTGCTAGATGAGCTAAATATAGAGCCTATTTTTGTTCAAGATGGAATTTCGTTAGGAATGGCTCTTCTTTATGTTTTGAATACTATCGGGGATAATAATGAACCTTTACGTTTACTTCATGGAGACACGCTGTTAGGCTCATTTCCTCAAAATGAAAATTGCATTGCTTTAGCAAAAGCGGAAGATGATTATATCTGGCAATTTAATGAAAAGTATAATGCAGTGTGGTGTGGTTTTTTTTCCTTTAGCAATCCTAAGGCATTTGTAAGGGCTTTAGCCTTATCTCAAGGTGATTTTGCCCAAGCCGTAAATATTTATGAAGAAGAAAATGGTATTGAATACGAAGATGTATCATCGTGGTACGACTTTGGACATATTAATACCTACTTTAAATCGCGTTCACTTATAACAACCCAACGAGCATTTAATTCATTAAAAATAGAGGACGGTGTTGTGTGGAAATCGGGCTCACCGCCACGAAAAATTGAAGCTGAAGCAAATTGGTTTAGAGCTTTACCCGCGGGATTAAAAAGATTTACTCCACAGCTTATTCAAGTTGGTAAAACAGAACAAGATAGTCCGTTTTATGAAACAGAGTATTTACCAATACTTCCATTGAATGAAATTTTTGTGCATGGAAGAAATCCGGTAATTTTTTGGGAGAAAGTTTTAGGATTGATCTCATTTTATATGAGTGAATCAAGAAAATATTTTCTTAGAGGAAATGAGGAGCTTCTTGAAAAAATCAATCAGGATTCTACCGCACTTTATGCAGATAAAACATACGAGCGTTTGATGGCATATGCGAAGCAAGTAGGTCTAGACTTATATAAGCCGACTCGTTATGATGGTACTGACTTACCTTCTTTATGGCAGATTGCGGAAGACTGTGTAAATAAAGCATTAGCACTTCCTATAATACCGTCTGTAGTTCATGGTGATTTATGTTTTAGTAATATAATGTATGACTCTCGTAGTAATTCAATAAAGGTCATAGATCCTAGAGGATTAAATATTCATCAAGAATTAACAATTTATGGAAATCAAAGTTATGATTTAGCTAAACTTTGTCATTCTTTTATTGGGTTATATGATTTTATCATTGCGGATTCATTTAATTTAGAAAAAAACAATGATATTGGTGTTAAATTAACGTTTAACTTAGATGCTCGTTTAGAAAAAATACAAGCTGTTTTCATGAAACAATTAGTAATACCAAATATTCAACATGAAGATATTATAGCTCCAACAATTTTATTATTTTTATCAATGATTCCATTACATTATGATAAACCCCATAGACAAGATGCTATGCTTGCAAACGCTCTGCGTTTATATCGTACTTTTATGATTAAATCTTAAATAAGGTGAATATAATGAAAAAATTCTTATTAGTCGGCGCAGGTTTCTCAAATGCCGTTATCGCTCGTGAATTAGCAGAGAAAGGTTATAAGGCTGTTGTTATCGATTCTCGTAGCCATGTGGCGGGTAACTGTCACTCTGAACGTGATGCTGAAACAAATGTAATGGTGCATGTTTATG
>CAURJV010000132.1:0-9439 GCA_963524945.1 uncultured Clostridium sp.
GGAGGAGCAGCAGCTCAAAATTAGTAAGGAGGTATCTTATGCCTGGAAAGATGGGAAAAGTAGTTCAAGTAATTGGACCGGTAATAGATATAAAGTTTGATTCAGATTTTCTCCCAGATTTATATAATGCCATTGTTATTAAGGCGGGAGATCATGAATTAGTAGCAGAAGTTGAACAACACGTTGGAGACGATATAGTTAGAACAATAGCTATGTCAGCTACAGAAGGGTTAAAGAGAGGAATGGATGCTGTTGATACAGGAGCACCTATTTCTGTTCCAGTTGGTGAAGAAGTATTAGGAAGATTATTTAATGTATTAGGAAAGCCTATTGATAGATGCGGTGATATTGAAGTAAAACAAGAATACCCAATTCATAGACCAGCACCAAGTTTTAAAGATCAATCAGTTGAGCCTGAAATGTTTGAAACTGGAATCAAGGTCGTAGACTTACTTGCACCATATCAAAGAGGTGGTAAGATAGGTCTATTTGGAGGAGCTGGAGTTGGTAAAACAGTATTAATCCAAGAATTAATAAACAATATAGCTAAACAACATGGTGGATTATCAGTATTTACTGGAGTTGGTGAAAGATCAAGAGAAGGTAATGATTTATACTATGAAATGAAAGAATCAGGAGTTATTGATAAGACAGCATTAGTATTCGGGCAAATGAATGAACCACCAGGTGCCAGAATGAGAGTTGCATTAACTGGACTTACTATGGCTGAATACTTTAGAGATAAAGGTCAAGACGTGTTATTATTCATAGATAACATATTTAGATATACTCAAGCAGGTTCAGAAGTTTCAGCACTACTTGGAAGAACACCTTCAGCCGTTGGATATCAGCCAACACTTGCAACTGAAATGGGTGCACTTCAGGAAAGAATCACATCAACAGTTAATGGTTCTATTACATCAGTTCAAGCTGTATATGTTCCAGCTGATGACTTAACTGACCCAGCACCAGCGACAACATTCGCACATCTAGATGCGACAACAGTTTTATCTAGAAGTATAGCAGAACTTGGTATATATCCAGCCGTTGATCCACTAGAATCAACTTCAAGAATTCTTGATCCAAGAATAGTTGGTGAAGAACACTACAAAGTAGCTGCAGATGTTAAACACGTTCTTGAAAAATATAAGCAGTTACAAGATATCATAGCTATCTTAGGTGTGGATGAATTAGGAGATGAAGATAAGGCAGTTGTTGCTAGAGCAAGAAGAATACAAAGATTCTTATCTCAACCATTTACAGTCGGTGAACAATTTACAGGATTAAAAGGTAAATATGTTTCAGTAAAAGAAACAGTAAGAGGATTTAGAGAAATTCTTGAAGGTAAGTACGATGAGTTGCCAGAATCAGCTTTCTTATTTGCAGGAACTATAGATGACGTTATAGAAAAAGCAAAAAAATTAGGATAAAGGGGATGAGCAATTATGGCTAATACCTTTTTACTAAAAATTATAACACCTGGTCGTGAAGTCTATAATGATCAAGTAGAAAAAGTAACTTTAAAGAGTGCAGATGGAGAATTTCAAGTACTTGCAAATCATCAAAGTGTAATATCTAGCACTATACCTTGCATCGCGAAATTCAAAGATGCTAAAGGAAATGATGAAGAGCTATTTATTTCTAAATCACTTGTTCAGGTTAGTAATAACGAAATGATTATAAGTAGTGATGCTGCTGAGTTTGAAGAAGATATTGATGAGGTAAGAGCAGAACGAGCTCTTAGAAGAGCAGAAGATAGATTAAAAAATTCTGAAAACTACAATAAAGGAAGAGCAGAAGCAGCATTCTTTAGAGCAAAGCAAAGATTAGCTCTAAAAAAATCTAATAGGTAATGTTACGATAAATTAAAGTGTAGCATCTTTTATATAGGTGAATATCCGTATAAAGATGCTACACTTTATTTTTTTTATTCTAGATATTGACAATCTATCACAAAATTTTAAGAAATCTATATTATATATTATATAGTTGAACAGAAAAGGGAATAAAAGTCAAAGGAGATGGCCATAATTAAGAAGATAAAATAAGGGGGACTTAATTATGAATATAAAAATGAGTATAGTAATTTTTATATTATTATCTTTTTTTAATATAGGTGCTATTTCTAATGATATAGTCAGTGCTCAAAATTCATTTAATACTCTAGAAATAAAAATGAAAAATATAAGCGAGTTTCAAGAAAATGGTGTAAAGCTTCAATACAAAACACAGAATGATATTTTAAATGAATCTTATAGAATAAAGGAAAACTTGCTTAGAGATGCAGATCTTGCGTATAAAGAGAATGGAAATGATGAATTTGAAGCGTTTAATAGTGATTTTGATATTAATATAAAAATATGGCGTGAAGATGTATATAGTTATGTTGAAATTATACTAACAAACAAGAATTCTAAATATGGGACAAAGTATTTAAAAAATATACTTAAGAATATAGAAGATTCAGAATTAGAGGACATACAATATTTTCTTTATTATGAAGGCAAAGAAAAAGGACTAGATAATAATTATTTTACAAATAGATTAGTCAGTGAATATAACATAAGAAAAACGCAACTTATAAAAATAAGTAATGGATATTCAGGAACAGGATATTTAAACAATGGAGAAAAGATTAATTTTGCACTAGTTGATTATGATACTGGTTCACGTATAATAATTGGTACGCCAATAATATTTACAACATATTAAGACATATTGAAAAAACTTTTCGATATAACTCTTTATTTTGCTTCAGATGTATTACAAACTTGTTTAATAGCAAGGTTTTGTTGATTTCACCTGAAGTTGGATATATGTAATATTTTGGACAGTTATTTTTCATATGCTTAACAATTCATTATGGAGGATAATATGGAGAAAATAGTAGTTAAAGGTGTAAAAGAACTTAGAGGTGAAGTTGATATAAGTTGTGCAAAAAATTCAGTTTTACCAATAATTGCAGCAACTATATTGTGCCCTGAACCTATAATTATTGAGAATACACCTAAGTTAGAGGACGTTGAGGTTATTTGTAAGTTATTAAGCGAATTAAACTGTGATGTTAATATTTCAAATGTAAATGATAGATTAACAATAAATACAAAGAATATAGTGGAAATGGATGCTAATGAAGAACTTATGAGGAAGATGAGAGCATCATTTTTGATTATGGGACCTATGCTTGCTAGATTTGGATATTGCAAATTATCATTGCCAGGTGGATGTAACATAGGCAGTAGACCAATTGACTTACATCTTAAAGGATTTAAATTGCTTGGAGCAGATGTTGTAATAGGTCATGGTTTTGTAGAAGTGAGGGCAAAGAAAATGGTGGGCAACAGAATTTATCTTGATTTTCCATCTGTTGGTGCCACTGAAAATATTATGATGGCGTCTGTATTTGCTGAAGGAACGACTATAATAGAGAATGCAGCAGAAGAACCAGAAATTTGGGATCTAGCACAGTTCTTAACTAAGATGGGTGCTAAAATAGAAGGAGCAGGATTTGGAAAAATAACTATAACTGGTGTTAAAAATTTAAAAGGAATTAGTTATACACCTATATATGACAGAATAGAAGCAGGGACATTCATGATAGCAGCAGCGATTACAAATAGTAAAATAAAAATCAATGGAGTTAATGAAGAACATTTGCGACCTGTAATAGAAAAATTAAGAGAATGTGGTATAAAATTTAGTGATTATAAGGATTACTCCATTATAGTAGATGGAAGAGGGAATAAGAAGCCTTTAGATATAAAGACACTTCCTTATCCAGGTTTTCCAACCGATATGCAAGCTCAAATGATGAGTTTATTGTCTATTGTCGAAGGTGTTAGCGTTATTACAGAAACAGTTTTTGAAAATAGGTTTATGCATGTCCCTGAATTGCAAAGGATGGGAGCTAACATCAAGATTGATGGAAGAACTGCTATAATTGAGGGGATGCCAAAGCTCACAGGTTGTGAAGTTAAAGCAACTGATTTAAGAGCTGGGGCAGCAATGATACTAAGTGGATTGGTGGCAGATGGTCAAACAGTAATAAATGATGTTTATCATATTGATAGAGGATATGTCAGTATTGAAGAGAAATTTAGAAATTTAGGAGCAGACATATATAGAGTAAATATATAAATTATTTACGTGCATAATTAGGGATTGTAGTTATGACAGAGGCATAAAAAATTTTCTTAGTGAATTTTATCAAAAGATTTACATGAAATTTATTTGTCTTATCCCTAATTATGCTTTTTTTGATTTAAATTTATTTAGTACTAAAACCTTATATATGACCATATTGAAATTAACTAATCTGAATTTAAGCAGCTTAAAGTTAACATAATTATCATAATTATAAAACTAAGACAATATACTTTAGAGTGCAAGCTTTGGGAGGTAGAGTATGAAGATAATTAATGCTAGGACTACAAGTATAAAGATTAGCAATAATGTGAAAATAATTGCAGCTATGACTTTGATTATTTTTACTATATTAATAGCGTTGCCGATGTTTTTTTTAGAAAATGGTAAAGGGAAAATTGATTCATTTAACTTGAGCGATAAAGATATAATGAAGAGTTCAAAAATAACATTTCCTTCTAATGGAAAAGTTAAGCTTTATCATAGATCGGAAGATAGAGTTGAGGAAATAGATTTAGAGGATTATATAATGGGGGTAGTTGCGAGTGAGGTTCCAGCTAATTTTGATGAGGAAGCGTTAAAGGCTCAGGCAGTTGCAGCAAGAACGTTTTATATGAGTAAAAGAAATAATCCTAATAAAGACGAAAAAGAGAAAGGAGCTGAAATTTGTGATACAACTCACTGTCAAGTATATATGAGTAAGAATGATAGGATATCTAAATGGAGTAAAAGTGAAGCGGAAGGCAATTGGGAGAAGATACAGAAAGCAGTTATGGATACAAAAGGACAAGTTCTTACCTATAATGGTTCAGTGTTAGAATATCCTCAATTTTTTGCAACTAGTTCTGGTAAGACTGAAGATGCAAAAGATGTATTTTCTATGGATGTACCATACTTAAAATCGGAAGATAGTAAAGGTGAAGAAATTGCACCTAAATATAAGACAAGCACACAAATTCCTATAAACGATTTTATAAATAAAATTAATTCCAAATATAAAGGTGCTAATGCTAATAAAAGTAATTTGTCATCATTAATTAAGATATTAAGCTTTACAGAAGCTGGAAGTGTAAAGGAAATAAAAATAGGGAATGAAACTGTTAGAGGAACTGAATTTAGAGAATTGTTTAATTTAAATTCAACCAATTTCACATTGGACTTCCAACAAGATTCTGTAAAAGTTAACTGTAAGGGTTATGGTCATGGTGTAGGGATGAGTCAATGGGGAGCTAATGCAATGGCAAAGAGTGGATCGAAGTATGATGAAATTCTCAAACATTATTATAGTGGAGTTGAAATTCAAGAAATAAATTACAACTAGGAGTATAGTGCTGAAATTAGACTTAGTATAAGTCTAATGTGCTTTTATATAAATAATTAAATGAAATTAAAGAGGATACTTGTTATTAAAAAATAAGCAAGTATCCTCTTTATATTTTTGTTTATAAAATTAAGAGATAAATTATTATCACCAATTAATTACATTTTTGTATACCTATGTTTAAAAAAAAAAGAGATGGACATAATTTAGAACAACACTACTTAAAACAGAAATTATAAAGTAGAACTTCTTAATTAGAGTTTAACGCTCTAATATATATATCTATTGCTTAGTAACTAATTTATATGCATTTCTTAGCATTAGATATATATTCATAAAAGTAAATTTTAAAATACCTTTAAATGTAAATAATGCATGATAAAAAAGCAAATTTATGTATTATTTTTCATAAAAAGGGAACTATAACAATTGGAGGTGTTCATATTGGACAAAAATTTAAAAGAAAGACTTAAAAACTTATTTAGGAAGGAGGGATTTTATATCGCTTTATTCCTATGTCTCTGTATTGTAGTAACTGTTGGAACTATTTCTTATAAAATGCTCAACAGCAAAAATCAAGTCAATAAAACAGAAGACGTAAATAAAGATCTAACAATGAATTCTGGAAATGCTAGCAATTCAGTTCAAAATGCTGAAAGAGTAGAGAATGTTCAAAATAACAGTGATAAAGATAAAGACAATACAGATAAAACAAAAACCGAAAAAGCTGCATCGGTATCTACAAATAATACAGTAACTTTTATAAATCCTATAGATGGAGTAGAAAGTAGGAAATATACTTATCCTACACCAGTTAAGATGGAAGAAGGAGTTTTCAGAACTATTAGAGGTATAAATCTACAAGCAACAATAGGCTCAGAAGTAAAGGCTGCAGCAGATGGTGTTGTAGAAGTTGCAGAAAATTCTGGTGTTGAGGAAGGCGTTGTAGTAGTAATTAAACATGCTAACGGTTTAAAAACAAGATATGGAAATCTTGATGCAAACTTATCTGTAAAAAAAGGAGATAAGGTTAAAGCAAATCAAGTTATTGCAAAAGTAGGAGACAGCGCAAAAGTATTTAGTAAAGATGTATTTGGAGAATTTTTAAATTTGCAAGTAATTGATGCTAATGGAGAACAAGTTAACCCAGAAAAATATTTCAATTTAAAATCTAAATAAAGTTTTATGCAAATATATATTAGTCATTTGTTTTTTTGTAAGAATAAATGACTAATAAATCAAAAATAAATGATAATAAAATGATAAAATCAAGGAAGTGGTATTTTGAAAGACTATATTGAAGAAAGAGTTTTAGATGTTGCAAGATATATCATAGATTCAAAAGCTACAATAAGAAAAACAGCTAAGGTTTTTGGAGTTAGCAAGAGTACAATCCATAAGGATATGACAGAAAGGCTTCTAAAAATCAATCCTGAAATTGCACAAGAAACTCATTCAATTTTGGAATTAAATAAGTCAGAACGACACATTAGAGGCGGCGAAGCTACAAAAATGAAATATAAAATTATTGAATCTTAGTAGGATTAAGTCTATAATATATTATTAGTAGAATTATGTAAATATAGGTATTAATATGTATTATAGGAGTGAATAAAAAATGTGCTTTTGGAGAACGGGGATAGACCTTGCAATTGACTTAGGAACGGCAACTGTACTAGTTTACGTAAAAGGTAAAGGGGTAATATTAAAAGAACCTTCTGTTGTAGCTATAAACAAAAATAATAATAAATTGTTAGCTATAGGGGAAGAAGCGAGGAAAATGATAGGTAGAACCCCAGGAAATATTGTTGCAGTAAGGCCATTGAGAGATGGAGTCATTTCTGATTACGATATAACACAAAAAATGCTAAAGGAATTTATAAAAAAAGCGTGCGGAAAGAGAAGTGTGAGCGCACCGAAAGTAATTGTTTGTGTACCATCTCAAGCTACAGAAGTAGAAAAGAGAGCTGTTATTGATGCAGCTATGAATTCAGGAGCAAAAACAGTTCATTTAATTGAAGAACCGCTAGCAGCAGCTATTGGAGCAGGATTAGATATCACTAAACCAAATGGATGTATGGTAGTGGATATTGGAGGAGGTACCTGCGATATTGCTGTTATCTCATTAGGTGGAGTGGTAGAAAGAGAGTCAATAAAGGTAGCAGGAGACAAGTTCGATGAAGCTATAATAAAATATGTACGTAATGAATATAAATTAATGATAGGTGAGAAAACGGCTGAAGATTTAAAAATAAATATTGGATCAGCATTTAAAAACTCTAGAAATTTAACTTGTATGATGAAAGGTAGAAATCTCATTACAGGATTACCAGATGAAATAGAAATTACAACAGAAGAGATACGAAATGCAATAAAAGAGCCTGTGGAAATAATAGTTGATACTGTAAAAAAGGTATTAGAAAGAACACCGCCTGAATTAGCCTCGGATATAATAGAACGAGGAATATTAATGACTGGTGGGGGAGCTTTAATACATGGGTTAGATAAACTCATAGAGTTTAAGACTGGCGTAGTAGCGACTATAGCTGAGAATTCAGTTGAATGTGTTGCGAATGGTACAGGCAAAGTGCTTAATTATATAGATAAATTAGATAGTCAAGTTAATTCTCAGCAAATAGTTCTTATAGAATAGCTTTATAAATAGCAGTCACTAGTAATTTTACTGTTGACTGCTATTTTTTGATGATAATTATAAAATGATTAAATTCCAGGATATTTTCCATGGCTTAAATTATAAGCATCAATAAATATTTTGGATATAATTTTAGCCATATCCATAATGAATGAGAGCCTTATGCTACGCGAAAAGAAGAATTCGGCATTATCACTAGAATCTACGATGCCTATAACTGAAGCGATTCCTACCTCGGGAAGTTCTTTTCCGACTCCTTTACCAGGATGTATTGCATAGTCCCTTATACGAATTTCACCAATATCACCTTCGTCACCTAAACAAGCATCAACACCAATTATTGATGCATTAGGATGATTACTATATATTTCATTTAAACGCTCATCTATGTTTAAAGCATGAATTGGAGAAGATAAAGTTCCATAAACAGGTAAAGGGAAAAAATTTTCTGTTAGTATAGATCCAACTAGAGGACCTAAGCAATCCCCAATACATTTGTCAGTACCAATACAAACTATTATAGTGTCTTTTGATATAAATTTTTTAACTTCTAGAGCTAAATTATAATAAGAGTTAAGATTGAGTTTAATATCTGGCTTGCTCAAGGGACATATACCTCCTTTATAAAATATATATATGAGTAATCAATAAAATATAGTATAAAAAAATGCTTTTTGGAAATTAATAGTAAATAAGGAGGAGTTTATGAAAAAGTGTTTAATGTATTTAGTTTTAGTTCCTACAATAATAATAAATATGTATTTTTTACTATATTGGCAACCTCAAAATGCAAATGACGCAAGAGAAGTTAGCATCCAAGAAACTGTTTCATATTCAAAGTCGTTATATAAAGTGAATAAAGAAAAAGCGCTGGATCAATTATCGACTGATAATAAAAAAGAACTTGAAAAGATAATAAAAAAGTTATCTGCATTCGATATAGGAAAAATAAAAGAATACTATGAGGATACTAATGAGAATGAAGATCTAATAGAAGTATTTAAACTTTTAAAAAAGAGATTAACAACAGAAGATTATAAGAAAGTTGAAGAAATAACATCTTCTTTTTTAGATATACAAGAGATTAATAAAAGAATAAAAAATAATTAAAGTTACTATATTAAATAAGAGCATATTGTAGAAATAGAGAGTAATGTAGATTTAAATTGCTTATATGGGTATATATTAGAGTTGAAATAAAATCGCTTTACCGATATACTAGTCATTGTTGATCGATAAATGAGGCAACAAGATATAAATAATAATTTGGAGGAATTCCCGAGTGGCCAAAGGGGGCAGACTGTAAATCTGTTACGTTTCGT
>CAURJV010000133.1:0-9350 GCA_963524945.1 uncultured Clostridium sp.
AATATTTCAAGCTATATGCTTTTTATTAACCACTAAATGATTTTAAAGTCTTGATTCACCTGATTATATCTATAATATTTTAATAATTAAACTCCAAATATTTATAAATAATCAATTGTATCCATAAAATTCAAAAGCGATTCTTCTGTATTTATTCGATTATTGGTTAATATTTCTACTATATCTCTTCCAGATATAATAATTACAGGATGACCATCCTCCAATAACTCTTTATATGCCTGTTCAGAAACATAAGATGTTGTAACAAAAATCCCAAAGTCCCTATATTTCAATCTAGATATTAGTCTAGATAATAGTTTTACCCCATTAGAATTATCTCTTTGATAGCATTTAGCCTCTAATGCACATCTTAATTTTATGGAGTTATTTTTGTGCCCCAATCGATACTCACCTATTGCATCTATACCTCCATCTCTAACAGCTCGCGTAATGTTAAAATTCAAAAAATTATTATCCATTAAACCAACTAACTTGGCAGCAAAGTATTCAAATTTATAAGGATCATTTTTGTAATATTCGTATATAAAATCTAGTTTTTTAAGTTCTTTATTGGTTGAGGGTAATTGTTCATTTTTTGATCTATATTCTTTATTCTTTGGAGCCCGTAAAATAATATCTTCTGTTAAACCATATCTTACATACTTAATCCAAGAGTCAGGTGCAAAGCTAGAGTTTAAAGAATCTCCATTTATTAAGCATCTTAGCCACTCTCGATTAATAGATTTTGTATTTAAAATTGTAAAATGAGCCTCATAATTTATAAATCTTTCACCATTTGAAGTTCTCCAAATCGCTTTTAATGAATTATCCTTTCCTAAGTGATAATCTTCTGGAACAGCTAAGCCCAAAAATTTAACACTCCGATTACTTGATACTGTAGGATTCTTCATAAAAATAAAAACTGGTGGAATACTATTACGATTTTCCTCATTAAATATAGCTTCTAATATTAGATTACCCTTCTTAGAATCTACTTTATCTCCAGGTCTTTTATTATCACCATAATACTTAAACTTTCCAGTCTCTGCTTCTAATACATCAGGCCAATCTATATCTTCATTTGAAGAGTACAAGACAATATATGCTTTATCTGTACTATTCAAAATATTTCTAAACCTAAATCCTCCAGCATTTTGTACATTCATCAACTTAGTCAAGACATCATCTGATATATTACCAACCTCTCCACCCTCATAAATTTCATCTATTACAAGGTCTACTTCGGATTCACATAATTCTTTAAACGAAATCATATATTCTCCACTTTAACAGATTAAATTTTATAAACTAACAACATTGTCATTCTCTACTCTAAAAAATCTAATATTGCTGATGCTATTTTGAATGATAATATAGGTGGAACTGCATTACCAATTTGTCTAAACGCTGTAGTACGTGATGATTCAAAATAAAAACTATCAGGAAAACCTTGGATCCTTGCAGCCTCTCTTACACTTATAGATCGATTTTGTCTCAAGTCAGGATGAATATAATAGTGTCCATCTTTAGATATGTGGGCAACAATAGTATGACTTACTGAATCATAGTCTAAAGCTTTATATCTATCTAGAAAGGAAGTTGTATTAGAGTGCGTCTGAAGCTCTATTGGTATATCATTATACCTTAAACTTTTCCCTCTTTTTTTAGCATTCAATACTAATTTATAGATTCTTAAATCATTTTCGTTATGTGGTCTTGCAATATGCTGAGTTAAAACATCATCTTTACTCCGAATATATTTCTTAACAAACTTACTTTTGTTATCATAACGATATTTCTTCGAGCTTTTCCCAGCTTTTATGCTAGGTAGATCGTCAAATAACTCTTTTAAATTCGGACTAGCCTCAGTATGTTTATACAGACATTCAAAAAAGGATTTATTAAGTATTAAATCTTTCCTATACCCCACTATAATTACACGTTCTCTTTTTTGTGGAACACCAAAATCTAAAGTATTAATTAACTTATAATCAATAGTATATCCAATAGAATCAAACTCACGAATTATTTTATCGAGTAATAATTCTCCAGATATATCCTTAAAAGAAAGCAAACCTTTAACATTTTCAAACACAAAGAACTTAGGTTTATATCTATTACAAAAATCTAAATAATATTTATATAAATAAATCCTAGTATCTGATGTTTTTTTCTTTTTATTATTAGCTCTTCCAATAATAGAATATGCTTGACAAGGTGGTCCGCCAATAATTCCATCTAAAGCATCTGCTCCCAACCTATTATCTATAAAATCAAATATTGATGATAAAGTAGATTCACTTATTTCTAGAGATAAAATATCACTTGTAATTTCGTTAGGCACTATAGAGTACAATTTCTCTTTTGAGCTCTTCCCCTGTATATATTCAAAATATGGAGATAGGTTATTTATTTTTTTGAGATAATAATATATATTTCGTAATTCTAAAGAGGCACAAGCGGCCTTATCCATTTCTATATGACAAATGAATTTAAATTGAGTGTGATCCCTAAAGCCCTCTGTAAGACCTCCTGCACCAGAAAATACATCAATTATATTCAGCATAACCACACCTCCTCTCTTCACAGTTTTAATTACAAATGACTCAAAACACTTTCACAGTTAAATTCCGGTTGACCTTGTCTATGATAATACGAACTAAATCTTGAAATTATATCCCTTTTAAAGCTTTCCGTTATTACCCCAACTTTAGTATATGTTTCATCCTTAATTTTTCCACTTTCATTATCATATTCAAGAGTAATAATAGCTCGAAAATCTACAAATCCGCCAGAGAATTGACTTATTTTTGGTAAAAAATGATATCGTAACGACTCAGAATCAGAATTTCTAAACCATTTAGATAAATCTTCCTTCTTTTTAATTGCCTTATTAGATGTTTTATTTTCTAAATTATTATAGGCATCTAATTTGTTTTTAAATGAGTGTACATCATCATACTTTTTAATTTTACATAATAAAACTTCATCTACTTTTTTATTTGCTAAATCACATGAAGGTGTTAATACTATATAGTGTTCAAAAGAATTATCATCTATCATTTTTTGAAAAATATCACATGTACATACTTGTTCAATAGGATTTGGAAACATATACATCTCTATTGGATCTACATCAAGATATTTATCTTCAAACATATATTTATTAGAAAACCAACTAGAAATATATCGTACTATTACTTTCTCCTGTTTATCCGAAGGTAATTGTGATATGTCTCCATTACCACCAACAAAATAATTAGGCATTACCTTCCAAAACAACTCTTTTATATCCTCATTTATTTTACCTCTAGATCCAAAAATTTTAAAAACTGAATTACTGTATTTTTCGATTAGATCATTAATCACATTATATAAAACAACTTCTTTTGGATAAACTTTGACTATATCCGTATCAATATCATCACTTATCTTCTCAGGGAAGCCAGTTATTACTACAATAGGAACAATTTCTTTTTCTATTATTTTTTTTAGCAAAATATTGCCTGAGATTTCTTCATCAGAGTCAACTGAATCATCCTCATTTTTTAATTTTAAATCTATTATTATTGCTCTAAAACAATTTTGATATAATTCGGTCATAGCTTCCTCAGGCGTTTTGACTACTTTATATGTTATATTAGACTTCTTAGATTCACTTATTTCCTCTATAGCTTCTATAAATAATTTTTCCTGATTCAGATCATCATCAATCAATAAAAAGTCTATATTATTCATTAGAAACTCCTATCTCCCTTCTGGAAACTAATTCTAAAGAATGCACCTACCTCAGAATCTACAACCTCTAAAATACCATTATTTCGTTGTATAGCCTCTCCAGCAATGGAAAGGCCTAAGCCAGTCCCATTTTCTTCTAATACCATATTTTTCCTTGAATATCCTGGTATAAACAAAAGATTATCAAGAATATCTTCTGTAGGAATACCAGGTCCATTATCATGAACTTCTATGGTTACATTATTAAAGTTACTATACAGTTTAATACTAATTATTTTTTCATCATACTTAGTATATTGTACCCAAAACATAGCATTATCTATGATATTGGTTAATGCCATATATAAATCTTCTTCTATTATATCTAGCATAATAGTTTGATCCATATCATATTCAACCTTAATATTCTTAGCTTCAATTGTTGATTCAAATATACCTACTACTGAATAAACTTTTTCACTAACATTTACTTTTCTTTTTTTCTTTCGCTTATTAGATGCTAATGGATCTAAGCGCCTAAAAAATTCACTCATTTGCTTAGCCTCATGGTTTAGTTTATCTATATCATTAGCTAAGTCATTATATACTATAGAACTAATATTTTTTTCACTTTCAAATTTTTTAAGCTTGCGATTCATTTGTGGTAACTTATTTGTATACCAAGATAATGGTTTTCGTCCTTCATGCAACACAACACTTATTACATTACCTAATGTTGTATGTTTTTGATATATTGCTATAGTTTCCTTTACCTCTAAAAATTCTTCTGTCTTCTCCTTCTCTAATATTTCTATTTCTTTACTAATTTCTTGATTTAAGAGTTTAATCTGTTCCTCAGTTTTATCAGGATATTTTTTTATATTCTTATATGCCTTCTCTACCGCTTTTTCCATTTTCTCATTAATATGAGTAAAATCAAAAAGCTTATCTATTGGACGATTTTTTTTCTTTGTCTTTTTTTGTCTATAGTTAAATCGTTCTCTTTGTAATAAATTAAGGCTTAAATCTGCAATTCTCTGTAATACAAAATAATTTGCATTTTCATATAGACCATCTCTTGCACTCTTTTCTTTTAATCCCGATTGTTCTTCGGACTCTATACTAATCCTGCCATTAATTTGTTCCGAGCCAATAGACATACTAGGATTCTGAACCCTTTTAGAGTCTAAATTTAACCAATCAAACCCTTTATCCCCATATGGTCTTATTCTAAAATCATTTCTATATATACTTATACCAGATTGATCTATTAGTAAATTCTTTACATCTGTTTTAGATAGTTTTGTATTCTGATTTCCATTTATAAAATTCATGATTACTTCTATACCAAATGGATCTTTATCATAAACCCTATAATCAATATATAAATCACCACAAGATGCTAAATTTTCATTTACAATTTTATCATCTGCAAAACTACCTTTGAATAATTTATCTTCTTTTGTATAAAAATTATAATATGCTAATTCATAACTAAAGTCTGAATTAATTTTTCCTGTCAATCTATAATGCCAAGCATCATCAAATTCAAGTTGTGAAATCACTTTAGTTGTATTTTTAGTACTATCAGGAAAGAAATTATCATAACAAACCACTATCTTAAAATCCGCTATATTTGCTAGCAGTTTAGATAATTCTTTTTCAATTTTCAGTACATCAGATTCTGTAATCTTATCAGCAAGATTATTATTATATTCATTTTTAATAGATAATCTAGTTCCACTATGCTCATTAGTACTACATGTACTAATAGAGATGGGAATTTCACTTAGTTTTTTATCTGAAGTAAAGTCATTCCAGTCAAAAAACGCTGTTGTTTTGATATAATCCTTTATGGTAATGAGTTCTAATTTATTACCTAACAACGATACAGCATATCGACCAATACCTTTTCTTCCTTGATATACTCTTCCATTAGGACTCTCTTTCTTTTTTAACTTATAATCTGTTGAAGGTACCATCCACGCACCTGTAACCATATCAGGACTCATGCCATGTCCATCATCTTCAACAATAATATTTAATTCATCATTACTCTTTTTAAAGGTTATTTTTACATAAGTAGAGTCTGCATCATACGAATTTTTTACAAGTTCAACTAATGCTGCAGGTAAGTCTTTAATTAAGTCTTTACCAATTGACATAATAAGTCTACCAGTAGGCTCAAAATAACTTTTCATAACTATACCACTCCTAACAATCCGTTATTCATATAGTAAGACCTTAATATAACAATCTAATCAAGGCAATTTAGATGTATTTTTAAATATAAAATTTATTTTATCCCTACTACCTTATCTCCACGTCCTTCTAGATGAAGTTTAATCGCAGCCGCAATCTCATAAGCAAGATTTACAGGTACCGCATTACCAATCATTTTATATGCATTATTAGTATTAGTATAAATATATTTAAAATCATCAGGAAACCCTTGAACTCTTGCTACTTCTCGAATTGTCATTCTTCGGTAAAGATGTTCTTTGCCTTCAACGAACTTGTATAAGTTTTTATCAACTTTTATCATTTTAGGAGCTTGTGGATGTAATTGACACTGACGACCTGATGCCTGAACAGTATAAGCCTGTTCATCCCAACTCTTCACTCGATTTCGACTCATAAAAATTGGTGAAAATGCGCCAATAAAATATTCATTATTATTAATCGCTTCAGGATTATGGTGATTCTTTTCTCCTGCTGGAACAGCAGTATACTGTAAATCCCAAATAATATCCCTCAAAGTTAATTTCTTATGATTATCGGCTGTAGATCCTCTAGGAAATGTAAACTTAATATTTAAATCTTTCCTAAACCCAATATAGAATACACGTTTTCTTTCTTCAGCAACACCATAATCCTTAGCATTAACTAAAGTCATTGAAACTTGATATCCAGCGTCCTCAAAAAGTTTAAAAATATTTTTCACAGCTTCGTTATGTCTGTTAGCTAACATACCACTAACATTTTCAGCTAAGAAAAACTTAGGTTTGAATTCATTCAAAATACGAATATAATCAAAAAACAACTGTCCTCTATCATCTTCAATCCCTCGAAGCGCACCAGCCTCAGACCACGATTGACATGGAGGTCCTCCAATAATCCCATCTACATCACCAGAAATATATGGTGCAATATCCTCTCGAGTCACTTTTCGAATATCCCCTTCAACTAGATGGGTATTTGGGTGATTAACCTTAAAGGTTTCATATATTGTTGAATCAAATTCATTTGCTACAGGAACCTCAAATCCTGCTTGCTCAAAGCCTAAATCTAATCCACCACAACCACTAAACAAGCTAATTACTTTCATGCTATCTATCCTTATATGGAAAACCTAATCATCTTTGCTGCAATTAATGCCTTCGAATTATTTGGATCCTTAATTTCTATATCATTAATTGCTAACCCCTCTTTTTTCCCTACTAATTCCTCTAATACTTCATGTTCAGGAAAAGATTCATATTTTACTTTATTAATTATTGCACAAAATTCAAACTCTTTTCCAGTATCTAAGGAGGTTACATATTCAAATACTTTCCACGGATTTTGTAATATCCACATTCCTCGAACCCTTAATCTCGTAATACATAATGAATCAATCATATTTATCCGACCAAGCTCTTCCGTTTCTACAAACTCTAATCCAGGTGTATTTAAAATACCCTCTTTAATGTTTTGTTTTACGCCTAAATACACATCTTTTGAAGCAGCATAGTCATCACCATAAACCATAAATATTGATTTTAATTGTTTATTTTTTACATGTCCAATAACATAAAGTAAATCCTTTACCCATTCGCCAGCTTCTGCATTCCTACAATCTTGGGATATCATGGAACTGGTAGATTCTAATTTACGTTTTGGATAAGAACTATTCAATTGAATATCCTTTTTAGCACTTTCATTTTTTTTAACCTCAATAGCATCTCCACCTCTAAGCATTGCATCTGGTGGATTAGAATCATTACCTAGGTATGAAAAAACTTCACCAATTTTTTCTTTTCGCCTATTTTCATCAGTTTCATTAAATGTACCTGCATATAAATCTTTTATATACTCCTCGAGACTACCGCCTTCAGAGTTAGCACGATGTCTGGAGTTATAATAATCTACAAGCTCCAATTGTGGTCTATTTATTAAATTAATAATCGCCTGAATAGTATTAGACATTGTATTCTCCCCATATTATCTAAAATAAACAGCATCTAATTTTGCTAGCAAAAAATTCTGACCATAAGCTAACTAGTTTAATTATACACTCTAATAAAATAAGGCTGAACTTTCGAATATTCAATAAGTTCAGCCTAATTTTATAACTTTAAATTATTCCCACTCAATTGTAGCAGGTGGTTTAGATGTAATATCGTACACGATACGGTTGATGTGTTGTACTTCGTTTACGATACGACGGGAGATTGTGTCCAATACGTCGTAAGGGATGCGCGCCCAGTCAGCAGTCATGAAGTCTGTTGTTGTTACGCCACGCAATGCCAATGTGTAATCGTATGTACGGAAGTCACCCATAACGCCTACAGTACGTGTAGATGTTAATACTGCAAAGTATTGGTTGATGTCGCGATCAAGACCAGCTTTTGCAATTTCGTCACGGAAGATGTAGTCCGCATCACGCAAGATGTCGAGTTTGTCTTTCGTGATTTCGCCCATTACGCGAATAGCAAGACCAGGACCTGGGAATGGTTGACGCCATACGAGGTAGTCAGCCAAACCTAATTCAGAACCAAGTTCACGTACTTCGTCTTTGAAGAGGTTGCGCAATGGTTCGATAAGGCCTTTGAAGTCTACAACTGCAGGCAAGCCGCCTACGTTGTGGTGAGATTTAATAACTTCAGCTTCGCCAGTACCGGACTCGATAACGTCAGGGTAGATTGTACCTTGTGCTAAGAAGTCAACGGAACCGATTTTACGGCCTTCATCCTCGAATACGCGGATGAACTCTTCACCGATAGCTTTACGTTTCGCTTCTGGATCTTCAAGACCAGCCAATTTATCTAAGAAACGTTTTTCTGCATCGACGCGGATGAAATGCATGCCGGAATCTTTGAAAGCTGCTTCAACTTCGTCACCTTCGTTTTTACGCATTAAACCATGGTCAACAAAGATACAAGTCAATTGGTCGCCAACAGCTTTAGAAATAAGAGCTGCTGCAACGGAGCTATCTACACCGCCGGACAATGCCAACAATACTTTACCATCGCCTACAGTGTTACGGATTTCATCAATAGCAGTTTTTGCATAGTTTGCCATTGTCCATGTGCCTGTGAAACCACACACTTCATACAAGAAGTTGTGAAGCATTTCTTTACCATGTTCAGTATGCAATACTTCTGCATGATATTGCATAGCGTATAATTTGCGTTCTTTATTTTGCATGGATGCAACAGGGCAATCTTTTGTATGCGCAATGATTTCGAACCCTTCAGGAACTTTTGCTACATAGTCAACGTGAGACATCCACACAACTTGTTCTTCGTCCAAGCCTTTGAACAATGGAGATGTAGTGTCCACTTTAGTAGGTGTTTTACCAAACTCACGGTTGTCAGCAGATTTAACTTCGCCACCCAATGTATGCGCCATAAATTGCATACCATAGCACA
>CAURJV010000134.1:0-9316 GCA_963524945.1 uncultured Clostridium sp.
TTACTGCTTCTAATGTTGCTTTCTTTGGATCTTTAATATCCATTATTTCATAATCAGATAAATCCAAATTTATTTTCTTTGCAATCTCATGAATTTGTTGTTTATCTCCAACTAATATTGCTTCTGCTATGTTATTTTCTGTCGCTTCTTTTATAGCTTCTAATACTGGTTCATCTTGTGCTACAGCCACAGCCACTTTTTTGGTTGGAACTTCTTTTAATCTTGATAATAACTCATCAAAGTTTTTACTCATTTTCTGCACCTCTACTTTAATAATTTTTAACTTTATATATAATTAATTTAATTGTTTGTTAAATTTGTGTCAATCAATGCTATGAATATTTCTTTATACCTTATTGTAACAAAAAATTACTGGAAATGTTAAATTTTCAGAATATTATTTTTATTATCTTATCAATTTTATATATTTATTTTTATAAGATTTCACAACATGAACGTAATATAATATATCTTCCTCATCTTCTGAAAAGATTATACTAATTCCATTCATGTTACTTATAATCTTATTTTGGTAAATCGAATTTTTCAATTATATGTTCAGCAACCTTTATCCCGTCAACAGCCGCTGATATTATGCCGCCTGCAAATCCTGCCCCTTCTCCAGTTGGATAAAGTCCGCATACATTTATACTTTCAAGCGAAGCATTTCTATTCAATCTAACTGGTGCTGATGTTCTTGTCTCAATTCCAGTTAAAATTGCATCTTCTCTTGCATATCCTTTTATTTTTTTATCAAAATTTATGATTCCCTCTTTAAGAGCTTCTACAACATAATCAGGCAAACATTCTTTTAATTCCCTGAATTCATATCCTGCAGTATAACTTGGGATAACCTCTCCCAGTTTAGTTGACACTCTATCCTTCATGAAATCTCCTACTAATTGAACAGGTGCTTTATAATTTCCGCCACCTAGCTTAAATGCTAAACTTTCATAATGCCTTTGAAATTCCATTCCTCTAAGCGGTGAACTTCCTTCAAAATCTTCTGGAGAGACAGTCACCACTAGTGCTGAATTCGCATTATCTAAATCTCTTGCATGATAACTCATGCCATTAGACACAAGCCTTCCTTCCTCTGATGCTGCAGCAACTACTACTCCACCGGGACACATGCAAAAAGAATATACACCTCTTTTTAGCTTTTCACTTTGATATGTAAGTCTATAATCTGCCGCATGTAATTTAGGATGATTATGATTGCTACCATATTGGTTAACATTTATTAATTTTTGTGGATGTTCAATTCTTACCCCTATAGCAAATGCCTTTGCATCCATTGACACATTTTCTTTATGTAACATTTCATATGTATCTCGTGAACTGTGTCCTATGGCGAGCACTAAAGCCTCACATGTAATATCCTTTCCATTAACAACTATGCCCTCTAGCTTACCATCTTTATATGTTATTTTCTCTAACTTAGAATTAAAGTTAACCTCTCCTCCAAGTCTCTTTATTTCTTCTCTGATATTCTTAACCACACCTTTTAAGATATCTGTTCCAACATGAGCCTTGCTCTCATATTTAATTTCTGATGGTGCCCCTGCCTTTATTAGTTCGTCGAGAACAAATGAGCACCTGTGATCTTTAATTCTTGTAGTTAATTTTCCATCAGAAAATGCACCTGCTCCTCCTTCTCCAAATTGAACATTTGATTCTAAATTAAGATCTCCATCCTTCCAAAACTTTTCCACAGTCTCAGTTCTTTTATCTACATCTTCCCCACGTTCATACACAACTGGCTTATATCCATACCTTGCCAATGTTAGTGCTGCAAAAATTCCTGCTGGGCCAAATCCCACCACTACTGGTCTCGCTTTAAATTCTTCCGTACCACTTTTTATTGATTCAATCTCTCTAATTTCCTCAAAGCTTATATCCTTATCGTGTATTCTTGATAGTAACATTTTCTCTTTTTTACAAAATATATTGACGCTAAAGCTTATTTTTATATCATTCTTTTTTCTTGCATCTATGCTTCTCTTAATTATATCCAATCTACTAATATCTTCTTTGGATATATTTAGCTTTTTACAGATTTTTTTTTCTAAAATATTTAAATCGTCATCTAAACTTAGATTTATATTATTTATTCTTATAGCCACAGCCTTTTCACCATATCCTTTCAACGATCAACCTATAATTATATATCTATTCAACCAAACTTTATGTTTTATTTATTCTTCCCCATCCTATCTTACTCCAAACTAATTCAAAGAAATTATATCATAAAAAAACACAGTATTAAAAAATTAATTAATACTGTGATTTTATTATTATCCCTTTTTCTTTATTGTTACACTAACATTTCCAACATCTGATACTGTTACATTATTAGCATTAGTAAGTGTTGCCTGAGGCGTATAATCAAAAGTTCCTTCCTCTTTTATACTAGCTAAATCTAGTATAACACTTATATTTTGTGAACTTATTTTATCTAATGCTTCTTGTGTACCTGATAATTTTACATTAGCTACTAAACTTTGATTCGTAACCAAAAATGCATCACTTAAATTCTTGTACTGAACATTGCATTCTATATTTTTAGCTGTATTCTCTTCCTTCTTTAATTTAAATTTAGCCTTAATTGATCCGTCTCCATCTCCTATTGAAATACCTTCTGGTAAATTAAGTTTAACATCAACTTCACTATCAGGCTGCAAGGATGACACGTCCACGGCTTCTGTATCTATTGACTCCAACTTACCTAAAATCTGACTATCACCTAAAACAGTTACGTTATTTCTACTTAGTTCATAACCATCTAAAACAAATCCTTGAGGCACATTTCCTGTAGTCTTTAAATTAATTGGTACACTCTTCCCATTTGTTACTGCAATTGATAGCTTTGCAGTTTTAATATTAGATTCAATATTGCTAATTGCATTCCCAAATGAATCTATAAATTGTATATTATAATCACCCTGCTTATTTTTATCTACATCCTTTTCTTCACCAGTCAGAACGGCTTCGGTAACCTTGTCTACAGAACTTTTTCCTCCTGTTATTGTTACAGTCTTTGGGTTTATAGTTTGCTCTTTTTCATAAATATTCTCTTTATAAGTTACTTTTACTTTTGAGCTTATTGTAAGTTCCTTTTGAGTCAATTCTTCTAAATTGACTTTTATACCTAAAATTCCATTGTTTTTTATAGTTATATTTTCAGGATAACTCGCTATTTGGACTGGTATTGTATTTTCCCCTACTCTAAGTGCATAAGCTGACATATCAGCTACAATCTTAAAATCTTCTTTTTTCACCTTCAATATTTCACTTGATGGCCCCTCTAATTTCAAATCTACCGTAAATGGCTGCTTATTTACAATTGCAAATTTTGAATCTACTAGGGAATCTTCATTAGTTAATTCTACTGGTATTCCTTTTAATTCATAAGTCCTGAGTGGGTTCTCAACATTGGAGATATATAGCCACAGAACCACTGATAACAGTAAACAAATAATTTTAACAATTAACGTTCCGTTTTCACTTTTATCCATGACCTCACCTTCTCTCCCGCCGTTTTAACTCTTTTCTGGTTTCTATTTTCTACTACTTTAGTAAGTATAAGTTTTAATCTATCTTTATCATAACCTCGTGTAATTTTTCCGTTAATCGCTAGCGACACTACACCTGTTTCTTCAGATACTATTATAACTAACGCATCAGATACTTCAGATAAGCCTATCGCTGCCCTATGCCTTGTTCCTAATTTCTTATTTATAGAATTATTACTAGTAAGCGGTAAAACGCACCCAGATGCTAAAATTCTATTATTTCTTATTATTGTTGCCCCATCATGTAGAGGAGTATTAACAACAAATATATTTTCCAAAAGATTCGAGGTTATTTTGGCATCTAATACTGTTCCTGCACCAATTAATTCGTTCAAACCAGTGCTTTGCTCCATTACAATTAAAGCTCCTGTTTTGCTCTCTGCTAGGTTTTGTACAGCAATTGTGATTTCATTAATCATAGTATTAAAATCTTCTCTATTATTAAGATAATGATCATCGAAAGCACTTCTTCCCAAATGTTCTAAAGCCCTTCTAATCTCTGGTTGAAAAATTATAACTACAGATAATACCCCTATGGTTAGTGTCTTATTTAGTATAAAATATAACATATCTAACTTTAATAAATAACTAATTGGAATAAGTGCTATGATTAATACTATTCCCTTTAATAATTGCTCTGCCCTTGTTTCCTTTATTAACATATATCCTTTATAAAATATATAGGATACTACTAGTATATCTAATATGGACCATATCGATATATTAGAAAAGCTTTTTACTAACATTGTTAAAAGTTCTTGCAAATTTCTCACCTCTTTTTCTCTCACAATAAAATTATACAACAAATACTATGATATTAGATATAAAGAGAATTATTATTTTCTTACTTTTTAATTATTTTTATAGTAATTTTTTATTAATCTTAATTAATTATAGTTTATATCGTTATAAAATCCTATAAATGATTATAAGAATAAATAGTGTATATAATTACTTTCTTTGGCAATAATATTATTTGTTGCACTATACCGAAGGAGGTTTTTTATGAAAAAGACATATAGTATTTTTGTAACTGCTTTAATACTATATCTTTCCGTTATTAATATAAATCCAGCATTTGCGTCTAATTTGGCTGGATCTTATAGTGAGACTAAGACTACTTATGAAAATCAAAAAATGAGAGTAAACTACTTAAGTACTAATATAAACAATTCTCAATCTAATGAGAAAAACAACGAGGTTTTAGAAGTTTTCAAACATGATACTCAACAATTATATATAACGGGTGAAGATATAGATCTAATGGCAAAACTTGTATTTGCTGAAAGTGGTGGTGAACCCTATGCTGGAAAGGTTGCTGTAGCTTCTGTAGTATTAAATCGTACTATTGATCCTCATTTCCCAAATACTATCAGAGAAGTTATATTCCAAAAAAATGCCTTTTCTTGCGTTAAAAATGGTAAAATAACCGCTAATCCAGATCAAGATTGCTATAATGCAGTATACGATGCGATTAGAGGCGCTGATCCAACAAATGATGCCTTATTTTTCTATAATCCGGCTACCGCAACATGTCATTGGATGAAAGAAACACAAAAAGTGAACGAAAAAATTATAGGGCATCACACTTTTTTCAAAGTAAAAGTGTAGCCTCTATAATATTAATTTAAAAATAATGGGTTATATCAAATAAAAATGATATAACCCATATCTTATTATAATTACTTTTCAAAAAATCCTTTTATAATTACTTCTCCATTCTGCATCATTTTCTTCCCATTTGCAAAAACCATTTCTATATCTAGAGATTTTTCGTCCACTATCACTAAATCTGCATCTTTTCCTGACTCAATTGCGCCTTTATTATCTAATTTCATGATTGATGCAACATTTGATGTTACTACTTTAATAGCATCTTCAATTGGCACATTTTGTTCAGTAATTGCATATTTAATTTCCCTGTATAATGTTGAAACTGAGCAAATTTCATATCCTTCTAACTTTCCATCCTTATCAAATTTCTCCATGCTTCCATTTCCATCTGAAGTGAAAGTTATATGATCTATAGGTAATTTTTCGTCTAAGTATTTTTTTAATCCTTCACCAGCTCTAAGTTCACCTTCTCCTAAATTTTCTAGGTCACAGCTGGTTGTTAAGTCAATGAAACCACCTTTTTTAACATAATCTAAACCTTCCTTAAATAGCTTACCGTTTCTATTGATATGAGTTGGTAATAACTGAGTCTCTGGAATTTCTGTCTTATCTAGCAATTCAAATAAATAATTTAATTTCCTGTTTCCTTCGCCTAAATGTATGTTAACAATTCCACACTTATTTGATAGAAGACCTCCGACTCTACTTTCTGCTACTGCATTTGCAAATACTTCAAAGGTTTGCTGAGAACTTCTATGATCTGAAATAGCTATTTCCCCTATTCCGATTATTTCTTCAATCAACATTAAATCGCTCTTAATTGACTCTGTTACAGTCTTAACAGGCAACTCATATGAACCAGTAAAACAGTATGCAGACATGCCATCTTGTTTTAGAGCTTTAGCTTTTGCTATCAATGCTTTCATACTTCTGCATGTTCCATCTGTTCCTATACATCCTACAACCGTGGTTATTCCTGCCTTAACCAAGCTAGATAATGGCATTTCAGGAGTTCTTGTGTTATATCCACCTTCTCCTCCAGCACCTATAATGTGAACATGACCGTCTATAAACCCTGGAAAAAGTAATTTATTTCTTCCATCAATAATCTCAATATCTACGGGAGCAATTTTAATATTAAGATTTTCATATATCCCTTCTATTTTGCCCCCGGCTATCACAACATCTTTTATCCCAAGGTGTTTAGGTGCATACACATTACATCCTTTAATTATTGAAATCATATTCTCACCTATCCTTTATTTTAAATAAATACTCTAAATCATCACATCTAATAATAAAATGCCGATTATGTGATTATCTTTTCCTAATAGATATATTAATATGACAGTAATTTGCTTTTAAATCAAGAAGAATAAGTAATTTTTAATTTGAAACTTATTTCTTATTCCTTAAGTATATTTTTTATATTATTATTAGCATACATTGAATCTGGATAATTATTTATTAATATACTTGCATACTGCTTACTCTTATCCTTATTTATAGAGCTGTTTAATAATGCCAGATCATAGAGTGCTTCCTCTACATATACACCATTAGGATACTGACTATAATATTCCTCATATTGCTTTATAGCTGCAGAGTTATCAGATAGCTTTGAAGAGCTGCTTGCTCTATAAAATAATATATGTTCTTTTAAACTATTCCCTTCACAGTATGCATACGCTTTATCTAAAAAAACTTTAGCATCTGAATATTTATTTTCATTAAAACTCTTTAATCCATTTTCATAAAATTTTGAAACCCCTTGATCTTTCATTAAACCAATAGCTTGCTTGTATACTTCCTGATCATCACTACTTATAGATTCTTGCTTAATATCCTTTAGTTGCTCATATATACCATCTAAATCATTGTTACTTATTAATGTTATTATCTTATCCTTATTAAAGTTAATACTATCATGTTCTTCTTTTATTTCTTCTTTTAAGGTCTCTGGACTAGGTTCTGTATTATCCTTTGTCTCATATGTATCATCTTCTTTATTAATACCACTTTCATCTTTCGTTGTTTCTTCAGCAGTATTATTTAAACTCTTATATTTTGATACAGCTGCATATCCACCCACTACAATAGTGGCCACTATAACCATAATTATTATTCCAAATACCACCTTTGAGGAGTTTCTTTCCTCTATAAATGTTCCACTGTCTTTCAATTCTTTCTCAATATTTTTTGCTGTAATTGCATTCTTATCGACATTTAGTGCTTTCTCTGCATATTCTCTTGCTCTGTAGAAATCACCTTTCTTTTGATAGCACATGGCAATTCCAGTATTTACCTTAATAGCATTAAAATCACTTTCTGCACATCTCATAAATATATTTAATGCTTTATCAACCTTTAACTGCTTTAATGCTTGCTCTCCTTGCCTATATAACTCTAATCTCTTTCTGTCTAGAATCGAATCGTTTATGTAACTTTTTGCAATACTGTCATCATTTAAATCACTATTGATCTTCCATACTGTAACTGCTTCGTCTAAATTACCCTTTTGATATAATAAGAGCCCTTTAAAGTTTAATACATTTGGGTTATCCAAACCTTCTAGTAATATATCTTCACATATTTCTAAAGCTTTATCTATTTGTCCCATCTCATAGTAACTCATAGCTTTATCATGAGCTCTTTTAACCTTTTTATTCATAAAATTCCCCTTTGTAATTCTTAATGCAATATGTTTTACCAGTTCATAATATATATTATATCGCACTCAATTATAATAATTAAATATAAAAATTAAAGCTACCTCAATTAATTTTGAGATAGCTTTAATTACATAAACGATATATTATATATTATTCTTGTTCTAACATTATCTTTTTAGCATTTAAGATTGATGTAGCACTCATTGAGAATTCATCTAATCCATATTCAACTAATGTTGGGATAGCTGCTTCATCTCCAGCCATTTCTCCACACATTCCAACCCATTTACCGTGCTTATGAGCTCCATCTATAGTCATCTTTATTAATCTAAGTACAGCTGGGTGCATTGGATTGTAAAGATATGAAACTTTTTCGCTCATTCTATCAGCTGCTAAAGTATATTGAATTAAGTCATTTGTTCCAATTGAGAAGAAATCAACATGTTTAGCTAATTCATCAGCGTAAACTGCTGCTGCTGGAATTTCAATCATAATACCCCATTGAATTTTTTCTGAGTATTCTTTTCCTTCAGCCTTTAATTCAGCCTTACACTCTTCAACAACTTCTTTTGCTTGCTCAAATTCTTCTAATCCTGAGATCATTGGGAACATAACTGCAAGGTTTCCGTAAATAGAAGCTCTAAGTAATGCTCTTAATTGAACTTTGAATATATCTTTTCTGTCTAAACAAAGTCTAATTGCTCTGTATCCTAAGAATGGATTCATTTCTTCTGGTAATGGTAAATATGGAAGAGTCTTATCTCCACCTATATCTAAAGTTCTTATAACAACTTGCTTACCTGCTGTTTTTTCAAGAACAAACTTATAACTTTCAAATTGTTCTTCTTCTGTCGGAGCACTATCTCTATCCATGTATAAGAATTCTGTTCTAAATAATCCTACACCGTCTCCACCGTTTGCTAAAACACTAAGAACATCTTCTGGCTTACCAATGTTTCCACAAACTTCAATCCTTCTACCTGATTTAGTAGTTGTTTTAACATCTATTAATTTCTTTAATTCTTCTTGTTCAGCTTGGAATTTTTCTTTTTTAGCTTTATATTCTGAAACTACTTCTTCTGAAGGATTTATAATTATATCTCCAGTTATTCCATCAAGTATGATTGTATCTCCTGTTTTAACACATTCAGTTATATCACCTAAGCCAAGTACAGCTGGAATTTCTAAAGTTCTAGCCATTATAGCAGCATGCGAAGTTCTTCCACCAATGTTTGTTACAAATCCTACAACCTTAGTTCTATCTAAACCTGCTGTATCAGATGGAGTTAAATCATGAGCTACAACTATTGTATTGCTTTCAGTTATTGCAAAAGAATCTCCGCCTTTTCCTGCGAAGTTTGATAGTATTCTCTTAGATACGTCTTTAATATCAGCAGCTCTTTCTCTCATATATTCATTATCCATAGATTCAAATATAGCAACAAAAGTATTTGT
>CAURJV010000135.1:0-9119 GCA_963524945.1 uncultured Clostridium sp.
AGTCCTAATTTTTCAACAACACCTTGAATCTTTTCTGATCCAAATATTCTCATTAGATCATCTTCTAAGGAAATAAAGAATGTTGATTCACCTGGATCTCCTTGTCTTCCTGAACGTCCTCTTAACTGATTATCTATTCTTCTTGATTCATGTCTTTCAGTACCTATTATTTTAAGGCCACCAAGTTCAACTACACCTTCACCAAGCTTGATATCAGTACCTCTACCTGCCATATTAGTAGCTATAGTAACCATGCCCTTTTCACCAGCATGACTTATTATTTCAGCTTCTTGTTCATGGAATTTAGCATTTAATACTTGATGTGGTACCCCTTTTTTCTTAAGCATACTTGAAACAAGTTCTGACTTTTCAATACTTACTGTACCAACCAATACTGGTTGACCTTTGGCATGAGCTTTCTCAACTTCTGAAGCAACAGCTTTTATCTTTCCAATCTCAGTGCTGAACACTAAATCTGGATTATCCTTTCTAGCTATTGGCCTATGTGTTGGAATAACAATAACATCCAATCCGTAAATTTCTCTAAATTCATTTTCTTCAGTTAATGCAGTACCAGTCATACCTGATAACTTTTTATACATTCTGAAGTAATTTTGGAATGTAATAGTTGCTAAAGTTTTTGATTCTCTAGCGATTTTAACTCCTTCTTTAGCTTCTATTGCTTGATGAAGACCATCTGAGTATCTTCTACCTTCCATAAGTCTTCCTGTAAATTCATCAACTATTATTACTTCTCCATCTTTAACCATGTAGTCTTTATCTCTTCTCATGGCAAAGTTTGCTTTTAAAGCTTGAGTTACATAATGTTGTAATTCTATATTTTCAGCATCAGCATAATTATCTACTTTAAATGTTGCTTCTGCCTTTCTAACACCTTCATCAGTTAGCATTACTGCATTTGCTTTTTCATCCCTAGTAAAATCCTTCTCTACAACTAATTTCTTTGCAAAATAGTCTGCAACCTTATAAAATTCAGTAGACTTTTCTCCTTGACCTGAAATTATAAGAGGAGTTCTAGCTTCATCTATTAATATTGAGTCAACTTCATCGACTATAGCGAAATTTAATGGTCTCTGAACTCTTTCTTCTTTATAAATAACCATGTTATCTCTTAGGTAGTCAAATCCAAATTCATTATTAGTTCCATAAGTAATATCTGATGCATATGATTCTCTTCTTTGATCATTATTTAATTCATGTACAATAACACCTGTATTCAATCCTAAGAAACCATATAACTGACCCATCTGCTCAGCATCTCTTTTTGCAAGATAGTCATTAACTGTTACTATATGAACACCATTTCCACTTAATCCATTTAAGTAAGCTGGCAAAGTAGCAACTAGAGTTTTACCTTCACCTGTTTTCATTTCTGATATTCTACCTTGGTGAAGTATCATACCACCCATAAGTTGTTCATCATAATGCTTCATCCCTAAAACTCTTTTTGACGCTTCTCTTACAACTGCGAATGCTTCTGGCAAAATATCATCTAATGTTTCACCATTTGCTAATCTTTCTTTAAATGCTGGAGTTTTTGCCTTTAACTCCTCATCAGAAAGCTTTTGCATCTCTTCATCTAGATCATTTATCTTTTGTATAGTAGGTTTGAGCCTTTTAACTTCTCTTTCACTATATGTTCCAAATACGGCATTTAATAGTCCCATAATGTCATCCTTTCGAAATTATATATTTCACGTTAATTTCCAATATATTTTAACTATCCATAATTCATAATCTGCAATTTATTTTATAAATCACGTATTTTATAATTATAACATTTTACTTATCTTATTTTCAATAAAACTCATGATTTTTATATTAAATCCTATATAAAGCACCCAATTTTAACTTTTTTTTAATATTTTAATCACAAATTATTAATATTAATTGAAAATTTTATGTAAAAATATCTTCAACATATTTTCATTCATATAATATGAAAAATAACTGCCCAATGATGCAAGCTAAACAAGCATATTGGACAGTCATTATTAAAATCTTTTATATGTTATATGAATTCTGGTTCTAATAAACCATAATCTCCATCTTTTCTTCTATAAATTACATTTACCTTGCTACTATCTGCATCTTGATATACAAAGAAATTATGTCCTAATAAATCCATTTGAAGAATTGCCTCTTCAGAATTCATTGGTTTTACTCCAAATTTCTTTACCTTAACTAATTTACCTTCTTCCTCTTCTGATGGCTTAATATCTATATTATTTATTTCTCCAAATCTCAATGATCCGCTATGTTTTCTAGACAATCTAGTTTTTTGTTTTCTAATTTGTCTTTCTAATTTATCTTCTACTAAATCTAAAGATTTATACATATCAGAAGTCGACTCTTCACCTCTTAATACTACCCCATTAAAAGGAATCATAATTTCTATTTTATGTCTATTTTTTTGAACACTTAGTGTAGCCTTAGCTTCTACATTTCCTTCAAAATACTTTTCCAATTTGCTTATCTTTTTTTGCACTATTTCTTTTAGTGCCTCTGTTAGTTCCATATTTTTTGCTATAACTGTGACTTTCATAAATTCCAGCCCCTCTCATATGAAAAAGTTTTTAAACTTAATATCTTTAAGTTATTAATATTCTATCACTTTTTTATTAACTTAACAAGATAATTATCAGTAAATTCTGAAAACTAAAGACAAAAAATAAATCTAATCGCAAACTTTAGATTAGATTCCTCACATTTCCTATTAATGATAATTTTAAAATAAATAGAAGTAAAGCTAGTTGACCTGGTTTTTGACCCCACACTCGCCTGCTGGAGCTTTTGCTAATAGAATTTAATCCCTCACTACTAACCCTCTCAGAATACAATCTGGCAGGACTTACTTCTATACCGCACCATGCTCCTTAGACATTTTGTCTAAATTACGTGGATCGTTTTGCCTGCGACTAGCTTCGACTTTCAACCACAAACCTAGCTTTACATTAATATTATATATGACTTTTAGCTAAGGTCAAGAGTTTTATGTCTTTTACTTGATATTTTCTTAGTAATTTATATGCTTCTTTAAGCGTTGCCCCTGTAGTTGTAACATCATCTACCAATATAATATTATATTTCCTAATTTCCAATCCTTTTTTTATTTTAAATGCATCTTTTATATTTTCATATCTTTCATTCTTCTTTAATTTTTTTTGTTCTTTTGTTTCTTTGTCCTTTATTAAAACTTCTATGACTTCAATTGATAAATCTTTAGCTATTTTTTTTGCTATATACTCGCACTGATTAAATCCTCTAGTCTTTTTAGATTTTTTTGATAGTGGTATATAAGTTATTATGTATTTCTGATATTGCAAGTTTCTTGCAATATATTCTTCTAAAAATTCTGCCAATATATCTCCTGCTGTGAAATTGCTTTTGTATTTAAATTTAAGTATTAAATCTTTTAATACTCCTCCATAATACCCATAACTTATTATTTCATCTTGATATGAATCTGCTATTGTTTTTATACTTTTCATGCAATGTTCACATATTCCAAAACAGTTATCCTGTTTACATATAATGCAATAATTTTCTCTTGGATATATTACTTCAATTAATCCTTCTAATATCCTTCTTATAATTCTATTAAACGCTTTTCCCATACTTTTTTATTGAAATCTCTTGCCATATTTTTTGTCTTCTCCATATCTTCTGATATATCGTTTGATACCAAAAGAACCTCTGGTAATTTTAGATTTACATTTCTTATTTGACCGCATATATACAAAAGCTTTTTATAAGTATATCTTTCATTATCAGCAAAAAGTACTACTGCATCATCCATATAGCAATATTCAAGTAACTCCTCTATTTTATTAGTTATTATAAATATTGCCTTATCCTTATATTTTGATACTTTTTCACTCTTTTTTATATCATCATTCCCTGAAACCTTTATTACCTTTACATCTGAAAGTTTTAGCTTATTACAAAAATAATCATATACTATGTCGAGCTTCTCTTTATTAGGTACATAAATAGCTACCTTATGACTATTTTCCCTAAACCATTTAAGATAATCATAAAGAGAAAATGGAATATCTGAATTTAGATCTATTCTTGTTGTTAATACTCTAGGCTCTACAAACGGTTTTTTATAATTATATGCTGCAAGCTCAAACTTTTCCCCTACTAGAGTCGTCTTTTCTATGTTATACAATAAAACTCTCTCTCCTATGTTTGAACAAATCTCTAACATTTCTCTTACATTCACACTGCTTAAATTCGAAAAATATGTTATATCATCAAAAATAATTAAATTATAGTTCTGTTTGATTTTCGTTAGGTTGTTATAGTGTATGAAAGTAAGTTTAGTATTTGAAATTTCTTTTATAATATATGAATGAGTTATATCAGAATACATTTCTCTTGTTATATTTACTAACTCTTTGTTTTCACCTTCCTTTCCCCATACATATAAAACTTTTCCATTCATTTGAGAAACCTTGCTTATTATCTTTGAAAAAACACATGATGTATTAAATGGAACTGTTATTATTGTTAAAAATTTAATATTTTTCTTATACCAATAATCTATCTTATCAAATGCATACTTTAAATCTTCTAAAGTTACTTTACATAAATTCCTCATACATCTATCTCCTTTCACCTATTCTTCAAATTCATCTTTTGTTATTATATCTCTTATTCTATATTTCAACGATGAATACCTTTCTATACTATTTGTATTATTAATCATATACATTAATGCTTTTTGGAACCCAACAACCACTACTAATTGTTTTGCTCTTGTAATTCCTGTATAAAGCAAATTACGATTCATAAGAAACGGTGACCCCATAAATACTGGAATTATTACAACCTTAAATTCACTTCCTTGGCTTTTATGTATTGTAGTAGCATAAGCCAAATCTAATTCATCTAAAAAATTGAAGTCATATATAACTTTTCTTTCTTCATCAAATATAATTGTGAGTGTTTTTCTTTCTTCATCTATGCTTTCTATAAATCCTAGATCACCATTAAAAACTCCAACTCCTTCATTTTCTCCATAACCACCAATCCTAATCCACTTTAATGTATAATTATTTTTTGTTTGCATTACCTTATCACCTTCTCTTAAAATTATATCTCGAGAAGTTTTTTCTTTCTTATCTTTTGATGCTGTATTAAACATTTCTTGAAGCTTAGTATTTAAATTTGTGACTCCAAGTACCCCTTTTCTCATAGGAGTTAAAACCTGCATGTCTTTCAATTTATTCCAGGATTTATTGAATTTAGGAAGTCTTCTATTTATTAAATCTATTATAGTATTTGCAATTCTATCCTGATTTTCTTCATTAATGAAGAAAAAATCTTTATCCTTTTGATTTAGCAAAGGCATCTGCCCCTCATTTATTCTATGAGCGTTTACTACAATTAAACTTTCTGATCCTTGTCTAAATATCTCTTTTAGTCTTACTACTTTTATATACTCACTTTCTATAAGATCTTTTAATACATTTCCTGGACCAACAGAAGGTAATTGATCAACATCTCCCACAATTATTAACCTAGTTCCTAAATTAATAGCTTTTAGTAGATTCTGCATTAAGGTAACATCAATCATAGACGCCTCATCAATTATTATTACATCGCAATCTAGAGGCGATGATTCTCCCTTTTCAAATACTGATTCATCATCCTCCGAAACACCCATTTCTAATAATCTATGTATAGTTTTTGCTTCCCTTCCTGTTGATTCAGTCATTCTCTTTGCAGCTCTTCCTGTTGGTGCTCCAAGTATTACCTTCATTCCATTATTCTCATATATATGTATTATTGCTTTTATAATTGTAGTTTTTCCTGTCCCTGGACCACCAGTAATTATCTCTATCCCATTATTAAATGCACCAATGATTGCTTCTCTTTGTGATTCTGCAAATTTTATATTTTGCTCTTTTTCAAAAACATTAATTTCAAAATCAACATCTGAATTTATAGTTTGTATTTGCTGCAACCCTAAAGTTATTATTTTACTAGTAACACCAAGTTCACAATAATAATATTGAAGTAAAAAACCCACTTCAGTACCGTTTATGCTTTCAATGACAATTTTTTGCTGAGCAGCCATATCATATATATTTTTTTCAATTAATTCGTTAGATATCAGTAAATTTTTTTCGCACTCTTCTATTATATTATCTTTAGGCATAAATGTGTTTCCTGCAGAACAGAATTGATTCATAATATATTTAATTCCGCTTTGAATTCTAAAATCCGAATTCTTTTCAATCCCAATACTCATAGCAATTCTATCAGCTGTTTTAAATCCGATTCCTGATATTTCATCGCATAATATATAAGGATTATTAGACACTATCTGCTTTGCATTTGGCCCAAATTTTTTATATATTTTTACACATTGATTGTTAGTAACTCCATGCTTATGAAAGTATAAAATTATGTCTTTTAAACCTTGTTGCTCTATATAAGATTCATATATTATTTGAAATTTCTTTTCGCCTATACCTTCTATCTCCATAAGCCTTTCAATATGATTTTCCATTATATCTAAAGTTTCTTCGCCAAATCTCTCTATTATTTTCTTAGCTGTAACGGGTCCAATTCCATGTATTATTCCTGCACTTAAATATTTTTCTATGCCATCTAATGAATTCGGGAGAAGTTCTTCGTAATCCTGAATATTAAATTGATTACCAAATTGCTTGTGTACTGTCCAGTATCCTGTTAACTTTACATTTTGTCCTTCTCTCAAAAAAGGAACTGTTCCCACAGCACTAATTAAGGTCTTTTCGTTTCTAATTCTACAAACGACATAACCGGTATCCTCACTTTTAAAAACAATATTCTCAACAAATCCATTTAGAACTTCCATATAGAATCTCTCCAAATCTTTATATATTTACCTTAAACTTTCTAAGAGTAAAATTTAGCTTTAAATTTCACTTCGATTTTTTCTTTTAATTATATCATAAATGTTTATAGTAATTTATTTTTAATCATTTCTAGCTTATAACCCACTCTTATTACTATATCCATATAATAACTTTTAAATAAAATATCAAACTCAAACCATAACTATATAATAAAGTCTAAAGTGCTTAGAATTTAGACTTTTATCCATTTTCAAATATAGATCCAATATTTTTATATTAACTAGATACCTAATTTATTAGAATTCTACATGTAAATTCATTATTGAAATATATATAATTATAAATTTCTCCATAATAAAAAGTCGTCCAAATTTAAGACGACTTTTTATTATTCTATGCAAACTTTTATTATCCATATAAACGTTAATAATAAAAATTTTGCTTAAGACTTATTTTATAAATTTTTTCTTATTTCATCTACTTTATTCAATTGTTCCCATGGCAAGTTAAGATCATTTCTTCCAAAGTGTCCATAAGCAGCTGTTTGTTTATAAATAGGTCTTCTTAAGTCAAGATCTCTAATTATAGCTCCCGGTCTTAAATCAAATACTTTTTCTACTATTTCAACAATCTTATCTTCATCCACTTTTCCTGTTCCAAATGTTTCAACTTCAATTGAAACTGGTTTTGCAACACCAATTGCATATGCTAATTGAATTTCTAACTTATCTGCAACACCAGCAGCAACTAAGTTTTTAGCAACCCATCTTGCAGCATATGCAGCTGATCTATCAACTTTAGTTGGATCTTTCCCTGAGAAAGCTCCACCACCGTGTCTACCATATCCACCGTAAGTATCAACTATTATCTTTCTACCTGTTAATCCTGAATCTCCTTGAGGTCCTCCAACAACGAATCTTCCAGTTGGATTTATGAAATATCTAGTTTCACTGTCCAATAATTCTGCTGGCACAACAGCATCTATAACATATTTCTTAAGATCTTCATGTATTTGCTCTAAAGTTACTTTTTCATCATGTTGTGTTGATATAACTATAGTGTCAATTCTCTTTGGCACATTATCTTCATATTCAACTGTTACTTGAGTTTTACCATCTGGTCTTAAGTAACTTAATGTACCATTCTTTCTTACTTCTGTAAGCCTTCTTGATAGTTTATGAGCCATATATACTGGAAGAGGCATAAAATCTTCAGTTTCATTAGTTGCAAAACCGAACATCATTCCTTGATCTCCAGCTCCAACAGCTTCAACTTCATCTTTTTCACCTTTCTTTGATTCAAAAGCTTCATCTACACCCATAGCTATATCTGCAGATTGTTCATCTATTGATGTAATAACTGAACAAGTATCACAATCGAATCCAAATTTAGCTCTATCGTATCCAATTTCTCTTACTGTTTCTCTAACTACCTTAGGAATATCAACGTAACAATTTGTTGTTATTTCTCCCATTACCATAACCATACCTGTTGTTGTGCAAGTTTCACAAGCAACTCTAGCCATCGGATCTTTAGATATAATAGCATCTAGTATAGCATCTGAAATTTGGTCACACATTTTATCAGGATGTCCCTCTGTAACTGATTCTGAAGTAAATAATCTTCTCATATCTTTTCTCTCCTTAGATTTAAATATTATAATTATCTTTACGAATAAAATTATTTCATCAAAAACCATATATTTGGTTTTATAGAATAACACTCGTTTATAAACGTTCTACCTTATTTAAATACAAAAAATAATAGTTAAACTATTTTATTAATTGTTTCTTTTATAATTTAAGCATGCGCAAACTTAAAAAAATAAAAAAGCTCTTCGATAAGAAGAGCGTGATTTAACAATCATTTTCTTATCTTGTAGAAAAACTCTACAGGAATTGGCACCTTATATAATACAGGTTGCCGGGTTTCATAGGGCCCTTTCCCTCCACCTCTCTTGATAAGAGTAACATAATTCAATTTTCAAAAGTATTCTATCATATACAATGCAATTAGTCAACATTGTTAATCAAACTTTTCCTCATCATATTCTTATTTAAATAAAAAAAGAATAAACAAAAGTTTATTCTTTATTTGGTGGAGGAAGATGGATTCGAACCATCGAAACGAAACGTAACAGATTTACAGTCTGCCCCCTTTGGCCACTCGGGAATTCCTCCATATTATTTTATTGGAGCTGGCAATAGGAATCGAACCTACAACCTGCTGATTACAAGTCAGCTG
>CAURJV010000136.1:0-8658 GCA_963524945.1 uncultured Clostridium sp.
AAAAGAAGCAGAAAAATTTGCAGAAGAAGATAAGAAGAGAAAAGAAAAAGTTGAAGTTGTAAATAATGCAGACCAAACTATATACCAAATAGAAAAAACATTAAGTGAAGTTGGAGATAAAGCTACTGAAGATGAAAAAGAAGCAGTAAGAGCTAAAATTGAAGACTTAAAGAAAGTTAAAGATGGAGAAGATGTTGAAGCAATTAAAGCTGCAATAGAAGCAGTAAACCAATCATTCTATCCAATAGCTACAAAGATGTATCAACAAGCTGGTGGTCAAGACGGAGCAGGATTTGATCCAAATGCAGCAGCTGGAGGAGCAGGAGCTCAAAGTGCACCACATGATGACAATGTAGTAGATGCTGATTTTAAAGTAGATGAAGATAAATAAGATGATAAATTAGTTGTACTAAACTACAGTTATCTAATATAATAGGATAGGGAAGGCAAGCTCGTCTTCCCTTTTCTACAGTAAATAAAACTAGGTGGTGAATATAAACGAATGGCAAATAAAGACTATTATGAATTACTTGGCGTTCAAAAGGGTGCAAGTGATGATGAAATAAAAAGAGCCTTTAGAAAATTAGCTGTAAAATATCATCCGGATAGAAATCAAGGAAATACTGAGGCAGAAGAAAAGTTTAAAGAGATAAATGAAGCTTATCAAGTACTTTCAGATCCAGAAAAAAAAGCTAAATATGATCAGTTTGGCTCAGCTGCCTTTGATGGTAGTGGCGGCTTCGGAGGTGGCGGCTTTGGAGGATTTGACGGATTTGATATGGGAGGCTTTGGAGATATTTTTGAGTCATTCTTCGGAGGCGGAGGATCAGGTTCTAGAAGGAGAAATGGTCCAGTAAGAGGAAATGATATTGAGTATACAGTAACATTAACTTTTGAAGAAGCTGTTTTTGGAGTAGAGAAAGAAATTTCTGTTACTAGAAGTGAAAATTGTGAGCATTGTCATGGAAGTGGGGCAGAACCTGGAACTAATGCGAAGACTTGTCCAACTTGTAGCGGATCAGGTCAAGTAAGAGTTCAAAGACAAACTCCTCTTGGAAGTTTTGTTTCGACTTCTACATGTGATACTTGTAGAGGTACTGGTAAAATTATTGAAAAGCCATGCTCAGAGTGTAGAGGAAAAGGTAATGTTAGAAAAACAAGAAAAATAAAAGTTAACATACCGGCAGGTGTAGATACAGGAAATGTAATGCCGCTTAGGGGACAAGGAGAACATGGATTAAGAGGCGGAAGCCCTGGAGACTTATATGTAAGAATTAATGTTACTCCATCAAAAGTCTTCACAAGAAAAGGAAATGATGTATATATAGATGCTCATGTTTCTATGGCTAAAGCAGCATTAGGTACAGAAATAACTGTAGCTACAGTAGATGGAAATGTTAAATATACTGTTCCACCAGGTACACAATCAGGAACAATGTTTAGATTAAAAGGTAAGGGAATACAAAGAGTTAATTCTGGTGGAAAAGGAGATCAATACGTAAAAGTTATTGTTGATATTCCTAAAACTTTAAATAAAGAACAAAGAGATGCTTTATATGATCTTATGAGAGCATCTGGTGAAGAGTTTGATGACGCCAATGTTCCTAAGAAAAAATTATTTGGGAAAAATAAATAAAAAGATATCAAAGAAACTATTTGAATAATGCTTGTAAATTGGCATTATTTTAATAGTTTTTTTTAAAATAAAAATTCCCCGACAAATCCTATAGTTATAGTCATATTTTAAAATATAGGTTATAATATATTAAAATAATTATATTTAGGAGGAGAAAAGGTGAAGGAATTGAAGGAAAAATTATTAATTGAAATAGAAGAGTTCAGGGAATTAGGAAATAAATTCTTATCTGGAGAAGTATCCATTATGGATTTTAAAAAAGTTTCTGGAGGAATGGGTGTATATTCGGAACGTAATAAGAGAGAATTCATGATAAGACTAAGAATTCCTTCTGGAATAAGTAGTTTGGAAAATATGAAATGGTTATGTGATATAGCTGATAAATATAAATTAGATAAATTTCATTTAACTACAAGAGAAGCAGTACAGTATCATAATTTATCAATAGATCAAGTTTGTGGAATAATGAAAGATGGTATAGATCATGGTATATATTCTAGAGGAGGCGGTGGAAACTTCCCAAGAAATGTAGCCATGTCTCCATTATCAGGAGTAGATAAAGATGAGGCTTTTGATGTAACTCCATATGCATTAGCTGTAAATAATCATTTTTTAAGTAAAATAACATCATATAAATTTCCAAGAAAGTTTAAAGTATCTTTTTCAAGCAGCGACTCAGATCAGGGTCACTGTAATGTTGCAGATTTAGGATTTTTAGCAACCATAAAAGATAATGAAAAATATTTTAGAGTTTTTGTGGGAGGCGGAATTGGAAGAAATCCTCAAATTGCAGTTGAATATGATGAGCTTATAAATCCAAGTGAAGTACTATATCATGTAGAAGCTATGACAAATCTATTCGTAAAAGAAGGTAATTATGAAGATAGAAATAAAGCTCGTATAAGATATATAGTAGAAAGAATGGGCAAAGAAAAATTCATAGAAACATATAAAGAGAATTTAAAAGATGTATTAGGTAATAATGAGTTAGATTTATTTATAGAATCTAAGGAAATTACTAAAGAAGGTAAAGAAATAGAATTAACTCATTCAAGATTATATTCACAAAAGCAAAAAGGATTATATAGCGTATATTTCCATCCAGTTGGTGGACAAATTTTTGTTAAGACATTAAGAGGAATTTTGGAAAAGTTAAAGTCAGTAGAGGACTTAGAAATAAGACTTACAATGACAGAAGGATTATACTTTAGAAATCTAAACGGTGATGAAGCTAAAGAACTTTTAGATATAACACAAAATATTGGAGGGGAAACAGCTCTTCAGCAAAGTGTATCATGTATAGGAGTGCCAATATGCCAAGTTGGAATTTTAGAAAGTCAAAAAATGCTTAACAATATAATTAGTTACTTTGCAGAAAAAGGCTATAATAAAGATATTCTTCCAAGAGTCCATATTTCAGGATGTGGAAACTCTTGTGCAGTTCATGAGGTTGTTGGTATTGGCTTTACAGGAAAGCGCAAAAAGGTGGATGATGCGGTTGAAGATGCATTTGAATTACATATTAACGGATCATTTAAAACTGGAAGTGCAAGACTTGGAAAAGTTTATGGAGATTTACTTGCTAGTGAAATACCACAATTTTTATATGAGTTATCATTATCGATAGAAAATAAAAACATGAATTTTCATGAGTTTTTAGAAAATAATGAGGATGAACTATTAAAAATAATAGAGAAATATAAAAAGTAATTCTTAATATATAGTAGTTAAAATAGTACATTTCATTATTATGAGGTGTACTATTTTTTTTTTATAACAATGGTGTGTTAATTATTAAATAAGATAATTTGCTAAGATGAATAACTTTGGTGACTTAGAAAATTATTGATTAATATTAAAAAGTATGCTTAAAAGTATAGGAATGCTTTTAAATAAAAAGATTCTATATAGGTATTTTTAGAGATCTGAGTTATTTTGCAATACCTGTATATTTTTGAGATAAAAATTGCAATATAAATTTTTATGGGTATAATTATTATGAAGGATACGCTGATTAATAAAATAACAAGGCTTTATGAAAGTCTTGCTTATACAAGATTGTGTCGATGAGTTTAATTATGTAAAGAATCTAATAGCAGTAAAGTGCTATTTTTTAAAGCTTATAAAAGATGGAGTGAACTAACATGAGAATGAGAAAAAAACCGTGGGCAAGACCTGAGCTTGAATGTTGCGATTTTTTTGTTATAAATCCGAAAGAATATAAGGGTAAATGGAAAGAGTTTTTCGGTAATGATAAACCAATATATCTAGAACTTGGATGTGGGAAAGGAACTTTTATGGCAGTTCATGGCTCCGAGAATCCAGATATAAATTATATTGCAATTGACATAAAGGATGAGGTCCTAGGATTAGCAAAAAGAAATATTGAAAAAGCCTATGAAGAAAAAAATAGGAAGGTTGATAATGTAAGGTTAATGGCTCAAGAGATAGGGCTTATTAGCGAAATATTAAGCAAAGAAGATGTTATAAGTAGAATATACATAAATTTTTGTAATCCTTGGCCAAAGGAAAAGCATAAAAAGAGAAGATTAACACATACAAGGCAGCTTGAACAGTATAAGATATTTTTAAAGAGTGACGGCGAAATTTATTTTAAAACTGATGATGATGAATTATTTGAGGAATCACTTGAATATTTTAATGAAGCAGGGTTTAGAATTAAATATATAACATATGATCTTCATAATAGTGACTTTGAAGGAAATGTTCAAACTGAGCATGAGAGGATGTTTAGTGAACAGGGAATAAAGATAAAATTTTTAATAGCTGTAAAGAGTTGATATAACTATAAAATAGGTAATATGCAAGTGTTAGATTTGCAAATCATGATTTCAATAAACTAAGTTTTTAATGAGAAGAATATTAAAAGTTGCTGTAAAAGCGATGTTACTAATAAGAATGTATAAGAATTGTTACTATGAATAAGTGATTTCTTATAATAATGGAAGGATGATAAATTGTGGATGGAATTTGGATTGAAGTTAGTGTAATAACAAAGAGTGAGGCATTAGAGCCTATATCAGGAATATTTTATGGATTAAATTGCCCAAATGTTGCAATTGAGGATCCAGAAGATCTACTTTCTAGAGAGCAAGGACCATTAACATGGGATTTTGCAGACATAAATATTTTAGAACATAAAGGAAATGCGGCCGTAGTTAAGGCATATTTTTCACAAGATGATAAAGTAGAGGAAATTGTTCAGTACGTAAAAGAAAAGCTTTCTGAGATTAAGGAATTTGGAATAGATATAGGCGAAGGCAAAGTGGAAGCTAAAAAGATGCATGAAGAAGACTGGGCAAATAATTGGAAGCAATATTATAAACCAGTTAAAATAACAGATAAAATTGTTATTAAGCCTATTTGGGAAGAATATGAAGAAAAAGATGGAGAATTAATAATAGAATTAGATCCAGGAATGGCGTTTGGAACAGGAACACATGAAACTACTAGAATGTGTATTAAAGCTTTAGACAAATATGTAAAACCAAATACAACAGTATTTGATGTAGGATGTGGATCTGGAATACTTGCTATTGCTGCTGCTAAACTTGGAGCTAAACATGTAGTTGGAGTTGATTTAGATCCAGTAGCTGTTGATTCATCAAAAGAGAATATTTCTTTCAATGATTTAAATAATATTGAAGTATTGGAAGGTAATTTACTAGATGTAGTTGAAGGTAAAGCAGACATAGTGGTTGCAAATATAATTGCAGAAATTATTTGCGTACTAACTGAAGATGTAAAAAAAGCTATAAATGAAGGTGGTTTATTTATAACTTCTGGTATAATACATGATAGAGTTGACATGGTTACAGAAAAGTTTGCTGAATGTGGTTTTGAAGTAATCGAAATTAATAAAGATGGAGAATGGAACTGTATAGTCGCAAAATTATCAAATAATTAATAAAATTGTGCTAGAAAAATTGCTTTAAAGATTTCAAACGTACAATTCGTTTATTAACTGCTAACTGGGCGAAGGGAGTTTATATGCATAAGTTTTTTACGGAACCTTATAATATTAATGAAATTGAAGGTAAAATACTTGGAGATGATGTAAAACATATTTATAAAGTTTTAAGATTATCAGAAGGTGAAAAGGTAGTATTAAATAACTGTGAAGGAATGGAATATTTAGGCGAAATTCAATCTATAACAAAGAATGAGGTTATAGTTAAGATTGTTAAAGAATTAGATATAAATAATGAAAGTGGAATTAAAGTACACCTTTTTCAAGGACTGCCAAAAGGTCAAAAAATGGACTTAATAGTGCAAAAGGGAACAGAGTTAGGGGTGGCGGGATTTATTCCTGTAACAACTGCAAGAGTAGATGTAAAGCTTAAAGGAGAATTTAAAAAGCTTGATAGACTAAATAGAATTGCTCTTGAGGCATGCAAACAATCAAAAAGAAGTGTAATTCCTCAAGTTAAAGAAGTTATAGATTTCAATGAGGCAATAAATGAATTAAAAAAGATGGATTTGATTATTGTACCTTATGAAAATGCCGAAGATTTTGGAATTAAAACTCTTGTGAGAAAATTAGAAAGAGATAATGTGGATTTAGATAATATAAATAATGTTGGAATATTGATAGGACCTGAAGGCGGATTTGAGGAATTAGAAATTGATACTTTAAAAGAACAAGGTGCTTATATAGTGACTCTTGGAAATAGAATACTACGTACAGAGACGGCTGGATTTACAGCTACGGCATTAATTCAATATGAATTAGGAGATTTAGGAGGAAAGCTATCATAATGGGAGAAAACCAAATGAAATTAGTCAGAGCAGGTAGTGACAAGACTAAGCTTAAGAAGTTATCTAACAAAGAACCAATAAAAAATACAGAGGGAAAGAGTCTTGTGGCTTTTGCAACTCTTGGATGCAGGGTAAATCATTATGAAACAGAAGCTATGGCGGAAAAGTTCATAAGAGAAGGTTATGAAATAACTGACTTTGAAGGTTTTGCTGATGTTTATGTTATAAATACTTGTTCTGTAACTAATATGAGTGATAAAAAATCAAGGCAAATAATTAGCAGAGCTAGAAGAAGAAATGAAAATGCAATAATTGCAGCTGTTGGATGCTATTCGCAAGTTGCTCCAGAAGAAGTTTCTAAAATACAAGGGGTAGATGTTGTACTTGGGACTAGAAATAAAGGCGATATTGTTTATTATGTGAATAAGGCTAAGGATGAACAAAAACCTCAGTTAATGGTTGGAGAAGTTTTAAAGAATAAACAGTTTGAAGAATTAAATATAGAAGAGTATCAAGATAAAACAAGAGCATTTTTAAAGATACAAGATGGTTGTAATAGATTTTGTGCATATTGTCTAATACCTTATACCAGAGGAACAACTTGCTCAAAAGATCCTCAAAAAGTATTGGATGAAATAAAGAATTTAAGTGAACACGGATTTAAAGAAATAATATTATCAGGAATACATACAGCATCTTACGGTGTTGATTTAGATGGAAATGTAACTTTAATAACTTTATTGGAAGAAATAGAAAAACTGGATGGAATTGAAAGAGTTAGAATAGGTTCTATAGAGCCTAGTTTCTTTACAGATGAAGTTATCGAGAAAATGAAGAAAATGAAGAAACTATGTCCACAATTCCATTTATCACTTCAAAGCGGATGCGATGCAACTTTAAAAAGAATGAATAGAAGATATACTGCTAAAGAATACGAGGATGCAGTTAATAGGATAAGAGAAAATCTTAAAGATGCCTCAATAACTACAGATGTAATTGTAGGTTTTCCAGGTGAAACTGATGAGGAATTTAATGAAACTTATGAATACTTAAAGAGAATTAAGTTAACTAAAACACATGTATTCAAATTCAGTCCAAGAAAAGGGACGAAGGCGGCAGATATGCTTAATCAAATAGATGGAACTGTAAAGGATAAGAGAAGCAAGGCTTTAATCGAACTAAATGCAAAGAACGAAGGAGATTTTAGTGAATCTTTAGTTGGAAGAGAGCTGGATGTGTTGGTTGAACAGGAAGTTCCAAATAAATTAGGTGTATTTGAAGGATACACAAGAAATTACGTAAAAGTTGAAATTTTAGATGGAAATAGAGATATGATAGGCAAGATAATTTCTTGCAAAATAATGAGCTCAAATGGGGAATATGTTATTGGAAAAATTATATAATTTTGGTATAATATAAATTAACACAAGATCGATTAAAGATTATTCTTGGGTTAATTAATCTAAAAAAGAAGAAGAGTAATTTATAGCAAATATTATTCCCGTAATAGTTGAATAAGTTACTAATTAAAAACAAAATAATTGGCTATTTGAATTAAAAATTAAATTAAAGCTCAATTATTAAAAGATATAAGGTTCGAATAAAAAATATAAAAGATTAATGGAAATTTTGAAATGAAGAAGTATAAAATTTGGATTTTTATGATTTGAACTCGCACTTATCACTTAGAAGGAGGTGAATTTATGGAAGGCTGTATATTTTGCAAAATCATAAGTGGGGATATTCCCAGTAAAAAAATATATGAAGATGATAAGGTTTATGCTTTTTATGACATAAATCCTGAAGCACCTACTCATTTTTTGGTTATTCCAAAAGAACATATCGAAAGTGCTAATACTTTAGATGAAAGTAATATTGATATTATATCACATATATTTAAAGTTATTAATGAATTAGCAGCAAATCTTGGAATATCAGATAAAGGATATAGGATTGTAAATAATTGTGGTGAAGATGGAGGACAGACAGTAAAACATATTCATTTCCATGTGCTTGGAGGAAGAAGCTTACAGTGGCCACCAGGCTAAAATTTGAGTTGTTATTTGATCAATAGTAACTGGAGATTTTTTCTTAATTTCTTGACATTATTAATTTAAATATTGTATAATATAGCATGTGTTATTAAGCCCATAGCTGAGTTAATTTAAGCTAGCGGAGGGAGGGATAGTAAATGTCAGAAATTAAAGTTGGAGAAAACGAAACACTTGAAAGTGCGTTAAGAA
>CAURJV010000137.1:0-8275 GCA_963524945.1 uncultured Clostridium sp.
GAAGAGATCATTCTACAATTGTTAATGGAAAAAATCCTATTGTTCAACATGAATACATGGGAAGAGATGTTGAAGACAAAGATGTATTAATAGTTGATGATATGATAGCATCAGGAGAATCTGTTCTTGATATAGCTAAGGAATTAAAGAAAAGAAATGTTAAGAATATATATGTTGCAGCAACTTTTGCTTTCTTTACAGAAGGAGTTGAAAAGTTTAATAAGGCTCATGAGGAAGGCTTATTGGCAAGAATATATTCTACTAATTTAACATATATACCAGAAGAGTTAAAAGACTCAGCTTGGTTTAGGAGCGTTGATATGTCAGAGCTTTGTGCTAGGATTATCAATAGATTAAATTATGGAAGATCAATTGCAAAATACATGGATGCGACAAGAATAATACATAGCTTATTAAATAAATAATTATTCATATTTATTTTATAAGAAAAGAGCTACTTAGGTTTTTAAATGAAATAACAATTTCATTTAAGTACTTAAGTAGCTTTTTTTAATTGTTATAGTAGTGAAAGTAAATTTATATAATAAAGCAGTGTACATACTACAATAATGTTAATTATAAAAATGTTCTTCTTGATGCTATTAATCTAAGCTCAGTAGCATCTGTTATATCATAATTATATTCACTACCTCTAGAATGTGCTGAATTTTTATTATAAATATATTCTGAATTACTGAAAAGTGAATTTAAAACAGACTTACATAGTTTAAATGCATAAGTTAGAATTTTAGATATACCTTTTGAAACCTTATTAAGGGAAATATTTTTATTAGTTGTATAGGTTACCAATTTTAAATTAGATTTATTAATAGCTTTACCGTTCATAATAATCCCTCCAGTTTAAAAAATAATTTGTATTTTTTTAATGGTATTTAACTTCTTATTACTTCTATACTAATAATATAAATCATTTATATAAAAACTGCATCCTCATATAAATTCCCATTTGGTAAAATTGCAGGCAATTTTCTGAAGATATTTATAAAAATAAATTTAATATTATCTTTATAGTAATAAAGGTTTGGTAAATGTTAATAATTAATAAATTTAATACAAATTTCTTCTAAAATGGATTAAAAAATTAAGATATTTTAGTAACAATACAGTAATAAAAGTTATGATTAGTTAATATATATAATGTGGAAGAGAATTAAGTAAAATAACTTTTTATAAAACTATATAATATCAAGCGAAACTTGATTCAGGTGGGAAATGCCCAGCTAAATCCTAGTTTAACTTATCTAGGTCTACCCACAGTTTCCACCCACTAAAAAAGTGAGTGACAAATGTGACTAGACATCAGATAAATTATGTTGTTATTGTTAGTTAAGAATTTTCATATATTAAGATTTTGTTTTTAGAATGTTGAGATTTATATTTAGTAGATGCCAGGGGAGGATAAGATGAAAATTAGGTGTAATTTTGCATTAATAGTAGCTTTACTATTTTTTATGACAATGATGAGTAATGAATTGCCAGCTTTTGCAGAACCTGAACTATCACTCGAACAAGCTATACAAAACATTCAAGAATGTGATAGCAAAATTGATAATAATATAGACAAGCTAAATAAAATTAAAGAAGAAGTTTCTCAAAAAGAAAAGCAAATAAAGGATAATGAAGAACAATTAAAGATAGCTAAGGATGATGTAGAAGAGAAAGATAAGAAGCTAGCAGATAGATTAAAAGGTATACAGTTAAGTGGAGGTATTGAATCAACAACACTTCAATACTTAGATGCTTTAATCTCTTCGGGCAATGTTTTAGAAGCAATGAATAAGGCATCATTAATATATAAAATATGTGAAAATGATAAAAATATGATTTTACAAGCAAAAGAGTCAGAAAAAAGGATCATAGAAGTAAATGAAGAGATAGAAGAAGGAAAAGCTGATTTGCAAAAAAATGAAAACGATATTAGAAATCAAGTTGTAGAATTAAAGGATCAAAAAGATAAACTATTAAAATATATTAAAGAAAATAATATATTATTAAGCAGCAATACAGGCATAACTGTTCCGGTTACATTATCATCTGATATTACTGGTCAGAAAAGGTCTCTAATAGAAGAAGCTGAAAAATATTTGAAAGTTCCTTATTTATGGGGAGGAGAGTCACCATCAGGCTTTGATTGCTCGGGGTTGATTCAATATGTATTCAAGTCGCAAGGGATATATATACCTAGAATATCACAGGACCAGCAGCGTTTTGCGAAAACAATTAGCATATCTGAAATTAAACCAGGAGATTTGGTATTTAATAAACCATCAGAATCTACACACGTAGGGATGTATATAGGGGATGATATGTATATTCAAGCGCCTAGAACTGGAGATGTTGTTAAAATAAGCAGATTAAGCAGATCGAATATGAAATATGTTGGAAGAGTATTAGATTAGAGTCATATTAAAAATTACAGCACATAAGGTACTTCAGATATTAATATCCGCCTTATGTACTGATGTTATAAATGTTTAATCATATATGTCAGAAAACTCTATTTTTATTCTTTGAATATTGCTTTCTTTTGTTAAATCCTCATCTGAAGTAACATTTTCGCTTTCTGGCAAAACTTTAACGGGAAGCTCTATTATAAACTCACTGCCTTTGCCATATTCACTATTGATTTTAATTGTACCATTGTGAAGTTCAACAAGAGATTTTACGAGAGAAAGTCCTATGCCACTTCCTTCTCTTTTTCGCGAAAGAGATTTATCTACTTGGACAAATCTCTTGAAAATAGACAATTGTTTATCTTTAGGGATACCAACACCAGTATCTCTTACAGAGACTATAATGCTTGAATCTTTATCTAGTATATTTACAAATATGCTTCCTCCAGAAGAAGTAAACTTTATGGCATTTGAAAGAAGATTAAGCATTATTCTTTCGATTTTATCTGCATCGCAAGCCATTAGCTTTTCTTCAACGTTTGTATCAAAAATAATGTCTAAACCTTTGTTTTTAGCATAATCAGTTACAGATAAAGTTATATCTTCTATAGTGGATATGATATTTTCATTTTTTAAGCTGAGTTTAAAGTATTCAGCATCAATTTTAGTAATATCTATTAAATTATTTACTAGCCTCAATAACCTATAGCAGTTTTGTTTCATAATATTATAGTATTTGCTTATTTTGTCTTTGCTATCTGTACTAGTTTTGTTTCCTCCAATTAAATTTAGAAGCTGCAGTGTGCTAAGCATTACGTTTAGTGGGGTTCTAAATTCATGAGATAAATTTGCAAAAAATTCTGTTTTAAGTTTATCATATTCTGCAGCTTTATCTAATAACCGACTTTGCTCTTGTATTTTTAATCTAAGATTTTCAGATTTTTTATGTTCCGAAATATCTCGGATAACACTTAATATACATGGGTTGCCTTCATATTCAATAGCTCCGGAGTATATATTTACTGGAATAACATTTCCATCGAATTGAATCATTTTTTCTTCGATTATAGGTACTGATATATTATGCTTAAGCACTTTTTCAAATCTATTAAGTATAATATCGCGATAATCCTTATGAACAATGCCAATTTCAAATAAGTCTCTACCTAGAACGTTTTTAAAATTGTCAATGTTTAGTAATTTTTCCACGCCTTTATTCACAAATAGTATTTTATAATTTGTGTCTAAAATAAAAACTCCCTCATAAATACTGTCTAATATGTATAAGAGTTGCCCCTTTTTCTTTTCAATTAACTTATAAGTGTCTTTTAGTTTTTTATATTTCTCTTCTCTGAGAATTTTTATATTGCTAATTTTTTTCTTATTTTTTAATTCGAGTTTCCAATCAAGTATAATCTTTTCAATAAACATATGAAAAAAATCTAAACCGACCAAAAAAGAATTGTAAGGTAAATTTAAGTTGTTAGCTAGTATTTGAATTTCTTTTGTGCTGTCCTCATAAATTCCTGTATCTAATAGGAGAAGCTTATTGGGTTTTTTATCTAAAATAAATGAAGTATTATCTTTATCCATGTTTTTTAGGCAGCCTGATGTTATAACATATGAATTCGCATTTAAAAGATTATTAACTACATCTTTATTAATGAATAAATTAAGGCAGTGTTCCATTTTATAGAGTGTGCATTTTTCATTGTTATTAATAAAATCTTCCAAGTTAGAGCAGCAACAATTATTCTCAATAATAATAAAAATTTTATTGCATCTTTCTTCACATAAGTTAATAGCCTCTATTAAACAGTGATTTTTTTTACTTGTTGCTTTTGAACAGGTAGATGCAAATGGTATAATCATAACATTTTTTATATTATAAGTCTTTATTGCAAATTCAATCTCTTCAATAAAATTTTCACAAATTACTATACCCAAATTAGTTTTCATGTTATCCTCCCATTTTAGCTAAAAGATTAATTTATCTCATAGCTGATTTTTACTAATAGAACATATATTATTCAATAGCGATTTTGTAAGTAAAAGTAAATAGTCCATATGTTTAAATAATTAGCTATGTATATAGGCTTGGCTAAATATATATAAATTTATAATTTATCAGAAATTTGTTTTAACATCAAAAGTTGATTAAACAAATGCATTAATATTATACCCCTTTTTTTTCTAAAATTCTATAAAATTACCCATTTTTGCAGTTTATTTGATATTATAAAATGTAGATAGTATGTAGCATTAAGAGCAAGCTAAATTAAAAATAAAGAGATAAAACAATGAAAGATGATGCAAATATAATTTTTAATATTATAAAGTTACTGTTTTGCATATACTATGTTTAAATTAAAAGCAAGATATGAGAAAAAAATAGTAAATTTGGAGGGGAAAATGAATACAAAAGAGAATTTTTTAAGCAATGTAAAAAGTGGTGAAAACATAAAAATATCATTAATGGTTATGAGAATATTATTTAGAGATCCTGGAAAAATAGTTTGTATACTTGCTGATAAAAGCGGTGAAACAAAGGCAAATTTACCCAACAAGAAAGATGATATTACAGAAGGAATAGTTTTAAAAGCTGAGGGAATTAAAGATGGAATTCTAGATGTGAAAAAATATCAAATTATTACAAGCTACAGCATTTCAGATTATCTTCCAACAGTAAATAGGCCTGTTGAGGATATTATGCATGAAATGGATGTTTATACAAATAAGTATATAATTTCAAAAGAGGCTAAAGCCTTGAATGATTATTTCTTTAAAGATGAAGAGTTTCTAGATAAATTTAAAAGAGGCATAGGCGGAGTATCGATGCATCATAATTACATAGGGGGACTTGCGGAACATACATTAAATGTTATGCATTTAACTTTAATGCTTTGCGAAAGATATGGTTGCAGAAGAACAGAAATTGCCATACTTGCTGCAAAACTGCATGACATAGGGAAGATTTATGAGTTATCTTATGATGGACCGTTTAAATATACTCTTAGAGGTGAAATGGAAGGGCATATCGTTATTGGTGTAGAAATGATAGATAAGGCAATCATGAAAAATCCTTCATATTATAGTGAAGATTTTATCATGAGAATAAAAGGCTGTGTAGTTCAACATCATGGAAAACTTGAATATGGTTCACCTAGAGAAATGAGAATGGAGGAATCTTTTATAATAAATTATGCAGATTCAATAGATGCAACAATGAATAAAATTTCTCAAATAAAAGATAAAACAGAGCCAGGAAACTGGTCAGAATACGACAGAAGAATTGAAACTAAATTATATTTATAGTTTAAGAAAAGGGACGCGATTATTATATGAATATTTTATTTATGAAAGTCACATTAAGAGCATCGTGGGTTCACTCATTAAAAGAGAAAAGAATGATTGTGAAAAGTGTAATACAAAAATTAAAAAATAAGTTTAACATATCTGTATCTGAGGCTTATGAACAAGATGTTCATAAAACAATAGTTATAGGTATTGCAGGAATATGTGCAAATTCTGCCCAATCAGATTCTACTATGGAGAACATTATAACCTTTATAGAAAATAATACAGATGCAGAAATAATAGATATACAAAGAGAAGATATTAGAGTGTAAGGATATTCTTAATAAATTATTTGATTAGTATTAATAGCATCAAGTCAGTATGATAAAATTTTCATACTGACTTGATTATTTAATTAATATATTTTATTAAACTTGTTCTGCAATATAGTAAAGCAATTGCTCAGTAGCAGCCCAACCTAAGCAAGGATCAGTAATTGATTTGCCATAAATGTGTTCATCAATTTTTTGACATCCTTCTTCTATGTAACTTTCGATCATAACACCTTTAACTAATTTTTTTAAATCATTGTTATATCCTCTGCTGTAGAGTATTTCTTTAACTATGCGGGGTTGTTCAGCAAATTTCTTCATAGAATTAGCATGATTTGCATCGACAATTACTGATGGATATGGAAAGTTGCATTCTCCATATAGTTCAGAAACTCTCATTAAATCTTCGTAGTGATAATTAGGAATATTATTACCATGCTTATTAACTGAACCACGCATAATTGCATGCGCATAAGGATTACCAGTAGTATTTACTTCATTGTGCCTATATAAAAAGTTATGTTTTGCATGAGCTGCTTGGATTGAGTTAAACATTACTGATAAGTCTCCGCTTGTTGGATTTTTCATACCAACAGGGACATCAATCCCACTGGCTGTAAGTCTATGTTGTTGATTTTCAACACTTCTTGCCCCAACAGCTACGTAAGTTAGTAAGTCATCGCAATACATATAATTTGAAGGATAAAGCATTTCATCTGCTGGAGTTAAACCAGATTCTTCTATAGCACGTATGAACATCTTTCTAATTGAAATCAATCCTTCAAGAATATTAGGTGATTTTTCAGGATCTGGTTGATGAAACATTCCTTTGTATCCTTCACCTGTAGTTCTAGGCTTATTTGTATAAATTCTAGGAACAATAAAAAGTTTATCTTTAACTTTTTCATTTACCTTTGCAAGTCTGCTAACATAATCGCAAACAGAATTTTCATCATCTGCTGAGCAAGGTCCTATTATAACTACAAACTTATCGCTATTGCCTGAAAATATTTCCTTAATTTCTTCATCTCTTTCTGCTTTAATCTTTTTTAGGTTATTAGCTAGAGGAGTGATTTCTTTTATCTCCTCTGGAGATGGTATTTTTCTTACATTTACAAAACTCATTGTAAAGCCCCCTTGTATAAAATTATAAATATCTAAAAATGAAAAAGTATGTTGTATACTATAAAAATACAATGCTATATTATTTAGAAAAAAGTATACATCATTTGAAAAAATTTCAAATTTAGTATATCTATATTACTATATAATTGCTGAAAAATCTAGTCAAGTTTAGAATCTATTAAAAATATTTGAACTTTAGATGGATATGCTAAGAAAATTTATGAAATATTAAGTGTAGAAGAAAATATTATTGCACAAGTTTGTGTGTACAAAGAAGGAGAAAACTAAAATGAATATTTTTATTCTTTAGGTAAGTTTTTAGGAATTTATTGTAAGGAAGCTGCATATATTTTATAGGTAAAAATATTTGAGAGGTATTTATGTCTATTTATTTTGATTTAAAAACTATTAATGAACTTACAGGAAATAATTCGTATAGGCAGCCAAAAGAACTTACAGTGAATGAATTATCACAATATAATGGAAGAGGAGGAAAGCCCGCATATGTAGCTATAGAAGGCGTAGTTTACGATGTAAGCAACGAATCAAATTGGAGCGGAGGGACACACTATGGTCTTGATGCGGGTCAAGATTTAACAGAGCAGTTTAATTCTTGTCATGGAATGATGCAAATTCTTAATAATGCACCTAAGGTTGGGATATTAGTAGATGATACTAACATGGGTGGTATGAATTTTGATATCAATGAAAATATGAAGAGGCAAGTGAAGCAGAATACATCGAATTTTAGACCAGATGATTGGATTAGATATGTTGAGCCAATAGTGAGTTATTCTTTGAATGATACTAATCAAGGAACAGGATTACAAGGTGCTGGTGCACGACGTTCATATCAAAAAGCTATTTTACTAGGAGTGCTTGTTGGTTTAGGAAGAACTCCTCAGGAAGCAATTACCCAAGTTCAACAGTGGCAAAATACAGGAGCATCTACTTTGTTAGGAGGACCAAGCACTGGAGGAACAACAGGTAGCAGCGCAGGAACTGGAGGAACAACAGGCGGCGGCATGGGAACTGGAGGAACAACAGGCGGTGGCATGGGAACCGGAGGAACAACAGGCGGCGGCATGGGAACCGGAGGAACAACAG
>CAURJV010000138.1:0-8230 GCA_963524945.1 uncultured Clostridium sp.
TAAATCAATTCTATTTTTATAATGAAATACTTCAAAAAACACATCACTTACACATTCTTCTATATCTTCTTTTGAATACATCCCAGAAAGTTTATTAAATATTATTGTGTAAATAAGTGCCATATAGTTATCCATCAGCTTCTTAATACCTATTTCCGGTTTCGTATCCAAAAGTTTTAGTAATTCAATATCCGAAATCAAAACGCACCTTCTTCCCCTAAAATTTCGTTATATATTATACAGTTCGTAATACGCTAATAAAATCTGACAATAAATTTCAAAAAATATAATAATTCTTACATTATCAATATTAAATACTTATATTTTCTTTTCTCTCCTGTTCTATGTAATATATATCAAATATATGGATAAATCCTATTAATACTATTACTAGTGATTCTTCAATAATAATTTTTTATACTATTTTGCTGATATATATTCCAATTAAGTTTATACATCATGCTCCTCCACTTGATTTAATAAAGTTCTACATTCAAATTTGTTATCGCATATAAAAAATGAGTAGCTATTACTATTTTCTATATTAGCTACTCATTTTAAACTATTTAGTTGTTTTTATTTTTATCTTTATTACCGTTCTGTGAGTTTGAATTACCGTTATCGCTTTGTTTTTGAGTTTTAGCTGAATTATCTTTTGATTTTACAACTGCTGTGGCATTTTCTTCTTTTTTGCTAGCTGAATCACTATTCTCTTCTTTCTTGACACTTCCATTTCCATTTGATTTAGAAGAGGAATTTCTTACTTTCTCTTCTGTAACTGCATCTTGGTTAGTATCACTTTCTATGTTACCACCAGTATTTACATCATCATTAACTGTAGTATCATCATTATTATTGATCGTCTTTAATTCTTTAGTCTTCTTTTGTATATCTTTTACAGAACTTGATTTATAATCTTCTACATTTATAGTTGGATCTAATTCCTGTAGCTTTTGTATCAAATTTAGTTTACCCGGAGTTATTCCTAACTTTCTTGCTTCATCTCTTCTTGCAAGGGCAACATTCTGTGTTTCAACTGTTGCTTCTATATTATTTTCCTCTAATGATTTGTCAGCAATTTGTTTTAAAGATTCATCTAATTTCGTTGCCACATTATCTTTATCGGTAGCTGTTGTAATTTCAACTGCCGATGTACCATCTTCTTTTATATATCCATCTGAAACTGCATTTGCAATAATATTCTTAACAGCATTATCCACATCGCTATTTACCAGATTAGTATCTTCCAACACTTTTTTACCATCTTCATTATATGCTTCCGCGGAAATAACTTGATCAAATGTATTTACTGATAATTCAATACTTGGATTAATATCCACACTAACGTATGCTACAGGAGTCGTTTTTGCATGAGCATATACTCCTCCTCCTAAACTTGAAAGCGCTACAACAGATAATACTAAAGCTATTTTTCTTTTCATATAAATTCCCCCTAAAATATAATTTATCTTTTCTTTAAAAATATTATTTGATTTATAATAACCAGTTTTTTTGCCAACTAATTTTTCAATCCTTTTTATAGTAATATCATCTAATGATAACTTTATATCTTTTGATAGCAACAAATCAGTATCATTAATGTTTAAATCATCTAATTTTTCAACTAGTTTATTCTCCAAATTATAAAATCCCTCCCTATAGTTATTTTCTTTTACATAAACTAACTATTTTTTTGTTTACTCTTCTTAATAAATTTAAAACCCTGGTTTTAATAAGTACTGTAAAACTTCTGTCAGTTGTTTTTTGCTTTTCATAATATAATTCGTATTGTTATTATGAAATCTGACAATACTGCTGATAGAATTTAAATAAATTTAATTAGAACAAAATCGCAGGCGACTGTGGAGCCGGAGATTTTTTCACGCATCTGCCTTTTCGAACGCATGTGAGAAAAATTTGGCAGGCGAATAAGATTTCTTTTTTATTTTTTTAATACCAAAACTAGTCAATCAACTTTTTTTAAGTTATCCGCAGACTTTATTAAAATATAAATTCCTGAAAAATAAAAAAAGAGCCCTATTTATTTGGCTCTTTTCTTACAGGTTTATATTTTGAATTTGGATCATTTGGATTTATGTAATCATAGTCTCCATTTTCAGTCTTTCTTAATCCTAATGATGCCATTTGCTTTTTAGTGACTTTACGCTTATTAGTCATAATTAAACCTCCTTGTATTCCTTTAAATTTGTCACATATTAAAAATTTGCATCAGTAAACCACATAGTGATATGTAAATGCTATTTGTAAATAACATATAAGCTAGTATAACTAAACACTATCAACTTTAACATATATTATATAGGGAATATTAATCGAAATTCCTCTTTCATAATATCTTATATTTTAATTTCTATTTTGTCATATTATTCTTGACTTTAGTATACGCACTCATTCTAAGTTTATACTAACTTATGATTCATCTAACCAGACGTTATGCTTCTTATGAAATTAGTAAAGAAAATGCCTTATACTTTTTTCACGCATGTGAGAAAAATTTGGCAGGCGAATAAGATTTCTTTTTTATTCTTTTTAAAATGCCCAAACTATTCAATCAACCTTTTTTAAGTTATCCACAGATTTTACTGGAATATAAATTCCTAAAGAATAAAAAACAAACTCAGAAATATTATTAATTTCCAAGTCTGCACCTCTTAACAATTTAATATAATTTTTAGTTAATAACACTAATGAAATCTAAATAATACAATTCTCAGCTTTAATTTGAGATATGTTGTGGGAAAGATCTATTTACATACTTTCTACTTTTCTTTAGGAATTTACTCTCTAATTTCTTATCCCAAAATTTCAAAACCGGTTTCTCAATAAAATTAATCCTCACACTTTCAACAATCATGGATATAAAAAACACAAGAGAAATAGTAATTACAGCATGAAGTGACAACCATTTTGAATTGTAAAACGAATTATTTTTAGCAATATGTTCCCATAGATAGCTTCGAATAAGATTATTGTCATGAATTAAATATATTCCAAATGTAGTTATAGATATATTATTAATTATCTTTTTTGATCCAATATCTAATTTTCTAAAATAAAGAAATAATGAAATTGAACAAACAAACATTGGTAGAGAGTTCATTTCTCTTAAGAATATAGGATCAAAAGGAAAATCAGTTATTTTTAAAGCCAATACATCAAGTATAACTACTGATATCATAATTAATATATAGCTGCTAATAAATATTAGCAAAAGTAACTTTGCCTTATCAAAAAAGTTATATTTATATTTTCTTATATAGCCTCCAACTAAATACAAAAATATAAACCAAGGTAAATTATCAATTCCAGGTAATGAGTTCGTAAAAGTAGGTATCGCCGATAGTACTATCATCAGTATAATCAATAACCTCTTATATTCTTTTTCTGTACAATAATTAATAAACTTATTTAAATATGGCGATAGAATATATAGCTCCACATATGTAGTAGCAAACCAATACTTAGAGAATATTATTGGAAAAAAGGATTTAGCAGTTTCTCTAATTCCTATATTATATATTTTGAATAATTTAAAAAATAGCATTATCACTACAGAATAAAATAAAACTTGTCCCATAATTTTTAGCAACTTTTTTATATCAAATTTCGAGTTAATCATAAAATAACCTGTGATTAAAATAAAGCAATTAACACCTAATTTTCCACCCAAGCTTAAAAATTGAATAATGATTCTGTTGTAACTTACTTGGTTAGGAATATCCCATCCACCATGAACAGAATAATGATGTGCAATAATCATTATCATTGCTAAAATTCTTAATAATTCCAAATTAGAACTTCTCCCAGCTTTCTTTGGAACGTCATTGATTCTCGCGTTGTTTTCTGTATTTTCCACCTTATACACCTCATGTCGATAAAGCTAACTTAATAGCCTTATATTCAAACTTTCTATTATCACTGATAAATTATATCATAATTTATACATATAATAGCATTTATTTTCAATTTAGATTCACTTTTGAATATTCACTTAAATATACTTAATGTCTAAATATAGTGAAAAGAATAAAACTTTCAATTATACTTCCACTTTCTTTAAGGATTTATTAATAGTGATTAACTTACTATCTTGCAAAACTCCTCCCAAATCTATCCCCTATTTATTTCTAAGGGGTTCCTATCTATTTGGAACTAATTTAACTTTCTAAATTTATACGTATTTAGTTTAGCAATGTTACGTAAAAAATTGGAAACTTAATTTTAAGTGATTTATAATCAATCTATTTCCAATGATATTTCTCTTGTATTCTGTTCATTATAGAAGCCTGATAAATAAACAACCTTACTATCTGCATTTACTTTTTATTCATTAATTCCTAGTATTCATATTAATCTTCTAACATATTTCTGTTATATATTCTATTTAAATTCTAATAATAAAATTTGAACGGTTCAATATTTGAATTTAAATTATGAAAGGTGGTTAAATAATGAAAAAGCTTACTTTAGTACTTTCTATTATTTTACTAATCACATTTAATATTAATAAAACAACTGCTACTGCTGCATCTCTTCCTCAAAACTTTTCGGAAGGATTTTACACTATATCAGATTTAAGTATTATGCAAAATGTTATGTATAATGTTCAAAATCTTTCTCCTAATGAAGTTTTCATGATTATATTCGATGGTACTAAAAGAATACAGCAATCGATAAGATTCGAAGGGAATTCAATGAAATATGTAATGCGTCCTATGAAATATGATTATAGAATTATAATAATCGGCGATGGCAGTATATCATTTTCACCAATAAATATAAACGGTAGATAAATGCTCTTTATGATTACAAATGTATATACAAGCTCCTCCTTTATAGGAGCTTTTTCTAAAATCCTGATAATTTTCCTACTTAGTATTAAAAAGTATCTATACCACAATCACTTAGTGGTGATATTTTTAACTTTTTATATTATTTAATCCATTAAAATAATATAGTTTTATGACTTAAATTTTTTTGTAATTTTCTTAGCGCTAAAAAAGAGCCTTAGATACAAGACTCTTAATTTCACATTATTTTCATATCCATAATTCATGACTTTCTCTTTTTAGCGAATATTGACCTTTCTCTAGTAATTTAAAGCTCAATTCACTTTTAATATTCCTGTGAATATATTCGTAGGCATCATATATATAAAGAATATCCAAATTTAAATCTTTAATATGTTTATTTAAAGTACTCTCTGCATATAGGAAATGTTTTTGCAAAGATGGCTGGACTATCCATCTAGATTTTTCTTCTTCTAGTTTAATAGATTCCTCCTTATTCTCAATCATTAATTTCATATCTTTTAAACATGCAAATTTAAATTTCTCCATAGGAATCCTATTGATTATAAGATGATTCTCTAATTTCTTGTAAAGATTTTTCTCAACAGAAATATAAATATTTTCTTTATTTCTTATTCCTTCTTCTATGTAATTATATAAATTAACAATTAAATGTTGTTCTCCATAATAATATAAGATAGAATCTTTTTCACCAGTATCTCTTCGATTAGAGCTATATAAATTACTTGTATTGCAAAATATACAATCAGATATTAGATCATCAATAGATTGGCTTAAGCAAATTACTTCGTCATCTAATAAGTTATTTTGCTTTTTGATTAATAAATCATCAAGTCTCTCCTTCCATCCCTTAATATGACATCTTAAACCACAGTTATTACATAATACTCTCATTCTCTCACCCCGTTTTTATTTTCAAACCCTTTTACAATTAAATTATAACACTTTTATATGTAAGTTTTTGTCATTACTTGTAGGCAGAAAAAATAATTGTATTTTTTGTAGTTTAAACACATCAAAATATTCCAAATACTTCAATATTTTTGCAATTTCTTTAATTGGTCTTGAAATAACTAATTATAATACTTATAACCGGATCGTTTTTTTACTCCAAGCATTCATATCTTCTTTCATTTATGTTATAATGGAATCAAATAAGTTAGAGTTTCAACTTTCCACTTTGCTTTCTCTAATTATTTATAGGTGCTCATGATGAGTGCCTTTTATTTTTATCAAAAACAAATTATGACATAGGCATAATAGCAAAACAAAATTTATTTTTTCATAAAGAAATAATACTCTATAATCTCCTCCAAAATCATTTTATGCATCACTTGTTTTTAGTAATTTCTTAATTCCCAAATTATTATATTTTCTTGGCCTATGCCAACCGGTATTTCAAACAAAGAGAACTCAACTACCATGTCAATTAAAGAATTTTGCGATATGTAATCTATAACTTTAGATAATCCTCTTATGGAAGGCTCTCTTTTTTCTTTTAAATCATAATCATAAATATTGTATACTGGCTTTTCCATTGCAATTCTATTTGATATCCCTCTTATATCACTTAATGATGCTCTCATAACAAAATCTCTATCTATCTCTATATCACCTTGTAATATTAATCTATCATCTGCAATAGCTAAACTCTCATATACTGCATATCTTTTATATTTTCTACTTTTTAGCAATACTTCATCTTTGGTAAGCATATATAAAAACTTACCCCCTGCTGCAGATTTATCTCTTATATTATAATATTCATATGTATTCTCTTCTAAATAATTTTTAAGTTCATCTAAAGTCGAATTATCAGTAAATATCTTTTCTGACATTCTATTTAAGCCAAGCTTTTTAATTATATAATCACTTTCATATTTATTTTTAATCATTAAATCACTCCATCTTAATATTGCACAAGAACAAAATCTCAGGCGACTTTGGAGCTTGAGATTTTTTTACGCATCTGCCTTTTCGAACGCATGTGAGAAAAATTTGGAAGGCGAATATATTTTCCTTTTTATTCTCTTTTATTCTCTTTACAAATCGTAACTTGCTGAATCCGTCTTTTCCATAACTTATACCCTCAAGGGGCATGTCCACATATTTAACTCGAATATAAATTCCTAGAGAATAAAAAACACACCTTCATTTCTGAATAATGTGATATTTTTGTACTCTTTTAGTTATTCCAAAACCTTCTTTGTTATCCATAGAACACATCTCAACTGACTTTAATTTATTCTAACATATTTTTAAACAGGTTTTATATTTTATTAATCTTTTTTTAGATTGATATAATTAAAAATAGGAAGGTTCCCCTTCCTATTCCATTCCTATAAATTCAACCTTCTCAACATTTCTTATGTTAAGCAATCCCTCCGTTAATGTTTTTATATCTCCATCTACTGTAGATAAATCTATGGTTATACTTAAGTTAGCATAACCATTTAGAGGTATCCCTTGATTTATTGTTAAGATGTCTCCACCTTTTTCCGTAATATAATTGCTTATATTTGACAAAAGACCTTTTTCATTCTTAAATATAATATTGTAAGTAACTTTCCTGCCCTCTGAAGTTTCTGCAAAATCAAATACAAAGTCTTTGTATTTATAATATACACTTCTACTTATTCCTGCTATTTTCACTGCTTCAGTTATTTCTTTTACTTTTCCATCTTTTAATATTTTTTTTGCAAAAAGAACTTTTTCATAAACATCAGGCAAAACCCTCTTATCTATAACTAAGTAATCTCCACTCATCATTTTGTACCTTCTATAATGGTTGCCCCCGCATTATCTAAAGATAACTCTAATATATTCCATTCCAATCCTTTTATTTGCAAGAATTCTTTAAGCTTATTGCTAAAGCGCTTATCCTTTTCATCGATAATTGCCATGATTGTAGGACCTGCTCCACTTAAATAACAAGCTAGCGCCCCTAATTCATAACTCTTATTATACACCTCTTCAAAACCAGGAATTAATTTACTCCTGTAATTTTGGTGAAAGGCATCTTTACATGCATACTTTAATAGTTCATATTTTCCGCTAGAAAAACATGCAACCATAAGAGCTGCTCTTGATACGTTATATACTCCATCTTTTAAACTTATTTCTTTCGGAAGCACTTTTCTTGCTTCTTCAGTAGATAATCTAAAATTAGGAATTATTGAAATAAACCTGATTCTATTTTTTACATCTATCTTATCGTAGTAAGTCTTGTTTTCATCAACTATTGCAACAACCATCCCCCCAAGTAAGGCCGGTGCAACATTGTCGGGATGTCCTTCAATTTCTACAGCCATACCCAACAACTCTTCTTCTGAAAACTTCTTCCCCAAGATTTCGTTAGCTCCTACTAGTCCCCCAACTATACATGTAGAGCTACTTCC
>CAURJV010000139.1:0-7852 GCA_963524945.1 uncultured Clostridium sp.
GTGCATGTCTTCTTGTTCCATGTTCAACATTTGATGATGCATATTCATTTTTTCATCATACATATTAGGTACCTCGTGTTCCATTTCCATCACTTTACCTTGATGATTCATATTATGCATATCCATGCAATCTTGGCAGTGGTCATGATTTTCCATGTTCATCATTTGATGATGCATATTCATTTTTTCATCATACATATCAGGTGTCTCATGCTCCATTCCCATCACTTTACCTTGATGATTCATATTATTCATACCCATGCAATCTGAGCAGTGCTCATGATTTTCCATGTTCATCATTTCATGATGCATATTCATTTTTTCATCATACATATCAGGTGTCTTATGGTTCATCTCCATCATGTGCTCATCCATATTCATCATTTCATGATCAATAGAAAGCATTTGTTCAATCATCACTTGTACTTTATAGGTGACATTCTGAGTAGATCCTAAAATATACCCATGCATAAATGGGGGCTTAGGCATATTTGTGGTTGGCATAGGCTTAACTGATTTAATATATTTTTTTACTACTTCAGGTACTCTATCTTTTTCTATTAAAAGAGGAGGAGTATGTTTACCCATATGCGCAAATAATACACCAGCTACAATATCCATTGGCTCTTTAAGCACTCCAAATGTAAAAGCATGCCCTTCTTTATAATTTCTTCCCCATCCAAATTCAGTTTTAGGATCTTTGTATTTAGCAAAATTTACTGCTATATCGTAAGGATTATCTCCATCTATTCTATCTACTTGCTTAACATTACCAAGTTGTGAAAAATATTTTTCGAAGTTATTTGATACCGTCTTAGTGGAGCCTATTATATAAATATTAACACCGTCCATCTTTTTGATCACTTCAAGTACACATTCTGGAATCCTATTCCTTTGTACAAATAAAATAGGATCTCCATGATGTGCTGACCAGTATCCAGAAATAATTCCTTCAGAGTGCTCTTCACCAGACATTATAAGAATATTTTTAAATTCTTTCCGTACTTTAGATATAATACATGCAGTTTCATAATGGTTTCGACCTAAAATATGCTGTGTTCTAAATCCATAATCATTTAGTTCTGAAGATACATTTTTAGAAATATTACCGACTAAAATTACTTGAATTCCTTTATAGCCCTTAGGCGATAGTCTTTGAATTTCCTTTAACGTTTCTTTATTTAAACTTTTGCCATCAGTAAACAAAAGGGATGCATTGATTGGAAAATGGATTAATGATGTAGCTGCTATTGCGTCAAAAATATCATTTTTATTAACTAAGATGACAGCATTAGGTTTCATATTACTAAAGCCAATTTTAGATATTTCTATAGCTGTATTTATAGTATTATTACTACAGATTCTTGTGGTATTTAGCGTAAGTGGACAATTTTCTAGAATGTTATTCATTATTTTCCTCCTGAACTTTATCAATAAATAACATATGATTGAACAATATATTTTGTTATAAGACAAAAGAGAAATACAAATTTTTATAGTATTCCTCTTCTTTTTATTTACTATCTATTAAATCTTAATTTTTTTATCCTAATCTATAGGTTATTTTATAATTAATATATTAGATATAGCTTTTATCTTATTTATTGCCATAATGTATAGATGCAATTCCAAAAGTTAAAGATTCATATTCTGAATTTTTAAAACCTATCTTCTCAAGCGCTTCCTTAAGCTGCTTTTTATTCATAAAATTATTTACTGAATCTCTAAGATAATAATATGCCTTTTTATCACCTGTACCTATTGATCCTACTGCTGGTAACACATGATTAAAATATAAGTCGTATATATTTTTTAAAATAGGTATATTAGGTTTAGAAAGCTCTAGACATACCACTTTTCCACCTGGTTTTAAAACTCTATACATTTCTGATAATGCTTTATTTTTATCTGGAATATTTCTTAACCCAAAAGCAATTGTGATGCAGTCAAAAGTATTTTCTTCAAAAGGTAATTCTAAAATACTGCCTTTAATTAATTCATACTTATAATCCTTTAATGATTGATTTAATCTTTTCGCTCCAACGTTAAGCATTTCTTGACTAAAATCAACACCGATAACTGTTGTATTTTTTCCAACCGCCTTACATTCATAATTAATCATTTGTCCTGTACCACAGCACAGATCTAATACTTGATGCCCCTCCTTAATATTACATATCTTTATTGCTTTTCTTCTCCATAATCTATCGATGTTTAAAGTTAATATTGAATTTAACATATCATATCTCTTTGCAATAACAGAAAAAATCTTTTCCACATCTGTTGCATTAATTTCAGCCATTATAACCACCACACATTCTTTTATTTTACGCTTATAAAACCTAATAAGTATTTAAATTAGTTATATTTCTTTAAATTAAACTTTTTAATTACTATTTTTAATTTCCATATATCTTATTACATTAGTGGAAACAAAACAAATACTGTGAAATCCCAAATTGCATGAGATATTATTATTGGAACAAGGCTTTTTTCTTTCTTGTAAATCCATCCCCAATATATTCCACATACTAGAGCAGCTACCACAAGCATAAAGTTCAATGTAATTATATGAACACCAGCGTACAATAGCGTTGCAAATATATATCCTTTATCTTCTCCAAATTTTTTTGCAAGATTGTTTTGTATAAATCCACGCCAATATATTTCTTCTCCCGGCCCTATTATAAATAATAGTAGAGCTCCAATAAGTAATGAATTTCCTTGTGCTCTATTGCTATAAACCCATGCAATTTGAGCATCTTTAAATGGAAACAAATATCCCGAAGCTATATTTCCAGCATAAAAAACAAAGTACAATATTATTGCTGAAATAATTCCGATTAATATGTGTCTTAACTTTATATTTCTAAATGAAATTAAGCTCTTTTCAGAAAACAAAGCTACTATTACTAACGATAATATCGATACTCCCATATCAATCCAAAAATTAAATGGTTTTAATACAAATATTACAAACCACAATATTGTAGCCATAATTAATGAAGAAATAATGATCTTATTCTTACGTTTCTGTCTCTCCAAAACTTTTCCACCTTTCTATAAAATTAAGTAAAACTTGATTTGGATGAGGTTTAAACCTTAGCCGAATCTTAGTTGAACTTATAACCACAAGGGTCACAATATACCCTAAAGAGGCATCTAGTCCAGGGCCTAGTACCACCCCATTGAAAATGGATTGTGAATTATTGTCAGTTAGCTATAGGATATAAGATAAAAGTATAGATAGAATTAAAAGAATTCCAAATTGACCTTGAAGCTTACCACTCTCTTTATCAAGTTCTGCAATATTCCCAATTGAATCTCCAGCCTTTTTTAATTTATTAATGTTTTTAATAGCAGCTGGCACTGTTAATAAACAAATTAAACTTAGATAAGGAATATATTTAAAAATAATCATTATGATAAGAGAAATATACGAAAGTATAATCAAGCTTGAATATACTTTTTGTGCCTTCTTATAGCCTATACTTATTGACAGTGTTTTAATACCAGCTTTCTTATCATGATTTATATCCCTAATATCATTAGCATGTAATATTGCAGTAGTAAGAAGCGCTGTTGGCATTGATATTACAAATGACTGAATCGTAAATTTCTGCATCTGCAGATAATACCCTCCAAGTGTCATTAATGGTCCAAAAATTATAAATACCAAAGGTGCACCTAATCCTCTATATTTAAACATTAACGGTTTTCCTGTATAAAAATATCCACATAAAGCACCAACAATCCCTAGGATGAAAATCATCATTCCAACATTGTAAGCTAAAAATAAACCAATTAAACATCCTAAAATAAGTAATAGAATACCGCTTCTATATACTTCTTTTAAAGTCAGCAAGCCTTCAACAACTACTCCACTTGAACTATGAGACTCCTTTGAATCAACCTTATTTATAAAATCATCATGATCATTTAATAAATTAACTGAAGCCTGCAGAAAAACAATTGCGATGATTGAAATTATAAAATATCCAAGATTAAAATTAGGCTCTTTTAATGCTAATATTCCTCCAAGCACAACTGGAATTACTGAAGCTGTTAAAGAAAAAGGTCTTGAAGCTCTAATAAATAACTCAATTTTTTCAATTGTCATTTTCTTTTAATCACCTCCATAAACTAGTCTTTCTTCATTTGTATTAATTTTTTCTTCTTAATAAGATGGAAGAAAAATAATATTATAGCTTATCTAATATAATTTTTAGATAAGCTATAAAGGTTTATTACATACGCATTGCCATAGGTAATGAGAATAACATTATATTAACTACTGCAAGTAGTATTAAAAGAACAGAATATATTATCGTTGTACTGAATGCCTTAGCTTCATAATTATTCTTAGATATCTTGTATACAGTATAGATTGAACCAAGAGTTCCGATTGCTATTAATATAAACTGAAACGCTTGTATCGTTGGATCATCAAGAATCGCTGAAGATGTATGTTCTATATTAGCTCCAAATAATTCTATAAATGTATAGAATACAGATTTTCCTTCTGCTAGTAAATGGAACAAATTATGAGCTATATGTGCAGCCATATCTAATGGTATGAGAGCATATCCATACTTCGTGAAATTTTCTTTTAATGACGCTTTATTAAATATTTTTGCAACTAATCCTGTTATTGATAATAATGCTACAGGTATAGCCATAGCTATAATAAATGTTATAGTAAATGTTATAGCATAATTTTGTGTTCCAGTGACATTCTCAAGCCGTGTGAGCATTCCATCCCATATTTCTAGCATCGTAATGTTTTGTACAAATACTATACCCATAATTACAACTGCTAAAAATGATGCATCTAATCGTGGCTTTCTAATAAACCATAATTCTTTAGTAGGTGGACGCAATGATATATTAATTGAACCATTAGGGCAATTCTTCACACAGTTACCACAGAAATTACATTCTGCATTATCTTCCATAATTTTTGGGAACTCAAACATCGGACAGCCTTCTGCCCTTTCAGTTCCTTTATAACAATGTGCCGCTGTACATTTTGCACATATATCTTTTGTTCCACGCAATTGTAACATCCCTGCTCTAGAGTAATTTCCAGATAATCCGCCTAAGAAACATAGATATCTGCACCAGGTTCTACGTTCCCAAAAAGCACCTGAGAATATTACACCAATTGTAATAAGTAGAAGTAATGTTCCTGAACCTCTAGGTGATTCAACGACTCCAAAAACGTGATCACTCCATGTAATTGCTAAGAACATTGCATCTATAAGCCATACTCCGTATTTTCTTAGAAATTTAGGTACTGGCTTTTTGCTTCCTACAAATTTTTGTACTACATCACTTAAGGCTCCAAATGGACATATAGCACACCAAAATCTACCTGTTAAAAATAATAGTATAGGAAGTATAGGCCACCACAATACCCAAGTTCCCGCTGTCCCAAAGTTATCGTGAGCTTCGTCAGGTCCAGTTAGTAATTCAAACACGATGAATGCAAATACTATTCCTACAAATAACTGAAATATTCCTGGATACCACTTACTTTTAATGAAACTCTTAAGTATTTTATTATTTAATAAATTATTTGCTGTTTGCTCTTGTGATGACTTTGTTTCATCACTAAGTTTCTTGTCCAATTTAGACATTAAACAATCACCTCGATTCTTCTTTCTTATTTGCTTTTGCTACTTTTTTTCTTTACTGCAGCCACTATAATTATTACTGCCACTATTCCTACGAATCCACCTATAACTACCCAGTTTGGTCCACTACTAACCACATCAGCATTAAACTGTACATCCTTTTGTTCTCCATTTACCATAATGTTAGCTGTGATAACCCATTTACCTTTATCAGTAAAATTGATTTTTCCCATGTATTGACCATCTTTACTATTTTCTAATGATACTTCAATTGGTTTTTTACCACTCATATCCATGCCCATATCAGAGTTCTTGTCCATTTCTGCACTTATCTTAATATCGGCATTTTCAATTTCTTTATCATTATTATCATGTAATGTGATCATTACATCATTGTTACCTGTTTTTACTTTGTTATCTTTATTAAACGTTAATTCTGCATTTATACCATTTACACTTTTTTCTGTTCCTTTTCCCATATCCATGTTACCCATTCCATCAGCAAAAGCTGCTGTTGAAAGACCTAACGTAAGAATTAAACTTAATATTGCACCTCTAATTTTTTTCTTTTTCATTGTTTTTTGGCTCCCTTCTTTATCACGTCTAAAGACTTAATTTTTTCTTTGTTATATTTTAATTTTCTATGCTATATTTATTGTTTGCCATATTTCTTTTTCCAAAATGATACGATTAACTGATCAATCCCAATTTTATAAGTGCTTGCTCCAGCTACCATTAAAATTATAGCTACAGTATATAAAATGGGATTAGTGCTAGTAGTTCCTGCTAATAAGTAATTTAGATTCATAAACGCTCCACCAGTCAAACCTGCAATAGTAAAAGCTCCAAGTATTAAACTTATGCCAACTAGAAGTTCTCCGGCTGGAACTACATATGTGAACACTCCTGCATTTGGCAGAGCAACACTTTCAACAAATCTTGCATACCACCACTGTACCGATGGATGATCACCTGTTGACTTAGCTAAGGCTCCTTTTAAAAATCCTGTTATCGCTACACCTGATTGACTTCCTACCCAAGTTGGATCCTTAAGTTTCTCTATTGCTGGAACTATCCATTGATAGCCCAGCCATATACGCAAAATTGTCCACACAGGAACTAAATATTTATTTCTAAAAAATCTCATTTAATGTCATCTCCCTTGTGATATTTATTATGAATTTAAGATTAAGCATTTTTTGTTTTCTTATTTGAAGATTCAAGTATATAATTTAAAAGACTATTCATGCTATCCTTATAAACCGAAGTCTCTAAATTTTTAATTGCTTGTTCAGCTTTTAAAGCAAACTCTTTAGCATCTTCAACCGTTATATTATTTTTAGTAGCGTTAGAATCACCATCTGTGCAATCATCAATGATTTGATATAACATTCCTAAATTTAGGCCGTAATTTTCCAAAGTTTTAATTTCTTCTTCTTTTGCATTAACTGTTTTTGCTCCAAGCTTACAGCAGGCAGCCATAAAGGATGCAGTTTTACCTTCTATTATGTTAAAGTAATCCTGCTTTGTAATTTCATGATTTTGAGCTTGTTCAATTTCTGCAACGCACATTTTTTCAATAACTTGTGTAATTATTTCTTCTGCGTCATTTGTTGGTAGTTTTAATAATATTGAAAATGCTTTAGCATAAAAGGCATCCCCTGCGAGAACCCCTATCTTTCTACCATATATATTATTTAACGTCTTTTGACCACGGCGAAATAAATCATTGTCAATTATATCGTCATGTACCAAACTAGCACTATGTATTAGCTCAATTGCTACACATAAATTAATTAATTGTATTCTCTCATCTATAGTCATTTCAGGATTTATAGCTTTAGCTGAAAGTATTATCAAACTAGGACGAAGATATTTTCCTGGAACCTTAAAGAAATATTCAAATATCTCTTGAGTTGAGCCCGAACTAAAATCTTTTCCAATATTTTTTAAAATCATCTCAACCTCATAAAGCTCTTTACTCACAGCATTTTTAGCTTTTATAAAACTTGACATGACCTCACCACCTCTCAATAATCTAATCTTTAAATATAATTATTTATTTTAATTTTTATATAATTGAATCACTGTTCTTGATAGAGTATACAAAGAACATGTGTAGAAATTATGAAGATAATTTTTAAAAACCAAAATGTTAATTAGTCCCTTACTTGCTAGATTTAATCAAAACTTAATCATTGCCATATGTAGTAGAT
>CAURJV010000140.1:0-7536 GCA_963524945.1 uncultured Clostridium sp.
ATTTGCTGATTTTGAAGTTTCACTGCCTTTATTTAAATCATCTACTGATTTTAATACTCTACTACTTGTATCTAAACCATTTGTTGATTTTGAAGTTTCACTGCTTTTATCTAAATTATCTACTGATTTTAATACTTTATTGCCTGTATCTGAGCCAGCTGTCGATTTTGAAGTTTCACTGCTTGTATCTAAATCATCTGCTGATTTTAATTCTTCATTACCTGTATCCGAACCATCTGTTAATTCCAATTCATTATAACGTTTATAATAATATTCAGGAATGTTACTCATATAACTACTAATTGCATTCATAATATCAGAAAGTGCACTACTTAATTCAGCCATACGCTCTTGTTGTTTTTGCTTTAACTGCTCTAGCTTTTCTTGTTTTTCCTGTCTTTGTTTTATAAGCTCTGATATTGGACTAGTTTTCTTATTAGATGATGAATTACTTGATAATAAACTATTGCTATTCTTTTGTTTTCCCATTATATTTTTCGAAAAATTATTTGATATATCTGGTTTAACAACTTCTATTTGCATTTGATTAATCCCCCCTTTTTCATTAATAATTAATAAAAATCATGGATATTTTAAATTAACGTTTCCTCAATTGTATCACTTTACAATATTCTTAATATTGGGTTTAAACCCATATAATTACTATCAATAATTATATATAATACTTAAGTATTAACCAAAAAGAACTAAAACGATGCCCATCATTTTGGAGCATCATTTTAGTTAAATTCTTTCATTTTTACATTGTTAACTCTTTATTTCTTGACTTTTTCAAAGGCTCTCCATAAAATTCTTTATATTTCTTATAAAAATGACTTTTATTTAACCACCCTACTTCATAAATAATTTCATCAATAGTTAAATCTGTACTTTCAATAAGCAGTTTTGCCCTTTCTAAGCGTTCTTTGGTCTGAATTTCTTTAAAGGATTTACCTGTTTTATTTTTTATCAAATTGCTAAGGTAATTTTCGTTATAGTTAAACTCTTTTGCAAGCTTACTTAGCGTAATTGTTCTAAATTCTTCATGTATCATCCTAAGAATTTTAAATATAAGATTGTTCTCCTTCTGCTGATATGTATTCTTATGGATTTCAAAAGGAACGTTTTCAATAAGTTCCATAAATAAAATCGAAATATCTAATCTTATAATCTCATTAGCAAAGTGGCTATTTGAGTAATATTTATCAATAATCTGATCTAACAAATGCTTTATGGCATCATGTTTTGAGCTTCTAAAAATGATATAAGCAGAATCTTTTTTATTTGTCATATTCTCAAGTAAAAAGTTAAAAACGTAATTGTTTTTATGCATAATGCTCTCTAAACTTTCAAAATCAATGTTTTCAACTGGGAACATCAAATTTATAAGAAGATCTGACGCTCCTGGGGCACTTACAAAATGAACAGCGTTTTTAGACATTAAAAGAATATCCCCTGTATGTAATATTTCTTCATTGCCATTAATAATCTGCTTAACTGACCCTGACAGCATATAATTTAGCTCTAAAAAATTATGACTGTGCTCAGGGAAATCCGCAAAGCGTGAGTGTTTGCTTATATATACTTTACGATTTTTTAAAAAGTACTCATCCTTTATAATCATTTTACGTTCGATATTTGTATAAGTCTCTTTCTTAACTTTTGTTACTTTTCTAAAGTTTTTAATATTGTCAAGTTCGTCTAAACTCATATTATACAACAGTTCTTCAACATTTTTCTGCATAAATAAAACCACCTGTAATTTTGTTACCATCATTGTAACATAACGTCATTGAAAACGCTATCGTATTTTTATAGAATTTAACCAAAAGGAGGAATAATTATTATGATAAAAGTTATTGCAAGTGATTTCGAAAGCATTCAGTCAGCTATCGATTTCCTAAGTAAAAAGGATGGGAAAAAGGAACTTATAATTCCTAAAGGTGTAACAGAAACTGGACCTATAAACTTAATTTCTGACTTAACATTAAACTTAGAGGAAGGTGCTGTTCTAAAATTTATTGATGACCCAAACATTTACGAACCTATTTGGACACGCTGGGAAGGAGTTGAATGTTATGCAATGCATCCCCTTCTATATGCGACTGAATGTGAGAATATTATAATCACAGGTTCAGGTACAATCGATGGGAACGGTAAATCCTGGTGGGAGAAATTTTCCAATATCGAAAAAGAGGACAGGCTCGAACCTAGGGAAAACTATGAATTACGCTTAGCAAAGCTTAATCCTGATTATAAAAATCGTACAGGTGGCGGTGCAAGACCTTCTACACAGTTTCTCCGTCCACCTCTTATTCAGTTTTGGAAATGTAAAAATATTAAAGCTCAGAAATTTACTCTTAAGAATTCACCGTTCTGGACTTTACATACGGTCTACAGTGAAAATATAATTATACAGAACATGATTATAAAAAATCCTGCTGATGCTATTAACACAGACGCAATTGATATTGATTCATGTAAAAATGTTATTATTGAAGATTGTCTCTTTGATGTAGGTGATGATGCAGTTACTTTAAAATCAGGTAGTGGCATAGATGGCTTGAGAGTAAATATTCCAACTGAAAAAGTAAAAGTGCGTAATTGCAAGATCTTAGCCAGCCATGGAGGAATTGCTATTGGAAGTGAAACTGCAGGCGGCATTAAAGATGTTGATGTGAAAAATTGTGAATTCATTGGAACCCAACGTGGAATTCGCCTAAAAAGCAGACGTGGACGTGGAGGCACTATTGAAAATATAAATCTTGAAAATCTTAAAATGGACGGATGCTGGTGCCCTATTGTTTTAGGAATGTATTTTGCACCCGGAGTTCTTTCACATGAGGAAGAATATATTTTAAGTGTTAATAATCAGCCTGTAGTATCTACTACACCTCATATTAAAAACATTAAAATAAAAAATATAGATGCGGTAAATATCAGATCAACAGCAGCTTTTATAGTAGGTCTCCCAGAAAGCCCTATTGAGCATGTTGAAATTGATACTTTTAACTGGAACCTTGCATCTAATGAAAATCTGCTTGAAACTTGGAATAGTGAGCCTACAAAAGGTTTATTTCATGATGAAAATCGAGGGATTAAAACAATAAATGTAAAAAACTTATTAATTAACGGGGAGGAAATATAATTATGGAATCAAAAAAACAACCGTGGGTTTATACTCCTAAAAAAATCACCTTTCTTAGAAGTCTAGGTTATGGAATGAACGATTTAAATGGATCTGCATGGGGAACTTTAGTCGGATCATACTTAATGATATTTTTAACAACTTATGCAAATTTAAATGCAGGTATTGTTGGAACAATGCTACTTATATTAAAACTTCTTGATATGGTAATATGCGGTGTGCTTGGTGGAATAAGCGACCATTTATTTTCAACTGCCATTGGACGAAAACTTGGCCGCCGTCATACTTTATTCTTATTTGGCGCAATTTTAACAGCTATATGTTTCCCACTTTTATTTACAATTCATCCTGGATCTTATCTTTGGTATTTTCTAGTTCTCTTATTTCTTGAAATTGCTCAAGATTTTGATAACATAGCTTATGAAACCCTCGCAACTGAAATGACTGCAAAAGCTGAAGAGCGTGTTAAACTTTCTTCTGTAAGAATGTTTGTTTCAGCCTTTGGAACCTTTGCTGTAACAGGTCTTCCTGCTATTCTTTTAAAAGTTTTAGGAGATAATAATGGAAGCGCTTATACTATTTCTGGTATTATATTTGGAATAGCCCTTTCTATTGGAACTTTAATAACATATTTTTCAACATGGGAGTTCTCCCCTGAACACGTTGAAAAATTTGAGTCAGTAAATAGAAGAAAAGAGAAAAAAGGCTTTTTGGGAGTAATAAATGATTATCGTCAAGTATTAAAAACAAAGGCTTGCAGACGAACTTGTATTATTTACTTTGTATCTTACTTTGGAAAAGACTGCTTTAATACAGCTTTCTTCTTCTATACAATGTTTCTTATTGGAATCAGTCAATCAGATGCTCAAGCTGCTTCAAGTCTGTCTATACTAGGAATGATTGTTGTGCCTATTGCAACCGTTTTTATGTATAAGAAAGGACCTAAATTCCTTTGGACCTCAGCATTTTCAATACAGATTTTTGTTCTTTTGATATATCTGATATTGTATTTTTCAGGAATACACTTAGATGCTAAGATCATGTTTGTCCTAATTTTTATCTTATCAGCACTTTGGCAGGTTGGTCGTCAAACTGCAGAATACACCGTTTGGAATGTTATACCTTTAGTTCCAGATGTAGATACAATTGCATCTACTAAATTAAGAGCAGGAACTTTTGCAGCTGTTCAAACTTTTACCCGTAAAATAACAGGTGCTATAGGTTCAGCAATGATTGGATGGATTTTAGATTTCAGCGGATTTGACAAACATCTAAGCATACAAACTAATCCTGCTAAAATTGGAATTATGATCTCGTTTGCCATTATTCCTCTTATTTGCTTTATCTATTCAATGTATTTAATACGTACCTTTAATCTTAATCCATACACACATAAAATTATAAAAGATGAAATGGATCGTCTTCAATCAGGTGGTTCAAAGAATGATGTTACTCCTGAAACAAAGCATGTTATTGAAGATTTAACTGGATATAAATACGAAAAGATATGGAATGTTTCTAATTAAATTCATAAAGAAAACGTTATAAATGTTTTTAAGGCTGAAGAAATTACTTATCTTCAGCCTTTAATAGTTTTATAATTAAAAATGATACAAGACTATTAGCTGGCACATTATTCAATTTTCAAGGATCAATTCAGTTTATCTAACATTAATTCATGATGCATTTATCCAACTAAATTTTCCCCATCTTTAAATGCGCTTAAAGATAACTCATTAAAAATTTCATCATCAGTTCCACAGTAGTGAATGCAATCCTCTAATTTCCAACCAAATACGTCAAAAATATTATTAACATATTTAATGGCTTCTGCACCTTTTTTAGGATCTAAGCTCCCTTGAGCAAATACAGTTATTAACTTTTTACCTGGATGTCTAGGAATAAACTTATTGGGAAGCTCTTCAACCATTGGAAACGTACGATCTAACCAAGTTTTTGCCTGACCTGTAATTTGGTACATATATATTGGGGAACCAAATACAATGGCATCTGCCTCATCAATAGCCTTATACATTGGTTGTAAATAATCATTAACAGCACATCCATCATGAGTACGACAATAAAAGCATCCTTGGCATCCACGAATTCCAGTATTATTTAAATCAAATTCAATAACCTCAGCGCCTTTTGATTTTGCTCCTTTTGCTACTTGATCTAATAATTTTGTTGTATATCCATTCTTTCTTGGACTGCCTTTAAAAATAACCACTTTTGACATTTCGCATCTCTCCTTATAATATAAAAATGTATATAATTTCGTCTTATTAACACATAAGTCTAAGTTCAAAGTTGGTTATCTATATCCCTAAGAATTTTTTCAATCCAACTGAAAATACGTTCATTTGCAATTAATTTAGCTCCAGCTTGGCAGTGAAATTCAGCACCTTCTTCAGCTGTAAATAAAGTAAAATCTTTATAGCAGGTAAGCTCCTCATACAATTGCCTTGCTTGATCTCTAAGCAGTTTGTCATTTTCTGAATCAACAATTAAGGTAGGACATTGTATTTTTTCTGCCAATCCTTTCATATAAAAATCTCCAACCTTTAGAATGAATTCAGCAGGGGTATTTACACCAAATACATACATTCCATGTGAAAAGCTCCATTTTGCTTTTGAGTTCAGTTCCATTTTTTCTTTCACGGCTTTATTAAATCCCTCTGAATCAGAACGTGCGAAATTTAAAAATTCTTCTCTTGGCATATTAAAGATACTTGTAAAGCCTCCTAAAAAGTCATATACTCCTCCATTTGCAACGCAAGCAGCAAGTCTATGTTCAAAAGCTGCAGCTCTTGGTGCAAGATATCCGCCTAAGCTTTGTCCCCATAAGACAATTTTCTTTGGCTCTGCTTCCTTTCGTGTAAGCAGATAGTTTACAACTGGAGTTATAACTTTTTCGTAGTCATGTCTAAAAAATAGTTTTTGCTTATGTACTGCTTCTCCTTGTCCTGGCCCTTCGAAAGTAATACAATGCATACCGTGTTCAAGTGCATCCATTGCCACTCCGTAAAATGCTTCCTTTGTTCCATCAAAGCCAGTCATAGCAATTAAAACTGGTTTTGGTTCATCTGAATCCTCTAATTTATAAAAATGTCCTGGAAGTGTTGTATTTTCATAAGGAATTTTCACTTCTTCAATAAGAGGCTTGTTCAGCTTCATAACATGTGAAAAGCACTCTAGGCTTGCACTATATAATTTCTCTATCTTTGGGTCTTCTGGATTTTCATGAAGGTAGAATTCTGCAATTCTATAATAATTAGAAGCTCTAAGATAGGCTTTTCTTGCACTGATCAAGTGGCCATCTGAGTAGCTATCCTCTGCAACTTTTTGCAAACGCTTAGCTGTTTTAGTCCATTCTTCGCACCAGCTTTGATAGTCTCCTTCTTTAATTTTCTCTGCTGTCGAAACTACTTCTCCTATATCTGCAGCTTTGAAGGCAGTGTCTCCAAGAAGTCCTAATACCTTGGATGCAAATTGATCATCTTCAAAAATCAAATTATTCATGGTCATTCTCCTTTATAGTATTTATTGTTTATGCAACACCTTGTTGCTATAATTAAAATATATCAGATACAGATTTGTATTCAACCAACAATATTTATAGTTTGTTTTATATACAACAAAGGAGTGAAAATGTTGCAGAATAAACATGATATTCGAACAAAAAGGACACATCAGCAAATAAGAGCTGCACTTATTGATCTTATTTTTGAAAAACATTTCGATAATATTACGGTTGGTGATATCACTAATCGAGCTATGATTAATCGTTCTACCTTTTATAGGTATTATCAAGATAAATACGACGTTGTACTAAATATTTTTGAAGACGCAATGGAAAAAATGAAGAAAGATTTAGGCCTTCCAAAATCCAGCCTTAAATATCTTAATGAAGAACAAAGATCTGATCCATGGGTGAAACTGTTTGATCACTTTGCTGAAAACAGTAGATTATATCTGGCAATGCTTGATGATTCATGTAACATATGGTTTATATCTAGACTGCGCAGCTACATCATCTCAATGTTAAGAGAACGTGAAAATTTACGAAGCTCTTTCATTGTAAGCAAAGAAGACAGCTCCCCTGAGATACAGGAAATGGCATTCTTATTTACCGCTAATGCTTTAATCGGTACTATTGATTGGTGGTTAAAGTCAAAATGTACTCCTGATTCAGAAAAAATGTCTTATTTGTTTAGATCTTATTTTAAGAATGGCTATGTAGGAATGTTGAATAAAAATTAATGTTGCGACTCAAATTCTGCATTTATAAAATTATGTCGTTAGTTTAATGATTGAAACATGTAAAATAATTTAAACCACTACAAAATGTAGTGGTTTAAATTTATATTTAATTTGAATAGCCTCAA
>CAURJV010000141.1:0-7188 GCA_963524945.1 uncultured Clostridium sp.
TTTATAACTTCTTCTAGTATGTCATCTCTTTCGAGTTTTCTTACTAAAGCTCTTGCTCCGTTGTAATTAGTGATGTAAGTAGGGTCTCCTGAAATCAAATATCCAACTAATTGATTTATAGGATTATATCCTTTTTCCTGTAATGAATTATAAACCTCTGTTAATATTGTTTTTGTAAGAGCTTCTTTATTCTTACTTAAATCAAATTGCATTGTATGTTCAATATTATTACTCATAAAATTGCTACTTAAAGCAACTCACCCCCTTAATCATTTTATAAGGAAACGATATCCATATTTATTATTAACTTTATTATTTAAATTTATTCACTAACTATACTTAGATTATAACCTATATTTTATAAAAAGTATACTACTTTGCTAAAGTTTCCACTATTTTATACGATTCTTCAATTGCTTCTTGTATTTTTTCTGGCATTTTTCCACCTGCTTGAGCCATGTCTGGTCTTCCGCCGCCACCGCCGCCAAGCATAGAAGATATTTCTTTTATTAATTTTCCGCAATGTGCGCCTTTAGCTACTGCATCTTTAGTTGCCATAGCACAAATAATAACTTTTCCAGCATTTGCACTCATAAGTAAAACTATGCTATTTGGAGCTTTATCCCTTACTTTTTCACAAACATCTCTTAAAGTGTCACTATCAACGTCTTTTAGTTCATAAGAAATTACATTTATATCCTTAACGTTTCTTGAAGAAGATACTATATCATCTATTCCCATTGATGCGAATTTAGATTTTAAAACTGTTATTTCTTTATCTTTTTCCTTTAACTCCTTAACTTGTTGATCAAGTTTAGATAATAGTTCTTTTTCTGAGCATTTAAGCTTAGTTGAAATTTCTTTTAGTAAATCCTTCTTTTCATTTACTATCTTATAAGCTTCTTTTCCTATTACAGCTTCAATTCTTCGTGTTCCTGCAGCAATACCACTTTCAGATATGATTTTAAATAAACCAATCTTTCCTGTGTTATCTATATGTGTTCCACCACATAATTCCTTAGAGTATTCCCCTGCACTTACAACTCTAACTTTATCAGCATATTTATCATCAAATATACCTATAGCTCCACTATTTTTTGCTTCTTGAAGATCCATAACTTCTGTAACAACTGGTGTAACACTTGTAATTGCTTCATTTACCAAATCTTCAACCTTATTAATTTCTTCCTCTGTCATAGCTTCAAAGTGAGAAAAGTCAAATCTAAGTCTATCATGGCTTACATATGATCCAGCTTGATGAACATGTGATCCAAGAACCTCAGTTAACGCTTTATCTAAAAGGTGAGTTGCAGTATGGTTTTTCTTAATATTTTCACGTCTAACTTTATCAACCTCTATAGTAACTGTATCTCCCACTTTAAGTTCTCCTGATACAACTTCAACAAAATGAACTATTTTTCCACCTATGTTCTTTTTAGTATCAAGCACATTAGCTTTAAAACCATCATTAAATATTATACCTGTATCTCCTATTTGACCACCCATTTCAGCGTATAAAGGAGTAACATCAGTAACTATAATAGCTTTATTTCCTTCTGTTATAGCATCTGTAAAGTCTTCACCTTCAATTAACACTTTAACTTCTGCATTTAAAGTATCATTGTCATATCCATCAAAAACAGTTTCGATTTCTCCTGGTATAATATCTAATGTTTTAACATCAGTTCCCATGTAATTAGAAACTTTTCTTGCACTTCTAGCTCTTTCTCTTTGAACTTTCATTTCTTCGTGGAAAGCATCTTCATCTAATGATAAGCCTTCATCTTCTAATATTTCTTTTGTAAGTTCCATCGGAAAACCAAATGTATCATATAATTTAAATCCATCTACACCGCTAAGAACTTTTTCACTCTTTGCTTTTAGTTCACTTATAAATCCATTTAATATTTCCATTCCTGAATCTAAAGTTTCTCTAAATTTATCTTCTTCTATTTTAATTACTTTTTTAATATATTCTTTTTTACTATTTAATTCTGGATAAGCTTCACTTGAATCTCTTATAACAGTATCACATAAATTGCAAAGGAATGCTTCTTTAATTCCTAAAGTTTTTCCATGTCTTGCTGCTCTTCTAAGAAGTCTTCTTAAAACATAACCTCTACCTTCATTAGATGGCATAACGTCATCTGAAATCATGAAAGTTATTGATCTAATATGGTCAGTTATTAATCTTAATGATATATCTGTTTTTTGATTTTCTCCATATTTAACATTAGCTAATTTTGCAACTTCATTTAAAATATTTTCTAATGTATCAATTTCAAAAATACTATTTTTTCCTTGCATTATAGTTGCAAGTCTTTCAAGTCCCATACCTGTATCAATGTTAGTATTAGCAAGTTTTTCATAGTTTCCTTTTCCATCACCATCAAATTGAGTGAAAACAAGATTCCAAAATTCTATTATCTTATCTTCATCTGCTAATTTAACAAACTCATCAGCATTAGTTGGTATTTCTTCTGATCTATTAAAATGAATTTCTGTACAAGGACCGCATGGACCTGCACCATGTTCCCAGAAGTTATCTTCCTTACCTAATCTAAATATATGAGTTTTATCTACATCTGTAAGTGTAGTCCAATATTCATATGCTTCATCATCATCTAAATATATAGTTACATATAATCTATCTTTTGGAAGTCCCAACACTTCTGTAATAAACTCCCAAGCCCAAGGAATTATTTCTTTTTTGAAATAATCTGCAAAAGAAAAGTTTCCAAGCATCTCAAAGAAAGTACCATGTCTGCTTGTAATACCTACATTTTCGATATCTCCTGTTCTAATACATTTTTGACAAGTTGTAATTCTTCTCTTTGGTGGTTCTTGTAATCCAGTAAAATAAGGCTTTAATGGAGCCATTCCTGCATTTATTAATAATAAACTTTTATCGTTCTTTGGAACCAAAGAAAAGCTATCCATTCTTAAATGATCTTTGCTTTCAAAAAATTTCAAGTATGCTTCTCTCAAGTCATTGGTTTTCATAAATTTCATAAACTATTCCTCCATTTTTTTAGTTAACAGTTGACGCCGATATCCATTGGAATATCTTTTTATTGTTTATAATCTTCTAATGAAGATTTAAGATTTCATAATTACTGGTAAAGTTTTCTTATTTTCAAAAAGTCCCGTATTGTAGCATAGCTGCCTTTTTCGAAGATGAAAAGATCCTAATTGCAGCATAGTTGCTCTTTTTATAGGTGTATAATTTACCAAATAAAAAAAGCCCTCTCCCCAAATAGATATAGGGACGAAAGCTAGAATTCCGCGGTACCACCCTAATTATGTATGATATGCACTCATACATCACTTAGTAATTTATAGCTCCTAGGCAGCTTCAAAATATACAGCCAAAAGTTTTCACCAACCACTTTTTCTCTAAAACGACTATAATAAATTTACTCATCCTATTCATCGCTTAATATTTAATTATTTCATCAAAATTATATTTCATATAGATAATTATGTCAATATTCAACTTTATGTGTACTCAAGTGAAACAATAAATATGTTGTTTCGTAGGGCTATGAAAATTTCGCTGAAATGTTCTAAGTGTAAAGTTATAATCTAAAACAGATAATAATTTATATCATCATATAAAACTTTTATAATTACAGCTATTGGTACTACTAATACCATCCCCACAAATCCACCAAATTTATCGCCAATAAGTAATAAAATTATTATAACAAATGGGTGCATCTCTGTACTGTCCCCTGTTATTTTAGGAGACAAAATATCACCTTCAAGCTGTTGAATTATAAACATACCTACGATTACCCAAAATGCTTTTATTGGAGAGTCTAAAAGTGCAACTATTACCGCTGGAACAGCACCAAAAATCGGGCCAAAGTAAGGTATTATATTCAATATGGCATTCAGTATAGAAATCCATAAAGGAAACTTCACTTTCAATACTAGTAACAATATCAATGTTAATCCGCCTATTAATCCCGAAAGCATTAACTGGCTTGTTATATATCTAGTTAACACTCTATCAATATCACTTAATATTTTTTTAGTAAGTCCTCTTTTAGAAGTTGGTAATAATAGCAGCATTTTAGTATATATTTTATTACCATCGCAAAGAAAGTAATATACCATAATGGGGATAATTGCAAATGACATTGCGTTATTACCAATGTTCATTAGATTTTCCACAGCATTTTCTGAAAAACTTATCCAAAAAGCATTTCCTTTTTCTAAAATTTCATTATATATTACGTTGGTAGTAGCAAAATCATCTAAGTTATTTTTTTTAAATAATCCTTCAAGCAAACTGCTTATGTTCTCAAATACATTGCTAATGTTAGACATCTCATTAAATAGCGTAGGAACTATAACAATTATACACGCAGTAATAATACTAAGAATTATTACTATAACTAATATTGAAGATATTTTCTTACTTATTCTAAATTTTATTTCAAATGTATCTCTAATAGGAGTCAAAGTATAAGCCAGAATGAAAGATACTATAATAATATTTATTATTGCATTTATTGATTTATTAAAGATGTAAGCTAATATTAAGCTAATAAAACATAATAGGGTTATACCTAAAAGAATTGCACTTTTATGCTTTCTTAAGTGCATTGTGCCTATCCATATTATGAGGTAATGTTTTAAATAAAACTCCCTCATTTCCTATATATAATATATATTCTTCTCCAAGAATGCATCTATTTAAAAGAATAATTTGCTTACCCTTTATCATCTTATCTACTAACCCTGAGCTTATAACTATTGCTTTAATGGAATAATCTTGTATATCTATTATAATGTCCTCCAGAACTCCTTTAACATTCCCCAATGTATCAATAACTTCCATATACTTAATCTCTTTAAATGTAAGTCCATCACCTTTTTTTATATTTTCCACTATTAAATCTTCACCTACATCTATAACATCTTCCATGTCTATATAGTTGTTTTTAGAGAATAGATGGCTATTGGATACCTTAAATCCTACGACCTTTCCTAAAAAGAAATCTATGTATAAGTCTTCTATAATGCCATTTTTTTTGCCTTTAATGTTATAAACTTTCTTGAAATAGAAATCTCTAGTTTTAAACATTGTACACCTCCAAAACAATTTTTAATAGAAAGCTTTTATGTCTGTTTTATATCTATGAACTGTAGCATTCCCCCTATATTCTCTAAAGCAAGTAATATAGTTAACAAACTAAATCCAGTTCATTTCATATGGTATCCAACAACAGGAAAATTATTCATGTTAATATGCTCATATGTATAATTTACCAAACAGAGAGTATTTTATTGTTTTAATTGAATAAAATGAACATAAGCTCTTAGTCTTAATATTTCTTGGAGGCCACTATACATTTACCCTCCAAGAATTTTTCGCATGAAAATAGTACCTACTATTTAGTAAGTACTTAATTGTATAAAACGGAACTTTCTGATAAAATTTTAATTTCAGCTAAACATATTCAAGGTCGTATAACCGTTTTCTTTGACTTTTATAAGAAAAAATACTACTGATGCCAGCTATAGAATAAAACTAATTAATCTAAGTACAAAATATTTATTATAAATGTCAAGTTAGAAATGTAACTTTTTATTTACTTCATGACATTCTTATCTTACTATTTATATTCACCCAAATCACTTCCACTTATATCTTACTTCTAAGTATTCACCATCTCTGTCGTAACCCAATATATTATATCCATTTTTATTGTATCCTTCTTTATCAAAACCGGCATTATTAAATCCATTTCTATCATACCCTTTTTTATCGTAACCTTCTCTATCATACCCCTCTTCATTATAGTATGTCCCATTTTTATGCATTCCTCTTTTATCAAATCCATATTCATCATGCTTTGTTCCATTTTTATGAAACCCTTTAGAATTGAAGCCATGTTCATTATATCTTTTTAATGCCTTGAAGATATCCAAAAAATCACCTTCCAATTTTTTACTTCGAGAACATTATACCAATTATATCTTCATAAGTTAATACTATTATGTAAAATATTACTAATTATTTTATAACCACCGCCACTAACGGCTTGGTAGGTGGTTTTCTAAACTCCAAAGTATAAAACAAAAACTGAGAGCACTCACATACTCTCAGCTTTAAAAATACCTAAATTACAATAATATTTTTTAGATTATACTTTCTATTATACCGCCGCCAACTACTATTTCATCATCATAAAATACAACTGACTGACCTTTAGTTATTGCCCTTTGCTTTTCCTTAAAGATAACTTTCACCCTACCATTTGGAAGTGGTATTAAAGTAGCTTCTGCAGGTCTTGCAGAATATCTTATTTTTGCTGTAACTTCTATTTCTTTTTCAAGTTTATCAAAAGGAATGAAGTTTACATCAGTTGCAATTAACTCTGTTTTGAAAATATCATCTTCAGAACCTAATACAACTTCGTTGGTTTTAGCATTTATATTTGTTACAAACACTGGTCTTCCAAGGGATAATCCAAGCCCTTTTCTTTGTCCAATAGTGTAATACACAATTCCTTTATGCTGGCCTAGTATATTACCACTCTTATCAACGAAATTACCTGGTTTAACCCTATTCGGTTCTGCTTCAGAAATATATTTTCCATGATTGTTATCAGAAATAAAGCATATTTCTTCACTATCTTTTTTATTATGAACAGCGAGACCTATTTCCTTTGCTATTTCTCTAATCTTAGTCTTTTCATAGTCTCCACAAGGCATTAATGTATGTTCTAACTGATCTTGGGTAAAATTATATAAAGCATAAGTTTGATCTTTTCTATCGTCATCAGATCTGATTAAAAGATATCTATCATTTCGCTTTTCAATTTTAGCATAATGGCCAGTAGCCACATAATCTGCACCTATACCTCTTGCTCTTCTTAAAAGTTCATCGAACTTTAAGTGTTTATTACATTCAATACAAGGGTTTGGAGTCTTTCCGTCTATGTATTCTTGAACAAATTTATCAATAACTTTTTCCTTAAAATAATCTCTAAAATTTAAAACATAAAATGGTATATCAAGCTTGTCGCATACTCTTCTTGCATCATCAACAGCAGAAAGGGAGCAGCAGCCCCCTTCCCTTTCTTCAAATTCCTCATCGTGCTGCCAAATCTGCATTGTAGCACCAATGACGTCATATCCCTGCTGTTTCAATAAATATGCAGCAACAGAACT
>CAURJV010000142.1:0-7161 GCA_963524945.1 uncultured Clostridium sp.
GGCCAAACACCAGGATTATTTGCTTTAAATATCACATCCCATGTTTCTCCACTTGCCACCAAAATAGTATTCTTTAAAATCATGTTATCTTTATCAAGTGGATTTCCATCAGCATTTTCGACTTTAAATTGATGACCGTGAATATGCATAGGATGATGATTGATTTGAATTGCGCCAAGTCTTAAACGAACGGTATCACCATATTCAATTGGCATAGGTGTGGTTGCTGGAAAACTCTTTCCGTTGATAGTAAACATATTAAAATCATTAGTAAATGGATCAAGCTTGTAAATATCAGGTCTAACTTCTTCTCCTTTTTTTAATCCAACAAGATGCCATTCCTGCATTAAAAGTAAATAGTCCTTATTAACTTTTGTTTTATTAGGATTTAAAATAACAAAACCTCCAAGTAAGCCCATCATATCTTGCTTAACAACATTAACATGTGCATGATACATATGAGTGCCAGGTGGATTCGTTATTTTAAATCTATAGTAAAAATAATCACCTGGTGAGATTTCAGGCGAAGGCTCTACAGCAGGAACACCATCCATGTCATTTGGTACATTAAGTCCATGCCAATGAACACTTGTAGATTCAGGTAATTTATTAAAAACTCTGATATTAACAAAGTCGCCAGGATATACTTGAATTGTAGGTCCAGGTATGCTACCATTGTATCCCCAACCTTTAATAAACACACCAGGCAGTATTTCTTGTTCTACTTGTTCAGCAAACAATTCAAAGTATTTTACTCCTTTACACATTTTAAACTTAAGTGTTTGAATATCTGGTGTAATAATCATAAGAAACACCTCTTTATTTTTAATACATTATATAAACAATATTACATCGTAGAAACAGTTTGTTTTTAAAAGTTAGTATATACGAAGTTTAGTTAGTTCATTTGTAATAGTAATGCTGACCTCCATACGAAAAAACTATATTAGGTATACACTTAAAAATATGAGTTGAAATGGATAACTGTTACAAAATACAAATAAAATATGAGGAATCAGAATGATAATTGTATAATATATATCCATTTACAAATAATAGATTAGGTATTTAAAATATCTAAATTATTATTTGTAATTTAAATCTGACATAACATAAAATATATTTAATAAAAGGGAGTGAATGAAAATGAGAACAATAACATGGGTATTGGTTGTTGCAGCTGCTATAAGATTAGGAATAATAGGTTTTTTGGGAGATGATTTCATAGGGCTTGCCTTTGGTTCTGCACCTGTAACAATGTCTTGGCTCGATCGGATAGTTTGTGGCATTGTTGGTATAGCAGGGATATATGCAATTTATTTATTATTCAAAGGAACAAATAGTGAAGTGGCCTAGAAGGATAAGAAAAGTAACACAATCATTTTAAATATGTTTAAGCAAAAGTACCATATATATGTAAAAGGCTCAAGTGCTGTAAAAGCTAAAATTTGAGTCTTATTTTATTTGAATTGATTATAAGAATGTTGTAAAATAGCAGATAGTAATCAAGATAGTACGTGATAAATAGATAGTATTTAGAAATTAAGATTTTAAGTTAGAATATTAATTACTTTTATTATCTATAGATTAGGTTTTAAAAGGAAGATTGAAAAATTCACAGATAGAAATAGGTTAATTTCTAGAATAGTTAAAAGTGATGGAAGAGAGGCGGGGCTACTAATATTTCAAGGAAGAATAATTCCATTTATACCATCAGGAATTATAACACTTGCAGCATCAATAAGTAATGTTGATAGTACAATATTCACTGTTGCAACATTGATTGGAAAGGTTCCATCTATAGCTTTAGAGGCACTTGTTAGCTATGACATAATTAATATTAACGATAATTGGATAAGGCTAGTCATAACAGTCATTGGCCTAATATTTGTGAAATTTACAATTACAAAGAAAAAAGATGATCAGGTAAATAAATGAATTAGAATAATCTCATATTAGAGACTTCTAATTCATTTTTTATTAAAGCTAGTTATTATTTATCTAAAGTTTTTATATAGGCTTTCATTTGGTCGATATTCATGGCACCAACATGCTTAGAAACTATAATTCCGTCTTTATCAATAAAGTATGAAGTAGGAATTGAAGTTATGTTATATTTTGTAGCTACACTTTGATCAGGGTCTATAAGTACCTTAAAGTTATATTTGTTACTATCAATAAATGATTTAACAGTATTTAATGGCTCACCGATTTCTACAGAAACTATAACTAAGTCACTATCCTTTGTTTCTTGATATAATCTTTCTATCTCAGGCATTTCAGCTTTACAGGGAGGACACCAAGTTGCCCAAAAGTTAAGAAACACTTTCTTGCCTTTTAAATCACTTAAAGATAACTCATTACCTTTCAAATCTTTTAAGTTAAAATCAATGGCTTTGGTTTTAATATTATTAGGAGTTACTTCAATAGTTTGATTTGAAGCATTATTTTTATCGCTTGTAATTGATATGGATGAGTCAGTTTTTGAATTTGATGATTCGGAATTATAAATAGTGTAAACTGAAAAAACTATAAGTGCTACTGCTACAATTGCTGCTATCAATGCTTTTTTCATATTTGTTTTCTCCTTAATTTAAAAATTAATAAAACTTGAATACTGACTTAATATTGCTAATTTATTTGTAAAAATCATAACACCCATTATAATCATTAAAATGCCACTTATTGTGGAAACAATAGGTAAATACTTTGAGAACTTTTTAAATTGTTCGGCAAAGCCCTCTATAGCCAGAGCTGTTAGAATAAATGGGACAGCAAGTCCAATGGAATATATTATAAGAAGTAAAATTCCTTTGTTCATGGAATCCATATTTGCAGCATAAATAAGTATTGAAGATAAAATAGGACCAATACAAGGTGTCCATCCAGCAGCAAACGCCATTCCAATAATTATTGAACTAAAAGGACCTCTAATTTTATCAAAGTGTAAAAATCTTTTTTCTTGATAAAATAGTTTGATTTTCAAAACTCCAGTTGTATGTAGACCAAAGACGATTATAAGAATTCCACCCAATTTTCTAAATAAATCTTTATGAGTAATAAATAATTTACCAAGAGAAGTTACTGAAACCCCCATTAGAATAAAAATAATCGAAAAGCCTAACACAAATCCAAAGGATTTATATAAGGTAAAAAGTTTTGTTTTACCGTCCTTTAATTCTTTTATAGAAGAGCCTGTTAAATAGCTTATATATGCAGGAACAAGAGGAAGTACGCATGGAGATAAAAAAGATAATAAACCTGCTGAAAAAGCTAATAAGATCGATATATCTTTCAAGAATAAATCACCTCGAATCTAAAATTAAGACATTAAATAATGTTTAACTAAATAATTGAACCTTTTAAATGGTTAATCCCCAATATATATAAGTCAATAATTATTATAAGTAAGATTATTATATAAAAAAGATATGAAGATTATATGTATTTTTAATAACTTATTATTAAAATAAAAAAAGTTAAATTTACATGGTGTGAAATTTATTATATTAGACAGCGTAAAATTAGGGGATTAGAAATTGAATATATTATTATAAATTGGAATATTCTTCATAAGTTCTTCATAATAGAATGGTATTATTTGAGTTGTTAAAAGTTAATATTTTAAGAATGATTTAGAAAACAAAATAATGTGTGTATTCAATTAGGAGATAACATATAAACTGAGGAGGAACAATATGAAAATATTTAATAATTTAAAACTTGCACAAAAACTTATATTTTGCTTCTTATTAATTTCATTCCTTATAGGGATCATTGGATTTAGAGGGATATCAGAAATAAAAAAAATAAATGCAAATTCAACCTCTATGTATGAAGATAATTTGAAGCATTTAAAAACAGTTGAGGAGTTAAAAGCAAACTTTTTACAGATACACTCAGATTTATTAGCGCTTTTAACAACAAAAGATGCAGCTAAAAAACAGGATATTGAAAGTGAAATAGAAAAATTAACAAATGAAGATATGATGATTTCTGAGGAATTTAAAAATGCAGGTGAAGAAGAAAAATTATTAACAAATTTTATAAAGCTTCACGAAGAATATATGATGTCACGTAAAGATTTTATGGATTTAATAAATGCCAATAGATATGATGAAGCACAAACGGCTTTTCAAAAGGTAACTGAGGCTAGGGATAAAACTTTTGATAGTATTAATAAGATAATTGATTCAAATATAAAAGAAGCTGAAAATGCAAATAATGCTAATAATTTAATATTTAAAAATTCATTTAATTTAATGATTGGTATAGTTATATTCGGTTTTATATTTGCAATTTTACTTGGAGTTTTGATTTCAACATTAATATCAAAACAAATAAATAAGGTTTTGGTATTTGCGGATGCTCTAGGTAGAGGTGATTTAACTCAGAGAATAGATTTCTATTCAAAAGATGAAATGGGAAAAATATCAAATGCTTTAAATAAAGCTGCTGAAAACACTAGAAATCTTATATCAACAATAATTTCAAATTCTAGTAGTATAAAAGAATCAAGTGAAGAAATCTATAGCACTATAGAAGGAATATCTACAAAAATGAACAATATTAATGAAGCTACAAAGGAAATAACAACTGGTACAGAAGAATTGAGTGCAACATCACAAGAAGTAAATGCATCAATTGAAGAAATAACTTCAAATTCTATTGAGTTATCAAATAAGGCAAAGGATTGTGATCAAGCTTCTAATGATATTCAGATACGTGCCTCAGAAATAAAAGATAAGGGATTAAAATCAATAAATATTTCTAAGAAAATATATAAAGAAAAGCAAGAAAATATATTAAAAGCAATAGAAGAAGGAAAAGTTGTTGAAAAAATTAAAGTAATGGCTGATTCTATAGCAAATATAGCATCGCAAACAAATCTTTTAGCATTAAATGCGGCTATTGAATCGGCAAGAGCTGGTGAAATGGGGAAAGGTTTTGCTGTAGTAGCAGATGAGATACGCAAGCTTGCAGAACAGTCAGCAAAGAATGTTTCAAATATAAAAGAAGTTATTAATCAGGTAAACAATGCTTTCAATAATCTTTCGCATAACACTCAAGAGATATTGGCACATATTGACAATAATGTAAATCCAGATTATGAGCTTTTTTTAGAAACTGCTTTTAAATATGAAAAGGATGCAGTCTTTATTAAATCTATGTCAAAAGAAATTGCAAATGGTACAAATCAAATACTTAGTTCTATAGAGCAAACTAGTGCTGCAATAGAAACAGTTTCGTCTACTGCTCAGCATTCGGCAGAAAGTTCAGAAGGGATATTAAATAGTGTAGATGAAACAACTATCGCGACTCAAGAAGTTGCGAATTCCGCACAAAGACAAGCTGAATTATCTGAAGAACTTAATTTCTTAGTGCAAAAATTTAAAATATAGATAATATGTTGTATAAAAATATAAAGGGAATGGTACTATCGCAGTAGGAAAAGGATCTACTCAAGTTTACATTGAATCAGATGATAAATATGCATTCGTAGCGAATAAAGGAACAGAAGATGCACCATCAAATAATGTTTCAAAGATAGATATGACAACTGAGAAAGTAGTTGCAACAATAGAAACTGGAAAAGGAGCTCATGGAGTAGTAGTTAGCCCTGATAATAAATATGTTTATGTTACTAATATGTATGATGGAACTGTAAGTGTTATTGACAATAGCACACAAGATTATTAAGACAACAAAAGTCGAAAGTGAGGCAAATGGAATAAGCTATAGATAAATAATATTATAGGGAGAATTAATTTAATTGAGTCAATTAAATAAGTGAAATATACCAATCAAAGATCATAATTTTTAAAATATAAGAAAAGCGTATTGAATTCTAAAATAATTAGTTTTCAATGCACTTTTTTTTATATGTTTTATTTATAAGATAGTAAATATATTTATAACACATATATTTCTTCATATAATCTACACATTACATTGTTATAATGTTTAACTAAATAAGCTAATATTTTTAGTCATTAGAATAGAAAATATCAAATTTTAAATTAAGATATTGTAGTTGGAGGTATGAATGATGGTCATTGAAGTAGCAATAACGGTGGTAGTAGTTTTATTTGTTGCGCATATTCTTTATCACAAAGTAATAAAAAATACTTCGGGGGGATGTTGTTGTAATAAAGAGGGTAAGTCCAAGAAAAAGTGCAATAAATAGTTTTGTATTTATTTTTATTTCTAGGAAGGAAGTTAATAGTTATGAAGGAACTTTTTAGTTTTGGTCCAATACATATATACTTTTTCGGTCTAATGATAGCAGTAGCAGCAATTACAGGAGGGGCATTTGCAATTAGGCAAGGAGAAAAAAGAGAAATAAATGAAGATATAATGCTTAATTTAATTATTATAGTTGTTATATCAGGGGTATTAGGAGCTAGATTATTTTATATTCTTTTTTATAATCCATCATTTTATTTTAGTAATCCAGGAGAAATATTTAAAATAAATGAAGGTGGGTTATCTATTCATGGAGGAATTGTTTCAGCTGTGCTTACAGGATACCTTTACTCAATTAAGAGTAAGATATCATTTTTAAAACTTGCAGATATCGCTGTTGTTGGAATAGCATTAGCTCAAGGTATAGGAAGAGTAGGTTGTGACGTATTTGGTAAACCAATGACAAATATAATGCTATGGGGAATTAACTATAATGGGCAAATACTTCATCCTGCACAAGTATATGAATTTATTTTAGATTACATACTATTTATAGTTCTATGGAGAAGAAGCTATAAGAAAAAGTTTGAAGGTGAGTTGTTTGTGATTTACTTAATTGCTTTTGCCTTAATAAGAGGTATTGTAGAATTCTTTAGAATAAATCCTGTTATATGGGGACCATTTTCAATTTCGCATTTATTAAGTCTTGCTTTAGTTATTATTGGATTAGCTATTTATATATTGTTAGCCAAGAGAAATACAGAAAGTCAAAGGATTTATGTGGAAGATAATAAATTAAAAGTAACAACTTCAATAATTATTTTAGCTGCGTTAATTCTAGTATCTATATTTGTATTTTATTTTGTACAAGGGTAGCTAGGGTAATTGCCGAATTGTGCGAGTAACTGAATTAAAAAAGAGTAAAATATTAAAAATATAATAAGAGCTCTAATAAAACTTTGTTTTTTATTGGAG
>CAURJV010000143.1:0-7150 GCA_963524945.1 uncultured Clostridium sp.
TATGTTTTTAATATATTATTTATGATGTTTTTTGTCAATTCTATTTATATTTATTATAGGTATCTAACGTTAATAATAAAGCAATTTTATCAATTTAACTCTTTATATCTGCTATTTACTCAGTTTTTCTACGCAATATAATTTTATATTTAACTAAGTCTGTCTTTAAACTTTTCATTCATGAATTCACTAAGATAAAATAAAATCACTCATTACATAGTTAGATATCTCTATGCCATGCGAAGTTAGATATAGATTTCCCGAATTATTAATTAATAATTCTTTTTTAATATTTTTTTCAATAATATCTCCATACACTTCATATATATCTTTATTAAATCGCTCTTTAAACTCCTCTACTTTTATTCCCTCAATCATTCTAAGTCCCATAAAAACAAATTCTTCCATATCATCCTTAATATTATTTATGTGCACTTCTTCAATTACACTTTCTTTATTATTTATTCTTTTAATATATTCTTCAATATTATCTATATTTTTAATTCTTTTTTTATTTATAAACGAACTAGCTGATACGCCTAATCCTAAATATTCATTGCATTTCCAATAAACTTTATTATGAAAGCACTCTTTGCCTTTCTTTGAATAATTAGATATTTCATATTGATGATATCCATACCCGTTCAATATGTCTTTAGTGACCAAATACATAATTCGTTCTTTATCCTCTTCAGGTAAATTCAACTTATCTTCTTCATATAAATTATAAAACCGAGTTCCTTCTTCTATGATCAAGCTATATGCAGATATGTGATCTAGTTCAAGTTCTGCTACTTTTCGCAAAGAACATTCCCAATCTTCAATAGTTTGATTAGGCAATCCAAACATCAAGTCTGCATTTATATTATTAAATCCTAGCTTTCTAGCAAGAAAATAATTTTCTTCAAATTCTTCATAGCTATGTATTCTTCCAATATCTTTTAATAAAGAGTTTTTTGCTGATTGTAATCCCATACTAATTCTATTGACATTATGTTCTTTCATAATATTTAGATTTTTTTCATTTAATGTACCTGGATTACACTCTACTGTAAACTCCAAATCACCCTTTAAATTTAATTTATTTAAAGTACCTAGTAGCTTTTGTAGACTTATGTCATTCAGATAGGATGGTGTTCCTCCTCCAATAAATATACTAGCTATTCTGTATTCTTTTCCTTTTTGCAATATTTCATTACTTAACGCTTCTATATATTCGTTCATTAATTCTTCTTTTCCTGAATAAGATGGAAAATCGCAATAAAGACATTTCTGCTTACAAAAAGGAATATGTATATATAAAGATATATCCCTCATTAATTCTTCCTCCAATTATATTATTAAATATTTTACTTGACAAAATAAAGCAAAAATAAAGAATGAATAACTAGAGGAGCTTTTACCCTTCATTTAAACCTATCAGGTGTGTACACCTTTAATTTAAATTTCAATAGATATTCTCACTTTTATCATTCATTCTTTATTATTTATTTTTAGATAATATACATCACACTTTTTTCATATTCAAAACTATCTATGCTAATAATTTTTCCGCCTGTTCTTTTAATAAAGCAATTTTACTTTCTGCATCTACAACTGAAAAACCATATACATCTACAAAATTGTAGAAATAATTAGCAAATGCTATTCTCTTACTACGTGTTATACCCAATGTTTCACCTAGCTTTTCTAAAAGTTCAACTTCTTCTTCATTATATTCTCCGTCAATAAGAGCAAGGCCTATTAATTCAAAATAGATAATATTTTTACATCTATTAGACGAACCTTTTAGATTTTCACATACAGAACTTAGATCTGATTTTGAAATTTCACTTTCATTTATATTTAGCTCTTTTAGATAGTCATCGTAAAGATTTTTTTCTTCTTTCGCAAAAACATTGTCTGAATTTGCAAGGATTTTAACCAACTGCATAAATGCAATTCCTTCATTTTTCTTTAACTCATTTAAAAACATTCAAACCCCTCCCAAACCGATATTAAAATAATTATTTGTATAATACTAATTAATATTATACAAATAATTCCTCAAAAATAATATATTTTTATTTTATACATTAGCTAGTTTTTTCTAAATTACTTTTCAAGTAAATATAATTTACTTGTATAAAGTATTCTATTTTATATTACTTATATTAGCTAATCTACCTTTAATACCGCCATGAATGCTTCTTGTGGAACTTCAACAGAACCAACCTGTCTCATTCTCTTCTTTCCTTCTTTTTGCTTTTCAAGTAGTTTCTTCTTTCTTGAGATATCTCCACCATAACATTTAGCTAATACATCTTTTCTCATAGCTTTTACAGTTTCCCTTGCTATAATTTTAGATCCTACTGCTGCTTGAATTGGAATTTCAAATAATTGTCTTGGGATAATTTCTTTTAGCTTTTCAGCTATTCCTCTTCCTTTATGGTAAGCTCTCTCCTCCGGAACTATCATTGATAATGCATCTACTACATCCCCATTTAATAATATATCTAACTTAACTAATTTAGTTCTAATATATCCTTTAAATTCATAATCTAGCGAAGCATATCCTCTAGTTCTTGATTTTAATGTATCAAAGAAATCATATATGATTTCATTCAACGGTATATCATAATTTACAACAGCTCTGGTTTCTTCTATGTATTGCATATCTATGTATATACCTCTTCTATCTTGACACAACTCCATAACTGCTCCAACATAGTCTTTTGGGGTTATTATCGATGCCTTAACTACTGGCTCCTCCATATAATCCACTTCTGTTAGTGGTGGTAAATTAGTCGGATTTGTTATTTCTAATATTTCCCCATCAGTTTTGATTACCTTATATATAACAGATGGTGCAGTGGTAATTATATCTAAATTAAATTCCCTTTCAACTCTTTCTTGAATTATTTCCATATGTAATAATCCTAAGAATCCACATCTAAATCCAAAACCTAAAGCAATAGATGTTTCTGGTTCAAAGCTTAATGCAGCATCATTTATTTGTAGCTTTTCTAGAGCCTCTCTTAATTCATCATACTTTGCCCCGTCTACTGGATATATTCCTGAGTAGACCATCGGTATAGCAGGTTTATAACCTGGCAGTGCTTTTTCGGTTGGCCTATTAGCTTCAGTTATAGTATCTCCAACTCTTGCATCTCTAACATTTTTTATTGATGCTGTCACATATCCAACATCGCCAGCACTTAACTCATTGATTGGAAGCACTCCTGGAGTAAACACTCCGACTTCAGTAACGTCATAAACTTTATTAGTAGCCATCAACTTAATTTTAGTTCCAATTTTTACTCTTCCGTCTATTACTCTAACTATGCATACAACGCCCTTATAACTATCGTAATAGGAATCAAAAATTAATGCTTTTAAAGAAGCTTCTTCATCGCCATCAGGTGAAGGTATGGTTTTAACAACACACTCTAGTACATCACCTATATTAAGCCCTGTTTTAGCAGATATAGTAGGAGCTTCTTCTGCTGGAATTCCTATTACATCTTCAATTTCCTTCTTAACTTCATCTGGTCTTGCAGATGGCAAATCAACTTTATTTATTACTGGTGCAATTTCTAAATCATTATCTAAAGCTAAATAGCAATTAGCTAAAGTTTGGGCTTGAATCCCTTGAGTTGCATCAACAACTAGTATTGCTCCTTCGCAAGCTGCTAAACTTCTTGAAACCTCATAGTTAAAATCTACATGCCCTGGAGTGTCAATTAAATTAAGAATGTATTCCTCACCATCATCTCTTCTATATACAAGCCTCGCTGCTTGAGACTTTATTGTAATTCCTCTTTCTTTTTCTATCTCCATATTATCTAGAACTTGCTCTTCCATTTCCCTTTTAGTTAAGGTTCCTGTAGTTTCAAGTAATCTATCCGCAAGGGTTGATTTACCATGATCAATATGTGCTACAATTGAAAAATTTCTGATATGTTTTTGTCTTTCACTTTTCATACGCATAACTGTTATCATTAACGAAAAACAGTCCTTTCACCCCCGTTATAATTAAATCAGCTAAATTATAACATATATCCATAAAGAAAGGCTATCAAAACTTTCCCTCAATGTTCTATGTCTAATATGCCTTATATATATTTTAAAATTAACTAAATAATTTAACTAATATTATGGTTTTATTCTTTCAATTATATCTTCTATTTTTTGTATAAAAGAAGATTGGTTATTTATTCTAAAATCATTATTTCCTATCTTAACCAAAACATCTTTTTCAGACTCCTTATAAATTTTAAGGAATGAATTATCCTTAATAAAATTTGAGAAATCTTCTCCAAATTCATTACTTACAAGTCTATAATTTTCATTGGTATTTCCAAGAGGAGATAATGCCTTAGTATTAATCATATCTATTTTAATTATTCCAATCAAAATAATGAATAGTATAAAAATCATTGGTGATATTCTTCTTAAAATGTTACTTTTAATAATTTTCTTCAATGTTGAAACACCCTTTATTTAGTTTATTTTTTGATTTTTATTTAGATTCTTTCCATATAGCAAAGCTATTATTCATCCCTGACTTTCTCTGTCAAACAATCTACTCACTAATTATCTCAATATCATGTATTAATAAATTAGAATAAAGAAAAGACTAGAGATCTAAGCTCCGGCTTTAGATCTCTAGTCTTTCCTTTAATTTTTATCATCAAGATTATACTAAATCTCAACTTGAAATATCTATTTAAATACTTAGCGCTTAAAAATCACACTCACATGTTATCTAATTTTTCATATGCACTTAATATAACTTTATACTTATTTCTTATTCAAAACTTCTGCAATTACTCTAGCCATACATTCTGCCGTAACTTTTGACTCGTCTGGTGTATTAGTATGAGATCCTATTTCAAAAAGTAAACATCCATCGCTTTTACTTTGATTAAATGCATTTTTCCCTCTGTGATATGTTAATATTTTTATAGGCAATCCTGGGAATAATTCAGATGTTTTATTAAATACTTTCTCTGTAAGTTCTTTATTTTTAGGATATCTCGTACTATTTTCAGCATTTACAAACATTATTTTAGATGCGCTCATTCCATCAACTTCTGTTGTTGTCGCAGCTTTATCTTCTACAGAATCTCTATGCAGATCTATAACCATTTTAAAATCTCCATATTGTTTTAAATATTTATCAACCACTTCTCCAGATCTTGTATAACTATCATTATAAGAAATACAATTATTGGTTTTATCATGTATAACTGAAATCCCATAATTCTCTTCTAATTCATTAGCAAGAACATCGCCTACCCCCACTACATTGGTATCTTCATTTAAACTATCTGGTTCTGATGCATTATAATTTTCTGTAGTATGACTATGATATATTAATACTTCTGGCTTAGATTTATCCAATGTCTTCTTTAAGCTAGGATCATATATTGGTGTATTCTTACTATCAGTGTTTACTTGTACTTTTGAGATACTGTCTTCACTTATTTGAAACGGATTAAAACTAAAATTAGTTTCAGTATTGCTAGAACTTTCTCCATCTCCAAAGAAACTAAGTTCATTTTGAATTATTCCTTTATAACTAAGATTATTTAATCCTAATACTTGAAAACAAACATTCTTTAACGAAAGTTTATTTTCAGCATAGGTTCCTTCATCATAAACTTGGGATTCTATTATCGGCATTCCTAAATTTAATAATTGAACATAGGCAAATGCTCCTCTTTCTTTGTTATTTTTTAAAACATTACCTAATCTTATGAAAAATACACCTATAATTAAAATGAGGATTATTAAGCCTATATTAATGTTAGGTTTTGCTTTTATCCTTTTATTAATTTCACCTTTTTTTCCTCTTCTGCTCATATATATCACGGTAACCCCCCCTTGCCCTTTTTTTATATTTATATTAATGAATTTACATAATTATTCTAATAAATATCATTCCCTCTATTTAAAAATTAGAATAAATGAAAAGATACATTGCTATCACACTAAAATAAAAAGGTCTCAAAATAATTCAAATTACTTTGAGACCTTTTCCTCTTATTCTAAAATTCAAAAAATAGATTATTGATAATCAACCCATAAACTTATTAATCTCATCCATATCCATATTAGGTTGAACTGCCATGTTTATCCCATTGGCTATTATTCTTGATAAAGAATTAACCATTAAATCAATGTCCTTAGGTGTAACTATCATATCCATACTTGCTTTTGATGACATCACTTCTTTAATGAGTCTTTCCTTCTCATTTTTATCGAGAGACTTTAACATTTTATAAAATTCATTTCCACTTGATGAATTATTTATCAATGAATCTATTACGGAGTCTATAGTATCATTAGCAATTGTAGTTGCATCTACAACTGTTGGAATACCTACTGCAACAACCTTAACTCCTAAATTCTCTTCATTTATCTGTTTTCTATTGTTTCCTACTCCTGCACCTGGGGATATTCCAGTATCTCCAATTTGGATTGTTGTGTTTACTCTTTCAACTTTTCTTGCGGCTAGAGCATCTATACATATCACTAAGTCTGGTTTAATTTTTTCTACAACTCCTTTAATTATTTCCACAGTTTCGATTCCTGTAACACCCAACACTCCAGGAGCTATTGAACAAACAGGTCTGACAGATTCATCAATTGCTTCAGGCATAACTGTTTGCAAATGTCTAGTTACCATAATCTTTTCTGTCACTTTAGGACCCAAAGCATCTGGTGTCACTTGCCAATTTCCAAGCCCTACAACTAATACTGTTTTCTCTGTATCAATCTTAATTAATCTTTGCAAAATTTCTGATACCACTTGTGAAACTCTATCCATAGTTTCACCATCATATGCTGTAAAATCTGGCATTCCTATAGTTATATAATTTCCCTTTGGCTTTCCAATTTTTTTAGCACCTTCATCATTTTTTACCTTTACTGTAGTTACCTTAATATCCTCATCACTTTCTTCTATAACTTCTATTCCATCTATATCTACTTCATCCTTGTGACTTTCTTTATAAATTTCTCTCGCTTCAAGTACTAAATCCGTTCTTACATTTATCATACCAACACCTCTTTATAAATTTACTCAGTCTTATTTTTCCTTTTTCTTTGAATTTAATACTTGAATTACATAACTTCTGATGCTATAATAAGGTTTGTTGAATAT
>CAURJV010000144.1:0-7073 GCA_963524945.1 uncultured Clostridium sp.
CCATTTTTAACTTCAACTATATATAGTTTTAACTTTTCGTTGAATTTATATTCCTCATTTGGAATTTGTTCATTAGGTCCTATTATACCTTCCAATTTTCCCAAGTTTACAAAAACAATACCTTTATCTTTTCTTAATATAGTTCCTGTAATTATATCAAATTCTTTTTCTTTGTACTCATCATATATTATACTTCTTTCAGCTTCCTTAATTCTTTGAGTAACAACCTGCTTAGCAAGTTGAGCTGCGACTCTTCCAAAATTTTTAGGAGTTACTTCTAAATTTATAATATCATCAACTTCACTTTTAGGATTTAATTCTTTAGCTTCTTCTAATGAAATTTCTGTTACATCATCATACACCTCATCAACTACTGTCTTTTGAGCATATACATGTATTTCTCCTGTTTCTCTATCAATATTAACTTTCACGTTTTGTGCATTTGTATTGGCATTGGCATAATTTTTCTTATATGCTGCAACCATCGCATCTTGAATAGTTGTAAAAAGTAAATCTTCACAAATCCCCTTTTCCTTGACTAATTCTTTAAGAGCACCTACAAACTCTTCATTCATTTTTATACCCTCCTCGTTATATTTCCCCTTCTAAATTTGCTGATTTAATTTTATCTCTTGGTATTTTAATTTCTGTCTCACCTTCTATTAGCATAGAATCCTCAGAAACATCTCTTAATACTCCTTTTACACTTTTTACTCCATCTAGTGAACTAGTAAGCCTAATTAATACTTCGCTTCCTATGTACTTTTTAAAGTGCTCTTCTTTATATAATCCCCTATTAAGACCTGGTGAAGAAACTTCTAGATAATATGCTTCTTTAATTGGGTCTTCTACATCTAGAACCTCACTAACTCTTCTTGAAACCGCTTCACAATCATTTAATGATACTCTGCCTTCTTTATCTATATATATCCTTAAGTAAAACTCACCGTTTTCCTTAACATATTCTACATAATATAATTCACATGACAATTCTGAAACAATAGGTCTTACTAATTCTTCAATTCTTTCAATCAATACATCTTTTTTCATTTTTCTAACCCTCACTTTCATCTTTTAAAAACACATATCATATATCTATCTTATGCATTTTTAAAATTTGTAATCAAAAACGCAACTATCTTAAGTTAGTTGCGTTACAAACAGAAAGAGCGGGTAACTTCCCACTCCTTTTTTCTAGCTATTAGAAATAAATCTTCTTACATGATATCACAAACAAATTAATTTTACAAGAGATATTGCCAAATTTTAAATATCCATTCAATATTTTAATTCATAGTTCATAATTCACAATTTTAAAATATATTTTATAGGTATATACATTATCATATATACTCAGCTCCATGCTTCTCTAATATGTGAAAATATTCTTAAGTTCACTTCGTGCTTTTTTAATCTGTGAATTGTTCTTAATCGTGCTTCGCACCTTCTTCATCTGTGTGTAATTTTTCTATTTCCTCCATTAGAGCATCAATCAGCTCTTCTTCTTTTACTTTCTTTATAATCTCACCCTTTTTAAAAATTATTCCTTCTCCTTTTCCGCCAGCAATCCCTATATCAGACTCTCTAGCTTCTCCAGGTCCATTTACAACGCATCCCATAACAGCAACTTTAATATCTTTTTTATAATTTTCAAGCCTTTTCTCGACTTCTTCTGCAATTTTTATCAAGTTTATTTGTGTTCTACCACAAGTAGGACATGATACGAATTCAACACCTTTTTTCCTTAATCCCAATGCCTTTAAAATTTCAATACCAACTTTTATTTCTTCAATTGGATCAGTAGTTAATGATACTCTTATAGTATCTCCTATTCCTTCCGCAAGAAGCGTTCCTATTCCTACACTTGATTTAATTGTTCCCTTTTGAATAGTTCCAGCTTCTGTCACTCCTAAATGAAGTGGGTAATCACACTTCTCTGCTATCAATCTATAGCACTCTATCATCATTTGAACACTAGATGATTTTATCGATATTACAATATCATAAAAATCTAAATCTTCTAAAATTTTGACATGTCTTAAAGCACTTTCAACTAAACCTTCTGCAGTTGGCATACCATATTTTTCTAAAATATCTTTTTCTAACGATCCAGAATTAACACCGATTCTTATTGGTATTTCTTTCTCGTTACAAGCTTCCTTAAGTATTTTTATTCTATCTATACTGCCTATATTTCCAGGATTTATTCTAAGAGCAGAAACACCATTTTCTATTGCTTTTAACGCCAATTTATAATCGAAATGTATATCTGCAACTACTGGAATCGGAGATCTTTTTGTAATTTCTCCTAGACTTTCTGCATCTTCCATGTCCAAAACTGCGCATCTTATAATATCACATCCAGCGCTATATAACTTTTCTATTTGATTCAAGGTACTTTCTACATCTTTAGTACGAGTATTTGTCATTGATTGTACTGTAACAGGCGAATCCCCTCCAACAAATACATTTCCCACCTTGACTTTTCTAGATTTTCTTCTTTCCATACAATGTATCTCCTCTAATTATAATTAATCTACAATATAAACATTATATATTTTTGTACATTTTTCTTTTATAAAAATATTTCTAATACTATCTTTTAAAAACATTGTTTTATAATCCCTATAAATGCACATTACTAAAATTATGTATAGTAAGTTTAACACGTTAAACTTAGCAAACTTGCATTCATATGAGAATCACTTCAAATCTGAATGCAAGTTTTTAAAATTATAAAATCATTTTTATTTATTCTTAAAACTTTACAGGAAACAATATATCTTTTATTGTTACTAATATCATCAATCCTATGAGCGCAGCAAATCCTATATAATTTAAAACTCCAACTATTTTATCCGGAACTTTCCTTCTAGTTATTAATTCTATAAGTAATATAACACACCAGCCTCCATCTAGAGCCGGAAATGGTAATAGATTAAAAACAGCTAAATTAACACTTAAAAAAGCAGTAAAGTAAAGTAGCGGCCAAATTCCTGCTTTAGCAGTTTCTGCTGACATCTTAACTATTGTAAGCGGACCACCTACATCTGTCTTTAGATTAGCCTTACCTGTGAATATCATCTCTAAACCTTTAAAAGTTTGAGAAACTAACGAAGCTGTCTGATTAAAACTTTGCTTAAAGCTCTCCGCATATCCTGGATTTTGAACTCTTTCAAAATTAAGTCCTATTAACAATTGTCCTTGTTCATTCTTCTTTGGTGTTACTACAACGTCTTTCTTTTCTCCATTTCTATCAATAGAAATACCCACTGGATTTCCATTTGATAATACTATTCCAGCCGAAATATTATCGTATGAGAAAGCTCTCATTCCATTTACTTTTACAATTTTATCTCCTGGCAAAATCCCCGCTTCTGAAGCCGGTGAATCTGGGGTAACGCCAGTCGGAATCTTATTTGTGTACCCAAACGCATGTATAAAGAAAGTAAAAATGACTATCGCTAATACATAATTCATAAATACACCAGCAATTATTATGCTTATTCTTCTCAACGGAGATTTTGCTGAAAAACTTCTTTCGTCTTCAACACTTTCTTCTTCTCCCATCATTTTCACATATCCACCTATTGGAAATAACCTCAAAGAATATTGTGTTTCCTTTCCTTTATTAGAAAAAATTTTCGGACCCATTCCAATCGAAAATTCTTCAACTCTTACTCCATTAAGTTTTGCTAATGTAAAATGTCCAAGCTCGTGAACTATTATCAAGACTCCAAATGCCAATATAGCCAAAATTATATACATATTAAATCTTTCCCTCCTTAAAGTACTGCATTTTTTATTACATATTCCTTAACTTCTTTATCTAACTCAATAATGTTTTCTAGGCTTAATTCTTTATTTGCCTGACTCCCAAATACTTCCATGCATTTTTCTATTATGCCAGCTATTTGTAAAAATTTTATCTTTCTATCTAAAAACAACTCTACCGCTGCTTCATTTGCTCCATTTAAAATAGTCGGCATAAGTCCGCCTGCCTTTCCAGCTTTAAACGCTAAATTTAAAGCCTTAAAGGTACATATATCAGGTTTTTCAAATGTTAATTGAGATATTTCATAAAAATCTATTGTATCCGCAATACGCTTTTCCCTATTTTCATAAAGTAAAGCATATTGTATTGGCAATCTCATATCCTGCGCTCCAAGTTGTGCAACTATACTTCCATCATTATATTCTACCATAGAATGCACAATACTTTGCGGATGAACTACGACTTGTATATTGTCATAATCACAGTTAAAAAGCCAATGCGCTTCTATCACTTCAAGTCCTTTATTCATAAGTGTTGCAGAATCTATTGAAATTTTTCTTCCCATATTCCATTTCGGATGCTTTAGTGCATCTTCCACCTTTATATCTTCAAGACTTTCTAAAGCTCTTCCTCTAAACGGTCCTCCTGAAGCAGTTAAAATTATTTTTCTTAAAGTATTTATATCATTCCCCCTTAAGCATTGAAATATAGCACTGTGTTCCGAATCGACTGGAAATATTTTCACATTGTTCTCTTTGGCAGCCTTCATCACAATTTCGCCTGCTACAACCAAAGTTTCCTTATTAGCAAGAGCAATGTCTTTTTTTGCCTCTATAGCTTTCATAGTTGGCTCTAATCCAATCATTCCAACTACAGAAGTTACTACCATATCAATTTCATCTAAAGATGCTATCTCATCAAGTCCTTCTATCCCTTCCAATACTTTAATCTTTTTATTATGCTCTTCACAATACTTTTTTATTTCGTGAGCACTTACAGCGTCCATCATAGCTACATAAGAAGGTTTGAACTCTTCAATTATCTCAATAACTTTTTTTACAGATGTATTTGCTGTTACTCCTATAAGCTTTAGTTCACCATTTGATTTTCTTATTACATCTAAGGTCTGAGATCCTATCGAACCTGTAGCCCCTAGTATAGAAATGTTTTTCATTCTTTTTCCTCCTAAAAGCAAATCTTAATTAGTACTGTTCAAAGTTTAATTTTAAGATTAAAAGCCCTTTGATCTTAAACAAATTATTTAAATCGAACTAAACTTCATAATCACTCAGTACTATAAATTATTTCTTTTGCTAGAATGCTATACATTGGGCCAATTAATATACCTAAAACACCAAATATTTTCACTCCTATGTATATAGATAACAATATAACAAGAGGATGCATATCTAATTTGTCGCCTAAAAATTTAGCCTCTAGTATTTCCCTAATAACTTGCACTAGTATATATAGACATATAAGACCAAATGCAGTAAGGAAATTCTTCATTATAATATTGTATATTATAATCGGAATAAATACAATTATAGTTCCAACATATGGCAATACATCTAAAATACCGCACACTATACCAAGGGCAAAAAAATTCGATACCCCAAGTACACAGAAACCCATTATTATCTCCATAGTTGAAATTACGACTAAGATCCCCTCTATTCCAATCATTTGAGTAAAATTTTCTTTTTGATCTCTAAATCTTATCATCATTTCCTTTGGAAGCAACATAGAAATTAATTCTAAGATTTTTGACTTATCAATTAATATGAAGAAAGCGCATATGTTTCCTATAAAATAAGCCAAAACACTATCCCCAGTATTTACTGCCCCCCTCCTTATATTCTGATCATTAATTATAGATATTACGCTCTTTCCAATTTCTAAGTTATTAAAATTTACATTTAATGCAACTGAAATATCTTGAATAAATTTCTCTATCCATTCTAAATTTGTTATATATAATTTTTTTATTATATAAAAAATTTCACTTCCCAGATATATTGTCACAAGTATTATAATAATATTAACAGTAATAATACTTAAAGCTCCCGCAATTTTACTCGGAATCTTAGCCTTAATCATAATTTTGTATATAGGGGAACATACTATAATTATTATAATCATGGATAGAAACGGCTTAAAATAGTATTTTATAAAAAAGGTTCCTATTAATACAAATATGAAAGACAATAAAAGTGAGAAAAGTTTCTTATAAGTCTTAAAAATATTCTTCACCTCACTAACTTAATAATTATTAATATTTTTATATTATATGCCAATTGTATCCTGTTAAAAACTTCATAACTTAACTTATATAAAAAAAATGTGAATTGTTTGCAACTTCAACAGTACAATTAACGCAAAAAAATTAAGCCTTATATAAGTCATACTATATAACGCTTAATTTCTCTCTTATTTTTAAATCTTTATTATAAAAGTTAAGTAATAGAATACTGCTGCCGCTGAAAAAATTATACTATCAAATCTATCCAAAACTCCTCCATGGCCAGGAATTAAATTACTATAATCCTTTACTCCTACATATCTTTTTATTGAGGATGCAACTAAATCTCCTAATTGTCCGAATAATCCGCATAAAATACCGATAATAAAATAATTATATATTGGCATAATATTAGCATATCTTTGCACTACCATTCCAAATATACCTGTAAAAACAGTTGCTCCTACAAGTCCTCCTATTGAACCTTCTATGGTTTTCTTAGGTGACACTTTAGGCGAAAGTTTGTGCTTTCCAAAAAGCTTTCCGCTATAAAAAGCAGCTGTATCCGAAAGCCATGATCCTATAAATATAATCCAAACTAAAAATTCACCATGTGATTTTACATTGACAAGATACACAAAACTAAATAAAATTCCACAATATATAAATCCAAGCAATGTCAGTGATGTATCAATAAAAGTATATTTCAAGTTTATAACCGGAAATATCAATAATATAAATGTTGCAGCAACAATAACATACATCATATTCTCGAAATTATTATTCAAAAGATAATATATTATTAGCAGGATATATCCCGCACTTCTCATTGGCTTTAAGTTATTCTCTTTTAACGCATTATAAAACTCCCAAAGAGCTATTGCTGATAATGCAAATATAAAGCATTTAAGATAAATTCCTCCAAGAAATACGAACACTATAAATGGAGCAATCATAGCAGCACCCAAATATCTATTATTAGACTTCAAAATCTAACCACTCCTCTATTTAACTTTTCCAAAGCGCCTATCTCTATTTTGATAATCCGCTATAGCT
>CAURJV010000145.1:0-7032 GCA_963524945.1 uncultured Clostridium sp.
GAAGAAAGAGAGAATAGTTGATGGAAGAAGGATTTATTATTAATGAAGGAATTTTAGAAGCATATACACTTAGGGATGCAGTGGTTAGAGTTCCAGATACAGTTCGTGTAATAGGAAAAGGAGCCTTCAAAGGATGCGCTTCTATTGAAGAAATAATTCTCCCTGAAACAATAACAAGTATTATGGACACTGCCTTTAAGGGGTGTAGGAAGTTAAGAAAAATAAATTTTCCTTCAGAGCTTACGTATATTGGTGAGTATGCTTTTCATCGTTGCCATTCTTTAGAAAGTATAGAGCTTCCAAATTCAGTGAAGAAGCTTAATAGTTGTGCTTTTTTATATTGCGATAGTCTTGAATATGTTTCTATGCCTGGAGTAATACATTTAGACAGACATGTATTTTCAAATGATGAAAATTTGAAAACTATTAAGGTTTCAAGTAACCTTGATATATCAAGTATTTGTGATGTTTTTACAGGATGCGGAAAGGTTTCAAGAATAAGCCTAACAGACGGAAATACCTTTGAGATTGAAAGCGTAATTGATATTATAGCATCTCATTCTGATATGCATCCTGTAGTTAAAGCTATTGCTACAGATATATACAGGATGATGGAAATTGACAATGGGATTCTTACAAGATTTCTTATAAATGCTAGGGAAATCGGAGTGCCAAAGGGAATAACAGGGATAGGAAAAAGCTGTTTCTTTGATAAGAAAGGTGTAGTGTCTGTAAAGTTCCCTGAAACCTTAGTTAATATTGAAAGTAGAGCCTTTAGAAATTGTATTAGTTTAGAAAGGATAGAATTTGAAAGTGAGAAGGTAGCTATAAGTTCTGATGCCTTTAAAAACTGTACAACGCTAAAATATATCACATTATCTGATGGAAAAACATATGAACTAAAGGGTCTGCCAGATAGAGATGATGATGGGATGCCGGAAATAGTAAGAAGAATTCATTCCCAAATACTAAATAACTTTTTTATTAGCGGAACTACCTTAATGAAGTATAAAGGGAGCGAAGAAAAGGTAGCTATACCAGAAGGCATAACTGTAATTGGAGAGAAAGCATTCGCAGGCAATGAAGCAATTGGAAAAGTCATTTTACCACAATCTATAAAAGAAATTCGTGAAGAAGCTTTTACTGATTGCCTGCTTTTACAGACAATTAATCTTAGGGAGGGACTTGAATATATTGGTGAGTCCGCCTTTGAAAATTGTGTAAAGCTTATACGTGCAGATTTGCCAGAATCTCTTACTATAATAGAAAAATCAGCCTTTAACAGGTGTAGAAAATTGAATGAAGTGTTTTTTGGAAGCGGAGTTAAGGAAATAAGAAACTTGGCTTTTTATGGATGTAATTCACTAAAAAATGTGCAGCTGCCAGAAAAATTAGAGAGTATAGGTGATATGGCATTTTATAAATGTCTATCTTTAACTGAAATCCATTTACCAAAGTCTTTAGGTAAGTTAGGGAATAATGTATTTACAGCTTCTGGCATAAAATCAGCAGAAATAAATTGTGATTTAATAGAGTGTGGAACAGATATTTTTTCAGAGTGTAATAAATTAAGAAAATTAACTTTCGGCGAAGGAGTTAAGGAGGTTTTCGATAAATTTGCATTTAAATGCCCTTCACTTAAATATGTTAATCTTCCTACTTCAATTGAATGTATTGGTAGAAATGCCTTTGAAGACAGCATTTACATGAAGGATAAGACTCAAAGTGCTGAAATCAGCCATATATTTATGGATGGAACTAACTTTTCGGGGGATATTATAATTCCTGAGGGAGTAACTGCCATTGCAGGAGGAGCATTTTATGGTAACACTCAGGTTACAGCTATAACACTCCCAAAAACCCTTAAGAGAATTGGCTCAAAAAGTTTTTGCGGCTGTACATCTCTTAAAAATGTCATAATTCCAAGCAGCATAACTGCACTGGAGGAAGGCGTTTTTGCATATTGTACATCTTTAGATACTGTTGAGTCTTATGGAAAAATAAAATATATAGCTGATAATGCTTTTTACGGGTGCAGTGCTTTAGGAAAGATTCCTTTAATAGAGGCAGCTTATATAGGACAAAATGCATTTAGTGGTTGCACAAATCTTTACGATATGGATGTAAAGTGCACTAATATACAAGCAGATGCTTTTAAAAATACAGGATTCTTGGAAAACTTAAAAAATAGATCACATCTAGCTGTAGTATCAAATACTGTTGTTGATGGTAAATCTTGCTATAAAGAGGTTACTATACCAGAAGGTGTAGTAAACATTGCCCCATATGCTTTTGCAGGCAATGAAAATATAACTAGTGTAGTACTTCCTAAAAGCCTTGTTTTTATAGGTGAAGGGGCATTTGGATGTTGCAAAAATCTAAAAGAGGTTATCCTTCCAGAAGCCTTAAAATATGTTGGAAGGAAAGCTTTTCAAAAGTGCATATCTATTACAAGGGTTTCAGGTAAGGCAGAGGAAATTTTAGAAGGAGCATTTTCCTATTGTATTAATTTAAAAAATGTTGCTCTTGAAGGGGTGACTTTCTTTGGAAAAGAAGCCTTTTGTGGATGTGCAGGGCTTGAGATTTGTGAGTGTAAAGCGCTTAGAGTAATAGGAGACAGTTGCTTTGAAGAATGTGAAGCCTTAAGAAAATTAGATTTTACAGAGGTTAAAAAAATAGGCGTTAGTGCTTTTAGTGATTGCAATTCAATTAGAAATATATCCCTTAAGTCAGAGACTGAGATTTCTGCGCATGCTTTTGAAAATTGCGGAAATCTAGAAGAAATAATGGTGTCTCATGAAAGTTTTAGATATGGAAGCTATGCTTTTGCAGGATGCACGGCACTTAAAGTAATAGGTATTGGTGATAATAGATACTCTGCAGATAACTATTCAGTTATTTTTGAAAGAAGCCTTCCAGATAGCGTAAAAGCAATATATAATAACGCAATGAGCTGCTTTAATATAGATGAAAATCTATCTTTGTTTGGATATTTAAATAAAGGACGTTATATACATATTCCAAAAGGAATAAAGACAATTGAACGTGAAGTGTTTAAAGATGCCATGAATCTCGAAGAAATATATATACCTGAAAGTGTAGAATATATTGGTGAAAGAGCTTTTCATGGGACAATGTGGTTAGAGAAACAAGGTGAAGTTTCGCCTATGGTAATTGTTAATAACATACTAATAGAGGCAGCTTCCTGCAAAGGAAAAGTAGTAATTACTGATTATATTAAAATAGTTTCAGGCTGGGCCTTTGCAAATTGTTTTGAACTTGAAGAGGTTGTCTTTTCTTCTGATAAAACAGTTATAGAAGAATACGCCTTTAGAAACTGCATTAATCTAAAGAAGGTTATTACGCCAGATGGAAAAGAGTATAACTTAACAAAAATTACAGATAGAAATGATGAAATGCTGCCTAAGAGTGTAAGACAGATTTTTATGGATTGTTTGAATTGCTTTAAAACAGATGAAAATAATGCTCTTGTTGAATGCACAGGTAATATAAACGACTTGATATTAATAGATGGAATAACTGAAATTCATAATGAGGTATTTAAAGACAGCAATTTACTAACCTATATAACTTTAACAAAAGATGTTAAAGCAATTGGTAAAAATGCCTTTGAGAATTGTAAATGGCTTAGGTCTGTAAAGAATGCTTACAATGTAAAAAGGATAGAAAAATTCGCATTTTCAAGCTGTTATTCACTAGAAAGTATAGAGCTTTCAGACAAACTTGAATTTATAGGAATGAGGGCCTTTGAAAACTGCTCTTCCTTAAAAAGTATTGTAATACCAGAAGGAATCACAGAAATTCCTGAAAAGGCATTTTATAGATGTAAAAGCTTAGAGAGAATTTTCCTTCCATCAACGCTTAAGACTATAGGAAAAGAGGCCTTTGCATTTTGTTATGAATTAACAGAGATAAACTTCTCAAAGAAGCTTGAAATAATAGATTCAAGAGCTTTTGCCTGGTGTTCAAAAATTGATAAAAAACATATATCAGAAAATGTTTTAATAAGTGCTGATGCCTTTAACTTTGGTAGCTTCTAATCTATGAAATCTAAGAAGTGTAAACAAGAAAGCAAGAGAGGAGTTTAAGGATGAAATACAGAAATTTGGGAAGTACAGGACTTAAGGTATCTGAAATAGCTTTTGGAACAATTCCTATCCTTAGTGGGAATGCGCCTGTGCTTCCAGATTACTTTAGTCCAGATGAAGAAACTGCAATACAAATCATGGAATATACCTATAGCCTTGGCTGCAATCTTTATGATACAGCAATTGTGCCTGAATATGGAGATGCAGAGATTAAACTTGGCAAATTTGCTGCTCATATAGGCAGAGAAAAAATTATCATTTCAGATAAGTCAAGATTTTTTAATGGAGATGAGATGTATAAAGCGGTTAATGAATCCCTTAAAAATCTTGGCACTTATGCAGATATTTATTTTGTGCATCAAGTAGATGAAAGCAATGAAGATATTACTTTTGGAAGATATGGTGCTGTAGATGCATTAAAGGAACTTAAAGCAGAGGGGAAAATTAAATTTACAGGGGTTGCCACTCACTACTATGACATATTGTTAAGAGGTGCAAAGGATAAGAGAGTTGATGTGCTCCAAGGAAGTGGGAATGTTTTTGAAAGAGGCATGCTTGATAGAATAGAAGCTGAGGCTTTATTTAGGCGAAAGGGATTTATTCTAAATAAAGTATATGCAGCAGGCATACTACCAGCCTTCTTTCAGATTAAAACACTTTTATCAGGTGCACTTTCATACCCAGTATCAAGTGCCTTAATAGGCATGGGGAATATTGAACAAGTAAATCAAGCAATGCTTAGTGAACCTAATAATTATGAAAGACCGACTTTTCATCAAGTAATGTCACAATTAGAAAAGAGTTTTAAACCAATTCCGTGTGATAGGTGCCAGAGATGCAGGTGCATATATGGCACTGAAATACATGTGGTCTTTAGACAATACAATTACTATTTTCTTGGTAAAGATTACTGGGCGCTTAGAAAACTGGATCTTGGCATAAGAGAAAGTGCAATGCAGTGTAAAAAATGCATAGATTTATCATGCTTGAAAAAATGTCCGAACGCGATAAATATTCCTGAAATTATGCAGATGATAAAGGAGCTAGTAGAAATTCATGTTAGGAAATCTTTAATATAATACAAATGTTTAATGAATAGTAAATTTCTAAGAGCTTATGTAAATAGGCTCTTATTTTTATAGGAAGAGACAAAGATAACACATAGACATCCCTTATAACATTTAACTATAAAACTATTAAAGGGTTAAGATAAGCAATTTCATCAGCCTTAAAAATATTTATAACGTTTTCTTTGAAAGTTTAGAAGTAAGATTAAGTTATGGTACTTAGTCTGTCTTTATTGATACATTTTAAGAATGGAAATATGATGTTTGAGTCAACAGTGCTAAATGAACAAGTATTTATACAATTTAACCATCTAAAGGCTATGAAGTAATATACTATCCACCCCTAGATGGTTATTAACTAATCAATATCAATAGAATTAAAATCTATCTCAAAATTATCATAAATATTGACCTTAACTTTATCAGAGAAAGTATAAGTTATAGGTGCATCGTATCCATTTTCAGTTAATACGTAAACTAAAATATTTTTTCTAGTAGGATTTACAATCCAATACTCCTTAACTTTAAACTTTTCATAAAGATTTAGCTTTCTTACATAATCATTACTAGGATTATATGGAGATATAACCTCAACAATCATGTCGGGTGAACCAGTACAGCCTTTTTCAGTTAATTTATTTTTATCACATATAACGGATATATCCGGTTGAACTATATTTTTACTATTAATCACTTCATCATCATCTTCTTTTAGTATTACATCAAAAGGTGCAGGGTAAACCTTACAAGAGCCATTGTTAGATTTAATATATTCTTTCAATTTGAAATGTAATTCGGATATTATTTCTTGATGTATTCTACTAGGAGCAGGACTCATATTAATTATTTCTCCTTCTATAATTTCTATTCTCTCATTTTCATCATAAGTCAGATAATCTTTATACGTATAAGCTTTTATTGGATCTATTAACATGAAAAAACCTCCTTTAGTTACAGTATTGACTTTTGTTAATTAGTTAAAACTAATGTTTGACGAATATTTAATATTTCTAAATTGATAAATTAAACATTGGTAAAATCGCATTCCTATATTAAAGCTTTTTATGATAAAAAATAAATTTAGAGCTTCTAATGAAATGATAACATTAATTAAGAATTAATTCTAGAAAATAAGTATTAAACTATTTATGAAAGAATGTAGAACTTGCTGCAAGGAGTATTCAGCAAGTTTTGAGAAGCATGAATTCTCAAAAGTCGTAGATTTTCTTGGATTTTAGAAAAAGAATTTATGATTATGTATCTAAGTATAATAATATAGATGAAATACTAAAAAGTATTAAGTAATCTATTTAAGAAAAGAGCTAAAAATAAATATTAAATACAAATTATATGTTTTTGATAAGAGTTTATGTAAAAGTAGGCTCTTATTTTTATGGTAATATATAGTTAAGTTATGGAATAAACACTAGTAACATACGTCCAGAAGATGAAGCAATGAAATATCTAAAGGGAGTGCATCAAGCATATTTAATGTTCCTTGCAGACAAGTGGTATATATACTGAATTATGGAATTTCAAATGAGAAGAATAAAGAAACACTAGGAAAAGGAATAAGCAGCCAATCCTTCGAAATATTTAACAGAATTAAAGAAATGAATGAAGTCTTAAATAAATTACAAATAAGAAAAATAATAAATACTAAAGAATATAGAAAAATATAGGGGGTATCCTTGGCACTTTAAGATGTTAAATGAAATCATTGTGCATAAAGAAGCATACGATAACATACTGAAGCAAGTCTAATGCAATATCGTTTAAATCAATAAATTGAGAAGAATTTGTGTTGAATATTGTCGAAAAGATGATAAGATAGAGACATGTCCTTACTCGAAAGC
>CAURJV010000146.1:0-6951 GCA_963524945.1 uncultured Clostridium sp.
CTAAAACTTTAGCTCCATTCATCATTCCATAATCAACCATTGGTATTACTTCTACTGGAATACCATGTGGTTCGCAAAGTTTCTTTGCTTTTCCTAAAGTATATCCTACTTGTGGTCCAAGTAATGCAACATCCATACTATCTAAATGTCTATCCATTTGAGATTCTGGAAATGCTATAATTTCTGCATCAACACCCTTAGCCTTAGCTGCCTCCTTCATCTTATTAACTAAAACACTTGTTGACATTCCTGATGCACAGAATAATTTGATTGTAACCATATTTATTCCTCCTTGATTTAACTTTTATAAATTTTAATATGTTCTATATCTTTATATAGTTTTGTGTTAATTTTAAAGTTACTTGCGAATTTTATTTTTATAGTATTTACAAAATAAAGCTTGTCTTATTTGCTTTTCCAAGTTTCAATTTGTTATTTTACTAAAGTGTTTACAATTTTTCTTAACTCTATAATTTGTTCAATAAGATTCTTTTCTGATATAGATGTCATTAAATGATCTTGTGCATGAACAAATAAAACTGATAACTCTACTTTTTCTCCAGAAGCTTCTTTTTGAAGCATTTCTGTTTGTGCATCATGCGCTTTTCCTAACGCATCATTTGCTAGTTGCATTTCATTTTCAGCTTCTTCATACTTACCTTCGTTTACTAAACTAAGAGCCATATAAGCATGATTTTTACAATCTCCTGCATTGATTATAATATTCATTATTGCCATTTCTAATTGATCCATTTGTACTCCTCCTCCAATTTATCCGGTAGCTGGCATCCGTAATACTTTCCATAATATAGTTAACGGCTACATGCTCCTGGATAAGTCAAACTAAAATTCAGAAGATATATTAAACTCCAACTGAATAAAGTTTTACTTGATGCTTTATTGCTTCATGCCAATATATATAGCAATACCTGTGCCAAACACTATTAAATATTTTAATTTTTTTCTATTTTTTTTGCTGTTTAAATTTTACATACTATCGGGTCACTCCTATATATCAACACTTATAAGCAAAATAGATAATATAATTTCATTTAAAAGTTATATCATTTTTATAATAAAAGTTATATATTTTATTTATTTTATGATATGTGTTTACTTAATACACTTAGTGTTTTATAATTATATATAGTGTTTAATTGATTTCAAAACTGTATATAAACACTAAATAAACAATGTTTGATAATAAATAGTTTTACTATAATTGTCCCTTTACCGTAGGATTTTCAACATAGCGTATGAAAATACTTAATCTATTTATAGTAGCTATAATATTTTTATTTATATAGGAGGACATATAATGGCTAAAAAAGATTTAATTTACCAAAAACTTCTCCAGCTTAATTCTCCAGATGGGATAGATACAAAAACACTAGCTCCTCTAGTTAATATGACTAGAGCTAACTTAAGCCATGAACTAAATGAACTTTGTAAAGAAGGTAAATTATATAAATCCTCTGGTAGACCAGTATTATTTTTTCTTGCTGAAAATAAGATTCAAAGCAATGAATCTCAGTTAGATTTGTTAGCTAAAAATAATATTTCTCTTAAAGATTCTGTAGAACAGGCTAAAGCAGCTATACTATATCCACCTAAGGGTATGAATTGTTTAATATTAGGTGCTACTGGTGTAGGAAAGTCTATGTTCGCATCTCTTATGCACAATTATGCATTAGAAATGAAGGTGAAAACAGAAGATTCTCCTTTTATAGTGTTTAACTGTGCCGATTATACTAATAACCCACAACTATTAACTTCTCAACTTTTTGGTGTAAAAAAAGGTGCGTATACTGGAGCTGAATCTGACAAAGTCGGATTAATAGAACAGGCTGATGGTGGTATTTTATTTTTAGATGAGATTCACAGATTGCCACCTGAAGGGCAGGAAGCTCTATTCATATTTTTAGATACAGGTACTTTCAGACGTATTGGGGATTCAGAAACCAGAAAATCAGATGTATTAATAATTTCAGCTACAACAGAAGACCCAAATTCTGCTTTATTAAACACATTTACAAGAAGAATTCCTCTTGTTATTAATATTCCTTCTCTTAAAGAAAGAAACTTAGATGAAAGATTATTTTTAATTAAAAGTTTCTTCAAATATGAAAGTATCCGTTTAAATAAAGAAATTTATGTATCTTTAAACTCTCTTAGAGCATTACTTTCTTACGATTGTCCTAATAATATAGGTCAATTGAAAAGTGACGTTCAGCTACTTTGTGCAAAAGCATACTCTGAATACTTAACTAATATACGACGTGACGTAAGAATCCATAGTAAAATATTGCCTCCTTATATTAAAGAAGGTCTTTATAAAGAAAAAGAGCATAGAGTTTTATGGAATAAACTTATGAGTGAAGAAATTGAATATTTTAGATTTAATGGTTCTAATGAAGATACAAACACTATATTTAATAATGGAGATAATACTATTTACGATTTTATAGAAAGTAAACTTGAAAAGCTTAAGTCTCTAGAAATTTCAGATATTGATATTGAGAACATTCTTGAGAAAGATATAGCCAAACATTTCAATAAAAATAACTCTGAAGTTTCCGAAGAAACAAGCAAACAAAACTTATTAACCATTATTGATGAAGATACATTAAAATGTATTGATAGTATAGTAAGTCATATAACGCGAAAGCTTCCCGTAACTTTTGATAGTAATTTATATACAGCTTTCGCTCTGCATATCAACACATTAATTAACAGAATAAATAGTGACAAAATAATAATAAACACTAATTTAAATAGAATAAAAGATCTTTATCCTTCTGAATTTGCTGTTGCATTAGAGATTAAGGAGATCATAGAAAACACTATTAATAAATCAATTCCAATAGATGAAGCTGGATACTTAACATTATTCTTGATACCAGATAATACTTTTAATGATAAATCTCAAGATAAAGTGAAAGTTATCCTAATTGCCCATGGTGAATCAACTGCAACTTCAATGGCTGATGTTTCTAACAGACTACTTGGAGAAAACTATATAATTCCAATAAACGCTCCAATAGATGTTGCTCCATCAAAAGTATTAGAAAGCCTTAAGATTGGTATTCAGGACAATCCAACTTCTGCTGGCTATCTCTTATTAGTAGATATGGGGTCTTTAACAACTTTTGCAGATGTTATAAAAAAGGAGTTTCAAGTAGACATTAAAGTGATATCTCTTGTTTCAACTTTACATGTTTTAGAAGCAGCACGAAAAGCACTAATTGGATCATCACTAGATGAAATATATAATGACGTTCTTATGGTAAATTCTTATGTAGAAATACATAAAAATATAAGTAATCCTTCTAGCGATTCAGATAAAGTTTTAATAGTAACTGCCTGCTTAACTGGTGAGGGCGCTGCTATTGCAATTAAAAACTTCTTACTAAGTAATCTTAGATTAGATAAAGATTATTTTGAAGTCGTTTGTCTAAACTGCTTAGACAAAAAATACTTCAAGCAAAAAATAATTAATCTTCAAGAAAAAAATGAGGTACTTTTTATAGTTTCATCTTTTCCTGTAGATTCACCTATAAAACAATATACAATGTACGAAGTATTTAATATGAATGTATTAAAAGAATTACAAAGTATAATTGATTCAAAATTAACTATGATTAATCTACCTAAAATTATAAAGGAAAATATATATAATATAGATGGTGTTGAACTTTATAAAGATGTAACCCTATTTTTAAATATATTACAAGAGAAACTCTTAATTAAATTATCTGATGAAAATATGGTTGGTGTTATTCTCCATTTGTCATTTGTAATAGGACGATTAAGAAATGAAGATAATCCAGCTGTTTATCCTGAAAAAGAGAAATATATAGAAGAAAATATTAATCTATATAATATACTAAAAGAAAATTTAATCTTCATAACTAATAAATATAAAGTTGAAATATCAGATGATGAAATATGCTATTTGATGAATCTTTTATCAAATTCAGCACCTGAATTACAAAGTAAATTTTAATACAAATATATCCCTATAAAAGAATAAACATATTCTTTTATAGGGATATCAAAGTTTTACTTAGAATAATCAGAAGAATCTACTATAAACTTATTATGTAACCTCTTTCCCATACTTTCAATAATATATAATACAGGTATTTGTGTTGTTATATCACTAATTCCTAATCTTTCTTGTTGGACATAATACGATATATTAAGATCTGATATTTTCGATATTGTACAGTTTTCACTATTTGTTATGCTTACAAGCGTAGTATTTTCTCTTTTTATGTTACTTATATAGTCAATAACAGTACGTGTTTCACCCGAAACTGACATTGCTATTATTATTGAATCTTCATATAGCTTATAATTTCTTGGAAAATACGGATCATCGATATACATAGAAAACTTACCAATTGATGAAAAATATCTAGCTGCATATTTACACAGTATTCCGGATGTTCCCGTTCCTATAAATACTACATTGCTTGCTTTCTTTATTAAATCGCAGAGTACGTTTAATTTTCTATCAAGCTCGCTATTATCTAATTTTTTGAAAAAATCAACTATTATCGATGTATCATTATTTACTTTAGTACTTTCATTTTCTTCAAGATACAATTTTAATTTCACTTTAAATTCCGAATACCCTTCACAATTCAACTTTTTACAAAACCTTAATATAGTTGTTGTTGAGACGTGTGCTTCATCAGCTAATTCTCTAATTCTCATATAAACAACTTTTTCAATATTCTTCATTATATATCTATATAGGGACAACTCTAAATCGTTTAAACTCTGGATAATTTCATAATTAAACATAATTTAATCAACCTCTTCCTTTATAACTAGCTTTTTTACATTCACACATACTTGAATATATTGTTGTCTTAAAATTTAAAACACTATACTAGTTAGCCTTTTATGACTTTGTGGATACTATAATTTATCTTCGTTATATTATCAATCAAAGTTCTTTTAATTTAAGTATACAGTATTTGAAAAAAACTTTTAAGGCTATGTTTGTAAAAATTCCTTCCAGCTATATTATAAAAGCAAAATATACCAAAGTGAAATTTCTTACACTTTGGTATATTTCATTTATATTAGTATCTATTTTTTAATACTATTATTCTATTCTAATATTATATTGATTATCTTTGACTAAATTTCTTCTCCATTAGTTTCGATGACTTTTTTATACCAGAAGAAACTCTTCTTTCTTATTCTTCTTAAATCCTTAATATCAAATTCATCTCTATTTACATATATAAAGCCATATCTCTTCTTAAAACCTTGGTGAGTACTTATAAGATCTATAGCTGACCATGGACAATATCCAATCAAATCTACTCCATCAGTTATAGCAAGTCTAGCCTGTTGAATATGTTTTCTTAAATAATCAATTCTATAATCATCATTTATAGTATCATTTTCTTCAACATTATCATAAGCACCTAATCCATTTTCAGTAATTATTATAGGTAAATTATATCTTTCATAAACTTCCCTTAAAGTATTTCTAAATCCTATAGGATCAATCTCCCATCCAAATTGAGTTTTCTCCAAGTTAGGATTAGAAGTTCCTTTGTAAATACCTAAATCTCCTACAGCAATTTGTTGATCTCCACCTTGACTTGAAACTTCTTTATCATCAATCTTACTTTCCTCTGCTGTTCCTGTACAATAATAATTAAATGCTATGAAATCTGGATTTCCACCTTTTAATATTTCCATATCTCCATCTTCAATAGTTGGCTCGATTCCTTTTTCAACCATATAGCTCCAAGCTATTGGATTATACCTACCGTGTACAGCCATATCTAAGTATAACCAATTCCTTATAGATGATTGGTTACTAGCTGCTAATATATCTTCTGGTCTTGAACTTGCTGGATATATTGAACTTATATTAGGTGCAGGCCCTATTTTCGCTTTTGGGCACATACTATGACATAACTTCATTGTTTGCGCTTGTGCAATCATCATATGATGATTTTGTTTATATAATTCTTTTTCAATATTTTCTACTCCATCATTTACAGTTCCAATTGCCCCTCCATGAAGTATCATCATATTCTGTTCATTTATTGTAAGCCAATACTTGACTCTATCACCGAAGTTTTCAAACAATACTTTTGCATAATTTACAAATGCATCAGCAGTCTCTCTATTTGACCAACCACCTTCTCTTTGAAGAGAATCTGGCAAATCAAAATGATACATAGTAACTAGCGGTTCTATTCCGTATGATAATAGTTCATTGATTAAATTGTTATAAAATTCAATTCCTTTAGGATTTACATCCCCTACTCCATTCGGTATTATTCTAGTCCATGCAATTGAAAAACGATAAGTCTTAAATCCCATTTCTGCAAATAATGCTACATCTTCTTTGTAATGGTGATAGTGGTCACTAGACACCTTAAAATCTGGTGTTCCTGGGAATGGTTCCTTTGTATCTTGAACGGATAATCCCTTTCCATCTTCATTATAAGCACCTTCTACTTGATAAGCTGATGTTGAAGCTCCCCATAAAAAATTCTTTGGGAAATCTTTTAATTTCTTATGAAACATATAAAACCCTCCATTGCACATTATCTTTTTATTATTAACATAAATTTTTTAATCATAATAAGTTAATTACTATGAATTCAATATATCATATACTGTAACAACTTTATATATTTTTTATAATTTAGGAACACATGCTACTTTTTAGGTATTTGTTTTTTTAGAAAACAAGTTGTTTTAAAAAAGCTGCTACAGGCAAAAACTCTTTTTACCAGTAACAGCTTCATTAATAATATCCTTAAATTTTCTTATATACTTCTCATAATTATTTTTACATCATAGTCTTATTTGAACGCTTAGCTTACACTATATCGTAGATTTAATTACTTTAACATCTATTTCTTTGCTACATTAATAGCCTTTTCAACAACATTTTCTACAGTGAAT
>CAURJV010000147.1:0-6826 GCA_963524945.1 uncultured Clostridium sp.
AATGCGTATAAAGATATTATTTTTTAGTTATTTGCATATAATAAATATAGTTAATAAATAGAGGAATATAATGATAGAGATAGAATACATAAAAAGAGGTGATAATATATGAATGTAAGAGAAAAAATTCAAAATTTTGAAAGCTTGACATTAATTAAAGAAGCTGCTTTTTCAAAAAATTCTATTGGCAGAAAAATTAAGGAAGATGATGATGAGATTAGAACTTGTTATGTGCTTGATAGAGATAGAATTATTCAAAGTAAATCATTCAGGCGCCTCAAGCATAAAACACAAGTATATATAAAAACATTTGGAGATCATTATAGAACCAGATTAACGCATACATTAGAAGTGTCTCAAGTTGCAAGAAATATTGGAGCGGGAATCGGATTAAATGAAAATTTAATTGAAGCTATAGCATTAGGTCACGACCTTGGGCATGTTGCTTTTGCACACAATGGAGAAGAAGTGTTAAATGAATATTTAGAAGAAGGATTCCATCACAATGAACAAAGTGTTAGAGTTGTTACTAAACTTGAAAATAACGGTCTAGGACTTAATCTAACAGAAGAAGTAATAAACGGAATATTAAATCATAGTGGTCTTGGAAGCATTAAAAATATAATTACATTAGAGGGCGTAGTAGTTAAATTTAGTGATAAAATGGCGTATTTAAATCATGATATTGATGACTCTATAAGAGCTGGATTACTAAGCAAAGAAGAGATTCCAAGGGAGATTGTTAAAGTATTGGGTGATACTTCTAATGAAAGATTAAATGTTTTAATTAAGGATTTTATAAGGAAATCAAATGATAATCTTAATAATGGAATAAAGGAAATTGGATTGAGTCCGGAAATAAGTGAAGCAATGACTGAACTTAGACAATTTATGTTTAAAAATATATATTTAGGGGATACATTAAAGGTTGAAAGAAATAAGGCGAAATTTGTTTTGAATCAATTAATTAAACATTTTGAGGAAAATCCTAATGAGATGCCGGAAATTTATTTAAGTATAGCCAAAAACGAAGGATTGAAAAGAGGAGTTGCAGATTATGTAGCAGGAATGAGTGACGATTATTGCTTATCGCTATTTAATAAAATATTTATTCCTAAGTTTGTAATAGATTAATGGCCTGAGAGCCTCATGCATTAATAAATTTAAAACTATATTGCATTTAATAATATGTTCAATAGATAAAGATTTACAATAAAAAAAGAGGATTTTAAGTTAATAAAAAGAATTACTTTAATATATAGTATTATTCAATAAATATTATTTTATAACGAGTGAAACTTTAAATTAAAAAAAAATTAATAGTTTTCTAATTATTTTAGAAGGAAAACTCGTTATTATGTCGAATAATATATAATTGCCAAAAAAAGCAGTAGGAAGGAGATGCCTCCTTGCAAATATCAGAAGAAGTTCTTGAAAGAATAAAAGAACAAAATGACATTGTCGATATTATTTCAGAGGATGTAAGGCTAAAAAAATCGGGTAGAAATTTTATGGGATTATGTCCGTTCCATAATGATAAATCTCCATCATTTAGTGTTTCTAGTGAAAAGCAGATATACAAATGTTTTTCATGTGGAGAAGCAGGAAATGTGCTTACGTTTGTTATGAAATATAAAAAACTTACTTTTATAGAAGCAGCAAAGTATTTAGCAGATAAAGCTAATATTCCGCTACAGATAAAAGATAATGAAGATAGTGCGGTTTCTAGAAAAAAAGAGATTTTATATAAGGTAAATGTTGAAACAGCTAGATATTATTTTGCCAATCTGCAAAGGATTAAAATGGCAAAAGAATATTTTTTGAAGAGAGGGATAAAAGAAGAAACTATAAAGAGATTTGGTTTAGGCTACTCTCAAGATAGCTGGTATGGATTAGCAAACTACTTAAGAACAAAGGGATATAAAGATAATCTATTACTTGAAGCTGGATTGATCTCAAAAAGTGAGAAGTCAGGAAATGTTTATGACAAGTTCAGAAATAGAGTAATGTTTCCAGTGTTTGATGCAAGAGGAAAAGTTATTGGATTTGGAGGTAGGGTTTTAGATGATTCAAAACCAAAATATTTAAATTCACCAGAGACCATGATTTTTCAAAAAGGGATAAATCTTTATGGATTAAATTTTGCGATTAAGAATAAGCTAAAAGAGGATTACATTATTATAGTTGAAGGATATATGGATCTAATATCACTTCATCAATATGGTATAACAAATGTTGTAGCATCACTTGGAACTGCACTTACAGTAAACCAAGCAAGACTTCTTAAAAGGTATGTTAATAAGGTAATAATTTCTTATGATGCTGATTTGGCTGGACAGACTGCTACGTTAAGAGGTCTAGAAATTTTAAGAGGCGCTGGATTTGATGTAAAAGTATTAATAGTACCAGATGGAAAAGATCCAGATGAGTTTGTGAGGAATCATGGAAAGGAGTCATTTCTGAAGTTGGCAAATGAAGCTCTTCCTTTAATTGAGTATAGAATTAAGAAAGCAGCGGAAGGTATAAATCTAAATAATAGAAATGATCTAATAGAATATGGAGAAAAATTTGCAGAAATTTTAGCAGATCTAAATCCTATAGAAAAAGATGTATATATAAGGAAAATTTCAGAAGAAACAGCAATTAAAGAGCAGGCATTATATGACTTACTTTCACAAGTAATAACAAAAAAACAAAAAGAAGACAATTTTGTGAATAAAAAGGAATATTTTGGAACAAAATTATATGTAGAACCCGCATATTTAAAGGCTGAAAGAGCATTATTGAAATTAATGTTCAAAGATGAATTTTATGATGAGATTAAAAGTTCTATAAAATCAGGAGATTTTGTAATAGAATCACATAATAAAATTTATTCATTAATATTACAAGGCAAAAACGAGGATACTAATGATATAGGTAATATAGAATCCTATGTAGAAAGTAGATGTGACGATATAGAAAGTTCTAAAGAGTTGACCAAAATAAGGGAACATGAGATTTTAGATTTTACTGATAGAGAGCGATTAATAAAAGATTATTTAAAAGAAGTAAGAAGCTTTAAACTTAAGCTGCAAATTGAGGATTTAAAGAAAAAGCAAAATAGATTCGAAAAAGAGGGGAAAATTGAAGAATCTATAAAGATTGCAATTGAGCTTACTAAATTATCTGAAGCACTTAAAAAGGGAGAGAGAGGTTGAAGGTTATGACGGAAGGAGGCAATAATAAGATGGAACAAAAAGCGAATGGAAAAGTAATAAAGCCAAAAGATGATAAAAAAGATAAAAATGCTAAGATGGCGGCTGTAAAAGAATTAATTGATAAAGGTAAGAAGAATGGTTCACTAACATATAAAGAAATTATGGAAGCTATGGATCATATTGATTTAAGCCCAGAGCAGATAGAAAAGATATATGAAGTTTTGGAAATGACAGGTGTTGAAATAATAGGTGAAGTTGCTGATACAGAGACTGAAGAAGAAATTGATTTATCAGTCCCAGAGGGTATAGCTATAGATGATCCAGTTCGAATGTATTTAAAAGAAATTGGAAAAGTGCCTTTATTGTCTTCTGAACAGGAAATAACTTATGCTAAAGAAATTGAAGAAGGAAACCAAAAAGCTAAGAAAAAATTAGCTGAAGCAAATTTAAGATTAGTTGTAAGTATAGCTAAAAGATATGTTGGAAGAGGTATGTTATTCTTAGATTTAATTCAAGAAGGAAATTTAGGACTTATTAAAGCCGTTGAAAAATTTGATTATAGAAAAGGATATAAATTTTCTACTTATGCTACATGGTGGATTAGGCAAGCAATAACAAGAGCAATAGCAGATCAGGCGAGAACCATAAGAATACCTGTTCATATGGTAGAAACTATAAATAAACTTATTAGAGTACAAAGGCAATTACTTCAGGAATTGGGTAGGGATCCATTCCCAGAAGAAATTTCAAAAGTTATGGAGCTTCCTGTAGATAAGGTTCGTGAAATTCAAAAAATAGCACAAGAACCAGTTTCATTAGAAACTCCAATAGGTGAAGAAGAAGATTCTCATTTAGGAGACTTTATTCCAGATGATGAAGCACCAGCACCAGCTGAAGCAGCAGCTTTTACAATGCTTAAAGAACAATTAATCAATGTTTTAGATACATTAACTCCTAGAGAAGAAAAAGTATTAAGGTTAAGATTTGGACTTGATGATGGAAGAGCTAGAACACTTGAAGAAGTAGGTAAAGAATTTAATGTTACTAGAGAAAGAATTAGACAAATTGAAGCAAAAGCTTTAAGGAAGTTAAGACATCCATCAAGAAGCAAAAAATTAAAAGATTATTTAGATTAGTAGCTAAAAGCACCTAAAGTTAGGTGCTTCTTTTTAAGTAGATAATCTAAATTTTAAATTTATAAATAAAACAAAAAAGAGGTAAATATGGAATTAAGTAAAAGGTTGAAATGGATTATAGAAAAGATTAATAAAGTAGAAGTAATAATGGATGTCGGAACAGATCATGGATATATACCAATCTATCTAGTTAAACATAATATTGCTAAAAAAGTTATTGCTTCAGATATTAATAAGGATCCACTGAAAAAAGCAAAAATTAATGCTGCACTTGATGGAGTATTAGATAAAGTAGATTTAAGATTAGGAAGTGGCTTATCTGTATTAAAAAATAAAGAAGTTCAGGCTGTAATAATTGCGGGAATGGGCGGCAATTTAATTAGAGATATATTAGAAAATGATTTAGATAAGGTGAAAGAATTAGAATATTTATTACTTCAACCGGCACAAAATCCAGAAGTATTAAGAGAATATTTATATAGTAGTGATTATGAAATATTAGAAGAGGATATTTGCTTGGATGAAGACAAGTATTATGAGATATTTAAAGTTAAGTATAAGAAAGGGGACTACATAAAATTAGAAAATATATTTTATGAGATAAGTCCCTTTATATTAAACAAAAAGTTACCTCTATTTAAATCATATATAGAAAGTAAAATTGAAAAAAATGAAAAAGTAATAGATTTTATTAGAGATAGTACTGAACATGCAATTTCAAGAAGAAATGAATTAATAGAAAAAAATGAGAAGTTAAAGAAACTATTAAAAAGTTTTTAGGTGGTGAAGTTATGGTCAAAGTGAAAGAGATAGGAAAAGAAATAGAAATATTTGCGCCAAAGTTTTTGATGGAATCTTATGATAATGTTGGTCTAATGGTTGGAGATGAAGAGAAGACTATAAATAAAGTTTTGTTGTCTTTAGATTGTACAAATGAAGTAATTGAGGAAGCAGTAGATTTAAGATGTGAGTTAATAATAACTCATCATCCTCTGCTATTCAGAAGGCCTAAGAATATAGTTAAAGGAAATTTATTGGGAAATAAGTTGATACGTTTAATTAAAGAGGATATAGCTCTATATTCTTGCCATACAAACTTAGACAGTGCTAAAGATGGAATTAATGAAACTATAGTTAGAATTCTAGGCTTTCAGTCACAAAAAATTATTGAACCTAATGAATCTAATAATTATAAAGGCGGCGGAATTGGAAGATTAATTAAATTAGAAGAAGAAATAATGTTAAATGATCTTATAGAAATTATTAAAAAAAATTTAAATATAAAAAATATGAGGATTGTTAGAGGAAAAGATAAGGCAAAGACAATAGCTATAATTAATGGCAGTGGGCAAGATTTCTTTTATAAAGCAAAAGATCTTGGTGCAGACTGCATAATAACAGGGGATACAACATATCACTTTGCATCAGATTTCAAAGAATTAGGTATAAGCATAATAGATGCAGGACATTTCTCAACAGAATATCTTGTGTTTTTAAAAACATTGGATTTTTTAAGGGAAAAATTTAAAGATGTTGAGTTTATTGCTTCAAAAAAATGTGAAGATCCTTATGAGTTTATTTAATAAATATAATGTTTGGTAGAACTTTACATTAAGATGGTTACTTTGCTAAACCATTTAAATATTAGCTCTTAAGCATGATACCTTGAAAAAGAGTTTACTAAAAAATTGAATACGTGCATATACTAATATTGAAATAATAATTATGCGGTGAATTATGGGGAAAGATCATGATTTTAATAATAAGGATAGTGAAGAGCTAAAAGATGACTTGAAAAATTTTTTTAAACATAGTAAAAGAACAATACGAAATTTTTTTAGGGGAGGAAGCAGAAAAAGTAAGTATGGTGGATGGAATGGAAGATTTCCACCATTTTTCCCTAGCAAGAATCCTCTTTTATTTTTACTTTATCCTAAATTAATTGTTGGCGGACTTATATTATTAACGTTATTATTTTGTGGTGTAAGTTTATATGGAATAATAGTAATATTATTATTAACAGTAATATTTTTTTTAATATAACTATAATTTGGAAGTGTTGTATGAAAAATATATTTGCATCTTAAAAGGATATATGTTAATATAGATTTTGCGAGTGAGACGTGCAATCGCTGCTAGACGTAGATCTAGGAGAGGAAAGTCCGAGCTCCATAGGGCAGGGTGCTGGATAACGTCCAGTCAAGGCGACTTGAAGGAAAGTGCAACAGAGATATACCGCCTAAGTTTTACTTAGGTAAGGGTGGAAAGGTGATGGTAAGAGCTCACCAGCGTGATGGAGACTTCACGGCTATGTAAACCCCACTTGGAGCAAGACCGAATAGAGAGGCAATTAAAGGGGCTGCCCGTCCCGCCTCTGGGTGCGTCGCTTGAGCTTACTGGCAACAGTAGGCCTAGATAGATGATTGCTTAATACAGAACTCGGCTTATGGCTTATCTCGCAACAAGTAATTGCAAGGATTTGAGGAATAC
>CAURJV010000148.1:0-6588 GCA_963524945.1 uncultured Clostridium sp.
TAAATGTCAGAAATTAAAGTTGGAGAAAACGAAACACTTGAAAGTGCGTTAAGAAGATTTAAGAGAAAATGTGCTAGAGCTGGGGTTCTTTCTGAAGTTAGGAAGAGAGAACATTATGAAAAGCCAAGCGTTAAGAAAAAGAAGAAATCAGAAGCTGCTAGAAAGAGAAAGTTCAAATAATGATATTTTCTTTTGAAAGAAGGTACAAAAATGTCATCAATTAAAGATAGATTGCAAGATGATTGGAAAGTTGCTTTAAAGGCAAAAGATAAATTCACATCGAGTGTAATTAGCACAGCTAAAGCTGCAGTATTGTTAGTTGAAAAAACTGATAATAGAAAGCTTGAAGATGATGAAGTTATTACGATATTAGCTAAAGAAATCAAGCAAAGAAGAGAAGCTATGCTTGAATTTGAAAAGGGGAATAGGCAAGATTTGATAGATCAGTCTAAAGCTGAGATTGAAATTTTGTTGAAATACCTTCCTCAGCAGTTAAGTGAAGAAGAGATAAAACAATTAGTAAAAGAATCAGCTGAAGAAGTGGGTGCAAATAGCATTAAAGATATGGGAAAAGTTATGTCAGCTGTTAAACCTAAAGTAGTAGGAAAAGCTGATGGCAAACTTGTAAGTCAGCTTGTTAAGGAATATTTGAATAATAAATAAGAATAGAATTCAAGATTGTTTTGAGTTCTACACTAATATAACAGGACATAGGATTATAAAGAGCATCCTATGTCCTGTTTCATTGTTCTCTAAAATTCGACCATTAATGAAATGATAACAGTTTGTTTATATAACTCGAGTACGTAATTGTAAAGATATTAGATAAAGCCGCAATAGCTAATGATTGGCTTTATTTTTTTGCAGGAAATTATCATTATTATTAAATTATAGAATTAATTCACAAATCCTATCATAAATTACAATGAGAAAGTTTATGTGGGAGGAAAGTATGGAAGAAAAATTTCAAAGAGGGAAAGAAAAGATACTTAGCAAGTTAGATTTTCCAAGTGACATTTCATTAGATTTACCAAAGATAATAGTTGTAGGAAACAGAGAAATAACTATTGAAAATCATAAAGGCATTATATTTTTTGAAACCAATATGGTTAAAATAAATTCTAGAATTGGTGCAATTATAATTGAGGGGAAAGAGTTCGAAATACTTTTTATTGCAGAAACGAGTATAACAATAAGCGGAATCTTTAAAGGTATTTCATATGAGAGGTAAAATATTATGTTCAGCAGCTTAAAATCAGGACAAGTAACCATAGAAATTAATGCCTTAATGCCAGAAAAAATATTAAATGCCTTTTGGAATAATCAGATCTATACCTGTAATATAGTAAAAGTAAATTTGACAACGGTGAGGGTAACCATATATTACAGGGATTACAAAGATGCAGAAATATTAATAAAAAAATATAAAGGAAAAGTAAAGATAGTAAAAACCAGTGGAATGATAGTCTTATTTATGAAAATGAGAAGAAAGCTTTCTTTAGTTATAGGAATGGGACTGTTTTTTGCTGTAATATATATATTATCAAATTATATTTGGGCTATAGATATAGAAACACAGAGAAATTTAAGTCCATTTGAAGTTAGACAACAGCTATCGTCAATTGGTATTAAACCAGGACTTAGTAAATCGCAAGTAAATGTATATGAAATAGAGAAAAAGATGGAAGACTTAAATAGTCAGATAATGTGGATTAGAGTTAGGATAGAAGGGTCAACATTAAAATTAGTTATAAAAGAAAAAGTAAATCCTCCGTCTACAGAAAAAATATTATATAATCAAGTTGTTGCTAAAATGGATGGAGAAGTAAAAAGAGTATATACGAATTCTGGAAATCCAGCAGTTGTACCAGGAGATATAGTAAAGAAAGGCGATGATTTAATACTACCTATTCAAGGTAGAGAAGGCTTTGAAATGGAAGTAAAGCCAAGTGGAACAGTTATAGCAAATACTTTCTATGATAAATTTATGGAGATTCAAATAAGTGGAGAAAAGCTTGAGAGAACTGGTAATAAGAATAGTGATATATACTTGAACTTTTTTGGAAAAAAAGTTTACTTGAAAAAAGCTATAAATCAATTTGAATCTTATGATAAAATAGAAGAGAAGGATGGTTTCGTCAATAAGATAACATATTTCGAAAAAAAGGGTATAAATGTAAACTTAGATAAGGAAAGTACAGTTAAGGAAGCTACAGAAAAATTAGAGGGTTCATTGAGAAAAACACTTAGCAACGATGCAAAGATAATTGATAAAAAAACTACAGAGGAAGATATTGAGGGTGGAAAAATTTTGATTAATGTTAAATTTACTGTAGAACAGGATATTGCTAGAAACGTATCATAAGGGGTATTTAAAGTTGTTTTTATGCCTATTACTTATTATTAAGATGAAAAGGTGAATTACATGGATATAAAACAAAATAATAAATGGAAAAATAATAGAATTCAAAGAATTGTATTATTTATACTTGTATTTAGTATAGGCTATTTATTGCTTGTTACCGCAATAACTCCTAAGCAATATAGCTTAAAAGAAGGAGATATACCAAGAGTAGATATAAAAGCTCCAAGAGATATAGTGGATGAAAAAGCTACAAAGGAAAAAGAAGATCAAGCGGCTGAAAAGGTAGGAAAACAGTATACATCGAAACCAGAAGTTAAGAAACAAGCTGAGGATAATGTAAGGGCATTGTTCGATAAACTTGTATCATTAAGCAATATGGCGAGCTCTACCGTAGCTGATAAGCAAACTGAGCTTAAGAAATTAACTATATTTCAATTAACAGATGAACAATGTAAGGCGTTGATAGGAATATCAAAAGATGCTTTGCCTGGCATAGAAGACAAAATAGTAAATATAATTGATAATGCATATGAAAAAAATATACAGGAAAAAGATGAAGGTGCCTTAAAAGAAGCAAAAGGAGCTGTTTCAACTCAAATAGATAATTTAAACTTAGATAAAGATGTATCAAGTGCTTTAAAGCAAATAGCTCAAACACAAATAAACCCGAATGTTTTTTTTGATGAAGAAAAAACACAAGAAAAGATACAAGAAGTTAAGAAGAATGTATCTAAAGTAATAATAAAACAGAATCAGATTATAGTTAAAGAAGGAGAACCTGTAACACAAGATCAAATTGATATTTTATCAGACCTTGGAATGCTTAACGATGAGAATGTAACAGCTTATGTATATATTTATTTAGCACTTGCAATATTTTGGATGATAATATTGTTTCTTCAATATGGATATGTGAGAATAAATTATGGTGAAATATATAAGAACAATAAAAAGCTTATTCTTATAAGTACAATCAATTTGATTTCACTTGTTTTAGCTAGAACCGTAGGTGTTATATCGCCTTTTCTAATTCCGTTTGCGTGTGCGCCTATGATGCTTACGCTATTACTAAATTATAAGATATCATTTGTACTTAGCGCGTTAAATGCAATAGTTATAGGTGCTTTAAATGGTTTTGATGTTCAGATTATTATTCTAGGAATAGTAAGTTCGGTATTAGGAGCGGCATTTTTGAAAAAGATGCAACAAAGAAATGAATTGCTATATTCAACATTGTATACTGCTGTTGTTACCGTAATACTTACATTGTCTACGGGAATATTAATATCGAGCAATTTCGGAGATGTGTTGGTAAAAGGTGGAATCACATTCATTGGAGGCCTTTTATCAGGGATATTTGCATTAGGAATATTACCATTTCTAGAAGGTACATTTAATGAGGTTACTACACTAAAGCTGCTAGAATTATCAAATCCTAATACACCACTGTTAAAAAAATTATTAATGGAAGCTCCAGGAACATATCACCATAGCATGCTTGTTGCAAATCTCTCAGAAATGGCAGCAGAAGAAGTTGGGGCTAATTCAGTAATTACAAGGATAGGATCATATTATCATGATATTGGAAAAACAGAGAGGCCATATTTCTTTGGAGAGAACCAAATGGGGATAGATAATCCACATGAGAATATACCTCCAAATTTGAGTGCTATGATAATAAAATCTCATGTTAAAGATGGTCTAGAGTTAGCTAAAAAGTATAAGCTTCCTAAGGTTATTCAAGATATTATATTAGAGCATCATGGTAAAACATTAGTAAAGTATTTTTACTATACTATGAAAAATAGTGCTGAAAATCCAGAGGAAATAAAAGAAGAAGATTATAGATATGAAGGCCCAATACCAAGTTCAAAAGAAGCTGGAATAGTAATGCTATCTGATAGTGTTGAAGCGGCTGTAAGATCAATTAAGAAGCCTACTAAAGATGCAATTAACCAAATGGTTAATTGCATTATAGATGATAAATTATCATCAGGACAATTAAACGATTGTGACTTGACATTAAAAGATATAGAAAAAATAAGATTATGTTTTTTAACTTCATTAAATAGTATATATCATCAAAGAATAGAATACCCTAAAGAGAAAATGAAAGATTTTAATAGAGAAAACAACAAAAATGAATTCAAAACTAAGGAGTAGTTTAAATAATGATTTATGTAGATAATAGGCAAAACAAAGTAGAAGCAAGTGAAAAATTAATAAAAAGATTAACAGAAGTCATAGAATTTGCATTAAAAGAAGAGGAAGTCAATATAGATTGTGAAGTTTCGTTATTGTTTGTAGATAATAATGAAATTAAAGAAATTAATAATGAAACGAGAGGGATAAATAGAGAAACAGATGTACTATCTTTTCCTATGTTAGAATACGAAAATAAAAAAGTGTTTAAGAATATGTATAAAGATTATAAGTTTTCTCAATGTGATTTTGATGGTGATGAACTTGTACTTGGAGATATAGTTTTATCTTTGGAAAAAGCAGTAGAGCAGAGTAAAGAATTTAATCATTCATATGAAAGGGAAGCCTCATACTTAGTTGTGCATTCAGTATTGCATCTATTGGGATATGATCATATGGAGGATGATGATAAGATAATTATGAGAAGTAGAGAAGAAGATATTTTAAATAAACTTAACATAATTAGAGGGTAATATTTTTTATTATGTAAATAGAAGTAGGGGTAAACAATGAAAATGAAAAAAACATTAGAAAGCTTCAATAATGCCATAACTGGGATCATAGATACTGTAAGAACAGAACGGAATATGAAAATACATTTAATTGTAGCCTTAGGAGTACTAATTGCAAGCTTTTTCTTTGACATAACAAAATACGAGTTTCTTATATTGGCTGTTACAATAACAATGGTAATAGCATCTGAACTAATAAATACAGCTATAGAGGCAACCATAGACATGACAACTAATTATTACCACCCTTTAGCTAAAATAGCTAAGAATGCAGCGGCAGGTGCAGTATTAATAACAGCCATAAATGCATTATTAGTTGGTTATATTATATTTTGGGATAGATTGAGTAGATTTTCATTTTCTTTAATTAATAAAGTAAAAAATTCAGAACCATATACAATGCTTATTGTTTTAGTAATAGTATGTATAGTAACTATAATAGCAAAGGCAATATTTGGAGAAGGAACTCCGTTAAAGGGGGGAATGCCGAGCGGACATAGTGCGTTGGGATTTTCAATAGCAACTGCAATATCATTAATAACAGAGGAACCAATTTGTATTCTATTAAGTTTTTTATTGGCGTTTATAACTTCACAAAGTAGAGTTGATTCGGAAGTTCATAGTATTTTAGAGGTAATAGTTGGAGCTATATTTGGTATATTATTAACTTTGTCTATTTTTACATTATTTAGGCTTTAATTAAACATAGAATAATAAAAATAGTATTTATAGGAGAAGATATAAGATGAGATAAAGCTTATATGGTCTCCTATTTCTTGAATTATCTGTATTTTCAATTTATTCATAAGGAAACAATTAAGATTAATTATTGAATTATTATATAATCAAATTAAGAATAGTAGATTGTCAATTTACTCATAAATAGAGTATACTATTTGTAAAATAGGATAACGTTAGTTAAGCTTTTTAAGCTTATTTTGAGGAGGAAAAAATGTTTAAATCAGGATTTGTTACAATAGTTGGAAGGCCTAATGTAGGAAAATCAACTTTACTAAATTATATAATGGGGGAAAAGTTATCAATAGTTTCTAATAAACCTCAGACAACAAGGAATAATATACAAACAATATTGACAGGTGATGATTATCAAATGGTATTTGTCGATACGCCAGGTATACACAAACCTAAACATAAGTTAGGAGAATACATGGTAAATTCAGCAAAAGAATCAACTAAAGATGTTGACTTAGTATTATTCTTAACAAATCCAGATGAGGAGATTGGAAAAGGAGATAAATTCATATTAGAAACTTTAAGGGATAAGAAATGTCCTGTATTCTTAGTTTTAAATAAAGTTGATGAGAGTACGCAAGATAGAGTGGCAAAAAGTTTAGAAATGTATTCAAAAGAATTTAAATTTGCAGAGATAGTACCTATTTCGGCAATAAAAGGGAAAAATGTCGATGTATTAGTGGAACTTATGAAGAAAGCAATGCCAGAAGGACCTAAATATTACCCAGATGATATGATAACAGATGTTCAGGAAAA
>CAURJV010000149.1:0-6542 GCA_963524945.1 uncultured Clostridium sp.
TAGGACGTTGCGAGGTAAGCTTAAAAGATAGTTATTATGACTATCTTTTTTTATTTTCTCAAATTTTGAGTAAGTAATATATATGCACATATAAAAATGTAATATAAAATAATATTCTTGAAAGAGACATACTAATTGTGCATCACGTTAGATATCTTTTCTTAAATCAATTATTGTAACTATGAAAAAGTATATAGTAATAGCTATAAAGAAAATATCGTTGATAACGTGGAATATTAATGGATATTCTGTTAAAATATAGATGAATATACTAAAATTTGCGTAGATAAATATTTGCATTATATTTTTATATATGTTTCCAGAAATTTAATTCATCAAAATTTATTTTAAAGATCAGGTATATAAACTAAATAAATTTATAAAGAGTGAATTATATTATTTAGAGTATATATAGTTGAAATTTCATTTAATAATCTATATAGTAATTAAGTGGGAATTTATTGCAAACTTAATGCGAATTTATTATACTCACTTTAAAACCCGGTTATGATGTACCAGGCGGAAAATGACTATTAATTAATTTACAAAGGAGACAGGTATGCCTAATATTTTTGACGGACTTAGAAAAATTTCAGATAATGATATTATTGAACAAATTGCATTACTTGAAACAATGAATGTAACAAATATATCAAAGCCAATTATACAAAGGGCAAAAAAAAGAACTATAAGTATAATTAACTTTATAGGGAGTAAAATAGGAAAAAATCGAGTATTTGAAGAACCAGAAGTAAAAGAAATATGGGCTTTGGTTGACGAAAAAAAAGAAGAATTGAAAAACTATACAAGGAATGAGTTAAACGAAAGATTGTTTAATGTTCTTACTGAAAAAACCAGTGATGATTTAAAGAACCCAACGGAAGATGAAGTGTCAATAGAGGTAATAGAGGAAGCAGCCAAATTATATAAAGTTCATAAAGACTTAATGCCAAACCATAAGGCTGATATTATTTATTCAAAATATAACGAAAAGCTTAATGGTAAAGCAAAAGAATATATAAATGGACAAGCATTTGTAGACTTACAAGAAACCACAAAAGACATAGAAGAAATTATAGGTAGTATGGATGAGGAACAAAAAAGAGAGTTCACTCAGTCAGTAGATGTCGCAAGATTGACATTTCTTAATGTTTGGAAGAAGTTGGATAGGCAACATTTTATAAGACTTATATGGTTATGTGTTAAGGCTTATGGAGGTAGATTTACTGTAAGGGATGAAGAACTTCCTAGTTTTGTAGGAAATGAAGAAGAAGTTGAAGCTTTTAAAAAAGAAGAAAACTTAAGAAGGTCACAAGAGGAACTTTTGAAATTAAAAAAGCAAATAGAACTATGTAAGGATAAAATAAATTCTATTGAGAACAGTTTAGAGAGAGAAAAACGCCTGCTTAAGAATGCAATTAGAAGTAAAGATAAGGCTGAAGAGGATATAATAGCTCTTGGGAAAATACATATTAAATTAACATCAGCCAAGAAATCATATGAAGATGAGTTAAAAGAAATTAAAGTCAAAATGGAAAATGCACCATTAGAAGAATTGGACTCATTGATGGAAGAATTTAAAATAGTTAAGTTTGAAGAAATTGATATAAACAATAAGATTTCTGATGTTAATATAAAGGCTACATATAAAAATGAATTAATAGATGATAATGCTAAAATAATATCGGATAAAGAGGAAAGTATAAAAAATATTGGTAGAGAATTTCAAGATTTAAAAGAGAAAGCACATGACTTAATAGATGATTATAATAAGAAGAAAAATGATGTAAAAAATAAAGAAGAAGAAAAAAAGAATGAAATTTTTAATAAATGGAGTCATTTCTTTAACAAGTTTACGTTTAATTTTGATAACTTGGGTAATGTAGTAAAATTTACAAAAAAAGAATTACTTAAAATTGAGCAATGTTTATATGAATTACATTTTACAAATGATCCGATGGCTTTAAGCATGGGTGTAATAGAAAGCAAAAGCAATAAGAAAAAAAAGGAAGAATATGAATACATAGATATAAACTTTTTAGATGACTTTAAAATTGAAATTCAATTTAAGGTATTAGAAAATGGGGAAAAGACAATACATATAGACAATATTGCTCCAGAATTTTAAATTATTTCAAATGTTATTTTTTTACAAGTATTTGGATAAAATTATAATTGTAAAATAATTGCTGAGAATATAAGATAAAATGAGGAGATAATAAAATGAATAATAGTGAATTAACATCAGAAGATGTTAATAAGATTCTTGAAGAGCAAAGAGAATTTTTTAGTACTCAGGTTACCAAGAACATAGAATTTCGAATTAATCAATTAAGGAAACTTAAAGAAAGTATAAAAGATTATGAAAGTAAAATTACTGAGGCTTTAAGAATTGATTTGGGAAAACATGAATTTGAATCATATATAACAGAAATAGGATTCATATATTTGAGTATAGAGAATACAATTAATAATTTAAAGAAATGGGCAAAGTCTAAGAAAATAAAAACACCAATATTTTTAAAACCTGCGAAAAGCTACATTGTGAGTGAACCTTATGGAAGCGTATTAATAATAGGTCCATACAATTATCCGTTTCAACTTGTCATCGAGCCATTAATAGGTGCGATTAGTGCAGGAAATTGTATTGTAATCAAACCTTCAGAAATTTCATCAAATATTTCAAAGATCATTAACGAAATGATTTCAAAAGCTTTTGATAAGAAATATATAATATGTGTAGAAGGAAGTGTTAAAACAAACATTTCATTAATAAATACCCCATTTGACTATATATTTTTTACTGGAAGCGTAAATGTTGGAAAAATAGTTATGGAAGCTGCAGCTAAAAATTTGGTTCCAGTTACTCTAGAACTAGGCGGCAAAAGTCCAGTGATAGTAGATGAAACTGCTAATATTAAAATTTCTGCTCAAAGGATCATTTGGGGAAAGACTTTAAATGCAGGGCAGACATGTGTAGCGCCAGATTATCTTATGGTTAGTAAAAATGTTAAAGATGAACTTATTAAAGAAATGGAAAATGTTATAAAAGAATTTTTCGGAGACAACATTAAATCTAGTAAATATTATGGCAGGATCATAAATGATAAGCAGTTTAGCAGAATAAAAAATTTAATTAATAAAGATAAAAGAGGGATACTGTATGGAGGAAGTTATGATGAAGATGAAAGATTCATAGAGCCAACCATTATAGATGTATCAGCATTTGACTCAGAGAGTATGAAGGAAGAAATATTTGGGCCTGTACTCCCTGTTATTGAGTTTGTTAATTTTGATGATGTTGTGATGAAAATCAAAAGTATGCCCAAACCTCTGGCCCTTTATATATTTACTAATAATAAGAAAACACAAGAAAGAGTTATTGAAGAGATACCTTCAGGAGGCGTTTGCATAAATGATACTTTAAATCATTTAGCAAATAGTAATTTACCATTCGGTGGCATTGGAAATGCTGGTATAGGAGCTTATCATGGAGAAGAGAGTTTTAAAACATTTTCTCATAGAAAAAGTATTTTAAATAAAGGAACAAGAATAAATATTAAAATGCTCTTTCCACCATATAGTAAAAAGAATATGACCTTAGTTAAAAAATTTCTTAATTAACACAGTAAATTCTTAAGAGAAAACTAAGTTTTCATGTTAATTAAAATAGAAAGTTAATGTATTGTAGACTATTATAAGGAGTTACTTCTATATAGCCTACAATATATTAATGAATTAGTACAAACATTTTTTATAAGATGACAATTGTATTAATATTTCACAGGTAATAATTTCAATTTTTTATTTATAAATAATGTAGTGAAAAATTAGGGCTATAGCCTCAAATATAAAACCTACTGAGCATACGCCCATCCAACCCCAATATTGCCAGCTTAAAGGTGCTAGAAATGATCCTAATGATCCACCAAGAAAATATGAAACCATAAATACCGTATTGATTCGGCTACGTGCTTCATCACCAAGTTCATGTATTCGTGCCTGATTGGAAACTTGACCAGATTGGGTTCCTAAGTCTAATAGTATAACACCAATAATTAAACCATAAAGTTTATATCCTAATATGAAAAAAGCGATATATGATAAAGTGGAAAGAATAATTGATATGCCTACTGTAAATTTAGGTGTTTTTTTATCAGCAATCCTTCCAACAAAAGGTGCAGCAGCAGCTCCAGCAACTCCTATTAACCCAAGCAATCCAGCTTCTCTTGTTCCCAGATTATAAACTTTAGAACCTAATAGAAAAATAATAGAAGTCCAAAATGCACTGAAAGCGCCAAACATCAATGCTCCATTTATAGATGCTTCTTTTAAAATTTTCTCTTGCTTAATTAGAGGAAATATGGATAGTATTAGCTTAGCATATGATATACTGGAGTTTGGTATGCTTGTTGGGAAAAAGTTTTTTATTAGTATTGCAAAAAGTACCATTAAGAAGGTAGCGCAAAAGTATACTGATCTCCAACCAAAAGCTTGCCCGACAATCCCACTAAATGTTCTTGATAGTAATATTCCTATTAGAAGCCCACTCATAACATTACCTATTATTTTTCCACGTTCTGAAGGTTCTGCTAAATGCGCGGCAAATGGAACTATTAGTTGAGGAATTATTGTCGTAAATCCAACTAATAGAGAAGCAATTAATAAAAATATATAATTAGGAGAAATAGCAACTAATAGTAAAGAAAAAGCAACAACTATAAGCATTTTTATAATTAGATTGCGACGTTCTTTTATATCTCCAAGTGGAACAAATAGAAATAATCCTAGAGCATAACCTATCTGGGTTAGGGTTACAACAAATCCTGCTTGAGATTCGGAAATATTGAAGTTTCCGGAAATTTGTGTTAGCAAGGGTTGAATGAAGTATAGGTTGGCAACCGTAGCCCCGCAAGTAATGGACATAATTAATATTATAAATCTGTTTAATTTAAATTTTGATTCATGAATCATTTTAATCCTCCATATTACTTTATAGATCTGTGTATAGATACTATACATATAATATAAAATAAAATACCTTGAAAAAGGTATCTTATATTTTGTCTTTAAATTGCTTTAGAAAATTATACAAAAATTCTTTATTTTCTTTGCTAGCATTTCCCAATAACTCTTTTATAATAATATTGTATTGATTATGATAGCTTTTATGATTTTTATATGCCACCTCACCTTTTTCTGTAAGCTTTAATATTAGTTTTGAATTGCTATCAGAACTTGCCTCCTTAAATAGATAATCCTTGTTTTCTAATCTTTTTATAGTTTGTGAAACGGCACCGCGTGTAATCTCAAGTTTTCTTGCAATAGCTGAAATATGTAAGCCCTCATTTTCTTTTATACATTGCAGCATGTGTATTTCAGAATGATATAGATTTGAATCTGTTCCAAAATTTTTAGCTTTCAAATCATTTTCAAAAAAACTACATATTACTTCCAGAAATATTTCACTAATTTGTTTATTGTCTAATAATTCATCCATAATAAAAATTGTATAGATACTATACAATTTTGTCAAACATTAAATGTAATATATAATGCTTTAGTGCGGATGATAATAAATATAAAAAATATATTAGTTAACGTATATTAATTATAGTTAAAAAGTATAATTATAATAATTTTATAACTTACTTTAACTTATATACAGTTTAAAATAAATTTAGATATAATAGGAGAAATTAATTATGAATTATACTATTTATGATTTGATAGAGAGACTTATTGATATTGAGAAGAATGCATTAGAGATATATGAAAAAATTGAAGAAAATGCAAAAGAAAAGAATTCTAAAAATATTGAGATTATTACAAGAGCGATTAGAAAGGAAGAAACTAAGCATATCAGATATTATGAGGAACTAAAAGAGAAATTTAACTATGAACTTAATGATACCATTGATTTTTACTTATATGACAAGGTTGTAAAGCTTTTATATGAATTTAAGAGTCAAATTAGAATTCCTTATGTAGGGAATGCTCAGGATTTAATAAAATATTCATTAGAATTTGAGAAAAATAGTATAAGCTTACTTATAGATATTCAGGGGAGATTACTTGGAAATTTAAATGATATAAACAATAATGTATATAAGATTATCTCAAAGATTATAGAAGAAGAAAAGAAACATGAAAAAATGTTTAGTGATTTGGTTTTAAAATAATATTTAAGATATAACTTCTGAGAGATCTCAATATATGTAGTGAAATGGAATAGGTTTACTAGTAAACTATTTCAGGTGTGTCAGTATAAATAAAATTTAGAATAATGACATATAACAGCGAAAAGCATGAATAATCTTATAAAATTAGGAAATAATTTAAAATGTAAGTAAATTAGAGATGTTAAGATAAAACATGTTGCTAAGAGATATAAATGAAACAACTCAAGCTTACAAGATACTTGAAATGTAGGATTGCAAGTTTTTTGTAAAGTGTTGACAATATTAACTAGTGATGGTATGATTTAATTCGTTGCTAAAGAGTATAAAATTCAATAACTTAAAACTAATAAAACATCCAAG
>CAURJV010000150.1:0-6503 GCA_963524945.1 uncultured Clostridium sp.
AAAGCTATGAAAATATCGCTGAAGGTTCTAATCAGCAGGTTGTATCCACTTTAGCATGCTCCCACTTTCCTAGGGAAGCTCGACTCATTACATTCGCTGAGGAAGTTCAAGAACCCAAAATAAAATTTTGGACTTTCACTTCACAAGCTAAAATGGAACAAACATTAGCAGAAACTCGACTCACGTTCGTTCGCTGAGTAAGCGATTCTCACCAAATCAAAGATTTGGGTTCTCTGCTTAAGAACCTTTAACAGCTAATTTTCAAATGTTTTCTCCATATTATGACCCTTGTGGTTACAAATATATTTATGATTTCTAGTGAAGATATGAACTTAAAGTCATAGCCCCCTATAAACTAACAATTTGGGTGCAATTTTATAGCCTTAGAATCATCCAGAAACTGAAAAAAGTATGTTATTCATTTCGGCGAGTTATATGCATAAGTTCAGGTCTTAGTTGGGTTATCTATAATAAAAAGGTAAAGATAGTATTTTTATAAACTATCTTTACCTTAAATATAACTTTTTCAATTAGTATGAGATCTATGAAACATTTTATACCAAACTACATTTAGTTGAAATTTTTATAATATTTGAATTAATACTCTGCAAATATTCTCTTTATTTCAGAATAGTCTTTAGTCTTAGTAAGTGCTAGTGTAAGTAATATCCTAGATTTTGGAGGTGATAATGTATAACTTGGAATGCAATTTGAGTATTTATCTATAGTTGAATCTGTTAATATTATACCGTTTCCTATTCTTGAAGATCTCACAACTGGAATCCCCTTTGTTTCAAGATTCCTGATTTCTTCCAACCAATTAGAACTGAAAGTACCACTTCCTGCACCCGCTATTACAAGTCCCTCTGAGCTTTGAGCAAAGTAGTCAATAATCGAAGGATCAGCATCAATATGGAAATATGCGATAGAAACCTTAGGCAGCTCAGTTAATCCTGTAACATCGAATTGTGAATAAATTGTATGTGGCTTTATTGACTTATTAAAAAAGAATGGTATATTGTCTCTCATGTAACCAAGACATCCAAATTCAATTGAGTTAAAGGCATTTGTTTTAAAGGTGTTAATTTTTTGGACATTTCTTCCACTATAAATTCCATCTGAAAAAACAACCATTGCTCCATGCCCTCTTGATAAATCGCTAGCAGCTAATGCTACTGACTGATATAAATTTAAAGGTCCATCTGCACTTGTTGCAGTTGAAGGTCTAATTGCTCCTGTTAATACGACTGGTTTATCTGTTTTATCTGTTTTATCTAGAAAGTATGCTGTCTCTTCTAATGTATCAGTACCATGGGTTATTACAAAGCCATCGACATCGTCTTGCTTTGAAAGTTCATTTATTCTATTAGCAAGGATTAACCAATGATTCATAGTTATATCATTACTATCAACATTAGCAATCTGCTCACCATATATATTAGCTATTTTATCGAGGTTTCTGACACTACTAACTAATACTTCTATATCTATGTTACCCGCCGTATAATTAGTAGTCTTCCCCTCTTCTCCTGTACCGGCTATAGTTCCTCCAGTAGCTAGAATTATTATATTTTTTAATTCAGAATTTTTCGGATTAATTTGTATCATTTTTATCCTCCCCAATTTCTATGTGCCATATTTTCTAAAACAATAAATCAAAAATATATTTATTTCTTTATATATTTTAACGAGTTAGTGTATAGATTTATCATTCTACTTATAATACCTAATAAATATAAATTATAGCATATTAATAAATAAATCAAGTAAAAAACCATGAAAAATATATAAAAAGAACATTGTTTCTCAATATCATTAAATATTGAAATTGAAACAATGCTCTTTATTTCTCATGTAATAATTTTTAATTGTTAATTACTTTATCTAAGAACTCTTTACATCTATCGCTAGTAGGTGCAGTGAATATTTCTTCTGGAGGACCTTCTTCAACTATATATCCTTGATCCATAAATATAACTCTATCAGATACATCTCTAGCAAAATTCATTTCGTGAGTTACTACAACCATTGTCATTCCTTCTTGAGCTAGATCTTTCATAACCTTAAGCACTTCACCAACCATTTCAGGATCTAGTGCAGAAGTTGGTTCATCAAATAACATTATCTTAGGATTCATTTCAAGTGCTCTGGCGATTGCAACCCTTTGTTTTTGTCCACCAGATAAAGTATCTGGATAGACATCCTTTTTATCTTTTAATCCAACCTTATCCAATAATGAAAGAGCTTTTTCAGTAGCTTCCTGCTTACTCATCTTCTTCAATTCTAAAGGTGCTAATAACATATTTTGAAGAACTGTTAGATGAGGAAATAAATTAAAAGATTGGAATACCATTCCTATTTCTTCTCTTAACTTATTTATATTCTTATTATTTACAAGCTCCTGACCTAGTATTGTAATACTTCCTGCTTGAATTTCTTCTAAACCATTAAGACATCTTAATAAAGTACTCTTTCCTGATCCTGAAGGTCCTATAATACAAAGAACTTCACCTTCTGTGACATCTACTGATATATCTTTAAGAACTTCTAATTGTCCATAACGTTTTTTAAGATTCTTAGCGCTTATTACCATAGCTGATTTTCCTTTCTATATAACTTGATATTAAAGTCAATACTGTTATTACTATAAAATACATACAAGCTACAATTGCATACATCTGAAGTGCCTTAAAGTTTCTCGCAATAATAATTTGTCCTGACGATGTAAGTTCTCTTATACTAATAACCGTCAATATTGATGTATCCTTCAATGTAACTATAAATTGATTTAATATAGATGGAATCATAATCTTAACAGCCTGAGGTAAAATAACCTTTCTCATAGCCTTTGAGTAATTAAGTCCCAAACTTCTTGCAGCTTCCATTTGACCATTATCTACAGCCTGTATTCCGCCTCTAAATATTTCAGCCATATAAGCTGATGCATTTACAGTAAGAGTTATTACACCTGCAACTATAGGGTCAAATCTTATACCAAATGCTTGTCCTACACCAAAATATAAAAATAAAGCTTGAACCATAAGTGGTGTTCCACGAACAATATAGATATATATTGTGGATATACCTTTTAAAATTTTAGAAGTACTTATGCTAAATATTCCTAAAATTATCCCGAATATAACTGCTAATATTAATGATATTACTGCAACTTCTATTGTTACTGAAAGCCCGCTTAATAAACTAGGTAGACTATCTTTTAGTAATTGAAAAATCTCCATTTTTAATTCTCCTTACTATTTTCCTATATATTGACCAACAATTTGGTCATACTTTCCACTATCTTTTAATTTCTTTAATCCTTCATTAAATTTCTTTAATAATTCTTGGTTTTCACCTTTTTTAACTGCAAATCCATAATTTACAGCATCTAATTTATCTCCAACAATTTTCAATTTTGCTCCGCTATCTACTTTAATCTTGTATGCAATAACTGGGTAATCTTCCATTAAGAAATCAGTGTTTCCATTCTCAACAGCTTGAAACATTGATGGAGAATCTTCAAAATAGCTTAAATTCAATCCATATTTTGATTCGTTATCTTCAGCAAATTTTGCTCCTGCAGTTCCTTTTTTTATTGAAACACTTTTTCCATTTAGATCATTGACTCCATTAATTGAAGTGTTATCTTTATTTGTAACTATTGATAACCCTGATACAAAGTACCCATCAGAAAAGTCTAATGTTTGTTTTCTTTCATCAGTTATAGTAATAGCTGCTATAGCTCCATCCAATTGATTAGCTGTAAGCCCTGGAATTATTCCATTAAAGTCCATTGGTTTTAATTCATATTCAAAATTTTCTTCTTTTGCAATTGCATCTAAAAGTTCTACATCTATTCCTTTATATTTCCCATTATCTTCGAAAGAGAATGGTGCAAATTTTGCATCGCATGCAATCGCATACTTTTTATTTCCTTCACCTGATCCTGTATCATTCTTTGATGCACCACATCCAGTCATTAGCCCTATAGACATTACTGATGCTAATAAAATACTTAATAATGATCTTTTGTTCATTTTTCCTTGCCCCTTTGCAATATTTATTTAATTTTAATTAAAAAATCTAATTTATTGCACTCTGAAAAAACTATTCCACACAATAAATCCCAAATGATTTTTTACTTTATTATGAAACTTATTATATAGTTTAATTCAAAAACTGTCAATGCATTAAGTATATGTATAAATATAACAAGCTATATAATAAAAATGTTATCCCTAATATATATGCGTGTTTGTGGGCAATATTTACTGTTTTAAAGCAAAGATTTTGCAAAAGCTATGTATTCCTAATTATGAATCAAATGATTCATTCTCCTTCATTTTTGATATTCAATAATTATTTTATGAATTTAGTTTTTATTACAGTTTTAAATTCAATTTTAATAGGAAAAAGCTATAAATTAGAAACATTGTTTCCTAAGTTCATAGCTTTTTATTTTAATCATTAGTAGTTCATATTTTATCTACTATTTATTTAGCAATATATTGATCAACGATCTTATCATATTGCCCATTTTCTTTTAATTTTTTCAAACCTTCATTGAATTTCTTTAATAAGTCTGCATTTTCACCTTTTTTAACTGCAAATCCATAATCAACATTTGTTAGCTTATCTCCTGCAATTTTTAACTTTGAATCAGGATCAACTTTAATTTTGTATGCAATAACTGGGTAATCTTCTAATAAGAAATCACAATTCTTATTTTCAACAGCTTGGAACATTGATGGAGAATCATCAAAATAGCTTAAATTCAATCCATATTTTTTTTCATTATCTTCAGCAAATTTTGCTCCTGCTGTACCTTTTTTAAGTGATGCATTTTTACCTTTTATATCATCTGCACCTTTTATATCAGTATTATCTTTATTAACAACTAATGATAGCCCTGAAACAAAATATCCATCTGAGAAATCTAAAGATTGTTTTCTTTCATCTGTAATACTCATTCCTGCAATAGCACCATCTAATTGGTTAGATGTAAGTCCAGGAATAATTCCATTAAAGTCCATTGGCTTTAAATCATATTCAAATTTCTCTTCCTTTGCAATTGCATCTAAAAGTTCTACATCTATCCCTTTATATTTTCCATCTTCCTCAAAAGAGAATGGTGCATATTTAGCATCACATGCAATTACATATTTCTTGTTTCCATCACCACTTTTTGCTGAATCATTTTTTGATGACCCACAACCTGCCATTATACCTACCGTCATAACTGATGCTAGTACAATTCCTACTAACGATTTTTTGTTCATTTTTTTTCCCCCTTAATTAATTTAGAAAGTTTTATTAATAATTCTTATTTTTATAATAAGTTAAAATTTTTACACATTCTTTGTAAATCATAGAAGTTCTTATCATACCTTTACATTCAAAAAGCAAACTCTTCTTCTAACTGAAATCTTACCCTAAGCTTTACTTCTTATACTATAATGCTTTCATTAGTATTTACTCTTGATTCTAAATGTAGAAGATGCTCCGTTATAAGTTTTTCTGCATTTTTACTATCTCTGTGAATCAGCGCTCTTGCTATATTTATATGTTCTTCTTTTTCATTCACAAACTCTAAATGTTTGCTGTCTGTCATTAGTATCCGTGATAAATTTTCCATAACTCCTTCACACATTTCAATTAGAAGAGAATTGTGAGTTGCCTTTATAATAGACATATGAAACATATCATTTAACTCATTAAACCGTGCAATCTCATTTTCCTGCGAGGCTTCTGGAAATTTCGCAGCTAATTGCATTATATTTTGCAATTCCGAATCACTAGCCAGTTTAACTGCTAAACTTACAGCTACTTTTTCAAAAATAAATCTCATTTGAAAAGATTCTCTTATATTTTTCTGTGTTATAGGTTTTACTAAATAACCTTTTCTAGGTAACGATTTAAGATATCCTTGAATTTCCAAGGCTCCTAACGCATCTCTTACAGGTGTTTTGCTCACATTGTACTTACCTGCCAGTTCCGCTAATGTAAGAAAATCGCCATCTTTTATCTTCTGGTTCAAAATATCTAACTTAATTAGCTTGTATATTTCTTTAGCATACGACTTTTCAGCTTGACACAGATTTATCTCTCCTTTCACTGAAATTCATTGAAATCCCACTGATATATCAGCAATAATAAATAAAAAAAAGCAATAAAACACCTATATAAAATAAATGCTCCATTGCTTTATCTAAGTCTTATTATATTTTATAACACTACCATTTGTCAATATTTTATTGATATTTTTTTATATCTAGCACAAAACTTATTGATATATTGAGAATTTAACAATTAATAACAAACAAATCTAGAGTCTCCCCCTTATGCACTTTCTAAGAAAATACAAAAAAAAGCTGAAAGCTATAAATATTATACTTTCAGCCTATATCTTTATATAAACAGAATTAATTATATGTTAATGACTTATCTTTATAGATAAACCAACTATAATCTATACTTATGCGTATACCTCACCGAAATCATAA
>CAURJV010000151.1:0-6027 GCA_963524945.1 uncultured Clostridium sp.
CAATTGCCCAATTGAAAATGGCAAATATATGCCGGATACTGGATCTATGATAAGAATGTTTGAATCATCCACAGGTATTTCTCCTGTGGTTGTAGGTAAGCCATATGGATATATAGTAGAAGCTATTATTGAAAAGTATGGCCTTAAAAAAGAAGAAGTGGCAATTGTAGGAGACAGACTTTACACTGACATTAAGACTGGAGTGAATGCAGGAATAACTAGCGTTCTTGTATTGAGTGGTGAGACATCAGAAGCTATGTATAAAGAATCTGACATAAATGCAGATTATGTATTCTCATCAATTAAATATATTGGTGAAGAGCTGAAGCAGTTTTATGAAAGCTTTGTTTAAGACCTGGATGATTATAAGAATTTTATTTAGTCATTGTATGTTTAAAAGAATTTATTTAGTAGCTGTATGTTAAAAAAGTATTGAAAATTCATGGAAATAATTAAATTCTATGAATTTTGAGAAATTAAAAGAAGTTAATATTCAAAATTAGGAGGCAATGTTATGAGCATTATAACAATTATTGGAGCAGGTCAAATGGCATCTGCACTAACTTTCCCAGCAACAGAAAATAATAATAAGATAAGACTTGTGGGTACACCATTAGATAGAGAAATCATAAATACAGCAAAGGCTACAGGTTTTCATTCGACATTAAAACGTCAATTACCTGAAACAGGAATTGAATACTATCAAATTGAAGATGTAAATGAAGCAATAGATGGAGCAGAGCTTATTATTTGCGGAGTCAGCAGCTTTGGTGTCGACTGGTTTGCAGACAATATATTACCTATTATACCTGAAGAGATTCCTATTCTTTCAATAACAAAGGGAATGATTACTGAAGAGGATGGCAAAATGATAAATTATCCTCACTACTTTTTAAGTAAGCTTCCTTCTAATAAGAAGCTTTCTATTAGCGCTGTAGGTGGACCATGTACTAGTTATGAACTTGCCGATAAAGATAATTCTGAAGTTGTATTTTGTGGGGATGACATAAATTTACTTAGAAAGTTTAAGAGTTTATTTGAAACATCATACTACCATATTAGCTTATCTACAGATATTGTAGGCGTTGAATGTGCAGTAGCTCTAAAGAATGCTTATGCTTTAGGAGTTTCACTAGCTATTGGATTAGCTATTGGAGCTGATGGGTCTGGAAAAGAGCATTATAATTCTCAGGCTGCACTTTTTGGACAAAGCATAAAGGAAGCCAAACGTATTCTTGAAATAGTCGGTGGAGGAGAAGAAAACATTATATATTTTGGCGGCGACTTATATGTAACTGTATTTGGAGGACGTACTCGTAGAATAGGAACCTTATTAGGCCAAGGATTTTCATTTGAGGAAGCCATGGAACAATTAAAAGGAGTTACATTAGAATCAGTAGTTATTGCTACCCGTGCTGCAAAATACGTGCGTTGTCTAGCAGAAAGAGGAGTAGTTAAACTTAGTGATTTTCCAATGATAACTCATATTGATGAGATTATAAATTTAGGCAGTAAGGTTAATATTCCATGGAAAGCGTTTGAATCTGAAAAAATATTATGATTTATCAATAACTAGCTGAGAAGTTAGAAGTGTAAAGTTTAATAGTTTTAATTAAAATTCTAAAATTAAATTATCATAATTAGAGAATGAATATATATTGCAAAAATAATTCTTCATCATAATTCTAAAAATATTGCAAGAATTTTAGCCGTAATTGTGAATTGTGAATTGTGAATTGCAACATATATAGTATATATTATTGATATCATAGTTTGAGTACAGCATTAGATATTTAAATTTAATGCTGTGCTTTTTATAATTTTGATAGATAAAAGACAGTCTAAAATATTAGAGAAAACTATTTATTACTTACAGAGAGATAAATTTTAGCGAAAGCTAAAAAATTAAATGAAAATAAATTTACTTTGCTTTCTATTTTTCTAAAATTATTATTCCGATTAGGAGAAGTTAGTGTTATAATTACATAAGAAAATTGTGTAAAAAAGTGAATTAATATACATGTATGTATATTAATTTCTTTTATTTGTTATATATTTGTAGTAATTCGTAAAATTTTATTTTTTTAGAATCAAAATACTATTTAATTAGAGATAAGTTTTTATTTTAATAATACTAATACATATTTAATATTACTAGTACATAAAGTTTTTTGAAATTAATAGAAAATAATAAGGGTTACTGATTTTCTTTTTAGGGAGGTAGCAATATATGTTTCAACGTGAATGTGAACAAGAAGCAAGTTATATTATAGAGTCAAAAAAGAAATGTATTGAATTAGGGTTAGATTCTAATAAGCCTAAAATGCCTAAAAATGTTCTGTCTGAATTGGAATTAGGCCAAAAAAAAGATATGTATGACGAAATTCTAGAAGTCGTTAAATTTTTTAGTAATAAAATGATAAAATTATTAGAAGGAACTCCTGTATTGATAACAATTACGGATGAAGATGGATATTTGTTAGATATTCTTGGAGATAAATCTATTAGTGAAACAATGTCTCAATTTGGAGTTAGACCAGGGATACAATTTCGAGAAGAGGAAATGGGTACAAATGTAGTTAGCTTAACTCTTAATCAAAATCAGCCAATACAATTAATAGGAAGTAATCACTATCATAAATTTCTTCAAGGTAGTGCGTGTTATGGAGTACCATTCCATTATTCAGATGATGGTAATTTACTAGGAAGTATATGTATAATGACTGCTGTTATACTTCATAATCCATTTTTTTTAATGACATTAACTACTGTAGTGGACGCAATAGAACGTGAACTATTGTTAAGAAAACAAAATCGAAAGATAAGTGAGCAAAAAGAATTATTGTATGAAGCAGAAAAAAGGCAAAGAGAGTTTCTTGAAAAAGATTTGGCCATGAAGGATGAATTTATAACTTTAATTACGCATGAATTTAAAACGCCAATAAATGTTATTTATTCAGCTATACAATTGATTGAGCATGTTTATATTAATGAAGTTCCTGAATCAGTCAATAAACTTATTGGAAGTATAAAACGTAATACATTTAGGCAATTAAGACTTGTAAATAATTTACTAGATATCACAAAATTAAAATCTGATCAGTTCAAATTAAACTTAAAATATGTAGATATTGTATTTTTAACAAAATTAATTACAGAATCAATAAAGATTTATGCGGATCAAAAGAGAATTAACCTTTGTTTTAAAACTAATGTTGATAATAAAAATATTTCAATAGATGATGAAAAATATGAACGTGTAATTTTAAATTTATTATCGAATGCTATAAAATTTACACCTGAAGGAGGTTCAATAACTGTTGATCTGAAAGAAAATAAGAAGAATAAAACAATAGATATATCTGTAATTGATACAGGAGTTGGAATACCAAAGGAAAAACATAAGGTGATATTCCACAGATTTGGACAAGTTGAAAATAATCTTTCAAGGTTAGCAGAAGGTAGCGGTATTGGATTAGCTATTGTAAAAATGTTAGTCATTATATTAGAAGGAAAAATAGAAGTAGATAGCACGTTGGGAGTTGGAAGTAAATTTACTATAACATTGCCTATTAAAGAAGAGATAATTAATGAAGAAAGTAAAATATTTCAGGGATATGACAATAGGTTAACAAATGCTATTAATGTTGAATTTTCTGATATATATTTCTAATAATATTATTTAGACAGTATTTCATTTTTGATCATGAATATAAAAATTAGAAAAGGTATAAACTAAAAAATGAGGTGAGAAAAAATGACAAACTATAAATTTATTACAAGTAATAATGAAAATGATTCATCAAATACCACAAATACATCTATGCCAGCAAAGAATAGGAAAAGACATAAACCTGTAAGAGGAATTCCTAGAACTGAAATATAATAAGAGGCGACTATAAGTTTGTGAAATTAAAAAGTGCAGTACTAAAAAATATATTTTGGTACTGCACTTTTTAAGTTTATATAATTATAATCTAATCACTTTAAAATAAGAATATTTTTTATATTAAAACACATGATAAAATTGACTATTATACTTAGAGAAAAAATATGGAGGATCGTATGAATGTTTTTAAAAAAATAATAATATTTATAATTTTAACTTTATTAATAATTACATCACTAAATACTTCAACAAAGAATGTATATGCTATCCCCAATTTAAGTAAAAATACGCCTATTAAAATAGCGGTATTTTTGGATAACTCCAGTGCTATGTATATTTCTCTTCTTAAACAAAATTTGGAACGTATTGAAAAAGAAAATCAAGATAAAGTCAAGTTTACATTTTTCGATGCTAAAGACAATCAGACTAAACAAAATGAAAACATTGAGAAAGCTCTTTCGCAAGATTTTGATCTTTTTATTATAAGTATAATCTCCCCTAATTTAAAGGATGTAGAAAGCACTTTGCGCAAAATAATGGAAAAAAACATTCCTATAATTTTAAATCCGGATCCAGTACAAGATGTAATAAACTTTGTGAAACCATATAAACGTTTTGTTGTTGTCGGAGCAGACTTTGAACAATCAGGTACAATGGAAGGAAATATTCTTGTTAATGAATGGAAATCTAATAAGATAGCAATAGATAAAAATCATGATGATGTTTTGCAGTATATTATGCTAAAGGGTAGAATTGGAAGTCCCTTGACATCATTGAGAACAAAATACTCTATTTTAGCAATTAATGATGCTGGAATAAAAACAGAAGAACTTGCTTCTCCATCTTGTGAATGGACGGAAGATTGTGCTAGAAGTGCTGTAGAATCTTTATTTCTTAAATATGGTGATAAAATTGAAGCAATAGTTTCAAATAATGATGCTATGGCAATAGGTGCAGTTGAAGCTTTGCAAAAATATGGATATAACAAAGGCGGTAAATCGAAGACAATCCCGGTTGTAGGTATTGATGGGATGCCTGCCGCTAAAGATCTTATAAAAAAAGGGTTTATGTCAGGAACTGTTGTTGTAGAACCAAGTGATCTTGCTGAAGCTCTTTACTCTATAGGAGTGAATTTGGCTTATGGCAGGCAACCTCTTGAAAATACAAAATATAAATTTAATGAAAATGGATCCACAGTTCATTTAACGTATAAAGAATTTGTAGAATAACTAAAATTTAATATAATTTGCATTTGTATAGTAAAATATTTTGTATGAAAAATATACTTATATAATTAGCTGCAATAATATAAATTTGATTTAAAAAATTAAAATTAAATTTATATTATTATATAGAAGAATTTAATGAATAATTATCATATTCTAATATATAATAAACAATCTAGATAAGAAAAAGGGGTGCAGCTAAATTGACAAAAATATATGATGTTGTATTAAATGCTCCATTTGGTAGTCAGCAAGGTAGAATTACTTTTGTAATAAATGGTGAATCTTTAACAGGTGTAATTGATGGGATGGGATTTAAAAGCAAATTCAATAACGGAAGAATTCATGGAAACAATTTTGAATTTTCTGGAGAAATAAAAATTCTATTGGCTAAGTTCAAATATTCTGCTAAAGGTATTTTAAATGGTAATCTATTGTCAGCATCTGTTGATACAAAATATGGAACATTCTCTGTAACAGGAAGTCTTATATCCCAATCCTAACGTCAATTTAAACAAGATAAATATAAGAAATAATTAAAATATTTGAAATACAAAATGATAAAAAAATAAGTTTTGATAATATAAATAGCTATTAGACAGTAAATTTATTGAGTTAGATTTACTGTCTTTATTAATTATTAGGATAATTAATATAAGTTGAATTTATATTGTATAAATAGTGTTCGGTAATTGTTTGAAAAGTGAAAAGTATTGTTCTTATAATTATTTACAAGAGTATAATAATTGGACATAAGCAGATAATAAAAAGAGTTATAATTATGCAAATATGATAGCAATTAAGAAAAATATTTGTGTAGAAAACATTTGAAAATGAGCTGTTAGAGATTCTTATTTGTAGGTTGTTCCATTTTAGCTTGTGAAGTGAGAGTCCAAAATTTTATTTTGGGTT
>CAURJV010000152.1:0-5990 GCA_963524945.1 uncultured Clostridium sp.
TACCTATTAATTTAGGTAATCCTATATATATTATATATATTTGAACTAGAAGTGGAGTACCTCTTACAAATTCTACATAAGCTGTTGCTATATAACTTATCGGCTTAAATTTCGAACGCCTTAAAAGAGTTAATGCAAGGCCTAAAATCGTACCGCATAGCACTGCAAAAAATGCTAATACAATAGTAATTTCTGCACCTTTTAAATAATATTCAGAGTATTTTCCTAAAAATGTAAAATTCAATATTTTCCCTCCTAGTTCTTTATCTGATATCTAGCCACTGTAACACTCTCACAATATATGAAACTCCTGTCCCTAAAGTCAGATGAGTAAGCGATTCACACTAAATCATATATTTAGGTTCTCTGCTTAAGTGAGAGATAACAGTGACACGACCCTAGATAAGTTCAACTAAAATCCAGCTAGGGACTCCCCCCCATCTGAATCAAGTTTCACTTAATAATACACATATAATAAAATAATCACTAATTTTTAATTATAAGACATTATCCGATAATTTTCAACTGTTGTTAATTTCCAATATAAAAATAATTTTAAATATCTAATACTCAAAAAAATAACAAGCTATGATGTAAGTATGTTTGCATCCCACTATACTGGTATGTATTACCTCATAGTTTCTATATGCTAAAAACTTTCATTACTTAATACAAGGTAAAACTTTTCAGGTAAAGCTTTCTTTATCACCTGATTTCAGTTAAACTTATACCCACAAGGGGTACAAAGTGATTTTAAATTATTGCAATATAACTTCTAAGATTTCAACTAATTCTCATAAAGAAGTAAATTACAGTCTCTAAATTCACCTTGTCAATAACAAAATATACACTACATCTCTAACTCGTTATTTTCTATCGTATTTCTTAGTGTCAAATAATACTAATCTACTAGTTTATTGGCATCTAGTACAAACTGCTTTATCTTATCTTCATCTTTTAATCTCTTTATTGTCTTATTAACTTGGTCTGCTAACTCAGTTGAACCTTTCTTCATAGCTATAGCAGATCCACCGTCTGGATCTTTAACTTCTAATTTGTCTGCAATTGCTATGCCTTCATTCTTTGCAACATTTATCTGAGCAACTGGTTGTTCAGCTAAAACCGCATCAACCTTATTATTTTTTAAATCTAATATTAAATCAGTAACTTTGTCTAATGATTTTATATTTGCTGCATCAAAGTTATCCTTTGCTATACCTTCTTGTATTGAACCTTTTTGTACTCCAATTTTCTTTCCTTTTAAATCTTCCATTTTAGTTATTCCAGATTCATCACCTGATCTAAGTACAAATCTATGTGTTGCAGTATAATATATGTCTGAGAAATCTGCATTTTGTTTTCTTTCGTCTGTTGGAGTCATACCTGCAAATACCATATCTATTTTATCTGATTGAAGTGCTACTAACAATCCATCAAACGCCATATCTTTTACTTCAAGCTCTACTCCTAAATCTTTTGCAATTTCTTTTGCAATTTCAATATCGAATCCAACGATTTGATCTTTTCCATCTACTTCTTTATGGAATTCATATGGTGGATAATCTGCGCTTGTTCCTATTACAAGCTTACCTTTTGATTTTATTGCCTGTAATGCAGAAGCATTACTGCTTGTGTTTTCTTTGTTTCCTTTAGTGCTGTTTCCACAGCCTACCATACCTATTGCAATAGCCGATGCTGCTGCAATAGCAACTAATTTTTTTACTATACCAACTTTCATTATTAATACCTCCAAAACTTTTCTCTACTAACGATAGCATAATTATACACACTTTTTTATATTTACTCAATAGAAATATGATAAAAAGTTTAATTATTATTCATTAAAATTAAATTTACCTTCATTAGTTATTATATATTTAAATATATATTTTATGTATTGGAAATAGTTCTATATATTAGTATTATAAGTCTTACAAGCTTATTTCAAGCCTTTTTTAACCTATTTTAAAATTGTAAAAAAATTTTATTTAATATTTCTATGCATTTCCATAATTTTTAATTAATGAAATTTTATTCTTATGTAAATTTATATTATAATTTTTCATTTTGCATACTTTATGAAAAATTATTCACATAATAAATATAAGCAGCACTACTATATAAATCATATTATTAGTGCTACTTACTTATTATTTAAAATTCGTTATTTAGTTTATTATATTAAATACTTAACTACAGACAACCTGTGTAATGCTCTAGTACACATTATATACTTAACTAGTGGTTCAATTTCCTCATTTTCTACTATTATAACTCCATCAAATTCTAAGCCTTTAGCTAAGTAAGCTGGTATGAGTATTTTTCCACCTTTATATAGAATATCATCATTATCTAAACTTTGTATATTAATCTTTTCTTTAATAATATGAGATAATTTACTTAATTCATTTTTATCTTTGAAAATTACCGCAATATTCTCGTATCCTTCTTCTTCGTAATCTTCAATTAATGATATTATTGTATCCACAAATTCCTCATCAGCAGAAACCTCTTCTTCAATGACAGCCTCTCCTTTTCTAACTAAAGGAACAATTTTGCCTTTATCTAAGAATTTATTTGAGTACTCCATTATTTCTTGAGTCGATCTGTAACTCTTATTTAACTCATAATTTGTAATTTCTACATTAAGATCTTTAAATACCTCTTCAAGATTAAGCATTGCAGGCTCTTCACTAGTTGTAATCAATCTCTGATTTGAATCACCAACAATTGTATAACTCTTACAACCTGTCATTTCCTTAATTATTTCAAATTGAATAAAACTATAATCTTGTGCCTCATCAATTACAATATGCTTTATCTCATTCCCTACTTTTATTCCTTTTAATTTAATCATTAAATAAAGTATGCCAGATAAATCCATATAACTTAGTCTTTCTTTATTTTCATTTAAAACTTCATTATGTAGCTTATCTAAATTATTGATGTAATCTTTATCGTTATCTAAATTGATGATTCTTTTATAAATGTCTATTACTGGTTCATGCTTAATCCAGGTACCTAGTTCATCACGAGATTTCATAACCTCTCTTATAAGATCTCTTATTTTAATTCTTCTTAAATATTCAAGATTACCTTTTTCCATTTCACGTTCTTTTTCTGGTAAACTACTAATCTTTTCTTTAAACTCAGTATTTATTTTATAAAACTCGTCATCTCTCTTATCTTTTATTTTAGATATTAGTATTCTTTTTATTTTCTCACTTCTTCTAAATAAAGGCATATCCTTATAATAATTTGTAAATAGCTCCTCTATTTCTTGAATTGTGACGATCTCTTCTTCCCTAAACCTAATTGCTTGTATCTTAAAATATTCTTTATTTAAAATTTCTAAATTAGAATTTAATAAATCAACAAACTTCTTAGAACTCTTATATCTATATTCTTCTAAGGCGTCTTCATTTCCATTCATAACATCTTCAATATAGCTGCCGAAGCTCTTTATATTTTCATATTTTAACTGAATTTCTTTTTTCGCAAAACCTTCAAAGGTTGTTTGCTTAATATTGCTTTCTCCAAGTGAAGGCAATACTTGAGCTATATAATCCATAAAAATATCATTAGGTCCAAAAATTAATACTTTATCTCCAAATTGCTTTCTAAAATTATATAGTAAATAAGATATTCTATGAAGCGCAATAGTTGTCTTTCCAGAACCAGCAACTCCATTTACAACAACTATTTTATTTCTATCTTCTCTTATAATTTCATCTTGTTCCTTTTGAATAGTCATTACTATATCTTTCAATTTATCTGATGAATTGTCTGTTAGAACCATTTGTAGTATTTCATCTTTAACATCTATAGCTGAGTCGAATACTCCTTTTAGCTGGCCTTTCTTAATTACAAGTTGTTTTCTTGATAATATATCCGCTTCTATTTCTCCTGAAGGTGGATTATAACTAGATCTGCCCAGAGTCCCCTTATAAAAAAGTGATGCAATTGGTGCTCTCCAATCAACAATTAGTGGTTCAAAACTATTTTCTAGTGTTAATCCATATCTTCCAACATAAATTTCTTCTGGAATGTCCGCCCCCTCTTTAAATGAAACCTTTCCAAAATAAGGTATCTCCTTAAGCTTTGTAAATTCCATAAGCCTCTTATCAATTGTTCTATAAGCTTCTTCTTTAACATAATTTTCGTGATCAAAATAATCTATAATTTGGTCTTCATCATCTTTATATTCTTCAACATATTTCTTCCTAGCTTCAAGAATATAGTTTGTAACATTCTTTCTTTTTTCTAGATATTTTAAAATCTCTTTATTTAAAATTTCTAAGATTTCACTTAACTTTTCCTCTTCTCTTATAAAATCCACTTGTTTGCTCAATATTACGACCCCCTTAGATCACTAGATAGTTAATTACCAACTTATAAGATTATATAAGATAATTAACCATCAATAACTAGTCTTTTATTTCTTCTTCGAAATATTATTATATACTTATATTAATATTTTTACACAAGTCCCATCAATTTTGTATTGTTAATTATACATTATAAACTATAAAATGCACAATGTATGGCTAAAAACTCTTTTTGTTTTATTCCTCCATTGTGCATTAAGTGCTATATTTACATTTTCATAGTTAGCTATTTTTTAAATATATATCACAATTAAGTTTCTACATTTTAATCCTAGTCAGGTACTTAACTTGTTCGATTTCTATATAAACTTATTGTTCCGGATATATACTATATTGGTCCTTTTAAAAATTATCAGTTTCAGAATCCTTTTTATCAGCTTCCTCTTCTTTAGATATAGTTCTATCATCAGTCATATTTTCAGCTGCACCCTCTGCCTTAGCATCATTTTCCATAATAACAGATGGTTGATTACTTGTTATTAATTCTGATTTAGCTACATCTTGAAAACCTCTTTCTGACTTTTCAGATTTATCATCTATAACAATATCTAGAGCATGCTTTTTAGCTCTTCTTTCTGCTAACTCTTTTACTCTTTTTTCATTCTCTGATTTTTCTTTTTCTTTTTCTTCCTTCATTTCGGGATATTTTTCATAGACTAAATCAAAGAATTCTTCTCCAAATATTGTTTCTTTCTCTAAAAGTACTTCTGAAATTTTATCTAATAAATCTCTATTGTCTCTAAGAAGTTGTCTAGCATTTTCATGTGCAAGCCTTATTATCCTTAGTGTTTCTTCATCTAAAATAGTGGAAGTCTCTTCGCTACAGTTTCTGACAGCTCTACCATCCAGATATCTATTTTGTACTGATTCTAAAGCCATCATATCAAATCTATCACTCATTCCATAAATAGAAACCATGCTTCTAGCCTGCTGAGTGGCTCTTTCTATATCATTTGAAGCTCCTGTAGAAACTAAATCAAACACTTCCTCTTCAGCAGATCTACCACCAAGCATTACAGTGATTTGATTTATTAATTCTTCTTTTGATGTTAAATATTTTTCTTCTTCTGGTAATTGCATAGTATAGCCTAATGCTCCCATCGTTCTAGGTACTATTGTTATTTTATGTACAGGATCTGCTCCTTTAAGCATCGCTGCAACAAGTGCGTGCCCAACTTCATGGAATGCAACAACTTCTCTTTCTTTAGGTGATAAAATTCTATCTTTCTTTTCTTTACCTGCAATTATAACCTCAACAGCTTCTCTTAAATCTTCTTGAAGAACTGTTTTTCTTCTTCTTCGTACAGCTCTTAAAGCACCTTCATTGATAATATTCGCAAGATCAGCTCCTACAGCTCCAGGAGTACTCTTAGCTATTTCAGCTAAATCTACATCAGGCCCTAACATTACATTCTTTGCATGAACATGAAGTATAGCTTCTCTTCCTTTAAAGTCTGGTCTATCAACTATGACTCTTCTATCAAATCTACCTGGTCTTAAAAGAGCCTTATCAAGTATTTCTGGTCTATTTGTAGCTCCAAGTAAAACTACGCCCTTAGATGAATCAAATCCATCCATTTCAGAAAGTAATTGATTTAAAGT
>CAURJV010000153.1:0-5986 GCA_963524945.1 uncultured Clostridium sp.
TGTAATGATTTAGGAAATCTTTTATCAAGAACAGTTGCAATGGTTGAAAAATATTTTGGTGGAGAGATGCCAGCTCAAAATGAAAAGGAAGCTATTGATGATGAGTTAATAAATTTAGCATTATCAGCACCAGCTAAAATTGAAGAGGCAATAAACGAATTGAATATACCACAAGCTTTGGAATATGTTTTTGAATTAATAAGAAGAGCAAACAAATATATAGATGAAACAACTCCATGGATATTAGCTAAAGATGAAAGTAAAAAAGCTAGACTTGGAACAGTTCTTTATAATTTAGCTGAAAGTCTTAGATTTGCTTCAGTAATGATCTCGGCATTTTTACCAGATACAGCGAGAAAAATTAATGAACAAATAAATACAGAAGTAGTTTCATGGGATTCATTAAAGTCATTTGATGGAACAAAAGCAGGAACTAAAATGGTTAAAGCTGATAACTTATTCCCAAGAATAGATATTGATAAGAAATTAGCCGAGTTAGAAGCTTTGAGAGCAGCATCTCAACCAACTAAAAGAGAAATTACACCTATAAAAGAAGAAATCACAATTGATGATTTTGAAAAAATTGATTTGAGAGTGGTTAAAGTTCTAGCATGTGAACCAATAAAGGGCGCTAAAAAATTATTGAAATTAAAAGTAGACTTAGGTGGAGAAGAAAGACAAGTGGTTTCTGGAATTGCAAATTACTATAAACCAGAGGAATTGGTTGGAAAGAATGTAGTGCTAGTTGCTAATTTAAAACCAGTAAAACTTAGAGGCGAATTATCACAAGGAATGATTTTATGTGCTGCAACTGATGATGATAGCATACTAAAGGCAGTGGATCCAGGTGAAATTCCAACAGGTAGTATTGTAAGATAGTTATAAAAAAATAGAACGTCTCACTTAGGGGAGTGAGACGCTCATTAACCATACTAAATAAATGGTTAAAAGGGGTAAATAATAATGCTTTAACTACTTTACAATTTTAATTTTAATGCACTAATATGTCATCTAGGTGTCAAATAATAAATTCGTAAAAGATTAGTAGTTACGAATTTATTTTTATTTTAATTTCTATGATTTGCATTTGATTATATAGTTTTACGTAAAGTTATCATAAGGAGGTGTAAGTAATAATTTTATGTTATTATTTAAGTAAGTAATGCTAAATTTAAATGCAGTAGTTTTAGAATATGATAATTTGGAAATAATGTTGATAGGAAAGGAATATTGGTTTATGAATCAAAAATTTAAAATAATAGATAGCCATGCTCATTATGATGATGAAGCTTTTAATGAAGATAGAGAATCTTTGCTGAATGAGATTAATGAAAATGGCGTTATTGGAATCCTAAATTGCGCATCATCATATGATAGTTTAAAAACAACAGATCAACTAACTAAAGATTATGATTTTATCTTTGGAGCTTTAGGAATACATCCAGAAAATGCAGATGAGATGAAGAACGATACAGTGGATGAAATTAAATCTTATATCAAAAATAATGAGAAGATAGTGGCTATTGGTGAAATTGGATTAGACTACTACTGGGACGAAAATCCATCGAAGGATATTCAGAAGGATGTATTTAGGAGGCAAATGAATTTAGCGAAAGAACTAAATTATCCAGTTGTTATTCATGATAGAGATGCACATCAGGATACATTAGAAATAATTAAAGAATTTCCAGATGTTACAGGTGTAGTTCATTGTTTTTCAGGAAGTGTGGAATTTGCAAAGGAATGTATAAAGCTAGGATATTATATAGGGATAACAGGTGTTGTTACTTTTAAAAATGCAAAAAAAGTTGTTGAGGTAGCTAGAGAAATCCCTTTAGAAAAGATACTTGTAGAAACCGATTGTCCATATATGGCACCTGAACCAAACAGAGGAAAGAGAAATAAATCAGATTATATTGAATATATAATAACTAAAATAGCGGAAATCAAGAATATTGACCCCTATGAGGCAAATTTGAGATTTAATGAGAATTTTCTTAGATTGATAAGAAAGGAAAAATAAGGTAAAATATTAGTTGTACACTTTAAATATAATTTCTGTATTCAACATAAAATAAATCTAATCTAATCTTAAACTGAAATTACTATCAAGTTTAATAAATGTTTCTATAATTTAATATCATTAAGTTTTTAATTCTATAATGAAGTAATATTAAAAACCGCTATCATTTTTATATATTATATTTTATGCACAAAGTGCATTATTACAATGCTTCATTATATTGCAAGAGTTTACTAATTTGACAAGTCTAGAATATTAATATATAATTCAAAAGACACTCTTGCCAAAGGAGGGAAAATAATGATAGAAAAATTGAGACAATTTATTAGGCAAAGTTTTTCTAACGGTCCGAAGGCAAAAATTATAATTGGAACAATTGCGATAGCATTTGTAGTTGTTACAACAGTGACTATAATGAGCATGAGAAAAACGCTCGTAATAAGTATAGACGGTAAAGAAGCGACTTTTGTCACGTACAAGGGGACTGTTAAAGGTGTGTTGCAAGAAAATGGGATAGAAGTATCGCCTAAAGATAAAGTGCAACCATCCTTGGAATCCAAAGTATCTGAAAAAGAAACTATTAAAGTAAAAAAAGCTATTCCAGTAGAAATTAAGGCTGGTGGAATGGAAGTACAAGTGCAAACAGCAGAGGATACGGTTGAGGATATGCTGGATGCAGAGAAAAATACATTAAAAGATCAAGGAATAGAATTTGACAAAGATGTGGATGAAGTATCACCATCCCTAGAGGCTAAGTTAGAGGGTAACGAAAGTGTCCAACTTGTCAAAGTGGAAACAAAAGATGTCACCGAGAAACAGCCAATTAACTTCGATACAATTGTAGAAAAAGATGAGAATTTGGACAGTAGTGTTCAGAAGGTTAAGAGTGAAGGAGTTAATGGGGAGAAACAAATTACTTATCAAATAATATATAAAGATGGAGTAGAAATTTCTCGTAATGTAAGGAGTACTAAAACCATATTAGAACCACAAAATGAAGTGGTGGTTAAAGGAACTGGTCAAGTGTACGCAAGTAGGGGTGGAGACAGAGTAACTTATAAGAAAAAGATTAATTGCACGGCAACAGCATATAGTAATCACTCTACCACGGCTACAGGAAGAACGCCTGTTAGAAATGAAGGTGGTATGAGTACGATTGCAGTCGATCCATCCGTAATACCACTAGGAAGTAAAGTTTATGTAGACGGATATGGATATGCAATCGCATCAGATACAGGTGGTGCTATAAAGGGCGACAGAATTGATATATACCTTAATTCGTCAAATGAATGTAATTCGTGGGGAAGAAGATCAGTTGATGTATTAGTAGTTGCTTACCCAGGGCAATGGTAAGCTGTTTTAAGAGATAACAAATGTTATCTCTATTTTTTTCTTTGAATTGTAGGCGTTTTATCATATTATTAGAAATGAGATAAAATAATTAAGGGCTATTTTATAATATAAATATATAATGCATAAGATAATTATTAATAAGGAAAGGAAGTAAATGTATTGATAAAAGAAGTAATAGTCGTTGAGGGTAGAGATGACGTTGATGCTGTGAAGAAAGCTATAGATGCAGAAATAATTGCTGTAGGAGGATTTGGAATAAATGCAAAGGTCATAGCAAGAATACAGGAGGCCCAGAAAAGAAAAGGTGTAATTGTATTAACGGATCCAGATTTTGCAGGGGAAAAGATAAGAAGAATAATAGCAAAGAGAGTTAAGGGAATAAAGCATGCATATATTACAAAAGAAGATGGGTTAAAAAATGGAGATATCGGAGTAGAAAATGCATGTCCAGAAGTTATCTTGAAAGCGCTTGAAATGGCAAAAATAACACAAGAAGAAAAACAAGAATTTTTTACTATGCAAGATATGTTTTATTTTAAGCTTACAGGAGATAATACTTCAAAGATTAGAAGAACTATGCTTGGTAAAATATTAGGGATAGGTTATGGAAATGCTGCACAAATGGTTTCTAGATTAAATAATTACGGAATAACCAAAGAAGAATTTACTAATGCTATAGAAGAAATAGAAAAACAACTGGAAGTAGGTAAGAAATAAATGGATTTAAAAGATATAAAAACTCAGGAACTGGTAAAAAAGTATAACTTTAAATTTTCAAAAAGCCTTGGACAAAATTTCTTAGTTGACGATTCTGTTCTCGACGATATAGTTAATGGGGCAGAAGTCAATAATGATGATTTTATTATAGAGATTGGACCAGGTGTAGGAACCCTAACTGCTCAACTTTTGATGAAAGCTAAAAAAGTAACATCCATAGAATTAGATAGCGATTTAATTCCAATACTTGAGCAAGAGTTGGGGGAAAATGAGAATTTTGATTTAATACATAAAGATGCACTTAAAGTGGATTTTAATGAACTTATTGGAGATGAGAAAAGTGTTAAGCTTGTAGCAAATCTTCCGTATTATGTTACAACACCTATAATAGTTAAACTTCTAAAGGGCGGATATAACTTTAAATCATTAACTATAATGATTCAGAAAGAAGTTGCAGAAAGAATTAATGCTGAACCTAATTGTAAAGAATATGGTGCATTGTCTGTTTTAGTACAGTATTATTGTGATACAAACATAATAAGAAAAGTATCACCAACTTGTTTTATTCCTAGACCAAAAGTTGAATCTATAGTAATAAGATTAGATAGGTTAGATAAACCTAGAGTGAAGACTAAGGATATGGGTATTATGTTTGAGCTTGTAAGAGCAGGATTCAATATGAGAAGAAAAACTTTGTGGAATGCAGCAAAAACATTAAAAGTAGATAAAGAAAAATTAGAGGAAGCATTTGAAAAGTCAGGAATTGATCCTAAGAGAAGAGCTGAGACACTAACATTAGAAGAATTTGCAGTCTTATCAGACTTTATATATGATATAAGAAACTAAAAAGTAGAGAATGAGTAATTATGGAATTATTCGTTCTCTACTTTTTAAATTTCTATTAGATTTGATGTGTTGCATAGAGCATAAAAATATAGAAAAATGTTAGTTAAATCATAATTCTAATTTCCAAACATATACTATATGGAATAAATATATGTGGAGGGAATATAGGGTTGGCACACAACAAATTGTATAGAAATTTTATAATATTGCAAGAAGATGAAAGAGGATATTCTCAATCTAATGATAAAGCTTTGTCTGGATATGCTAAGGTGGAGGCCAAAGGTGATAAGTGTAAAATCTCATTTTATGCGCAGAATCTTAGGCAGGAAGATAATTACTCCATGGTACTTATCTGTTGCAAAAAGGATTTAAAAGAATTAATTGATATTGGACCTTTAGCAATAAATGAAGTCGGAAAAGGGGATACTAGTAAAGAATATTATGTAAATAACATAGCTGGTCTTGGAATATCTTATGAAAAAATATCTGGTGCTGCTATATGCAGGGTGAAAGATAATGAAACAGAGTTTGTAATGCACGGATTTATGAATGGAGAAGAATCAGCTGATAATTGGAGAAGGTTTAAGATTATAAAAGTTGATTCTAAAAAATACGTTGATAAAACAGCATTACAAACTAAGGAAAAAGAAAATTTGAGTGTAAGTGTATCGAATAAAGCTATCACTCAGTCAAGTGCGAAAGAAGATGAATTAGTAAAGGCACCTAAATTACAAGATGAATCAGTTGAACGAAAAAAGGATGAGATTGATCTTCAACCTAAAGCGAACATAGAATCTAAAGTTGAAGATAAACAAAATAGGATTCCAGAAGATCATCAAAACATAACTGAAACTATAGATAATTTAGATGAGGAAAGAAACAAGAATAAAGAGTGTAAAAAATCTGAGAAAGATTATAAACACGATAAGTGTGAAAAAGAAGATAAATATGATAAGTGTGATAAACATGACAAATGTGATAAAGAAGATAAGTATGATAAGTGTGATAAACATGACAAATGTGATAAAGAAGATAAGTATGATAAGT
>CAURJV010000154.1:0-5766 GCA_963524945.1 uncultured Clostridium sp.
CCTACGAATAATGGAGTCAAAGTCCATTGCCTTACCGCTTGGCGATATCCCTGTATGGGGTGAACGATGGGACTCGAACCCACGACAACCAGTGCCACAAACTGGCGCTCTACCAACTGAACTACGTTCACCATATTTGACTATAAAAATCAAATTTTTTACTTCTAATTTTTAAAGATTAAAGTATTACCAATATAGGTAAAAAATTTTTATGTGCTTGTTTATTATAAGTTACATATTGTTAATTGTCAACTATATAAATATAATTAATGATAAGTATAGTACCAATTATATGTTCAAAACATTATAATCAAAGCCTAAAACCTCTTTATTCTATTGACATCTCAGCATTTCCAGCTAAAAATACTCTTATTTAAAATAAATAGAATTATTCATTTAAATCATAATCTCATTATTTTCTGATTTTAAATAAGTTTAGAATCAGTTAAATAATTTTTAGGGGTGACAAAATCACCCCTATTATATGAAAATAATCATTGAAATATTTCTTTATTTAAATATCTTTACACGTTCTTCTAATGGTTTAAATTCTTTTGGTTCAGGCTCTGCTGTTGGCTTTCCAAAAGGCATTTGCCCAATAAGTTTCCAATCATCAGATATTCCCCATTCTTTCTTTATGTCATTTTCAATAAGCTCATTATAATGTTGAAGCGATGCTCCAAATCCTTCAATTTCTAATGCAGTCCAAATAACAAACTGGTGCATTCCACTTGCTTGTTGAGACCAAATTGGGAAATTGTCTTTATAAAGTGAAAATTGTTGTTGAAGTGATTCTATCACGCTATTATCTTCAAAAAATAAAACTGTACCATAACCACTTCTAAATGAATTTATTTTTTCTTGAGTTGGCTCAAATTTATCTTCAGGAACAATCTTTCTTAAAGCATTCTCTGTGATATCCCATAATCTATCATGATGATCTCCTAACAATAGCACTACTCTTGCACTTTGTGAATTGAATGATGATGGTGTGTGCTTTACAGCATGTTCTATAATTTCCTTGATTCTATCATCAGAAACCACCTTTTCTTTGCTAATTCCATAAAATGAACGTCTATCTGCTACAGCAGTAAAAAAATCTTTTGACATATAATCATTCCTCCTATCATATCTAAATTTATTTAAGTATTTATATTTCTTTCCAAATAATTACTTATAGTAATTTAAAATTATTTCTAACTATAACTAGTACATTTTTTATATAAAAACAGTGAAGCCTAATAAATTCACTTCAATATTTTTAATTAGTTACTTACATTTAGTAAGTAACTTTAAATTAATTATTACATACTTATAACACTTAGTCAATAGTATTTTAAATATAAATTCATAATTTTTTTAATTTTCAAACAATAAAAAAATATAAAGAATCTCCATTGTAATTAAGAAAATTCTTTATATTTTTTGAATTGTCTTAGTTAAGTCCATTTTTCTGCCCATTTTTGGATCTCATCCATAGCACTTTGAAGATCACGACCTTTTTCTGTTAACTCATATTCTATACGTACTGGAGTTTCAGGATAAACTTTTCTAATAATTATTCCTTCCTTTTCCAGCTCCTTAAATCGTTCTGTAAGCATACGAGCACTCATATTGGGAATTGCTTCTCCTATATCTGAAAATCGATTTTGTCCATTCAATAATGTTCTTATAATCAATCCGGTCCATCTTTTTCCTAGTAATTCAAAAGCATTTTCAAACCTTGGGCACATATGAAATTTTTCCATATTTAATCACCACCTGTTACTATTCTATCATAATCACTTAATTAAGATAAGCAACTTATGATATTATACTAAATATAATAATATTCATTGAATAAGTCAATATTCCGTAAAACTTATGTATTAACTTTAATCTTTATGGTAATATCTAATATTAATTAATTATTTAGTCTAAAGGAGGATTTTATTATATGGTTAAACCTTTATTTTTAGCACACGGCTCTCCAATGATGGCCATTGAAGAAGATAATTATACTGAATTTCTAAGCAATCTTGGAAAGAAATTAAACCCCAAAGCTATTGTTATCTTTACAGCACACTGGGATAGTGAAACTCTAACTATATCATCTTCTGATTCCACATACGAAACAGTATATGATTTTTATGGATTTCCAGAAGAACTTTACAATGTAAAATATGAGGCGCAAGGTTCTAGTACAGTTGCAGCAAAAGTCGAAGAAAAACTTTCACACGAAGGCATAAAGGTAACAAAAGACTTAAATAGGGGTCTAGATCACGGAGCTTGGACTCTTTTAAAGCACCTTTATCCAGAAGCCAACATCCCCGTTGTTCAAGTTTCAATAGACTCAAAATTATCCATTGAAGAACAAATTAAAATAGGTAGCGCTCTAAAAACTTTAGGTGACGAAGATATTTTAGTTATCGGGAGTGGAAATACAGTTCACAATCTAAATTTAGTTGATTTTGAGACTGTAAGCAATGATTCTTGGGCTGAAGAATTTGATGACTGGTTAATTAACAAATTAAAAGAAAATGATTTTAATTCACTTTATAATTACAGAGATCAAGCTCCAAATGCTGATTTAGCTGTTTCAAGCCCTGAGCATTTTATTCCATTATTTATAGCATTAGGCAGCAGTTCATTATTAATTCCTAGAGTTATTTTTCGAGATTATGAATTAGGAAATTTAAGCCGTCTTTGCCTTGAATTTTAGTAATTTAATATTAAAGCAGGATATGATGTACTCTACCCTGCTTTAGTAAAAAATTTAATAATATTTTTTTCTTACTTCTCTTGTAAATCCATAATCAATAATCACTGGCCTACCATTAATTATGCCCCAACTACTTTGTCTATTTAAATCGCATAATAGTAAATTATAATTTTGGGAAATGTTTTTTATCTCTTTTAAATTAAACATTTCTTTTTTACTTTTAACATTAAAACATCTCCATATTTCTGTAATATTATATACCTTATCTGCTCTCTCCATAATTAAGAACTCAAAGTCTTTTGAAACATCTACAACCTTTGCAAACAGATTAGTATTGTCATAACTGGAAATATGATACTCTGTTTTATTTTGTGCAATTCCTGCTGCATTCTTTGCTATTTTTACTACATATCCATTTCCAAGATCAAATACTTCTCTGCAGGAACCAGAACCAATATATCTGCAATATCCTCGTTTTATATTAAATATAATTCGATTAATATCCATTTAAACACCCGCTTTATGCTTATCTCTTTATATTCATTAGTAAAATTCTACATATTATATTATTCGCTCGATATAAAATTGGTTCACTCTGCTTTTAAAACTTAATTAATTCCAAATAAAAATGTAGCTGAAGAATTTTATTTTTTCTTCAACTACATTTATAATTTCTACTTATCTGGTTCAACATGGACCATTACTTGCGTTATATCTAGATCCTTTTTTAATTTATCTTCTATTTTTTCGGTAATGGAATGTCCCTCAACTAAAGACAAATCAGAACTAACACTAACTACCAAATCAAGTAAAATATTATTTCCATGAACGCGCGCTCTTATATTCTTAATTTGTTTAACCCCGGGAACTTGGCTAATAGATTTAGTTATACCATCAAGCTTCTCTCTACTAAAACCATCTGATAGATTATGAGTTGCCTCCCTAAATATATCCCATCCTGTCTTTAATATTAAAGCACTTACAACTACAGCTGCAAGAGGATCTATCCAAGGAAAACCAAACTGAGAAGCAACAATACCTATAGTCGTACCAATGCTTACCCATGCATCAGAAAGATTATCTTTTGCGGCAGCCATAAGACCAGAGCTTTTTATCTTAACAGCAATCCTCATATTATAACGATATACCATGTAAATAGCCGCAGCACAAAAAATAGCTACTACAGCAGATATTAAATCAGGAGCCTTAGGGTTAAAAAAGATAACTGATTTAATCGCATTATAGAGCACATCAAGACCAACAGCTAGCATAATTAAAGATGCTATTAATGATGCTATTGTTTCTGCTCTAAGATGACCATAAGGATGATCATCATCAGCTGGCTTTCCCGATATTTTTAGCCCAATTAAAACTGCCACTGAAGCTATTATATCGGTAGTATTATTGATTCCGTCAGCTAATAATGCCTTAGATTGAGCCAAAAAGCCAACTCCGAGTTTTAACAATGATAATGTTATATACGCTATAATACTCACTCTAGCTCCACGTTCTGCTATTTTTAAATTATTATAACTGTTTTCCATACTTTCCACCCCTGACTATACTATTTTTCAATGCTATCTTAATAATTATCATTCATAAATAAATTTATGCAAAACATGCTCTTCATTGAAGCAATTCACTTTCAAGTACTTTACTATAAGGCAATTACAGCATATGATTTGCTATAAAAATGTATTTTACAATTAAAGATTACATAAAGTTAATTTTCCAAATAACATAAGTATTATTCGTTATTATACTCACATATTATATGCCACTGAATTTTATAGACATTATAATACTTATAGGTGCATATTAAACTTAACAGCATTTAGCATTTGGTTAATAGCGTCAGGTTAGCTAGTATAGCCATAAATTAAATATTATTATCAAACAGAAATCAATTAAAATGTTCATTTTATAGATAAATTATTTTACTATAGAATTTTCTATATATTTATCAAGATACCTTTCTAAGTCATCAATCTCTTCATTTTTAGGTAAACAGCTAATTAATGTTTTTAAAACTTCTCTCTCCTTTATATAGTTAAGAGAGAATGAAAAATTCAAATCAATTATCCAACTTAATTCATATATTTTTCTATCATTATAATTTTTCAGTGAATTATTACTAATTTTTTTGTTTGAAAGAATATCTTTAATAAACTCTGAATTGTAGCCTGATGTAAAAGGTAAATTATCAAGCGCCGGATTAGGATGATTTTTTCTTTCTCTCTCATATCCCATAATGATTCTGAAAATATCAAGTTTATCGGCATCTCTAATCAATTTGCAAAACAATGATTCTTCCTTATTTAAATCCATTGTAAGATCTTTTGCATTATGAAGATTTACAGCTTTAATAATAATCTTTCTTCTACTGTCATCTAAGTTTTTTAAGATTCCATTCTCTTCTAATATTTTAACGCCTAAAGCAGCATGATTTTCTGAAAAAGCATCCCTAAATGTCTTATACTTTTTAAATTGTTCAAACCTTCCTATATCATGAAATAATCCTATTATCTCCGCTGTATCAACTTCTTCTTGGGTCAAATTTAAAGATTTCGCAATATTTACAGCATGCTCTGCAACTTTTAATGTATGTATTTCCTTAAGCTCAATATTCTGATTTATTAAGCTATCTTCCCCATAAAATTTTTTTACATAAGAGCTAAACCAATTATAATATTCTTTAACTAATATATTTTCCATTTTTATCTCCTTACTATATCTAGATATATATCTATTATACTCCCTTAGCACAAATTACTTAAATAAAAAACTCTTTCTATATGCTGGTATAAGTTTTAATTCACATGAATTATAAATTCTTTAAAAATAAAAATGCCTTGACAACATTCATTTGAGATTGCCAAGGCTTTATAATTTAGGATTTCATTATAAAAATTATATTTGTTTTATATTTATATTCTATTTTCCTTGTAAATACTCATCTATAGCTTTTGCTGCCTTTTTACCAGCACCCATAGCAAGTATTACTGTTGCCGCTCCTGTAACTGCATCTCCACCAGCATAAACTGCTTCTTTAGTAGTAAGACCTG
>CAURJV010000155.1:0-5672 GCA_963524945.1 uncultured Clostridium sp.
ACAGCTACACAAGTAAATGTTCCTCTTAATTTATTAACTACTAATGTAGCCATTGCTTCTCCTTCAATGTCTTCAGCAATGATTAATAGCTTCTTACCTGATTGAACTATTTGCTCAAGTATTGGTAATATTTCTTGTATACTAGAGATTTTCTTATCAGTTATTAATATATATGGATTTTCTAAGACAGCTTCCATCTTTTCAGTATCTGTAGCCATGTAAGGTGATACATATCCTCTATCAAATTGCATACCTTCTACAACATCTAATTCTGTTCCCATTGATTTAGATTCTTCGATAGTTATAACGCCTTCATTTCCTACCTTTTCCATAGCATCTGCTATTAATTTACCAACTTCTTCATCAGAAGCTGAAATTGCAGCAACTCTAGCTATATCTTCTTTTCCCTCTACTTGTTTAGAAATCTTTTTTATTTCCTCAACAGCTTTATCTACAGCCATTTTAATACCTGTTCTGATTAGAATTGGATTAGCTCCAGCCGTAACATTCTTTAGACCTTCTCTAATTATTGCTTGAGCAAGTAGTGTTGCAGTTGTAGTTCCATCTCCTGCTACATCATTAGTCTTTGTTGCAACTTCTTTAACCAATTGAGCACCCATGTTTTCATATGGATCTTCTAATTCTATTTCTCTTGCAATTGAAACACCATCATTTGTAATTAATGGCGCACCAAATTTTTTATCTAAAACAACATTTCTTCCTTTAGGTCCTAAAGTTACTTTAACTGTATCTGCTAATTTATCTACACCTATTTGCATAGATCTTCTTGCATCTTCTCCGAATTTTAACATCTTAGCCATTTATATAAACACGCTCCTTATATATGTTATTTATTATCTTTACTAATTGAATTCTTTTTTATATTTAAATATTTAGTTATGAACAATTTAACTATTCAACTATTGCTAGAATATCATCTTGCTTTAATATAGTATATTCTTCACCATCTACCTTTACTTCTGTTCCAGCATATTTTGAATATAACACTCTATCTCCAACTTTAACTTCCATAGCTACTCTATTTCCGTCTACAACAGCTCCAGGTCCTACTGCAACCACTTCTGCTTCTTGTGGTCTTTCCTTTGCAGTACCAGTTAAGACTATTCCACTCTTAGTCTTTTCTTCTGCCTCTAATTTTTTAATTACTACTCTTTCACCAAGTGGTTTAATGTTCATGAAAAAACCCTCCTTAAAATATATATTATCATTTCAGTTTAATTTCTGTTAGCACTCATCATTGTCGAGTGCTAACATAATTATAATATCCTTTATATCCATATAATTCAAACATTACTTCTAATATTATATCCCATTTTTCGGCGAATATTACTTCTTATCTTAAAATATATCGTGTTTACTTAAATTTTCTCAATATTATTATTAATATTGTGAATTTTTAAAATAATAAAAAAACTCTAACCAAGTAAAAATATTATTGGTTAGAGTTTTACTCACTAAAATATATTTCAAAAGAAGTATTTATATTATCTTTCTAAGTTTATTTCATGGTATTCTCCTAATGTTGTATTAGCTAATACGCTCTTAGTACTTGTTTGTTGATTCGTTTTTGTAAATGGCGCTTTAGCCTTCATAGGCGATACAATTTTAGCTGCTCCATTTATGCAACCACCCTCACACATCATACCTTCAATAAAGTTCCCTGGTAATTTTCCAACCTTAGCCATTGTCATAGTCTTTTTAATTTCTGCTCCGCCTGAAATCTTCACTGGCTTAAAGTCAATGTTAACCCCTTTTTCTTGTACATAGTTTTCTATAGCAGCAGTTAATCCACCACCTACAGCAAAGTTTCTACCAAATATTGAAGCTCCATCAACTACTATATCTTCACAAGTTGTAGGATCCACTTCGAATGCATCAAATATAGCTACTAATTCTTCAAAAGTTAATGCATAATCTATAGCATCTTTTATTGATTCTATTAGCACTTCACTTTTCTTAGCTGTACAAGGCCCTATAAATACCACCTTTGCATCTTTATCTTTTGACTTAATATATCTACCTGTTGCTACCATAGGTGAAACTGTTCCTGAAATTTTATCAGCTTGATCTGGCATCATTTTTTCAATATAACTTAGGAATCCTGGACAACACGAATTTGTCATGTAGCTATCCCCATTTTCCATTCTCTCTACAAATTCATTGCTTTCATGTACAGTAACTGCATCTGCTCCACATGCAGCTTCTAACATATCTGTAAAGCCTAATGCCTTAATTGCATTCTTAACTTGTCCATAAGTTGTTTTAGGGCCAAATTGTCCTGTTATTGCTGGTGCAACTACCGCATAAATTTTTTCTTCTTTATCCATTAATCTATTAATAACCTTAACTAATGAACTTTTATCTTCTATCGCTCCAAACGGACATGCTGACATACATGCTCCACAGTTTACACATTTACTCTCTGTAATTTCAGCACTTAAATCTTCTGCATTATAGCTTAGTGCACCTGTTGGACATGATTTCTTGCAAGGTCTCATATCTTCTGCAACCGCATCATAAGGACATGCTTTTTTACACATTCCGCATTCTTTACATTTATCTGGCTCAATATATGCTCTTCCTTCAACATACGTAATCGCTCCAAAGTTACATGCGCTTTGGCATTTATGCGCTATACAATTTCTACAAGAATCGGTAACTTGGAATTTCTTTGTTGGACATCTATCACATGCTTCTTTTATAACATATAATATTTGTTTTTCTTCTTCTATGTTAATTAAATCTTGTCCATGTTTGCCTGTTGGTTTAAATCCTGATGCAAGTTTTGCTCTTTCTAATACTACATTTCTTTCTCGTTCAACTGAATCTCTATATTTAGGTTCTTCCCCAACAATCATAGCATAAGGAATCTTTTCTATTTCCTCTTTACTAATCTTATTTTCTTTCGCTAATACAGCAACTCTAGTAAGAACCTCATGCTTTAAAGCTAAAAGTTGATTCTCAAATTGAAACATTACACACACTCTCCCATGAATAATTTTTATCTTACATTTACAATACAAAATAATTATAGCACACTCTTGTTAAAAATATAACAAGTATTATATAATTTAAATTTTCTAAATTTTCTTAATATATGTGCTTTTTTCATATGTATATAATGGAATTTCTTAATTACTCTATTTAAAGATTTTTCTTATATTTATGTTCCTTTTTTAATCTATTTATTTACTATTATTTGAGTTATATCAATGGATTTATATAATATTCCTATTAATGCATCAATGATAAATTATTAACATAATGGAACTATTATTTTGATATTTCTTGACGAAATAAGAAGTCTAGGAAATAAAATCCTAGACTTCTTATTCTATATAAAACCTTTTAATCCACTCTATACATTTATCTTATTTTCTCTTGCATAATAAAATAAATATTGCTGTGCAAAACCTGCCAACTTACCAAATTGGTTTCTTCCAAAGATTCTAATCTTATTTAAAGAAGCATCTTCTGCACCATAAAAATGAATCATTGCACGTTTAACCCATACATCCACTGGAAATGCTGAAGTCTTTTCCATTGAAAATAACATTATACAGTCAGCAACCTTTGAACCAACGCCCTTAAATTCTTGAAGTGCATCATGACATTCATCATCATTCAAATTTTTAATATACTCTAAATCATACTTTATATATTCATTTGCATCATTTGTTTTGAAATTCCCTTTTCCTTTTTTAGAATTATACACATTTTTTATTGTATCAAAAATATATTTGCTTCTGAAAGATGCTCCTGTCTCCTGTATTTCTTCTAATGTGGCATCCTTTATTTCATCTATATTTGGAAATGCATAATAAGTTTTATTCTTATAAATAATTTCTTTTCCCCATCTATTAGATATTTTATTTACAGTCTTTTTTATTGATGGTATATTGTTTCGCGATGAAATAATAAAACTAAGCAACATCTCAAATGGATCTTGATTCAGAACTCTGACACCATATCCAAATTCAATACTTTGTTTAAGTAAAACATCTTTTGAAAGTTCATCCTTTATAATTGAGTAATCTCTATCTAAATCAAAGTATTTAAGCCAAATGCTTTGAAAATCTTCCTTGGTAGAATTATAAATTATTACGTCATTTCCATCTTCTTTAACTTCAATCAATTTTCCAAAAGCAATTACAATAAAGTTATTTTCTGCGATCTCTTCAAATCTAAAAATTTGTCCACACTCAAATATATGTTTCAGTTTAAAATTACTTACTTCTTTTATTCTTAAATAATTATCATAAAACTCTACAGACTTATAATCCATTTTATTATCATTCTCCCTTGCAGTATAAAATCTAAATCTACTTAACCAAAAATATAAATCTAAAATACTTTCTGTATTTATATAATATGTAATTGATTCCTCATAAAATTATTTAGTTTGTATCATCTGACAATTCAATATAAATCTCCATAAACTAAACTTTCAAAACATTTATATTCAAATTATATTTTTACCTTTTTAGTAAAATTATTAATAAACATAATACTTTGTCAACTTTAGTTTACACTTATTTCATTCATATATTCTTCTTCAATTTAATATATTTTGCTCTAAGGTCTTCTCATAAATTCATATCAAAATTCATATTGCTTATTTCCAGATATAGAATATCCACATATAACCTTTATTTATACATTCTCTTTAAACACTCAATATGTAAATTAAATACAGAACCAAAACTTAAGAAAACAGTTATTATTTAATATATTATATCACTTACTTACTATTAATAGAATATTTTGTTGAACTTTACAATATTCTTTTACTTAAATCTTCTTGTAGACTTTTCATAGATTTCTATTTCTACTCTGCTTTTCGAAAGGTAAAATGCTAATAGTTAGCATTATCAGATCCAATTACGGACTTTTTCCGATTAGTGCGATCCCATGCTAGGCACAAAAAAAGAAAAACCCAAGCATAAACTTGAGTTTTTCCATATATTCATTATATTATTTAGAATAATCATAGAATCCTTTTCCTGATTTTCTTCCAAGCCATCCAGCTCTAACATATTTTCTTAATATGCTACTAGCTCTGTACTTGTTATCACCAGTTTCAGTGAATAAAACATCCATGATAGCTAAGCAAACATCTAATCCAATAAGATCTCCTAAAGCTAAAGGTCCCATTGGGTGGTTAGCACCATATTTCATAGCTGTATCAATATCTTCAACTGAAGCTATTCCTTCTTGTAGGATGAATGAAGCTTCGTTAATCATTGGGATTAAGATTCTGTTTACAACGAATCCTGGAGCTTCTGCAACTTCTACTGGTTCTTTTCCAATAGCAACTGATAATTCCTTAACAGCATCGAAAGTTTCTTGAGAAGTAGCTATTCCTTTAATAATTTCAACAAGCTTCATTACTGGAGCTGGATTAAAGAAGTGCATTCCAATAACTTTGTCAGGTCTCTTTGTAGCTGAAGCAACTTCAGTAATTGATAAAGATGAAGTGTTTGAAGCTAAAATTGCTTCTGGCTTACAAATTCCATCTAATTCTGCAAAGATTTCCTTCTTAATTTTCATGTTTTCGATTGCAGCTTCAACTACTAAATCGCAGTCAGCAGCTAATTTCATATCAGTTGTTCCTGAAATTCTTGAAAGTATAGCTTCTTTATCTTCTTCAG
>CAURJV010000156.1:0-5584 GCA_963524945.1 uncultured Clostridium sp.
TTTGTTCAGCTTCTATAGCTCTTATTATTTCGTTCATTGTGCATTCCCTCCTTAACGATAATTTGACGTTCTTAACACATATGTATGACAGCGGAACGCCCGTACTAGCACAAATTTAATAATATCACATAATTTTTTATATTTCAACAAAAATTATTTATTATTCTTATTTTTTAATATTTTAATATCTTCTTTAGTTAATATAATTTTCTTATATAAATCAGGTCTAATCTTCTTTGTTACTTCAAGAGACTTAAGCCTTCTCCATTTTCTTATATTTTCGTGATGCCCAGATAATAGTATTTCAGGCACATTATCACCTTCAAACTCTTCTGGTCTAGTATATTGCGGATATTCTAAAAGTCCATTATAAAATGATTCTTCCATAAAACTCTCTTCTTTTCCCAAAACACCAGGAATTAGCCTTAATATACAATCAATGACCGGAATCGCAGCCATCTCTCCCCCAGTCAGTACAAAATCTCCAAGTGAAATTTCCATATCTATATGCTTATAAACTCTTTCGTCTATACCTTCATAATGTCCGCATAAAAATATAAGTCCTTCTTCTTTAGAAAGCTCTTTAGCAATCTCTTGGTTAAAAGTTTTTCCTCTAGGCCCTAAGAAAACAACCTTGCCCTTATTACCTAATTTTGCATGCCTTATAGTATCAACTATAGGTTGAGGTGCCATAACCATTCCAGCTCCGCCTCCATAAGGATAATCATCGACCTTTTTATGTTTATTTAACGTATAATCTCTTATGTTTAGCGTATCCAAATCTACTATTTTATTTTCCCTTGCTCTTCCTATTATACTATGATCAAAAATAGAAAACATTTCTGGAAATAACGTCAATATACTAATCTTCATCTTGCCATTCACCTACTGGCTTAATAATGATCTTTTTTAAATTTATATCTATGTCTAGAACTATATCTCTAAGAACCGGTATTAATAATTCCTTAGGTTCCTTAATCCAATATACATCATTGTTAGGAGTACTTATTACATCAAATATTCTTCCAATTTCTTTTTCATTAGTATCATATATAGTACATTCTTTTAAATCTGAAACATAATATGTATCGGGCGGAAGTTCTGGTTCATTCTCGCGTGGTATTTCAATATACTTTTGCTTATAAGTTTCAGCATCATTCATAGAATCTATACCTTCGATTTTTAGTATAACTCTATCTTTTTGAAATTTAACCCCTAAGATTTTCTTTTCTACTCCATCTACTAAAACAGTTTCTAGACGTTTAAATTTATTTACATCTTCTGTTAGAGGATAGACTTTAACTTCACCTTTAATTCCATGCGTATTTACAATCTGACCAATTTTAAATAAATTTTCCACTCTTTTCACCTCATTTATATATTAGAATAATCGGTAACAAACATATAATTTATACATTCTATTATTAGAAATATTATTATTCATATTAATATCCCATATTATAGGCATGATAAAATAAGCTCCTTATAAAAATATATGTATTATATATATTAAAACACTACTTTTTTTAAATATACTTAAAAAGAGCTAGGTTACCCTAACTCTAAATTTTTAGATGATTTCTACTATAACTCGTTTATTCTGTTTAACTGCTGCAGCTTTTATAACTGTTCTTATAGCTTTCGCAATTCTTCCTTGCTTACCTATAATCTTACCCATATCTTCTGGTGCAACTTTTAATTCAAGTATTATGGATTGTTCTCCATCTACTTCATTAACAGTAACTGCATCTGGGTTATCAACAAGGGATTTAGCCATAAATTCAACTAATTCCTTCATAAACGCCTACAATTAGTATGTACCAACTGTAGAATTCACCTCCAAAAATTACTTAGTAAGACCTGCATTATTGAAAAGTCTCTTAACTACTTCTGTTGGTTGTGCTCCATTAGATAACCATTCATTAGCTTTTTCTTCGTTGATTTTAACTTCAACTGGTTCAGTTAATGGATTATAGTATCCAATTTCATCGATGAATTTACCATCTCTTGGTGCTCTTGAATCTGCAACAATTATTCTATAGAAAGGAGCTTTATGAGCACCCATTCTTCTTAATCTGATTTTTACTGCCATTTTAATTTCACCTCCTTTAAAGGATAATAAATATATATTTTAACTCTAATGCTTAGAAAGGTAACTTTCCAAATAGGCCGCCTTTCTTCGCCTGCTTCTGGAATGATTTCATTTGCTTCATGTTCTTTTTCATCATTTCATAGCCTTTCATGAGTTTATTAACTTCTTGTATATTTGTACCTGATCCTTTAGCTATTCTGCTTTTTCTTGATGGAGACTTTAATATAAGGCTTGGATTTCTTCTCTCTTTTAATGTCATTGATTGAATAATCGCCTTAGTCTTATCAAGAGCTTCACTTCCTTTTTCAAAATCAACTCCTTGAAGTTCCTTTGAATTTAAGCCAGGTATCATTTCCATGATTTTATTTAAAGGTCCAAGCTTTTTCATTTGTTCCATTGCCATTAGATAATCTTCAAAGTTAAATTCTTGATTTAACATTCTCTTACCTAAGTCGGCAGCTTCCTTTTCATCAATGGCTTCCTGAGCTTTTTCAATAAGCGATAACACATCACCCATTCCTAAAATTCTTGATGCCATTCTATCAGGATGGAATACTTCAAAATCATTCATTTTTTCGCCAACGCCAGCATATTTGATTGGTTTATCAATTATACTCTTAATTGACAGTGCAGCTCCACCTCTAGTGTCACCATCGAGCTTTGTTAAAATAACTCCACTTAGATCTAGATCATTATTAAAGTTTTCTGCAACATTAACAGCATCTTGACCTGTCATAGCATCAACAACTAATAATATTTCTGATGGATTTACATTCTCTTTTATATTTTTTAGTTCCTGCATTAACTCTTCATCAATATGAAGTCTACCTGCAGTATCTATGATAACTACATTATTTCCATTATCTTTTGCATGTGCTATCCCATTCTTTGCAATCTCAACAGGATTTACTTTATCTCCCATCGAAAATACTGGAATTTCAATTTGTTTTCCTACAACTTCTAATTGCTTTATAGCTGCTGGTCTATAAATATCACAAGCTACCAATAATGGTTTCTTATTATCTTTTCTAAGGTTTAATGCAAGTTTACCACACATAGTAGTTTTACCTGCTCCTTGTAATCCAACTAGCATTATAACTGTAAGTCCTGAACTACTATAATTAAGTTTACTTTCAGTTCCACCCATAAGATTAGTAAGTTCTTCATTAACTATCTTTATTACATGTTGTCCTGGTGTTAGACTTTCAAGAACTTCACTTCCAACACATTTAGAACTAACAGAAGAAATAAATTGCTTAACAACTTTATAGTTAACATCTGCTTCTAGTAAGGCAAGCTTTACTTCTCTCATGGCTTCTTTTATATCTTTTTCAGTCAACTTTCCTTTACCTTTTAATTTTCTAAAAGTTTCCTGTAATTTTTCACCTAATCCTTCGAAAGCCATGTTTACTCCTCCTTATAAATTTTCTAGCTTTTCTTTATATTTTATAATATCCTCATCATCTATGGAATATTTATTTTTTAAGTGTTCTAAAAAATTCATAATTTCCTTTTTTCTATTTATACTCTTTTGAAGCAAGTTAAGTTTGCGTTCATAGGAGAGAAGTTGTTTATAACATCTTTTGATTAAATCATGAATAGCCTGACGACTCGTTTGATTAAGCTCAGCTATTTCAGCTAACGATAAATCATCGTTATAATACCACTGCATAATTTCACTTTGCTTTTCTGTTAATAACGGACCATAAAAATCCATAAGTAACGAAATCTCAACTCTATCTTCCATTTAATCACCTTACCCACAAAAGAGATTTTAACAGGATTATTTAAAAGTGTCAAGTATTTTTACTTAACACTTTTATTTTTTTAACACACAGTTTCTATATCTAAATTTATTTTATGCATTTAATGGCTTTTAAATCATTTGAGTTTCTCATATTATTGATCCTAAAAACTCTGTAAAGCCTTATGTTTCCTATAAATATTTACATATTTTCATATGTAAATTTAAAAAAACGAATCTTTGAACCTATTTTTATAGAAACCTATAATACCTATAAAACTATATTTGTATAAATATAGTTTTATATAAACATTTAATCATAGTTTCATTCTTATATATTTTTCTAGAAATATTTTTTAAAACAAATTAAAGAAAATAATATGCCAAACACGAAGGTCTACTATTTCTTGATCAATCCTAGATTAAAGCCTCAGCAAATCCTTCTGCATCAAACTTTTGAAGATCTTCAATACCTTCTCCAACTCCTATGTATCTAACAGGAATATTCAAACTTTGCTTTATAGATAAAACAACACCACCTTTTGCGGTCCCATCTAATTTAGTTAGTACTATTCCATCTATCGGACAAGCCTCCATGAATTGTTTTGCTTGAATAACAGCATTCTGCCCTGTTGTTGCATCTAGAACTAATAAAGTTTCTTTCTTATAACCTTGTAATTCCCTGTCAATTATTCTGTTTATCTTTTCAAGCTCATTCATTAAGTTCTTCTTATTATGAAGTCTTCCAGCCGTATCACATATTAATAAATCCACATTCCTAGCTTTTGACGCTTCTATTGCATCGAAAATAACCGCAGCCGGATCTGACCCCTCCTGATGCTTAACTATATCAACTCCAGCTCTAGAACTCCATACTTCAAGCTGATCAATAGCCGCAGCTCTAAATGTATCTGCTGCAGCCAGCAATACTTTTTTTCCTTCCTCTTTATTCTTTGCCGCAAGTTTTCCTATAGATGTAGTCTTACCAACACCATTTACCCCAATTATAAGCATTACTTTCTTTTCATTTTCTTCATCTTCATATGCGCCTTCAAGTAATATATCTCTAATTACTTCTTTTAGTGCTGGTTTTACTTCTTGAGGATCATTTATCTTTTCTTTTCTAATTTTGCTTCTTAATCTTTCTATAATATCCACTGTTGTATCCATACCAATGTCGGACATGATTAATATTTCTTCTAATTCTTCATATAAGTCTTCATCTATAGTTACCGCTAAATTTAAAGCCTCATTGATTTTATCAGTTAATCCGTCTCTTGTCTTTGCTAATCCCTCTTTTAGTTTATTAAATAAATTTCCAAACAAATTCATTTCCTCCTAATTAAAATTTTCTGCTCAAGTGAAACTTGATTTAAGATAAGTTATCTCATCTTAAATCTTGGTTGAACTAATCCAGGAGCGTGCAGCCGTTACCTCTCACTAGAAGTGGGAGGTTTACGGATACTAGCTATCGGACAAGTCTACTGAAACTACCTTTGATACACCTTTTTCCTCCATAGTTACTCCATATATAATATCACTTACCTCCATAGTACCCTTTCTATGAGTTATAATTATAAATTGAGTATTTTCAGAGAACACTTTTAGAAACTCTGCATACCTATATACATTTGCATCATCTAAAGCCGCTTCTATTTCATCCAATATACAGAAAGGTGTTGGTTTCATCTTTAAAATTGCAAAAAGTAAAGCTATTGCAGATAGAACCTTCTCTCCACCAGACATTA
>CAURJV010000157.1:0-5568 GCA_963524945.1 uncultured Clostridium sp.
TTTAGCCGTTTTTATAGAATCTTTTGTTATTCCATCCATATTGATGTTCCTCCGCGAATTACAAGCAAATGTTACGAATCATGCTGTTACTTTGTTACTCATTGATTGATACCAATACCATCACCTTCTGCTTTTCTCCATAATAATTAATTTCCCCCTTTTTCCTTCTAAATCTTTTTTCACAACAAAAAAACCTGAATTTCTATATGCTTTTTGAGCCAATATATTTTTTTCATTTACAGCCAATATAATATGGTTAATTTCTAATTTTAAAGTTGAATCTATGAATTCAAATATTCCATTCAGAGCATTAGAACCATATCCTTGATTTCTGAAATTATCATCAATAGAAAATCCTCTAATAAGCGCATAATCATTTTGATAATAGCCGTACTCTTTAGGACCAGTGTTTAGGTGTAGGCAAAAAAAACCAATTACTTTATGGTCTTTATTAAGTATTACTATTGGGTATCTATCCTTATCTTTTTTAGACTTTTCAATAATATTTTTTGGGGTATCAGTATGTGTAATATCATTTAAAGAATAAGAACTTAAAGAATGGTAATGTTCAACTTCACTATACAAAGATAATTTCATGATAATTAATTCCTTTCTCTTTATGTAAGATACATAACTAAATCAGTTGATGATTTAATAATCATATCAATTGTTTTCATACTTTCTACTTTCCTATTCAACTTTCAAATATATAGCGTTTTCATTATTTTCTTATCCTATTATATCATTATTCAAAATAAAAAACTACAACTTACTAGTTGCAGTTAAACACAGATTTTCTTCCGTTCCTTCTAGAAATTTATAAGTTAACTTTTAGAATTTGTTCAGTTATCAAAGTTCATTTAGCTTTCTACTATGTAAGATTCTTGCTTGATAGCGGAGTGAATTTTCTATTCTACACCAAAAGCAAAAAGGATATATTTTTAATAAATTCCATTTGAAAACAATTCCTGTTCTATTATAGTAATGGTAATTCTAACTTTACACTTGCACCAGGTTTATCTGAATTGTTTTCCAATATAATGCGTCCATTATGCAATAACATTATTTTCCAAGAATTATATAAACCTAAACCATAGTTTGTAGCTGAATGTCTACTCTTATCTCCACGGTAAAATTGCTCCGTTCCTCGTTTTAAATCCTCATTAGAAAATCCTGGGCCTTCGTCTATCACAGATATTGAAAGTATCTTATCTGTAGTCATTATTAGTAATTCAATGTTGGATTTGTCTGGTGAATATTGAATAGCATTACTAAATATATTTTGAATGACTCTTTCAAATAATTGTATATCTATCATTACATCTGAATCTTCACAATTAATAGATTTAGATATAGTACGGTCATGTATTAGTGTAATCTCTCTCGCTATTTCACTAACTCTTTCGATTATTTCTGACACTTTTACTTTTTGTAAATTCAACGAGTTTAATTTAATTGACTGATTCATCTCCATCAGAGCTTTTGTATAATCTGATATACGTGTTGAATTTTTTAAAATGTACGCTACATAATCCTTTTGTTCATCAGTTAGTTCAGTTACCTTTAACAATTCAGCATTACTTTGGACAATAGAAACCGGAGTTTTTAAGTCATGCATTAATGCCGATATCTGACTTCTCTTATTCTCTTCTTTAATCCAATTTTCTCTTAATGAATCACTTAAGGCTTTTTTCATTATATCAAGGCTATTTAAGACATCATTAAATTCTTTGATATTTGAACTTCCTATTTCAAAGTCTAATTCTTGGTTGGCGATTTTATCTGATGCCTCTAGCATTGGCGATAATTGCCTTGTTATTCGTTTTGCCCAGATTAGAGTAGCCACAAATGCACTCATTAAAAAGAAAATGATTAATAAAAATATTAATAGTAAATCTACACTAGGGAAATATTTTTCCATCCAATCATTATTGTAGTGTGGCTCTAGTGAATAATGGATTAATACATATCCATCATTCCTTTTAAATTCTATAAATGAAGAATATGGAGTTGAAAATCCCTCATGATTGTGAAAATTCTTAGCTTTCAGTTGAATAGCTTCATCCATATTAGTTTTTATCACTTCACCATCTGGCGATAAAAACATATAGCTAGCTCCTTTAGGTATCAATGCTTCATCAAAGTCTATTTTATTTAAAATTTTATATTTATTTTCTTGTAATAAATTTTCTGTATGGTTAGCCGGAAGAATCAAACCAACACTATAAAACGCTGTAAAAGTTAATAAAGCTAGTACGATGGCACATCCTAAACCAACTCCAACAGTCATTAAGTATTTAAGAAATACTATTTTGAGCGACTGTCCTTTTCTAATTAATTCCATTTATAACCAATCCCCCAAACTGTAGAAATTGGATTTTCACCAAATTTTAAGAACTTTGCTCTAATATTTTTTACATGTTCTGATATGGCAGAAGAATCACCAATCCCATCAAATCCAAAAATCATTTCATATATTTGTTCTCTTGAAAAAACTTGTCCCTTTCTCTTTGCTAAAAGCTTCGAAATTTGATATTCAGACTTTGTCAGATGAATTTCTTCCTCCTTCACAAATACTTGATTGGAGGATAAATCAAATCTTATATTCCCTAAGTTTAAACTCGAATGTTTTTCTCTTTGTTCTCTTCTCAGATGAGCTTCTACCCTTGCTAACAATTCACCAACACCAAATGGTTTGGTAATATAGTCATCTCCTCCACTTAATAAGCCATCTACTATATCCGTTTCCATTGCTTTTGCAGTTAAAAAGATAATCGGACAATCCACTTTACTACGTATATTTTTACAATAGCTGATTCCATCAACCTCTGGCATCATTACATCAAGTAATATTAAGTCATATTTCCCCAAACTATTTTCATCAATATCTACCGTGGTTTGGTAAATATCAACAATATGATCTCCTTTTATTAAAATATTCTTGATTAGAGTCAGCATATCTAATTCATCATCTATAGCAAGAATTCTTGCCATACCAAACCACCTCCATATTTATAAATATTTTATTATTATACCATATTCCATTTACAAATACATTTAGAGCTATTATTCACTGATTGACTTTCCACCCCACCTATTGAACCATAATAAAGAGCCAGTAAAAATGACTACTGTAATAGGTATTGCTACATAGCCCCACATGGTAAACTCTTTAATTAAATATGAGCTATCAGCCAATTCACTTCCAACAATATATGTTGCAGATAATCTCGATGCCCAAGTACAAGGTAAAAAATACCAAATATTTTCACCTAAACTTGTTATTGAAAGTAAAGCAATCAACGTTTCCACAAATCCCAATCCTATAGATGCACCACCACCTAACATAAGTGATACCCATAAATGAATCATATATGTAGATAAACATCCTATAAAAACTAATAATAATTCAATTAACCAAGCCATAGTCCCTTGATTACCAAATAGCATTGCAAATATAAAAACTGCTAAACTTATAGAAAATAGGAAACTCAATAAGAGCATTATAAGTTTTCCACCATAAGCCTTACTTCTGGATTTTGTAGTTGATAGAATCACTTGAAATCGTCCAGCACTTGCTTCCATGTCAACAACCTTAGATGTGATAGCACCAAATATTATTGGTAAGATAGCACCTAAAAGCACAAAATAATTCAGTATGATATCCATATCAGAAAAATTTTTTAGACTTGTAAATGTTGCTGCCCAATAAAATATTAGAGCATATAAAACAGGTAAGATAAAGTGAGCCCATGGAATCCAAGTATGCTTCAATTTATAAAACTCTGATTTTAATATATTCATCATTACTTCACCTCTTGCTTAGAAAACCATTTTGCAGTAATGAAAGTCAATAATGTAAACAAACATATTGATAAAATACAAGGAACAAGTAAGGATGTGTTTAAAATCATTGGATTTGATACTTCTGTTGGGATACCGTTCGGTAAAATACGCATAACGGGTACCATCAATCTAATCCCCCAAGAATAAGGGCAATAAATCCACATAGAACCGTCAGCTAACAAAATTCCTAACACAATTCCTAATACAGCATTTACTACAATGCTTACTATAAACCCAAACTTTTTAGCCAGGAAAAAACAAAATGGAACTTGCCATATGTTAGTTATAACCAATAATACACTTGCGAATAATAATGTCGTGAATGCATAGTTTCCTGTTAATTGTTCTCCAATGAAAAATTGAAAAACAAATACTCCTAGCATATGCAAAATAGCAGTTATACTTAGATAAATTGAAGCTGTTAATATTTTTGAAATCCATATCTTTTTTAAATCAATATTGAGTGGAAAAATTGCTCGGTAGTTTAATTTTCTCTCTTCCTTTCTATGCATCATTGCAGGTATTAAAGCGAAAGTTGCCGGCATTAAAATCACATACCACCAATTGTATGCGTTTATGCTAAAATATGATGGCATTAATACAAATGCATTTAGTAAAGCTATAATCGGGGCAATGAGTAATATCTTCAACAAAAAGCTATGTTTGTGTTTCAAATTTTCTGCAAAAATATAATTTTTCATTAAGCTACACCCTCTTTCCATTCTTTACAACATTCATAAAAAGTTCTTCTAAATTTTCATTATGATTAATTGTGTTTTGATATTTTAATTCTCCTTCATGTATAATTCCTATATGATCAGCAGTTTGTTCCACTTCTGCTAAAATATGACTAGACAGAATTACTGTTATTCCTTTTTTTGGAAAGTTTCGTATTAAATCTCGTAATTCTTGAATTCCTAATGGATCTAATCCGTTTGTCGGTTCATCTAGTATCAATAGTTTAGGATTATTTAATAAAGCAATTGCAATACCTAATCTTTGTTTCATCCCCAAAGAAAATTGACCGCTTTTCTTTTTTCCGGTATTTTTTAAATCTACAATTTCTAAAACTTCATCAATTCTTGCATCAGGCAATCCAAGTAATAATGTTCTAACTTTTAGATTTTCTCTTGCACTTAAATTTTCGTATAAGGGTGGCATCTCGATTAAAGCACCAATATCTGATAAATCATTTCTACTCCATTCATGTCCTTCAAACATAATTTCACCTGACGTCTTGTGTAACATACCTGTAATCATCTTTAATGTCGTAGATTTACCTGCACCATTAGGTCCTAGTAATCCATATACTGAATTTTCCTCAATTTTTAATGACACATTATTTACAGCTTTTTGTTTTCCAAAAACTTTTGTTAGCTCATTTGTTTCCAAAATATATTTGCTCATATTTTGTTCCTCCTTTAATCTTGTAAATAGTATAAAAAATATTTTTAAGGATTCTGTAAGGAAAAAATATTTTTCAAAAAGTAGCAAGAAAATTCTAATATATTAAACGTTTTGCATTTTTTTCTTTAGTCTTTTATGCCATATTTCATATACTTTATAAATAAAAAAGGCAGAACCAGAGTTCTGCCATAAATAACCACTATTTATCTTACAACTTCAATCTCCACCTTGCTCTAAATCAAATTTTAAGGAATTGAAGCATTCTCTTTCTAATCCTATAGATATGCCTATTCTGTTCGAGTTTCAGCTAAATAT
>CAURJV010000158.1:0-5457 GCA_963524945.1 uncultured Clostridium sp.
TCTATGATGTAGAAGTAGTACCACTTTTAAAATGGTGTGAAGAATTACTTGTGATAGAAGCCTTTTTAACTAATGACTTCTATATGAAAGGATCCTTTACAGACGAATTAAAACTAATATACACAAATGTATTTACATTATTAGATCGAAATTTGCCTGAAAAAGTTGAATATAGTGATGCTCATTCCTTTGAATATTATGTGGATTTAGAGGATGAGTGGGAGTATTTGTACTTAGATGATTTAAATCCTGTAGAAGAACTATTAGCCATATTGCCTGGTAGTCCTTATGAATGTGATGTAATGTATTATGCGAATTGTATTAATAAAAAAATAAGTAAAGAGCAAGTTAATATATTACAAAGACATTATAAAAATCTTTATTTCAAATATATGAACATAATTGTTTAGTATTAATAAGAATTTAATGAAAGTTTGATGAATATTTGATGAATATTTGATGAATATTTAATGAAGAATTAAATTTTTGCTGATAAAATTATTTTAGAAATATATTCCACTTAACTAATACGGGGGGATTTTTATTGAGAAAAAAAGAGAAGAAAAAAGGATTGGTATTTACTAATCTAAAAAATGCAACTATTTCTGGAGCATCAAGTGAGGTAGTTCAGCGTTATGGATCGGCAGTAAAAGAACATTATATGTCGTATACAGGGATTGATAATGAATTTGGGAAACATCTAAAAAAAGGGTTAAAAGATGTAGCAAATTCAAAAATTAACCCAAATTATAAATATAATAATTTGCACCAACAAGCAGGATTTTCTGCTGAAATAAAAATAAGAGCAAAAGAAAATGCCAATAATATTATCAGTAATATTAAAGAGACTATTGTCAGAACTGATGATATTGGAATGGTTAATGATGAATATTCTGATTTGGTTACGCTAGATTCTTCTGGAAATATAATTAAAAACTCTGAAAGACAAGTTAAATTTATTGGTAATAGTGAATCTGATCCTAGTGGTATATATAAATCTAAGAGAATTCTTCAGAGCCTAAAAAGTAGAAAATTTGATAAATATTTGAATAAAGGTGTAAAATTAGAAATTCCATCAGATGACTATGATGATGTAATTAAAGAGATTAATAATGAAATTAATATAAATCAAAAATCAATCAATAGTGGAAGATTAGACTCTAAGTTAGTCCAATCTAAAGAGGAAAATATAAAGAAACTTGAGCTGATAAAGAAAAATTTGAAGAAGAGTAGCATTTCTTCAAAGGATGCTTTGGAAGCAAGAATAAATCCTTTATTATCTACGGGGAAAGAGATTGCTTTAGTTTCTCATGAAGCAGGAGTCCAAGGGCTTAAGTTTGGTGCAGCTATAGGAGGCAGTATATCTATAATTAAAAATATGGTTGCATTTGCTAAAAGTGATATTACTTTTGATGAAGCAATGAAAAATTTCATATGTGAAACTGGTAGTTCTGCTACGGCAGGTTATGCTACAACTTTTAGTGGTTCTGCAATTAAAGGAATTATGCAAAATTCTACTTCTCAATATATTAGAACTTTATCAAAAACAAATTTACCGGGGACTTTAGCTGCAGTTACGATTTCAGTTGGAAAAAGTTTAACAAAATATTTTAAAGGTGAAATTGATGGTGTTGAGTGTATGCAAGAATTAGGGCAAGAAGGGGCTAATATGGTAGCATCTGCTATTTTTGCAACAATTGGACAAATTGCGATTCCTATACCGGTAGTAGGTGGTTTAATTGGTGGGATGTTAGGGTATTCAATTTCAGCAGCTAGCTTTGGCTTTTTAAAAGAAGCGTTAGAAAATGAAAAAATCGCTAGAGAAAATAGGATTAAAATTGAGGAAGCTTGTAATAATTATATTCAATTGATGGATGAATATAAGATTATTGTTTCAGAAAATATAAATAATTATTTATATAAAGAACAAGATCTTTTTTCTAAATCTTTTGAAGGGATATTAGATGCCGCTAAAATTGGAGATATAGATTGGTTTATTGATAGTGCGAATAATATTTCACTTCAATTTGGAAAGGAGCCAATTATAAAAGATAAGATGGATTTTTTGCGAAAAATGGAATCAGATGAGACTATAATTATTTAAAAAAGGAAGAAGTATTATGACACTACCATTATTGAAAGGAGTAACTGGAATGACATTATGGGGTAAAGATTATGAAATAGCATTATATTATTTATATATGATTGCAGATGGTGAACTATCTCCAGAGGAAATGACTATATTTAAAAGTATTTGTCAGAAATTAGATAAGATGGATGAATACCAAGATATTATTACATATTGTAAGGGGTTAGGACAAACATCGAGTTTTAATAAAATTGTAGATGAAGATATAGAAACTGAAATTGAAGACTATTATGATGATGAAGAATTATCATCTTCTATTAGTAAAGGGCATTTAATTGAGATTGTATGGAATCTAATTTCATTAGGCTTTTGTGACAAGGAATACAGTCAATCTGAAGAGAAAATTGTTAAATATCTATGTGAAGCTTGGGAGATTGATGACTCTATCTATCTAGAGTTAATAGAATGTGCAAAAACATTAGTTCGAATCAATAAATATAGAGATTGGGCTTATAAGACTTTTGCTGGTACTAATAAATTGTTAGAACTAGAAGATCAAATAGATAAAAATATTAAAAGTATTGAAGAATCAATTGTTGTTTGCTCAAAAGAGTTTGTTGCTGTTATATAGGGGGAAATATTATGCCATTACCATTATTAATTGGATTAGCTGTTGTTACGGGTGGAGTAGGTATTGCAAAAGGTATTGGTGCTGCTGATACTCAAAGTAAAGCCAATAATCTAAATGAAAAGGCTCAGGATATTGTAGATTTAGCTAAAGAAAAAATGGAATTTAGTAGAGAATCTTCTGGTGCGTCTATTAAACAATTAGGTGAGTGTAAAGTTGATATTTTACAGGGATCAGTAATTCAATTCATTAATGAATTTAAAAAAGTAAAAAATATAGAATTAGATAAAAGCTATATTGAGTTTGATGAATTCTCTAAAATTATTTTAGATGAAAAACAATTAGAAGAATTAAAAGATGTAACATTAATTGCATCGACAATTGCTAAAGGTGTTGCTAGTGGTGGCGTTGCTGGTGCTGTGACTGCATTCGGCGCTTATAGTTTGGCAACTACATTAGCAACTGCTTCAACGGGGACAGCTATAGCAGGTCTTTCTGGAGCAGCAGCAACAAATGCAACTCTTGCATTTTTTGGTGGAGGCTCATTGGCTGCTGGTGGTTTAGGCATGGCCGGCGGTGCAGCTGTTTTAGGTGGGTTAGTTGCAGGTCCTGCATTAGCTGTATTAGGTCTTGTAGCTTCATCTAAAGCAAATGCTAATTATGAGGATGCAAAATCTAATCTAGCCAAGGCAAAGGCATTTAAAAGTGAAATAAGTGCAGCTATTGTTGAGTCAACTGGAATTAGACGTTGTGCATCTATGTTTTATAGATTTTTAGTTTCATTAAATACTGTTTTTGAGCCATTAGTTTATGAGATGTCAACTATAATTAATACTAAAGGTGATGATTTTTCAATGTATTCCGATGAAGATAAAGAGATTTTTGCAAAAGCTATTACAATGGCGGGAGCTTTAAAATCAGTACTAGACTTGCCTATACTTGGTGAAGATGGTAAGTTAGCGAATGATAGTATTTCAAAACTTCAAGCAGTATCAAATAAAATTCAAATTTCCTGATTTTAGAAATAGTAAAATAAATGTTTGAATGCAATCAATGTGGTCTATGCTGTAGAAATATAGATAAAGTTCCACAATTAAAGGATTTCCATGATGGAAATGGTATTTGTAAATATTTACATAATAATATATGTAGTATTTATGATAATAGACCAGATATTTGTAGTGTTGATAGAATGTATGAAAAGTACTTTGAAAATCAATATACACGATCAGAATTTTATGATTTAAATAAGTTGGTTTGTGAAGAAATAAAAAATTTAAATATATAGTATTATTGGTACCAATTACAATTGTGATTGGTACCATTTTATATAAATAATATATAACAGAATAAAACGGACTCATTTCTAATATTTTCTAATATAAGTTTATGAGATTTGAATATTTTTCAATTAGGGTATGAAAGAAATGGTAATAAAATAATAGCTAAAACATTCTTTAAAAATATGAAATAAAATAATTTAAAAATTCTTCCAAATACCAAATTTAAATTAATTGGGATTGAGAATATAGAAATTTGAATCCTATATTACTTAAACTATTTATGATATCAATAATCATATAATCATTTATCTATTATATTTTAGTATGATTTTGATATAAATTATCAATTTATTATACGTCATTTATTACACATATCAAGTATTACACTATAGATATAATTATAGCTTGGTTTATTTAGAGGTTAATAATTATTTTATATGAGGTGTATTGTATGAAAACAGATGTTATTAAAGAAGCTATTGAAAAAGTTCAAAAGGAAGATCCTAAGTTATACCAGGATGTAGTAGAGTATGTTTCTTCTAATAGAAATAAAACTGGTGTACATCCGAAAGGCGTGTATCAAGAACATAGATGGCCCAATATTATAGGGCCTAGACCTGGACCCTTTCCATATCCACGAAATCCATTAGAGAGAAATCAATTCGGCATATTTTTACCATTAGTAGGTTTGTATATGTTTTACAAGTTTGTTAGACGAATATGGAAATTATTACGAGGAAAGAATCAAGATATTTCCTTAGATGATATTATCAAGTATATGAATAATCTTAAATAATGTGATGTCTGGGAGGGGAATAATGGGGTCAAGAAAGTTAAAATTAGGAGATATCGTATTTTGCCAACGAAGTAATTTTTTCTTTGGTGATGTATATCAACATTATGGTGTATATGTAGGTTATTATAAAATTATCCACTATATAAAGGGGGATTCTCCACTAGATAGTAGAATTGCAGAGACTAGTATTGAAAAATTTTGTGACGGAGATACCTTATATATTGCCGAGGACGATAGTTTATTATCTATTTTCCAAGATGCAGATGTAGCCGCAAGTTTTTATGGTCCGCGTAAAACTGTACAACGTGCTAAATCTATGATTGGTAAAGGTGACTATAGTTTGTTTAATCATAATTGTGAACATTTTGCTGTTTGGTGTAAAACAGGGCTTGCAGAATCAACACAACTTAGTATAGAAGGATTGGCAGCTAGATTTCTTAGACCTAAATGGGGGCCATTGAAATGGTTAGCTAATGAAATCTGGCGTGTTGAGGCAGAGTATTAGTAGTAACTATAAAGAACTAGCAATATAATAAAATATATATTGCTAGTTCTATCTGTACGCCGAATAGGCATGACTAAACCCCCAGTTAAACTGGGGGTCGATAAAAAATTCTTAGAGAAAAGGAAAGAACCTCCTAGTGATAGAATGAAGTTGGTC
>CAURJV010000159.1:0-5166 GCA_963524945.1 uncultured Clostridium sp.
GTTTAATCTTAGCTTACTCAAATAAAAATTGCTGGTTTACTTAAATGTATTTATCATATTCTGTTCAATTTTCAAAGATCTCTCAGTCAATCTCGACTGCTTTATTATGATAACATCATTAGCTACTCTTGTCAATAATTTTTTTAAATTTTTTTTATAATTATTTAAATCATCTTAGCTAACTTCTCATCAGTTGACATGAATTACTCGTGACAACGAATATAATATTATCATGTTTTTTGCATAAAATCGCCACTATATTCCTTGTTATCAATAATTATCATCCATTATATGCATTTTACTCATAAATGCTATTTATTACACCAGAAGATACACGTGGTAGTGTTAACTATATTCTTTCAATTATTTTCTACAAACACCTGCAAAAACATTTAGTAACGTCTTTACTGTTATAAGAATCTACTCTAATATTAATAATATAGAACAAACTTAATTACTTATAATTAATAATTCTATTTATTAATACTATTATATATGATTTTAGGTCAGGAGATTTTAATTATGAATAAAGGAATTTTTTATTTGATTTTACCACTTGCTATGTTTTCTTTTATAGGTTGCTCAAGCAACACCGCTTCACCATCGACCTCACAGGCCGCTACTCCTTCCAAAACATCGATACAAGTACAAAATGCTGAAGCAACTGGGACAACCGATCCAGCTTCATTTAATTTAACTGGTAGTCCATCATATTTCTGCCCTTTTCTTTTTAATGGGAACAATTTAATATTTCCGAATCCAGATGAGAATAATAGAATTTCAATTATTCCTGCCCCTTTGCCTAAGAATATTCTTGAAAGTAAAAGCGTTACTGATTTTGCAAACTATTCTACTGATAATATGGTTTTAATTAATCAAATGATTTATTTTTCAAATGGCTCAGATAATAATACTTTATCTTCATTTAATATTTCTGATAAAACTTACACCAAATTAAATGATGATTCAATAAATAATTTAATAGTTTCTAATTCAGAATTATTCTACATAAATAAAAATAACGAGAATAAAGTTTATAAATACGATACATCAACCTCAGAGCATTCATTGGTATGTGCTGATAGTGTAGGTTCCTTTATAATTAACGGAGATTTTATTGTATATCAAAATTTAAGTGACAACTCAAAATTATATTCAATAAAAACAGATGGTACTAATAGACAAAAGCTTACTGATTATACAGCTAACAGCTTTATAGTTTTTGATGGACAGTTACTTTTTTTCAACTCCTCTGATAATAATAATCTATACTCACTAGACCCATCTACATTAAGCTGCAAGAGAATTTCCATAATGAATGGATTTCAGTTAAAGATTATAGATAAATCTATATATTTTATTAACGGCAGTGACTCAAATAACTTATATTCATTATCAGTAGACCTAAAAAATTCAGCCGCCACCTCTAAACCAGAGATATCAGAGGGTATAAATGAATATTATTTGACTACCTCAGGTATATTCTATAGTCCAAGTATAAATGTGAACAATATATACTTCAAAGATTTTTCTTCTAAAAGTTAATGCAAAGAATGGGAGCTAAGTATTTATGACAAAACACTTAGCTCCTATTTACATTATGCATTTATAAAGATTTCACTATCTCTTTAAACTTATTGCCTCTTATCATAAAATTAGGATACATATCAAATGACGCGCAAGCAGGTGATAGAGTAACAATATCGCCTGAATTTGCTATACCTTTAGCAAGTTTTACTGCCTCTTCCAAAGACTCAACCATATTTATACTAATCTTAATTCCTTTTTCCTTCTCTAACTTATCAAAAACATCTTTGATCTTGTATTTTGTTGCCCCAATAAGAATTAATTCTTTTATATATGGATATCCCTCATATGCCAAAGGTTCAAAAGGTATATGCTTATCGTATCCTCCTGCAATAACTATTACTTTTTCATCAAATGCTCTAAGTCCAGCTAGAGTTCTCGTAGGACTTGAAGCAATAGAATCATTATAATATCTAACTCCATCTACCTCTCTTACAAGCTCACACCTATGTTCAACTCCAGCAAAAGTCTCAGCAACTTTTTTCATTACTTCTATAGAAACATCATCCTTTGTTGCCAAAAATGCAGCAAGATAATTTTCAACATTATGAATTCCTTTAATTACTATGTCATCCTTTTTACAAACTTCCTTACCTTTAAGATAGAGTATCCCATCCTTATAATATGCTCCATCTACCATTTCTCTTTTTGAACTAAATTCTTTCACATTTCCCTTTGCTTCTTTTATAAACCCATGGGTAATTTCATTTTCTCTATTTACTACCAGAAGTCCATTTGAATTTTGATATATAAATATATTCTTTTTCGCATCTATATACTCTTGCATACTTTTATGCATGTCTAGATGATTTGGTGACAAATTTGTACATACTGCAACATCTATTTCTTGAGTCATTGTCATAAGCTGAAAACTAGATAACTCTAATACTACTTTATCTTCATCACGTATATTTTCTATTTCTGAAAATAATGGAGTTCCTATATTTCCTCCTACCCATGTTTTATACCCTTGGCCCTCTAGTAACTTAGAAATAATTGTTGTTGTTGTTGTCTTTCCATCACTACCGGTTATTCCATATACTTTTCCTTTTGTGTATTTCACAAATTCCTCCATCTCAGAGGTAACATATGCTCCTTCTTCCCTAGCCTTTACTAATGATTCACTATCAATTCTCATTGATGGCGTTTTGAATATTACGTCAAACCCTTTTAAGTTATCTAGATATCTTTCTCCAAGCTCCAGCTTAACTCCCTTTTTATTAAAGTCATCTGCAACTTCTCCAAGTTCTTCTAAATTCTTCTTATCAAAAGCTGTAACAACAGCACCTAAATCTATTAAAAAATTGATTAATGGAATATTACTTACTCCAATTCCAACAACTCCAACTTTCTTACCTTCTATAAATTTTTTAAACTCCTTAAAATCCTTCTTCATGATTATCCTCCAAATTCAAATCTCTATTTATCGTATAGATCATTGCCAAAATTTGTTCTTTATTATTTTAATTATAACACTTGCAACAAAAAAATAAACTGACCCAAGAAGAAATTATCTTAGGTCAGCTTTTATATAAGTGTGTTTCTAAAATTCCAAGCTTGCTTGAATGTAATTTTCTATTTCGCTTATTTTAATTCTTTCTTGATCCATAGTATCTCTATTTCTAATTGTAACTGATTCATCCTCTAATGTATCAAAATCAATTGTTATACAATAAGGCGTTCCAATTTCATCTTGTCTTCTGTATCTCTTACCTATACTTCCTGTTTCATCGAAATCAAGATTAAATTTCTTACTTAATTCTCCATAAATATCTAAAGCTTTTTCTGACAACTTTTTAGAAAGAGGTAATATAGCTGCTTTAAATGGAGCTAATGCTGGATGTAAATGCATTACAGTTCTAACGTCTCCACCTTCCAATTCCTCTTCATCGTATGCTTCAATTAAAAATGCCAAAGCAACTCTATCTGCACCTAACGATGGCTCTATAACATACGGAACATATTTTTCATTAGTAGTTTGATCTAAATAACTTAAATCCTGACCTGAATGTTCTTGATGCTTAGATAAATCATAATCAGTTCTATCTGCTATTCCCCAAAGTTCGCCCCAGCCAAATGGGAATAAGTATTCTATATCAGAAGTTGCATTTGAATAGAAAGATAACTCTTCTTCTCCATGATCTCTCATTCTTAAGTTTTCTGGTCTAACATTCAAGTTTAATAAGAAATTCCAGCAATAGTCCTTCCAATATTTATGCCACTCTAAATCAGTTCCAGGCTTACAGAAGAATTCTAATTCCATTTGTTCAAATTCTCTTGTCCTAAAGGTAAAATTACCAGGTGTAATTTCATTTCTAAAAGATTTACCTATTTGAGCTATACCAAATGGTACTTTTTTTCTTGATGTTCTTTGTACTGCTTTAAAATTAACAAAAATACCTTGTGCTGTTTCTGGTCTTAAATACATTTCTGATTTGGCATCTTCAGTAACACCTTGAAATGTTTTAAACATAAGATTAAATTTTCTTATATCTGTGTAGTTCATCTTTCCACATTTAGGACAAACTATGTTATTCTTTTCAATATATTCTTTCAATTGCTCGTTAGTCCATCCATCAGCAGTAGCTACTTCTGCTCCATTTTCAGTCATATGATCCTCAACTAACTTATCAGCTCTAAATCTTGCTTTACATTCCTTACAATCCATTAACGGATCTGAGAAACCTCCAACATGGCCTGATGCGACCCAAACTTCTCTATTCATTAAGATAGCAGAATCTAATCCAACATTATAAGGACTTTCTTGAACAAACTTTTTCCACCATGCTTTTTTTACATTATTTTTAAATTCCACTCCTAAAGGACCATAATCCCATGAATTAGCTAGACCACCATATATATCTGAGCCCGGAAATACAAATCCTCTATTCTTACAAAGAGCTACAATCTTATCCATTGTTTTTTCTACTGCCATTGTTTTATCCCTCCAAATATATTTTTATAAAATAAAAAGGCCTTAAGCACAAAGGGACGAAATGTAATTCCGCGGTTCCACCCTTCTTGGCTTAAGCCCATCTTTCTTCATCGATTGCCTCACACTCAAAAGTTCCATTCATTTATAACCAATAATGATTCCCACCAAACATCATCTCTCTTTAATTGATTTATAAACTACTCTTCTTTTTCAACGTGTTTATTCAATTTATAAACTAATTTTAACAAAATCACTTTATATGTCAATATTAAATATCTTCTAAAAAAATATAAAAAAATGGCTCCGCGAAGAGGACTCGAACCTCCAACCTATCGGTTAACAGCCGAGTGCTCCACCATTGAGCTATCGCGGAACGTCATTACTTAATCTATTATATCAGTTTTTTAAAATTATGCAACCCTTTTTCAATAAAATATTAATTTTATATTTCTATATGACCAAATCGCACTAGTCTTTAGTACTGACACCTGTTAGATATATTTATTTATCTATATAAATTTTACCAAAATAAAAAGCTACAGCAACAATTCCAAAATATATGCTATAACTCATATTACTATGTTAAAAGATATAAAAAAAATGGCTCCGCGAAGAGGACTCGAACCTCCAACCTATCGGTTAAC
>CAURJV010000160.1:0-5142 GCA_963524945.1 uncultured Clostridium sp.
CACCAGAAAGATTTATAAATATGGGAATAGCAGAATCAAACATGATGGGAGTTGCGGCAGGGCTTTCAACGTGTGGGAAAATTCCGTTTGCTAGTACATTTGCAATGTTTGCAGCAGGAAGAGCTTTTGAACAAATAAGAAATTCTATATGTTATCCAAATTTAAATGTTAAGATTTGTGCAACTCATGCAGGATTAACAGTTGGAGAAGATGGGGCTACGCATCAATCTATAGAGGATATATCACTAATGAGAAGTATTCCGAATATGACTGTAATTAACCCGGCAGATGATATAGAAACGGAAGCAGCAATACTAGCTATAGCGGAATATAATGGACCTTGTTATGTTAGATTAGGAAGATTAGCTGTTAGTACTGTAAATGGCTCAGATAATTATAAGTTTGAAATTGGAAAAGGTGTAACATTGGCTCAAGGTAATGATGTTACTATAGTTGCAACAGGATTAATGGTTGAATTAGCATTAGAAGCTAAAAAAGAGCTATCTAAAGATGGAATTGATGCAAGAGTTATAAATATACATACAATAAAGCCAATTGATAGGGAATTACTAGCTAATGCAGCGAAGGAAACAGGAGCAATAGTTACAGCTGAAGAACATAGTATAATAGGTGGTTTAGGTTCAGCAGTCGCTGAAGTTTTAACAGAAGAATGTCCAGTACCAGTATTAAAAGTTGGAATAAAAGATACTTTTGGTGAAAGTGGTAAGCCAAACGAGTTATTAAAAGCGTATGGATTAACAGTAGAGGCCATAGTAGAGCATAGTAAGAAAGCTATTTCATTAAAGAAATAATTAATCCAAAACAATAGAATATAACATACTAAAAATGCAAGATATAAAGCTTATGAAATAGCCGAAGATCTTGCATTTTCTATTTTTGAATAATCAAAAATAAACAAGGAAAACTATGAGAGAAATTCTAATATAAATAAAAATTAAAAGGGGAAGATGATAATGAAAAAATCAAAATTTAGAGAATATTTAATAATAACATTTGGGATAATTCTAGTTGCACTTTCGATTGAGTATTTCTATGCTCCAAACAATATTGCAGCAGGAGGAGTAACAGGAATAGCAATAATTATTAATGCAGTTATACCATCTTTTTCAATAGGTGTAGTGAGTTTTGTTTTGAATGGGTTGTTATTTATAGTCGCACTTATATTTATTGATGGAAAATTTGGGGTGAAGACCATTTACGCTAGTTTAGGATTATCAGTTATAATATGGGCAATTGAGAAATTTTTAAAGCCGGTGGCAATTACAAATGACTTAATGATGGCAACTATCTTTGGGACATTAATTTCAGCATTTGGAATGGCCATCATATTTAATGAAAATGCATCAACAGGAGGAACTGATATATTAGCAAAAATGCTAAATATATTTTTTCATTTAGATATAGGAAAATCTTTATTAGTAGTAGATTTTGTAATAACCTTAGCAAGTGCGTTTGTATTTGGAGTAGATGTTGCGTTATATTCTATGCTAAGTATAATATTACTTGGTTTAATAGTTGATAGAGTTATAGAAGGATTTAATGTTTGCAAAAGTATATTTATTATTAGTAAAAGTAATTATGAGATAAGTAGATATATAATAGATACATTAGATAGAGGGTGTACATTTATAAATGGAGTTGGGGCATTTACAGAGAAGGAAACTAATATACTTTATGCCGTTTTAAGTAGGAATCAGTTCATAAAATTGAAGAAATTTATAAAAGATGTAGATCCTGATGCATTTATAACAGTGGGGGAAGTTCATGAAGTATTAGGTGAAGGATTTAACGATATAAAACAACATTAATTACCAACAAATGGCTCCAAAATTAATAAAATTGTATAACATTAGAAAGTATTCTTATGTTATAATTAATTTTGTAGGTTTTGCAATTAATTTGCGGAATATACAATAAAGAAGGAGTGTTTGAGTATGATCGAGTTTAGAGGAGTATCTAAAATTTACAATAATAATGTAAAAGCCTTGTCAGATATTAATGTTGAGATAGAAGCAGGAGAATTTGTATTTTTAGTAGGACCAAGTGGATCTGGGAAATCTACTTTTATAAAGATGCTTTTGAAGGAAATTGAACCAACCAACGGAAAAATATTAATAGGAGATAAAGATTTATCAACTATTACTAGGCAGCAAATACCTTATTACAGAAGAAAGATAGGAATGGTATTCCAAGATTTCAGATTGATACCAACTCTTAACGTATATGAAAATGTTGCATTTGCTATGAGAGTAGTAGAAGCATCTCAAAAGGATATAAGAAGAAGAGTTCCAATGGTATTGTCGTTAGTTGGATTATCTCATAAATATAAAATGTTTCCTAATGAATTATCAGGAGGAGAGCAACAGAGGGTTTCTTTAGCAAGAGCACTAGTTAATAATCCATCTGTTTTGATTGCTGATGAACCTACCGGTAACTTAGATCCAGATACAGCTAGAGAAATAATGTCATTACTTGAGGACATAAATAAATCTGGAACTACAATTCTGATGGCTACACATGCAAAGGAAATTGTTGATTATATGAAAAAAAGAGTTATAGCTATTGAAAAGGGAGAAATCGTTAGAGACGAGAAAAGAGGTAAGTACGAAGATGAAAATTAATACTATTGCACATTTTGTTAAAGATGCGTTTACAAGCTTAAAGAGAAATAAGACTATTAGTATTGCTTCAGTAATTACTGTTCTTATAACATTCTTTGTTTTAGGAATATTTATATTAGTTGCTAACAATATAAATAAAGGAATAAGTACTGTTCAGAATAAAGTAGAACTAAAAATATTCCTTAAGGATGATATAAAACTTATTGATCAAAGAGAGATAGAAATAAAATTAAGAGAAATTGAAGGGGTTAAAGACGTAATATACCAATCAAAAGAAGAAGAATACAAGAATTTTCAAAATACTACAAATGAAAATGAAGGATTACTAAAAGGGTATACGTTGCAAAATAATCCTTTTTCGGCATCATTTACAGTGAAGTTAGAATCTCCAGAATATGCTTCAGCTGTAAGTGAAGGAATAAAAGATTTCGAAGGCGTTGAGACTATAGGTGATCAACAGGAATTAGTAGACAAGATTGTAGGAATAGTAAATGGTGTAAAAATAGTCGGTTTTGGATTGTTTATAATATTAGTAGGTGTTTCAATATTCTTAATAATGAATACGACAAAATTAACTGTATATTCAAGAAGAAGAGAAGTTGGAATTATGAAATTTGTAGGGGCTACCGACTGGTTCATTAGATGGCCATTTGTAATAGAAGGAATGGTAATAGGGTTTATTGGAGCAACATTAGCATGTGGAGCTTTATTTGCAGCATATAATGGACTAGTTAGGTGGATTGCTTCTCAATTGGTATTTGTAAGCCTTGTGCCAGCAATGTTTATATTCTCAACTCTATTATGGCAATTTATGCTTGGTGGTATTATAGTTGGGGGAATTGCTAGTATAATTTCATTAAGGAAATTTTTAGTGGTATAATTTTTGCAAATAAGTGTAAATATAATAAAAATAGAAATAAAGAAAAATAGTATTTTATACTATGAAATCTTGAGAAAAACTTTACAATATAATCCACTTTAATCTATAAAGATATATATTGGGATTATATGTATGATGCATATGAAAGGGAGTCTTTATAGGTGAAGGAATCAAGAAAATACATATTTGCAAATAGAAGGCAAAATAGAAAAATAATTTTAATACCAACAGTAATCTTTATAGTATTTCTTATATGTGTATCCTTTTTAGGAGGAAACTATATTGCTACTAAAGGGATATTTCTAGTAAGAACATCGCCAGAAGTCAAGAGTACAGCTTCGCAGATAAATGATAAGAGTAAATATTCAGCACTTTTTACAGTTAGAGATAAATTAATTGAAAAGTTTGATGGTGAAATTGATGATGATGCTCTTTTAGAAGGAGCGATTAAGGGGATGACTAATGCCTTAAATGATCAATATACCGTATTTATGAATCAAAGCGAATTCGATGATTTAATGAAACAAAGTAGCGGAAGTATGACAGGAATAGGTGTTACTGTAACGTTAAAAGATAAACAGGTAACAATTTTAGATACTGTTAAAGGAGCACCTGCTGATAGGGCTGGACTACAGGAAAATGATATAATAGAAAAAATAAATGATATTGATGTGTCTGGTGACGATTTAAAAAAAGCAACGTCTATGATTGCAGAGGCAAATAATTCAGAGTTAAAACTGACTATTAAGAGAGCAGATACTAATGAATTTGATGTTAATGTAACACCTGAAAAAGTAAAGATTGAATCAGTAAAAGGAAATATGCTAGACTCTTCAATAGGGTATATTCGTATAAAAACTTTCATGAATGAAAATACTGCTGAAGATTTCAAAAATACTATTGATGAATTGAAATCCCAAGGGATGAAAGGCTTGATAGTAGATTTGAGAGAAAATCCTGGTGGGCTATTAACAGAAGCAGTAGGTGTTGCATCACAGTTTATTCCGAAAGGAAAGATAATAACTTACACAATTGATAAATATGAAAACAGAAATGATTCATTATCAATTGGTGGAGATGCTGAAGGCATGCCATTGGTCTTACTAGTTAATGAAAATAGCGCTAGTGCATCAGAAGTTGTTACAGGTGCTTTAAGAGATTATGGCGCAGCAACAATTGTTGGAAAAACTACTTTTGGAAAAGGTATAGTTCAGCAAACAGTCAAATTTGATGATAATATTGGTGGACTTAAAGTAACTATTTCTAAATATTATACTCCAAATGGAGAGAATATTCATAAAAAAGGGATAGCCCCAGATTTTGATGTTACAACACCTGTTGGTATTGATGAAAAGAGCTATGATAAAAATGCTGATGAGCAGCTAAAGACAGCGGTTGAAAAAATAGGAGAAAAGATTAAATAGGGAGGGATTAAATGGGTTTATTTATATATACGCTACGGAGCGTATCAGGTGCTATAGTAACCCCTCCATTAGTATTCTTATTAATACTCTTAATAATGATACTACATTCAAAGAACAAAAAAGTAGTAACTATGCAAAAAATAATTTTAGGAGGTAGTGTAAATTCATCTATTGAACTTACACTATCTCAACTTGT
>CAURJV010000161.1:0-4836 GCA_963524945.1 uncultured Clostridium sp.
ATATACACTATGCTTTTATGCTGATTTATTAGCCCGCAATAGAGTGATATACTTTGAACGAACAAAATCAAATACTTCCTCTTTTGACATGATATCTACACATTTTATACTACCTAACTTAGTAACTTCTTTTATAAGTTCAGTATATATGTCATTATCTTCCTTATCAGAAAACTCAGGCATAGAATTTACATCTTTAATTGCTTGTATATAGCCCCTATTAAAAAATGGATAATTAGAAATACTTCTCCATCCTAAATCTCTAAAACGATATGGATTTTTACTTACATACTCACATAACTCAAAATCATCTCTATCTACTAAAAAATATATACGAGCCCATATTCTGGCCAACACATTCTGGAATATTCCTCTACGTTGTCCTTGTGCTCCTAGTAGCTGATTCAAATAAGAACTTTCTTTATCTGACGACCGCATCATATTTAAAGATTCTTTATAAGCTTTTTCAAATATTAACCAAACCCAGAACCTTATATCCCCTAATAAATATGGAGGTAATTCCTTCAATGCATTATATAAAATAATCCCATTCTTATACTCAACGTCATAATCATTAGCCCCTATTACTGTGTACAACTTAAAATCTGGTATTCTATAGGGTTTATCTTCAAAAATTGGAGCATCTAAATCTCTGAGTGCAGTATAAATCCAATTTCCATTATCTCTATTAGAGGTAAATAATTCTTTAGCTTGTTTGCTATTAAATTTAAGATGAGCTAAAGCTTGTTCTGATATAACTTTTACTTGTATTGTATCCATCATTCATCACCTTCTTCTCTAAACTTAGTAATGTCATTTAGTGATGTAGTTAATGATGATCCTAAAATCTCTTGTGCAATAATAAAGCAATCACCATCAATTAAATCATCCTTTGTTAATTCTTTTTTATATGTTTTAAAATAAGACTCACAAACCGATCTAAACCAAGCATATTCATCACATAATTCATCAATTGAACTATCATCAGATTTTAGATTAATCTTTAGACGATTTAAGGAAAATGCTAAGGCAGGGACTGCAAGTAAGCCTAACCCAACACTAAGTAATTTAGGATTTTGTTTAATAAAGTTAAAATTATTATACGATTCATCTGGCAAAAGTATATTAATTTTAGATCCATTACTATCAAAGGCTACATTTTTAGCATCCTCTTTTTTTACTACCTGAAAAATAGATGGTAAATCACTAGGCTCAAGCTCATTAATATCTACATGTAAAGAAAACCCATCATCTGCAGCAACTATATCATTAGGGTCAAATGTATAGTTAAATTTTTTATAAGGATATTGAAATGATTCACTATGAAAATTCTCAATACGCTCCTTTGCAACTAAAAATGATGATATAACTAAATTACCATTAATTTTATTTAATGGAAGATCTATATCTATCCCCTCTTCACGAATAATAAATTTATCCCGATATAAAGACTGTGAACATTCAACTACAAGAATTGAAGATAACTTCTCTTCTTTATATAGATTTAATAGCTGATCTTCTTCTAGCTCGAATCGAACATTTTTTAAACGAATATTCCGATTTATAATTTCCGGAAGTCCATTTTCTAAATCTACCACAAACTTATATGAACTATCTGATGTATAAGTACTTAATTCAGAATTGTTATTTAATAGAGGATATGGAAAGAGTCTTTTACCTAATTTCATCTAATTCAACCTCCACAGCTAGTTTTTCATCATTTGCAATTTTATATTCTAGTATATATTCTTGCTTTTCCTCTAAGTCAAAGCCATATATAACTTGATTATTACGAATATTACAAGGGTTATTGTTTAAACTAGCACTAAGAATATCTAATTGTGGTCGATCACTTCCCATACCACATGCAAACAACTTAAGTTCACAATTGTTTGCATTACATGGTGCTTTAAAGAAAAGCGTATACTCTTTTGTAGAATCATGATACATAGATGCAAATCTAATATTATCTATTCGTCTATTACCACTACGCTTAGAATTATTCTTCTCCTTTTTCTCCTTCTTCGTAGTTTTTTTAGGTTTATCATAACTTCTTCTTTGAGCAAATGATATGCTAGCCTTCTCTCGAAGTAACTGCTTACCACTTTCAGAACCAAGTTCTTGAATATCAGGAATATAATAACTAGCTAAAGGCAAATCCGTTGTATCTTCAATATTAGCCATTGCTATATTACTAATATACTCTTTTATTACTTTATTTATTGAACGTACTAATCCTTTATATCGTGTTTTAGTCTTCTTATCTGTAATAAGTTGCTCAACTTCCCATTCTGTATGTTGCGGGTTTTCAATCTTTCTTAACATTTCATTTATAGATGGATCCTCAATAACACATACAGCCGAATACAAACATGGTATTTCAGGTGCATACTTCTTAATTTTCATATAAGGATGCCTAATAATATCACACTGATTACTAACAATATCATTAGTTTGAGGATCGTATAACTTAACCTTAATTTTAATTTCCCCATAATCATTAGGAAGTTTAATAGTTTCAAATGAGATCTCATCCGAACTTAACAACTCATATTGAGCCAACAAAGCTTTTTTGGCTTTTTCACCTATTTCAACTCTATCTAAAAACTCAATATTAAGATATTCCTCTAACGTATCTTTATTAATATTATAATTTTCAACTTTTACTTCAACATTATTGTTTAAAATCGCATACATAAAACTATCAAGGATAGTATATACAATTTTTTCAATTGTTAATTCATCAAGTTCTACACCTAATATAAAAACATCTGTACCTGTTGTATCTCGTTTATAATTCTTATCGAGTAAAAGCGGATGTTTAATAGGCATATTTTTATCTAATGCATAATATCCGATACCAGTTGTAAGTAAATATGGATCATCTTCACTTATAGGTGCCGATCGCAGCTTAGAAATCCCCATTCCACCTTCTTTAGAATCTAAGGTTTTAGTTGAATAAAAAACTGTATTCAAATTACTAACTGCAAAAGCGGCATATTTACCAATTCCTTTAGAACCGGCCTGACCATCATGTTTATTAGTACTACCAGATCCTTTAGTAAGTAAAAAAAATGGTGAATCAGTCTTATTTGTATCTACACCTATCAGTCCAGTCGTATTAAAATCACTCACTCTTAGACATTCTAAATAATCTTGGTTGAGTAAATTTAGCATAGTCTGCAAATCAGTAGCTTCTGAGTCATTATTCAGACTCTTACAATAATCCAAACAATTCTGAACATTCTTCTTTAATAAGTCAATTCCAGGAACGTCGTCTGTTTTGAGCTTAAAAGTTTTAAAATGAACGATACTTGGCTGATTACTATCTTTTGCTCTCGCATCAATAGAGTTTTGACACACCTCACGTGCCAAACTTTCAAAAGGATCTTTAGCAAACATTAACATATTGCTATCCTTTAACCCCGTATCAGCCCCATATTGATTATTAATAAAATGCCAACACTCATTCATCTTAAGCCCCCCTTATTAAAGCTTAAATCTACGTCTTTTGCTTAGATTACTATTAAATCTTTCTCGCTGAACATCCAACGCCTTCTCTATCGAAGAGAATATCTTATTAACATCTCTAGCTGTGTATTCATAATTAGATTGATTAGATAAATTACCAATAAGCCCCAACATATCTATCACTTTATTAGTTCGACTTTCAGCTAATCTCTTAAATTTTTCACGTTTTTCTTCCATAAGCTCACCTCTTTGATTTTATTTTATGTTATATTACAATATTTGTCAAATATTGTAATATAACATAAAGATTATATCATTTATTCGATTTTACAAATATTCTATTCTTTAAAAACAAAACTTATTTACAACATACAAACAACATATTCTTGATGTAAATGAGCTCATTTTCTTATATAATATAATTAAATAAAGGGGAGTGATTATAATAAAACCAATATTAAAATGGGCTGGTGGAAAAAGGCAGTTATTAAATACCATCAATCGACTAAAGCCCCAAGACTTTAACCGATATATAGAGCCATTCTGTGGGGGTGCTGCAGTCTACTTTAATCTATGCCCTAATAATGCTATAATTGGTGATAAAAACAGAGATTTAATAAACTGTTATAAACAAGTTAGAGACAACTTATCATATGTAAAAAGAGAATTAAATTTACATACTAAGTATCATAACGAAAAATACTATTATGAAATGCGAGATAAATTTAATGCTAGACGTCGTAATTCTAAATTAAAACTCAACTCAGTTGATGCAGCACTAATGATTTATCTTAATAAGGCTGGTTTTAACGGTATGTTTAGAGAAAACCTTAAAGGTGATTTTAATATCCCATCTGGAAAGAAAAAGTCAGTTGTCTTATATGAAAATGATAATTTAGAAAAGTGCTCTAAACAGCTAAAATATACAGAAATTCTCTGTGCAGACTTTGAAGATATTGCTAAAGAAGCAAAAACAAATGACTTTGTTTTTTTTGATAGCCCATATGACGATACTTTCCATACTTATCAAGCAGGTGGATTCACAAAAACCGATCACGAGAGATTAGCTAATCTATTTTATGACCTAACTAATCGGGGAGTATATTGTATGCTAACAAATAATGCTACAGATTATATAAAATCACTTTATACTGATCAAAGGTATTCCTGTAAAGAAGTAAATGTTAGAAGAATGATTAGTTCTAATTCATCACGACCAATAGAAACGGAAATTATCATCACCAATTATCCTATAATTGAAGAGCAACTTACACTTTTTAAAAGCTAAAAATATATTATATAAGCTAAATAAAAATGATCTATCTTAGATAATACTAAGATAGATCATTTTTATTTATGTCTCCC
>CAURJV010000162.1:0-4601 GCA_963524945.1 uncultured Clostridium sp.
GATGAAGAATATAAAGATTTCTACAGAAAAGTATTTATGGATTTTAATGAACCATTATTTTGGATTCATTTAAATGTAGATTATCCATTTAATTTAAAAGGAATATTATACTTCCCTAAATTAACTCATGAATTTGAAGCGACAGAAGGTCAAGTTAAGTTATATAATAACCAAGTCTTTGTTGCAGATAATATTAAAGAAGTAATACCTGAATTCTTATTATTATTAAAAGGTACTATTGATTGCCCAGATTTGCCTTTAAATGTATCTAGAAGTTTCCTTCAAAATGATAAGGAAGTTTCAAAGATTTCAAACCATATAGTTAAAAAGGTTGCTGATAAATTAGTTGACTTATTTAAAAATAGCAGAGAAGAATTTAATAAGTTCTGGCCTGATATTCAAATATTTATTAAGTATGGTTGCTTAAGAGATCCAAAATTCTATGATAAGATTAAGGAAATAATAATCTTTAAGAATTTAAAGGGAGAATTCGTAACACTAAAGGACTATCTTGAAGTTAATAAAGAAAAGCATGAAAATAAAGTATTTTATGCTAATGATGAAAAGCAACAATCTCAATATATAAAGATGTTTAAAGAATATGATTTAGATGCTGTAATATTAGATTGTTCACTAGATGATCACTTTATTTCGTTCTTGGAGATGCATGAATCAGGAATTAAATTTAAGAGAATTGACTCCGATATTTCAGATACATTAGGAAGTAAAGCAGATGAAAATGATGAAACTGTAAAAGCATTAAATAAGGAGATAGAAGATTTATTCAAAAATGCACTTGGAGACAAAATTAAGAATTTGTCTATTGAGGGATTGAAGAATGAAGAAACTCCAGCACTTATTTTAGTTTCAGAAGAGTCAAGAAGAATGGCTCAAATGAGTAAGATGTATGCAAAATCAGGAATGAGCTTCCCGGGTATGTTTGATGAGGAAAAAACTTTAGTTATAAATAATAAGAGTGCAATAATTAAGAAACTTCTAGAAGTTTCTAAGAATGAAGCTAAAAAGGAAGATGTTAAATTTATTTGTGAGCATATTTTAGATTTAGCTAAAATTGCAAATAAGGAATTAGATGCAGCTGAAATGGATGAATTTATAAAGAGAAATAATACGCTTTTGAATAAAGTAGTTGCTCTTTAATATAGTGTTAATAAAGTTCCAAGTTTAAGTACTTGGAACTTTTATTTATAAACTTTTAGTATAATTTTAACAATAAAGTCTAAATTTGAAATGGAATTTTAAGTATGATAAAATATTCTAATGTAGTTTTCGCACACATTTCCTTAAATGAAGGGGTATTTATATATGAAAAATGAAATTTTTAGACCTAAACTATTATATAGAAAGCGTATTAATAAGCTATTGCTAGAAATTTTTCGAGTACCTGTATATTTTATATCAGCATCTATGGGATACGGAAAATCCATTGCAGTTAAAAATTTTATAGAGAAGAATAAAGAAGTGCAAGCAATTTGGCTTGATATAACAAATGATGAGATTGATGATGTATGGATATGGAATAAATTTTGCAATCTAATTAAAAATATTAATTTTAAATTAGGTGAAATTTTAAATAAGCAAGGAGTTCCCAAAAATAACAAAGATGTTTATAAGATAATAGATATAGTTAGGAATGAGATAAAACAAAAAACGGTTATGGTTATTGATGATTGGGATGATGAAAAAACAGTTTATATTAATCATTTAATAAAGACTATGGTATTGGAAGATGTACATAATTTGCATATTGTTATAATAAGTAGGAAAAAGCCAGGAAATGAGTATGTGGAACTTGAACTAAAACAAAAATGTATGATAATGAGTCAAGATGATATTGCGTTTACCTTTGATGAAACAGTAGAGTTCTTTAAGATTAATGGAATAATATTGACGGAAGCAGAAAAAAGAGAATTATATGAATATACTGGCGGATGGACTTCGGCTATGTATCTAGCATTACTTCAATATTACAGCCAAAATACATTTGATAATATTCCAAAGGCAACAGAGTTAATTAAAATAGCTGTATATTATAAATTCGATGAAGTTACTAAACAGATTTTATTAAAACTCGCATTGGTTGAGAATTTTACGATTGAGCAAGCTATGTATATTACAGAAGATGAGAGATCTAAGGAGGTAATAAGAAGAGTATGCTCTAATAATTGTTTTATAAGATATGATAAGAAAGAAAATACATATACACTACATTCGATCCTTAAAAATGCATTAGAAGAGGAATTGTTATTGTCAAATGTGGATTTAGGACGAATAAATAGTATCTGTGGTGATTGGTATGCTAAAAATTTTAATGATATATATGCAATGGAATACTATTATAAAGCGAAGAATTATAGCCGCATACTGGATTTAATAGAAAGAAATTATACAATAGATCTTACTAACTTATATAAAGAAATTATAAAGCCAGTTTTTAATGAACTCATCATAAGTGAGAAGATAAAAAGACCTATAGCCTATCTGACCTATTTATTTTTTCATATTCTGTACGGAAATCGGATAGCAGGTGCTAAACTATTGCATGAAGCTAAAGCTATTTACGAAAAGGATAAAAATCTTAAAGATAAAAATCAGATACTAGGTGAAATTGCATTTTTAGAAAGCATATTAGTATTTTATAATGTCAGGAAAATGATAGAGTACCATAAAAAAGCCTACGAGCTTTTTAATGGAGGTGTTTCAAAAATAGCAAACAATAAAATGCCAGCAACTTTTGGATCGCCTCATTTTTTATACTTATTTCATAGAAAAGGAGGCCATTTGAAAGAGCTAGTAGAATTTTTTCAACAAGGAGTAAGTTATTTTATTCATATATCTAGTGGTGGAGCAGCAGGTGCAAATTACCTTATGATGGCTGAATATTTTTATGAAACAGGGGATTGTAAAAATGGAGAATTGTTTGCATATAAGGCATTTCATAAAGCTAAAACAAAAAAGCAGACAAGCATAATAATTTGTTCACTATTTCTATTAACAAGGATTTGTGTGAGTAAAGATTATAAAAATGAGGTTAAAGATAATTTTTATAATCTAATTAAAGAGTATGAAAATCTTAATATTCCAATCTTTCTTAATGGCTCACAGATAGCTATAGGATATATTGACGGAATCACTGGTGATTTAGAAAATTTAAATAAGTGGATTAAAAATATAGAAAGCCATGAATCAAAAGATATTATGCCTGTTATAGGAATGAATCATGTTATTACAGGTTTAGCGATGATACTTAAGAGTAGTTACATAGAATTAGAAATCCAGGTAGAAATTATGTTGGAAGTCTATACAGGCAAAAGCAGCATATTTGGAATAATATATGCATACATATTTGATTCAATTGCAAAGTACAAGTTATATGGAAGAGAAATTGCAAAAAAGTCACTGTTAAAAGCTATTGAACTAGCAGAAAAAGACCACATTGTAATGTGTTTTGTTGAATTAGCCCCACACATATTACCATTACTTGAATCTATTAAAAATGAAAGTGCGTATGTAAAATGTTTAATCCCAAAGTGCAAAGAATATAATCAGATATATCTAAAAAGATATTGCAATTTAGAAAAAATAGAGTTGACTCCAAGGGAAATTGAGATAATGAAATTAGTATATCAAGGATATAAGCAATCTGAGATTTCAGATAAATTAAATATTGCCTTAGTTACTGTAAAAAAACATATTGCATCTGTTTATTGCAAGTTAAATGTAAGAAACAAAACAATAGCAATTAATCAGTTAAAAGAAAAAGGTATAATATAAAATACTACAAATTAAATCAAAATTATACTTTAGTATAATACACAAATTATTTATATGTATGTATAATTTTCTCATGAGAGATTAATATTGCTTTAAAACTGAATAGGGTTATAAAAGCCAACAAGTTTAAATATTTAATTTATTGATGTGTTGGCTATTTTTATTATGTAATACTAATTTAAAATGGGGGAAGAGAGATATGACAATAGATTTTAGTAAGATAGCAAGAGACATTTTCGATTTGATTGGATCAGAAGAGAATATTTTATTTGTAGAAAATTGTATGACTAGATTAAGGTTGAGATTAAAAGACACTAAAAAAGTGGATGTTGGAATTTTAAAAAATATAGAAGGTGTGCGCGGGATCGTTGAGACAAGAGAACAATTTCAAATTATTATTGATAGTATTGTTGCAAAGAGATTAATTGGTGAGTTTATTAATATCTATAAAACAAGAAAATAATATTATGGTAATAGTTTGAATGTATAATGATTTGATGGAAAATTATACAATACAATCAGAAAGAATAATGAGAAGCTTATAATTAAAATACTTAAATAGCTTATGATGAAAAAAAATCTTGAAAAATAGCTTTTCTATTTATAATTCCATATAAACAGAAATATAAATAAAAAGAGTCCCAGCAAATCTTTTATACTTTAGTATATTATGATATAATTAGCAGGGATATTTTTAAAATGGAGGATTTTTGTAATGAAACATATAAAAACTATAAACAAAACAAACATTAAAAATAGTTTATGTAAGCCAGGATGCAAAGAATGTGCAAATTCATGTCAATCAGCTT
>CAURJV010000163.1:0-4599 GCA_963524945.1 uncultured Clostridium sp.
AAATATTATTTGTTGTTTTAATAATATATCATTTGTTTCTTTTTGAGAAATAACTGAATTCAATGTTCTTTTTATATTATTATAGTTTTCTCTTAATTCCTCATTATTTGAATTATTCACAACTTCTGTTATCCCATTATCTCCAAGTATATTTCTTCTCTCTATCTCTTGTTTTGCAATTTTCTTACCAGATTTATTAATCTTATCAACTAATCCCTCTAAACCAAATACATCTTTACTCATTATCATTTTATATTGAGTTTCTAATAATTCTAAAAGTATTTTCAACTCTTCCTCTTGGCTTTGCATTAATTTAATAAGTTCATTTATCATATTTATGCCTTACTCTCCTTCATTGCATTTAACATACTTTTTGCAGTTAATCTTGCATCAACATTGTATGTTCCGCTATCTATTTTATTTTTAATATCTGCTATTTTTTTTGTATTTTCTATATTACTATCTAACGAGTAACCTTTAAGACTTTTTCCGAGTTCTGAAATTTCAATTCTATCTACATCATTAGTTTTCTTTATCTTTTCCACAGCTTTACTGCTATTTGAGTTATATGCATTTATATATGTCGATCTACTTATTCTATCAATACTCATAATACATTTCTCCATTTCTTAGGCTCTTGAACGAAAATAACACTTGTTATTTAATTGCGCCTTACTACTTCATTACTATACTTATCGTACTTTTCTTTTATAAGTTTATAGAAAAGTCAATAAAAAATAATTTGTTCAACTATTTTAAGAAAATATTCATAATATATGTTCTCATTAATCAAAAGACCACTCTGCTATCTTAGTTTCTCCTTCCCCCAATGTAATTTTACCTTCACTAATCCAGCATAAAATATCATCCTTATTACTTTTATCCATAGTATCATCAGAAATATCTTCATCATAAACTTTTATATCGCTCTCATTTTTCTTTTTACTTACTCTTCTCTTCTTCTTACTTGAATTTTTCTTACCCCCAAAAATTACAGGAGAATTATTATGTTGATTACTCTCCTCCTTATTTGCTTCAATCACATTACTATTATTATCACGTTCATTTTCACTATTTGTTTTTTGATCACCAACCTTTAAAAGTGTTATTTCATTGTCCTTATTTTCTTTAGTATCGACTTCTTCTTTTTCTTTTATAGGAATCACATTTTTCGTACTTACTTCTATGCTCTTATTTTTATCCATCTCAATATTTTCTGATTTTTTTGCCTCACTATCTTTTTTCACAATTTCATTTTTTTCTTTGACTTTGATATTTTGATGCTTCACGAAATTTTTCACCTTGTATATATTATTATCTACGATTTCGATCATTTCCAAATTCATTAAAACCTCTAATGCAGCTTTTACTTCACTGATCTCTCTATTAAATTCTATTGATAAAGTCTCTACTGTGTATGGAATATTTTTTGACATATATAATTCTCCCTCTTGATTTACCTTTCCAGCCAAAACAACCACCCTGTTCCAAACATAGTGAATAAGATCTCTATTAATCATCCTATCTATTATTTTAAATTTTGTATCCTCATACATATCAACTCTAAATTTAACATACTTTCTTTCTCTCATGCTCATCAATCCCCTTCATATATATTAATAAATTAATTCACAAAAGTTTTCTTACACTTAAAAAAATTCCGCATTGCAGCATAGCTGCTCTTTTTATAAGTGTATATTTATCCTTCTAATTAATATATACGTAAAAAAAGAAATCTATAAAGGATTCTAACAAAATTTTTCCTAAAAAAATAAAAACTCCCTCTCGGGAGTTTTTATTTTAATCTCTTTATTCTTTCAACACTACTTACTATATTAGTTATTCTTATTCCAAAATTTTCATCAACTACAACAACTTCACCTAAAGCTATTTGTTTTCCATTGACTAATATCTCAACTGGTTCTTCTGCAAGTTTATCTAGCTCTATTAACGAACCTGTCCCTAAGTTTAAGATATCCTGTATACTTTTCTTTGTTCTTCCTAGAACTACAGATATATCTAAAGGAACATCTAATATTAAGTCAATATTCTTTATTGGCGGAACGCTGTTTTGCGGTACTAGCGGTTCAAATGTTGCTGCATGAACCTCTACCGGCTGCTGCATTCTTGGCTGTTCATATTGTGTTTGTTGATATTGTTGCTGATATTGAGGCTCTGGTTGATACTGTGGCTGCTGTTGAACTTGATCTGGCTGTTCATATATTTCCTTATTTACAATTGCATCTTTTTTATTATCTTTTACTGGTTCTGATACTGCCACTTCTTTTTCCTTATCTTCTCCAGTCATTATTGAAACAATATTTTTAGCTGTCTCTATTGGAAATATTTGCATTATATTACTATCCACTATATCTCCAATGGTCATTCTAAATGATACTCTTACTATAGGTTGATCTTCTGGTATTGCATCCGAAATTGGTATAGATCCATCAACTACAATTTTAGCACTTGGTGGTGATATATCAACTTTTCTTCCAAACATAGTAGCCATTGATGTAGCTGCAGAACCTATCATTTGATTCATAGCTTCTGAAACTGCACTAATCTCTATTTCAGATAAATCATGAGTTTCAGTGATATTCCCATCTCCACCCATCATAAGGTTAGATATAACTAAGCCATCTAATGTTTTTATAATTAAAATGTTTCTTCCTATTATCCCTGCAATATATTCAATATCTAAAACAATGTTTGGGGTTTCAAACCCCTCTTTTATTTCTTTTAATGTAGTTACACTAACTACTGGAGTAGTTATGTTAACTTGTTGATTTATAAGCTGATATAAGGCAGTCGAAGCTGATCCCATAGAAATATTTCCGATCTCTCCAAGCAAATCCTTATCAATATCAGTTATAACTCCTGTATCTATTTTATTACCATCAGCTGACGTGTCTACATTTTCTGCTTCAGTAGAAGCTAAATCTTCACCTGCTAATAGTGCATTTATTTCTTCTTGCGATAAAAAGTTATTGCTCATACCCATTCACTTCCTTATCCGTTATATCTAAAATCATAACACCTGCATTTTTTCCTACTACACCCGGTTTAGCATAATAACATTCTTCATTACCTACATATACTTTTATTGGTGATGAACTTTTATTATCAAGCTTAATTACATCACCCACTGTTAGTTTCAAGAAATCATCTACTGTTATATTAGCGGTTCCAAGTTCCGCTATAATCTCAACATCAACTTTATTGATTCCCTTTTCTATTTTTTCTCTTGATTCAGCCATTGAAGCTTCATTATCAGTCTTAAATGCATATTGCACTACTAATTTATCTAATATTTTTTCTACACTCAAGTAAGGAAGGCACATATTAATAAATGTGCTTCTCTTATTCATTTCTACTGAAAATGTTATTAACGCTACAGGGTCATTGGGTGCTAGTGTTTGATTGATTGCCGGATTAGTTTCAATTGCTTCTACTTCTGGCTCAACTTCTAATACTGAATCCCATGCTAACTTTAAATTACTTATCATTCCGGTAGTTACTTGTCTCATTATATTCTTGTCTATATCCGTAAATTCTTTTGTCTCAGCTTTTCTATTCCCCTTACCCCCAAGTAAAACATCTATCACTTGAAGAGAAAATTGAGGATTAGTTTCAAATATTATCGTCCCTGATAATGGAGCCATTTTAAATATTGTAATAATGGTAGGGTTTTGCACAGAGTGAATAAATTCCTCATATGTTATCTGCTCTACAGATTCTATCTTAACCTTAACATTTTGCCTAGTCTGACCTGTTAGGTAGTTGGAAATAATTCTCGCATAATTATCATGAATCAATTCAAGTGTCCTTATATGCTCTTTTGAAAATTTTTGAGGACTCCTAAAATCATAAAGCTTAACTTTATGTTTTTCTTCATCTTTACCAACATCTTCTGACTCTATTTCACCTGTAGATAAGGCAGACAATAAGGCATCTATTTCACTTTGCGATAAGACATCTGCCATATTTTTCCCTCATTTCAATAAACTAATTTAATAATTTGTCAATATCTATTATTGTAAGAAGTTTTTCATCATAATTTAATATACCTTTAATATAAGGCTGTGCTTTACCTGCATCTTTTTCTATTTTTTGTATATTTTTCTCATCTATATCCAAAACTTCTTCAACCTCATCCACTGATATTCCGATTTCTTCATCTTCTACTGTTAAAATAATTATATTATTTTGTTCTTTTCCAGGAGTTACATCAAGTAACAAATTTATGTCAACAAGAGATTTAATGCTCCCACGTAAATTTATCAATCCTTTAATATAACTCGGAGCCTTAGGAACTTTTGTAATCCCCATAGTATCATTGATACTTTGGACTCTATCTGTTTCTACTGCAAAATGTTCTTCTCCTAGTTTGAATACTACTATTTGCATTCATACTCCTCCTCTACAATAATATACAATCAACCATTAATAATTGACACTTAAATTAAAATTTCTTTAAAATCTGCAAAGATTTATTTATAGCCTGTTATAATTCATTTCTTGTATTATTGCTTTTATATTAACCTACAACTTTCTTTATAGCTTCTAAAACTCTATCCGCTTGGAATGGCTTTACTA
>CAURJV010000164.1:0-4369 GCA_963524945.1 uncultured Clostridium sp.
AAGCGAATGCTAATCGTTATACATTTGTTTGGAAAAAAACTATTTTAAAAAATGAAGAAAAATGTTTGATAAAATTCTTCAATGGGTTGAATATGAAAAAAAGAAAAGAAACATAGAGTTTGTTCATGGAATTGGTAAAAGAAAAACTAAAATTCAAAAGTGGGCAGAGCAACTATCTGAATATAAAGAGAGACAGGAAAAATATAAATTGAGTAAAAAAATATTTTCAAAAAGAAATAGTTATTCTAAAACTGATCCAGACGCAACTTTCATGCATATGAAAGATGATCATATGAGGAATAGTCAATTAAAACCTGCATATAATGTGCAAATCGCAGTTGAAAGTGAATACGTAACCGGTGTCGGAATATTTGATGATAGAAATGACATAGCAACATTAATACCTATGCTTAATAATATGAAAGAAAAAATCGGTTGTAAATATCTTAATATAATTGCAGACTCAGGTTATGAAAGCGAAGAAAATTATTTATTCTTAGAATCAAATAAGCAAACTCCTTATATAAAACCACAAACTTATGAGAAGTGGAAAAAAAGAAGTTTTAAAAATGATATAAGTAAGCGCGGAAATATGAAATATGATGCTGAATCGGATTTTTATATTTGTCATAGCAATAGAAAATTAATACCGACTTCTATTATTTATAGAAAATCCGCAAGTGGATACAAATCAGAAGTAACTGTGTATGAATGCGAAAACTGTGATAATTGCGATTACAAAGTAAAAATGCACAAAAGCAAAAGGAAATAGAAAAATGCAGGTTTCAAAAACTTTTGTGGAAAAGCGTGAAATATCCTATAAAAATATTACAACTGAATTTGGAACTAAATTAAGAATGAATAGATCTATTCAGGTCCAAGGAGCATTTGGAGTTCTAAAAAGTGATTATGAATTCAATAGATTTTTAACACGTGGAAAAAATAGCGTTCAAACTGAATTTATTTTGCTTTGTTTTGGTTATAACATTAACAAATTACATTCAAAAATACAAAATGAAAAAACTCAGAATCATCTTCATGAATTGAAACCTACTGCCTAATTATGGAATAAATTAACTGGGCTTATTTTAGTGCGCTTAAAAATCAGAAATCTTTAAATAATTAATATCGGATTTCAAATATTTAGAAATTTGCTAGTTTAAACCAAAAAGGAGCATCGCTCCTGATTAAAGTTTAATCATTTTGCGACACTCTGTTCTTATTTTTTTATATCTGCTATAATATTACTTGTCGCCATTTTTATTTCTAGCGAAGAAAAATATTGGGGAAAGTGTTATTTTATATATTTTTTAGGTTGTTGAATAACTAATTTTTACAAATGGTTCTTATAAGAAAATATTCTTAGAAATTATAGATTCCAAGGATATTTTCTAGTTTTTATTCCTTGCTGCTTTTTATTAAATTCATCTATATAAGTAAGCTAATAAGACCCATTTTATATGATGTTCGTATCTGGCTTGTCCATAAGGTCTTGGGTTTTCTAAGTTATATAATCCATTTAATATAGAGAATAATTGCTCTATTTTCAATCTGTTTTTATATAATTTGGATCCGATAGGAAAGTGAATAAACAAAGCATTTTCATATCGTTTATCAGTAAATGATTCAATACTTTTAGCCTTGCGCAATTTATATAAGTTAACAAATTAAATTATAAGCTAGAAGCAATTTTAAACCGTTCTACTGAATCATATGCTGCATCTGCAAGTATTAAAAATGGATTATAAATTTTAGCTTCATATAGTAAATCTGAGACTTGATTGTCATAAACATTATCTGTTGTTAAATCAAAACTAAAGGAATTATAATATCACTAACTGCTACAATACAGTGTGATTTATAACCTTTATATTATCCAAGGCGGGTACCCTTGCCGGATTTAGCTTCGCTATCGTATTTTGAATTTCTTAAAGCAGTTCCATCTATTGCACACAGTCTAGTTTCAGGATTGATAAGTTCAACAAACATAGCATAAATACCATAATATATATGCTTCTCTAAAATTTTAGTTCTTAATGAGAATGTATAATAATCTGGTACTTGATCAAGTTGAATTATAGACTGAAACATACGGTCTTGCTTTGTACGGTATTCAAGCTCTCTTAAACTGAAAATACTACTTTTAACGCCATATAATATACATGCAACTATTTGTTCGTCTGAATACTTACGTGGTCGCCCTTTAGTACTTTTAATATTCGAATTTAATCTAGCAAATGCAATTTTAACAGCTTCAAAAATTTTATAATGGTCATTTTCACTTTTAATATTTAATGATATAATCATATTTGAGTCATTCCTTATGTGATATATTTAGGTTTTTCGCGAAATTATTATATCACAAAGGAATGACTTATTTGTTTTTTACAAATTCTGTTTATTCAACAACCTAATTTTTATATAAAATAACGTTTATTATATAAGTTAAGGTATTAACGAAAATGAAAAGTCTAAAATGACCAAAAAATTTCGGGTTAGGCATAAGTAATATAGCAGTAAGAACAGTATTTCTAGTGATATATGCTGATAAATAGAAAATTAGAAATCTTAAGTTTTGATTCAATCAATAACCTGCGCATATTCTGAGATTTTTTTATTCTTGAGAAATTTATATTAAAGTCAAATTTGTGACGTTGTACTCTTTGATAGTATAAATTATGAAAGTTACTGATTAGGAGTGTTGAATTCTTAGAGAGAATAAAAAAGAAGCATATTAGTCTTTCGGATTTTTATCCAAAGGATCAAAAAGTCAGATTTATAAAATGAGCATACGACTCAGTAGTCGCCTTAGATTTTACTCTGATAGCAAGTGAGTAAAGTGAGAGTGAGCGATTGTTTTTTTATTACGTTTTAAAACGATAATTGCAGAAAGGAGTGGGAAAGGTGAGACCATTAGCAGATTTGATGCGACCTAATAAATTAGAAGATTTTGTAGGACAGCAGCATATATTAGGTCAAGGAAAGCCATTATATAACTTGATATCTGGAAAAAACATATGTAATTGCATATTTTACGGGCCGCCAGGAACGGGAAAAACAACTTTAGCTAACATAATGGCTAATTATGTAGATAAGAAATTTTATAAATTAAATGCAACAGTTGCATCGGTTAAGGATATTCAGGACATAACTAATAATATAGATAGCTTATTAAATTATAATGGAGTTGTTTTATATATAGATGAGCTTCAGCATTTTAACAAAAAGCAGCAGCAGGCATTGTTAGAATTTATAGAAGATGGAAGAATAACTTTAATCGCAAGTACGACTGAAAATCCATATTTCGTTATACACAAAGCAATAATAAGCAGATGCAATATATTCTCGTTTAAACCATTAACTACAGGTGACATAATAGTTGGGCTTAAAAGATCTATACAAAAGCTTATAGATGAAGGGATAGAGATAGAATACTCAGATGAGGCATTAGAGTATATTGGAGAGATATCTCAAGGTGACTATAGAAAAGCTTATAATATTTTAGAGATGGCGATAAATTCTCAGGTTAAGCAGGTTAGAGTTATTTCAAGCGAATATATTGAGAGCTTAGGGCAATCAAGTATGCGGGCTGATTCTAGTGGAGATGAATTTTACAATTTATTAAGTGCTCTTCAAAAAAGTATAAGGGGAAGCGATCCTAATGCAGCAGTCCACTATCTAGCTAGATTGATTAAAGGAGGAAATTTAACGGCTATAATAAGAAGAATATCTGTTATTGCAGCAGAAGATATTGGTCTTGCATTTCCAAATGCATTATCTGTTGTTAATTCAGGAATAGAACTTTCATTGAAGGTTGGACTTCCGGAGGCAAGAATAATTCTTTCAGAAATAGTTATATATTTAGCAACGCTTCCTAAATCTAATAGTGCATGCTTAGCTATAGATTCTGCTATGAATGATCTGGAAAATATGAATTTTGGAGATGTTCCAATGCATTTAAAGGATGCTCATTACTCTGGAGCAGCAAACCTTGGTGTTGGTGGCTATAAATATCCTCATGATTATCCTAATAATTATGTAAAACAGAGTTATTTACCGCAAGAACTGCTTGGAAAGATTTATTATAATGAACAAAATAATAAATATGAAGAGAGTTTGAGGAAATACTGGGCAGAAATAAAAAAATAATAGCAATTATCGTTTGACAAAAGCCGAGTATTTTGGTAAGATATAAGCGAATTTAATATATCTTTTATAATACTAGAAAAACTAGAAAATATCAACAAAAAACGAAAAGGGGTGAAGAAATAATGAAACTTTCAACTAAAGGAAGATATGGAGTTAGAGCTATGGTTGACTTAGCATCTAATTATGGTGGTGCCCCAGTTTCAATAAAAACTATATCAAA
>CAURJV010000165.1:0-4240 GCA_963524945.1 uncultured Clostridium sp.
GAGCACCTGACTCTTAATCAGGGTGTCCAGGGTTCGAATCCCTGATGACGCACCATAACAAAGGTTGTTAATTTTATTAACAACCTTTTTTGTTTTAAAGCAAATTATAAAAAAAGAAATTTAATTCCTATATTATAAATATTTAAGAATAAAAGATTCAATTAATTTATTAGTTAGCTAAGTATTGTATATTCTGATTGATTTTATGCTTTTGGAGTAAATTTGCAATAGTTTATAATATGATCCATAATATTTGATAATGCATATATAAGTAATTATAGATGAATAAATTGTTGTAAAATAAAAAAATAATATAAGTAAGAATAAATTTTTTAAAAGGAGTTATATATGAGTTTAAAAAAAAGTAAAGTTGCTATTATAGGAACAGGATTAGTAGGGTCTAGTACAGCCTTTAGTTTGATGACTCAGGGGGTATGTGATGAGATATTAATGATTGATATAAACGAAGAAAAGGCTCTAGGAGAAGTAATGGATTTAAACCATTGTATTGAGTATTTGAATAGAAATATAAAAATTATTAGAGGAAACTACGAGCAATGTGGTGATGTGGATATTATAGTGATAACAGCAGGTGCACCACCTAAGCCAGGGCAAACTAGATTAGACACACTGGAGTTATCAGCTAAAATAGTAGAATCTATTGTAAGACCAATAATGAAGAGTGGATTTAAAGGACACTTTATTGTTATTTCAAATCCAGTGGATATGATGGCATATCATGTTTATAAGATATCTGGATTGCCAAAGAGTCATATTATAGGTACTGGTACTTCAGTTGATTCAGCTAGACTAAAAAATTTCATTGGAGAACTCTTAAATGTAGATCCACGTAGTGTGCAAGGATATTCAATGGGAGAGCATGGAGATTCACAAATGGTTCCATGGTCTCACGTTACAGTTGGAGGAAAATCATTTTACGAGATATTAAAAGATAATAAAGACAGAGTAGGAGAGGTTGATTTAGATAAACTGGTCTTAGAAACGGCGAGGGCAGGCTGGGAAGTGTATAATAGAAAAGGAACAACGTATTATGGTATAGCAACAGCAGCTGTAGGAATTATAAAAGCGATTATAAATGACGAAAATAAAATAATGCCAGTATCTACATTATTAGATGGTGAGTATGGAGAAAAAGATGTTTTCTGTGGAGTACCTGCCGTTCTAAATGCTGATGGAGTTAAAGAAGTAGTAGAAATCCACATGACAAAAGAAGAGTTGGATAAGTTTAAAAAATCTGTAGATTTAATAAAAGAATATATAGAAAAAATAAAATAAAATTTATTTCTAAATAAGTGTTGACATAATAGATAATACTATGTATAATAATATCTTGTTGAGACAAGTTTTCGACAAGATATTATAAAATAATTATTATAAAGATTGTTTTATAAATTTAAACAAGAAATAAAAAAATTATCAATTATTGTTTAAATCTCGTGATGATGGCATAGAGGTAACACTCCTTCCCATTCCGAACAGGAAAGTTAAGGTCTATAGCGCCGATGGTACTGCATGGGAGACTGTGTGGCAGAGTAGGACGTTGCGAGGTAAGATGGTTCACTAGCTCAGTCGGTAGAGCACATGACTTTTAATCATGGTGTCCCGGGTTCGATTCCCGGGTGAGCCACCAATTACTTTATTAAAAGTAATATTATTTGAAAACTTGCTTAGTATTTATATAAAAAAAAGAGTTTTACTTTCAGTAAAACTCTTTTTTATTTTTCTCATTAAATTATAAAATATAATATATATACGTTGCAATTGGGTTTCGCATTTCTGTCTTAATTGAACACTTAGCTTATCAAAATTTTAAATGTGGGATTATTACTGCAACATATATACTACAAATTTATATAATAAATAATATTAAATAAGTATTTATAGGTATTATCAATTTATCATATAAGTGTTTAGAAGGATTTGAATTTATGAGAAATATCCTTTTTTATAAATAAGAAAAAATTTCTTAATGATTGAATATCTTCTTTAAAAGATGTATCTTCATTAGATGCAAGGTATCCATTATTAAACATAGTAAGAGCAAAGAATAATATTCCTATATTAATATATAGGTCTTTTACATCAGCAATAAATAAATTGCTTATTCCTATAAAATCTAAACTACCACCATAAAAGATCTTGTCGATTAATGAGCATGTGGCACCACAACATACAAAGATAAAGCACATATCTGCCCAAAAATCCTTATTTCCTTTGTATAAATAGTATCTGTATACCTCTATAAAAATAAGAATAGCCAATATATTTATGGTTATTAAAATAGGAAAATTAACAGATGTTCCAAATCTAGCATTTAGCCAAGAACCTTCAGTGTTAATTATGGGTCGAAAATATAATAAGCTAGATATTATGGGAAAATCATTATTAAACCACAAGAGTTTAATTAGTATCTTTATTCCTTGATCAAATAGAAGAAGAAACGAAAATAGGATTACAAGTACATTAGAATTAAATCCACATTCGTATTTAATTCCAATTATGTAGCTAAATAGACCGACTAATGCAAATAATATAATTAGTACGATATTAAAGAGAATTGTTCTGAAATCATCAATTCTTCCGGTGATAAGCTCGAATAAGACATATATAGTCCACATCAAAGGAAGAATACTTATAGTTAACACTTTTTTATTTTTCATAGAAGTACCTCCAACTGTAATTGTGTTACGCTATACTAAAGTGTAACATATAGTAAAAAAAAATTCACTACTGTTAAATAAAGCAAGTTTAGTTTAATATAGAGATAAGAAAAAAATACATACATAATTAATTTAAATATTGTTGGTTATAGTTAAGGTATATATTTATAAAAAAAGAGTAAGGTATAAAAATCACTATGAGATTATGAGAAAGAAGGTATAAATATGTTAACAATTTTAGCAGTATCAGATTCAATAGGAGAAACTGCGAACCAAGTTGCTGTTGCAGCGGCAAGCCAATTTACAGTAAAGGTAGATGTTAAAAGAATTCCATATGTAAAATCTTTAGAAGACGTTGATGATGTGATGAACATTGCAAATGAGTGTGGAAATGTGATAATTGTATCTACTATAATTACTGTTAATGTAAGAGAGCATTTGACGCAAAAGGCAATGGAAAAAAATATATCAGTTATGAATGTATTAGGGCCAATAATAAATGTAGCATCAACTATATTAAATACACATCCTACATACAATCCAGGTGCTATGAGGCAAACAGACGAAGTATATTTTAAGAGAATAGAGGCTATGGAATTTGCTATGCAATATGATGATAGTAAAGATTATAGAGGATTAAAAAATGCTGATGTTGTATTAATTGGACTTTCAAGAACTTCCAAAACACCACTATGCATGTATTTAGCTAACAAGGGAGTAAAGGCCATAAATATTCCTTTAATGCCTGAGGTGGGTGTTCCAGATGAGATATATGAGATCGACAGAAAAAAGATATTTGGATTAACTATAAATCCACTCAGATTAATTGAAATAAGGAAAAGAAGATTGGATAAGTTTCATAGAATTACATCTGATATCGAATATGCGGGCGATGCGAGAGTTCTAGAAGAACTTGATTTTGCAGATAAAATAATGAGAAAAATAGGATGCAAAACTATAGATGTTACAGAAAGAGCTATTGAAGATACTGCTCTAATTATTTTAGAGAAGATAGGGTATAATAAATAAATTATTAATCCGTAAACTAATTAGAAAAAAATCATTTAATATATTATAAATATATTAAAGACAAGTTTTAAACAGCAAGTTTTGTTTGCAAAAATATTTGTAAGCAGGATTTGCTGTTTTTATATAGGTTATATTGAATTCCTTTATAAATATGATAGCAATAAATAATGATTAGTGAAATTATGTATCATTATATAATGTAACTATGCCTAGCGTATCACTAATAGCATTAGAGAGAATTACATATAAATTTGCTATTATAGTGGATATAAACATATTTGATTGTATAATTTAATATATTAATATAATTATTATATATGTTAAGATAAAAAACGTCGCTGAGGCATATAAACAACTTCAATATGAATTTAGAAAAAATGTTTTTTAATATAGATTTTAAAAAAATCAAAAAAGTTGTTGACAGTCTATAAAACAGATGATATACTAAAAAAGTCGCTTGAGGGTGACATAATTAATAACTACAGTAAAGTGTAGGAAAGAAAATTGGTCTTTGAAAATTGAACAGAATG
>CAURJV010000166.1:0-4234 GCA_963524945.1 uncultured Clostridium sp.
CTTATCGCAGCAGGTCCAAAAGCTTAATTAGAGAATATCGTATCTAATTAAACATCCCTAAAAATAACCGCACTTTGGTTTTCAAATCAAAGTGCGGTTTTTTATATTAAGGTTTTTTGTGAGTTATTCTTTCGCTACGGTGAGAATAGACCAAACATAAGCCAATACTACCAATACTGCTGATACAGTAAACATAATACTGACAATATCAAGGAATAATAAACTATCAATAATTGGTTTGGTGAAGATGCGATCCGCATATCTTGCTACAAAAGTGATGACATAACCCCATAAAGCCCATGTAGCAATATCTAATAAAGCGCTTTTGGTTTTTATCAGTAATGGAAGGCTTCTACCTTTATTAATTACCATCAATTGTTGTAAAGTAGCCGTTGTCATATTTAAACTCCTCTGTCAGGGCTTGTCCATACAGCTAATTTGGACTTGTTTCTAAAAATTGCTTTTGGAATCCCTACTAGCAGTGTTACGGTATTGAGTAACCAATAAACATAGGGATACCAAATGCAAGAAATTCCATATTGGATCAATCCTTTTTCATAACGTGAATCTATGTATAGACTTAAGAGGCACTGTAAGAAGAAGGAAAAAAACATGATCGATATATTCGTTTCAAACAATTCCATGTTTTGAATACCCATACCTAAAATAAACTTGCGGTATAGTGCAAGTGCAACCAATATAACTAATAAAATTGCCCAACTCGCAGTAACTAAATATTCTGCGTACATAGGCCACAAACGGCGGTTTTTCCATCGCCAGACTTGTGGGAAATATTTCAGAATAGTTTCAGCTCCGCCTTGTGCCCAACGTAAACGTTGTTTATATAAACCGGAAATGCGTTCAGGCATTAATACCCAGCATAAGGCTCTAGGTTCATACATTATGTTGTAACCAGCGGTTTGAATTTTCCAACTGATATCTATGTCTTCAGTGATCATATTGGTACTCCAGCCGCCAATTTCTTCCATTATTTCTTTTCGAAATAGACAGCATACGCCAGATACAGTGAAGATTGTTCCCATTAAGCTTTGTGCTCGTTTGATTAGACCGATAATGGAACTAAATTCAGAGACCTGTAATCGACCTAAGATGGTACTACGGTTACGTACACGAGGATTACCTGTAACGGCACCATAAGAACGGTTTAATTCAAGGGATTGCACCATATAATCGATAGCATCGAAATCCAATACGGCATCGCCATCAATACAAGCGACGTATTCCCCTTTAGCAACTAATAGGCCATGGTTTAATGCACTGGCTTTACCTTGGTTTTCTTGATGAAGTGCAACAATGCGTTTGTTTTCTTTTGCCCAACGCTCAATAATTTCACCCGTGTTATCTTTGCTACCATCATTGATAAAGATGAGTTCATAATTTGGGTATCTAAGCTGAAGTAAATAAGGGATAGCCTCATCTAAATTATCTCCCTCGTTGTAGCAGGGCACCATAATGCTGACCATTGGGACTCGCTCTTTTGGCATTTGCTGGAAAGTTGGTTGCCCGAACTTTCCTTCCATAAAAAGGTAATAACAGAGGCTTGCAGTTACCCAATATATTGCCATTCCAGCAGGATACATAAATACGAAGATGCTAAGCATTTCTAAGAATTGTTGATTCATAATCAATCCTTATGGTTTACCCACATTAGTATTTATTGAAAAGTGCGGTTTCATTTTGCCTAGGTTAGGTTGATTATTTAAGAAATTGTCTGGGTAGTAACCATAACTATAAATACGGTTTTGTTGCAGTAATTTCATCCAATCAATGAGTTCTACTTCTGGAATTGGCTTTTGGGTTCTCCAATTCACTACTTGAAATTCAAATAGGACTTTATTTAATGGCACTTGCGCTTTGACTTTTTCAATGAGAGATGAGAACCATCGATGAGCTTCTTTTTCTGAAATAGAATGCTCGTTTTCCATATATGGCATTGCCATAATTGCGGTTGTATCATAATTTTCAGTGAGCGTTTTTAAATTTTGAGCTAGCCATTCTTCTGCATTTGGATCTGTTATAACTGATGCATAAAGATTACGAGCAGTTTTAAGTGAGTAAGAGCCACGTAAGAAATAAGGTTTTAAGGCATCACTAAGTTGGTGGGTTAAGCTAATAAGATCTAGTGTTTTTTGTTTGGCTTGAGAGCTAACAACTCCAGTTGCATGATTACCTTCGTTTCCTTCAAAATCAGTTAGAAATGCATCATCATGGAATAAAATGCCATTAAATTTGGCATAGAAAGATAAATCGTTGTAAATAGATTTAATAATTTCAATATTCTTACGATTATAGGGGGAAAGACGTAAATATGACTCTTTTGATGGTTTTCCAGTACGGCTATCGATAACATATTCTGCATCTTTTACTTTATTACGTAAATCAAAGGCAAGCACAGGCATCCAAGCATATACCTCAACACCAGCACGGGTTTGTAATTGCCATGCTATACGGCCAAAAATATCATCTCGAACAGGTAGATATTGGTTTGGAAAATATAAAGCGTCAGCTACACCATTCCCATCCGGATCAGAGAACGCTTGAAGATAAACGGTTGTAATTCCATAGTTATGAATTCTTTCAATAAGTTTATCAAGATTTTTAGCTTGCTGTTTTTTATCTACATCGTAAACATAATCTAAGTCAATATGCACTACACGTTGAATTTTACGTTCTTCATCTACTCTGTTTAAATAGTTTTTTATTGTGGCTAAGTCAGTTTCAGTATTTAACAATAAACGGCCGATATGTCTATCCCCGACCTTGTTGATAAGCTTTTCTCCTAAAGAAAAATGATAGGGCATGTCTGTTTGTTTAGCTGTTTCAACAGCAATATCATTAAATTGTCCATAAGGCCATACTATAATTCGAGGTTTTTTCCCAATATGATTGAAAATAGTTTGAGATGAATGTTTAAAATCTTCTAATAACCTTTTTTGATAGGATTCTTTAGTTTCATATTGACCATTTTTATATTCAGGTACGATTGCTGCAGGTATTTTGCTACCAGCAGGGTTAGCATTTACCCCTTTATGCATATCATGAGTATGAGAGGCTATTTCAACTAGACCGCTTTGCTCCATTTCTTTTACTTGTTCCCAGGTAGCAAAGACGGAACGATCTAGTATTTTATCGGCATAATGAATTTTTTGATTTTGAGGTGTATCCAACCAACTGGTTACAGGTGCAAAAATAGCTGGATAGTTGTACGCTTTTAATAGTGGAAAAATAACGCTATACATAGTTTCGTAACCATCATCAAAGCTTAATAGTACTGCATTATCGGGTAATGTACCTTTCCCATTTTCCGCATCAATGACTTGCTGCCAGCTAATAATGTTGTACTTATTTTCTTTAAGCCAGTTGAAATGTTTAATTAACAATTCGGCCGAAATGGTTTGTGGAAAATAGATTTTTTTATCTTTAGATGCAGTTTCATCTACGACCGAATGATAAGCCAGAACACTATAGCGTTCTTGAGCAAAAGAAAAAGCAGATAAAAGAGAAATAGAGCAAATAATTGCTCTGAAAATATTTTTTAGAGATTTCATAAAATAGTACCGCTTAAATAGAATTAATTAGTAATAAATTGAAAAAGTTAAATTTCCAAAGTTATTAAATTCAGCTGAGCCATCATAAATATTTTTTTTACGACCAACTTCATAAGATATTGCGTAGCGTTTTCCAATACGCCAGTTGTGACCATAACTGATTGACCACATTTTTTCTCGACTGAGTTCTGCCTGTTTATAAACACCCACGCTAGCTTTCAGATGATGATTTAAGACTAAGCCATAATTAAGTGGTTGGTAGTAACTTAAATCCGCACCGAATTCCAAGCTTGTCGCTTTTGATGGGTTGTAATATTCAGCAGAATCAATGGTTTTATTTTTGCTGTAATCGACTCTGAAATTATTGGTTAGCACCCAACGGTCATGTTTGAATGTATTGATTTTCAACCAGATATTGGATTCTTTTCTTAAGTTGCCGTCATCAAATTTCATGACGCCCCCACCTAGCCCAGCTTGGAAAATATCGGAATAGGAATATGTAGTAGAGAAACCAATATCTTTGGTATACACACCTTTATTAATAGCTTTAACTGGGGTACCACTACCATTAATATTGGCATCTAAATTAAATGACCAATGTTGGTTTAGGGTATAATTTGCTTCCGTCGAGAAATAGGCTTTATCATTAAGCTTAATGCCTTTCC
>CAURJV010000167.1:0-4050 GCA_963524945.1 uncultured Clostridium sp.
AAGTTGCAACTGAGATGATGAGATTAAATGAATTTATAGATGTTCTTATTCCAAGGGGAGGATCTGGATTAATTCAAGCAGTTCTTAAAAATGCAACTGTTCCAGTTATAGAGACAGGTACAGGTAACTGTCATATATATGTAGATGAAAATTGTGATTTTGAAATGGCAAAAGATATAGTAGTTAATGCAAAAGCATCAAGACCTTCAGTTTGTAATTCTGCTGAAAAGTTATTAGTGCATGAAAAGATAGCAGGTGAATTCTTACCAATCGCTGTTAGAGCATTAAGAGAAAATGGAGTTGCAGTTAAAGGCGATGATGCATCGCAGGCCATAATTAATGATATTGAGAAGACCAATGAAGAAGATTGGAAAAGGGAGTACTTAGATTATATAATGGCTGTTAAAATAGTTAAAAATGTGGATGAAGCAATTACTCATATCAATAAATATGGAACAGGCCATTCAGAAGCTATAATTACAGAAAGTTATAAGAACTCTCAAAAATTCTTACAAAGAGTTGATGCAGCAGCTGTTTATGTAAATGCATCAACAAGATTTACGGATGGTTCAGAGTTTGGTTTTGGTGCTGAAATAGGAATAAGCACTCAAAAGTTACATGCAAGAGGACCAATGGGACTTAAGGAACTAACAACAATTAAATATATCATTTACGGAAATGGGCAGGTAAGATAATACAGAGAATATAAAGGACGTTATTACCTAATGTCCTTTATATTATTAGATATTATAATAATCAAAGATAATAAATTAATATTTTTATGAATAAGCTACCAAGTTAGGTATTACCAAGGAAATAATCGAGGAATATGTGAAATATGGTGTAATAATATATAAATATTTATATGATAAAGCAATAATATTAAATAGACTTTATAACTATAGAAAAGTATAGTATAATCCAATGTGAAAACGTATTAAATAGATATAAAAAGGGGGATGACAATTGTGAAAATAGCGTTAATAGCACATGATAAAAAGAAGGAAGATATTATTGGATTTTCAAAGAAGTACAAGGATGTACTAGCTAAATATGAGTTAGTTGCTACTGGGACAACTGGAAAAAAGATATCAGAAGCAACTGGTCTTGAAGTTAAGAGATATTTATCTGGTCCATATGGAGGAGATCAACAATTAGGTGGTCGTATTGCGGAAGGAAAGATTGACTTAGTAATATTCTTTACAGATCCACTTACTGCGCAACCTCACGAACCAGATGTATCAGCATTGCTTAGAGTTTGTAATGTACATAACGTAGCTGTTGTTACTAATATAAAAACAGCAGAACTTATAATTAAACAATTTTAAACTATGGACAAGTAGACTGAAATTATATATGAAAAAAGCAAAATGTACTTATCACTATTTTGATAAGTACATTTTTTGAAAAAAGTAGTGTTAGATTTGGATAGGTCAATTCAGAATTAACTGTAACTGCCTAAATTTTCTGAATATTTAATTAATTATATAATAACATAAATCACATGAATTTGCAATTAGCAATCATTGGTGTATAAAATAGAGTGTAAATAGAGTAAATATGATTATAATTCTAAGGTAATAGTAAGAAATTATAGCTTATAAACTAATACTATATGTTAGAAAGAAGGATTATAATGATTAATTTAAACAGATACACATTAATAACTGGTGGTAGTGATGGAATTGGATTTGAGTTAGCAACAATATATGCTAAAAATAAAAAGAATTTAATTATCGTAGCAAAAAATGAGAATAAGCTGAAGAATGTTAAAACTAAGTTTGAAAATGAATATGGAATAAGTGTAGAGATAATTCAATGTGACTTATCTGTGGATAAAGGGTATGAAAAGATAATAGAAGTTGTGGAAGAAAAAAATTTCACTGTGGATAATTTAATAAACAATGCAGGTATAGGTAGCTTTGGTTTTCTTCATGATTTAGAAGATGGACTTGAAGAAAAGATAATAAATATAAATATTGTTGCATTAACTATGCTTACAAAATATTTTTCTAGGAAAATGATTGAGAGAAGGCAGGGTGGGATCTTAAATGTAGCATCAACGGCAGCATTTATTGGTGGTCCTAAAATGTCTATATATTATTCAAGTAAGGCTTATGTTTTATCACTAACAGAAGCAATTCACGATGAATTGAAGGGATTAGATATTAGGGTAAGTTGTCTTTGCCCAGGACCTGTAAAGACATCATTTCAAGAGAAGGCAGGTATAAAGAAGTCAGAGAAATCTAAAAGATATTTAATGGATGCAAGTGATATAGCACAATGTGCTTATAGAGAATTTGCAATGGGTAAGGCAATAATTATCCCAGGATATAAAAATAAGTTGCTGATTTTGGGAAATAAATTAATTCCGCGAGCACTAAGTAGAAGAATTATATTAAAGAGTAATAGCTAGTATTTATACTAGCTATTACTCTTTATTTTATTATATAAATATGCACAGATTATGCCTATTTATATATGGTATTAGAATAATAACTATTGAGTTAATTAATTAGGTATACATATTATAATTGAGGTTTAATATATAAAAGAAATTATTTGAATTAATGGTATATTAAAATCTAAAACAAAAATATTTATGAATAAAAATTCAAATAAGTGTATTTTTATGCTTTATATAATCTTATTTTTGTGATAAGATTTATATATTAAATAAATTAAAAATAAATAAGCAATAAATAAAAATAATTATATTAAACTATCCTTAATTTATCTTGACATAGGATTATCTATCAACTAGAATAGTTAGAAAGAGAAATTTTAAAAGTTAAGATACACTTTAACTTGGTCCTGTGAGGCCAAAAAGGGAAGCATAACTATGATATTTGAAAGCTGAATGAAAAATTTCATAGCTTATTTTTTGAATTCAAATATTTGTATGGTATATCACAGGATAGTAAAGAGATCAGGTTTTCTGAAATCTCTTTATTATCCTTTTGTTTTATATTAAACAAAGATTCATAAGGTGTAGTTTTAGCAAAAATATATTTGTAGGAGGCTTAAGTATGAAAGCGAAGCTTATATTAGAAAACGGCATGATTTTTGAAGGAAAAGCTTTTGGATATCTAAAGGAAAGCGTTGGAGAGGTAGTATTTACAACTGGAATGACAGGTTATCAAGAAGTACTTACTGATCCATCTTATTACGGGCAAATAGTAACGATGACCTATCCTTTAATAGGGAATTACGGAATTAATCTTGAAGATATGGAGTCTAATTCAATAAAGGTGAGGGGCTTTATTGTAAGAGAAAAATGTAATATGCCAAGTAACTTTAGATGTGAATTAGAACTTGAGGATTTTTTAAAGCAAGGAAAGATTATCGGATTAGAAGGAATAGATACAAGAGCATTAACTAAGGTTTTAAGAAATAGTGGTACTATGAGGGGAGTAATCGCACTAGAGGATATTGATGACGAATATATTAAGGAGAAAATATCTGGATTCTCTACAAAGGATGCGGTAAAAACTGTCACTACAAAAAAATCTTATACGATTGAAGGAAATGGAAAACACATTGCAGTTATGGATTTTGGCATAAAGACTAATATAATAAGAAACTTTAAAAAGAGAGGTTGTAAGTTGACTGTATTCCCAGCAACAGCAACAGCGGAAGAAGTATTAAGTGTTAACCCAGATTTAGTATTTTTATCTAATGGCCCTGGAGACCCAGAAGATTTGGATTTTGCTATAGAAAATATAAAGAAGCTAGTTGGAAAGAAACCATTAACAGGTATTTGCTTAGGACATCAATTATTAGGATTAGCACTAGGTGGTAAAACCACTAAATTAAAGTTTGGACATAGAGGATGTAATCACCCAGTTAAGGATTTAGAAGCTAATATTGTGCATATAACTTCCCAAAACCATGGGTATGTAGTAGAAAAGTTACCAGATGATATGGAAATTACTCACGTTAATATAAATGATGGAACTGTAGAAGGAATGAAGCATAGGACGCTACCAATATACTCAGTTCAATTCCATCCAGAAGCATCAGCAGGTCCAAAAGACAGTGAATATATAT
>CAURJV010000168.1:0-3908 GCA_963524945.1 uncultured Clostridium sp.
ATCTAAAGTATTATACAAAAAGTGAGGATTAATTTGGGCAACAATAGCCTTTATCTCAGCTTCTCTCCTCTTATTTGATAATTCAACAATAAAATTACTTTGATCTTTTATATCCCTTATCAAGATATTTATTGTAGACAACATTTCATTAAACTCATCTCCTATAAATGACATTTCATCTTCTGTGCTTAACTTTATTTTTACATTAAAGTTTCCCTTTTTAGCTTCCTTCATTCCACTGACAATAATTTTAACTGACTCATATAATTTATTTGAAAATATTATAATAACTAATGTTAAGATTATAAGTATGATTCCTAAAAATACAAAGGTTAAATTTCTTAATAGCTTAACTTCATAAAATAAATTATCTTTATCAACAACATTAATTACATTCCATCCAACACTATCTATAGGGATACTGCTGACAGATATATTTCTATCCTTAAAACTTGGTATTGAATATATTAATTGATTTAGGGTTTCAATATTATCAGTATCACTAATCTCGCTGCTAGAATAATCTTTCACATAGGTTCCAATGTACTTCTTATCTTGAAATGATATAACTCTCCCATCATTATCAACTATTACAGAGCACATATTAATCTTATCTTCCTCAAAATCTTCCTTATCCATCTGAACATTGCAAACATCAAATAGAATTTGTTCATCAAAACTCATAATAATTATGCCGATTTCACTTTTAGTTCTAATATCTCTAACTTTTAGTCCTATGTGAAACATATACTCAGATTTTCCATGAATAAAGCTATTACAAGTTGTAGGTAATATTACGGGAGTATTACTATTTAAGATTTCAGAATAAATTTTACTTTTGTCAGAATTACTATATTCTTCCCATATTCTATTATTAATTCCTTGATTACCTTTATCATAATATACATTTCTTCCATTATTCCCAACAAAGGTTATAGCTCTAATTTGATTTCTTGAATAAGAATAAGATCCAAAGGCATCTCTGATTTTATTAATAGAAGATGCCTTTTCAAACTCGTTTCCGTCGTTAAACATTTTCTCTAATTCCAAACAATCATTATCTGCTGCAATCCTATATAAAATATCCTTATAATAATTCATATCAGTTTCTATGTTAGTTTTTATGTAAAACAAATTCCTATCTGTAAGATTTGTAATCTTCTTTTCTAGATAATGTTGTGACAGCTTATATAAGAACACTTGACTAAGAACCATTGGTATAATTGAAATAATTATAAATATGCTTAACAACTTTGCTTTTATACTATAACGTTTCCAATTCAAAAAATATCTAATGGTATTCGTAGCATTGTTAAAAAATTTCATTATTTATAATTTCACCACTCTTTATTTAATTGTGCCTTATTCTTTTAATTTGATACATATAGTATATTCCATTTTTTTACTATCAATCAACCGTACAACTTAAAATTCCTCTCAAAAAAAGTTAAGAATATAAAAAGGTATCAATGTAACTTTTTATATTCTTAACTTTTTTTATTTCTAACTTTTTTCCTTTTTTAATTTTAAAAAAGGTTTATTGGAATAAATTTAACTTTTTTACTTCTTTCAAATGATAATCATTTAACTTTTGGTGGGTTTATATCATCAAATCTTCCAATAACAAAATATGAAGCCTGAGCTTGCACAAGGAGCTTCTCATGCTCATCAAATATTTTGCACGCACACCTCATTATGTTTTCACCATCACTGACAACCTCACCTACTGCTGTAATTGTGCTTCCTGCATTTACGTTTTTTATATAGCTAATACTTAAATCTGTAGTTACTATACGCTTTCCTAGAGTTGTGCAGGAAACTCCCATGACCACATCTGCAATTGAAGCCAAGGTTCCTCCGTGTATGTATCCATATATATTACAATGCCTATCAATAATTTTCATTTCGTATATAACTTTTCCCTCTGTAACTTCAACAACTTGAGGATTAAGAAAATTTTCAAGTATAGATTTATTATAATTTTCCTCTAAATAACTTTTTAACCACGCAAGATGTTCTTTTGACATAATAACTCCTCCTTCTCTTCCATGCATTGCCTAAGATATCTTTCTTAATAACCTTTAAAGCAATTACTAGTTTTACCTTTGTTTTACTCAAATATATATTACTTCACTCACTCTTGTATTAGATATAGAATTATTATAGCAAACAAATTAAATATCTCCTAACTTTACAGCTTATTCCTCGTATTAATATAAACTACGTTGTATATTATTTAGCTTACACAAAAATCCAAGTTGAATATAATTTGGATTTTTGTTGATTTTTATAGAAATATTATATAAAATGAATTAGTAGACTAATTGATAACAATATTCAATTAATAATCAAGAGGTGAATGATTTGAATATAAGAAAAGACAAACTACTTCTTTTATATATTTTAATAACATTAATTAATTTTACTTTCAATATTAAGGCTTTTGCTACAATAAAAAACAGTATAAGCGAAGACGCTCCTTTATATACTTTCATAAATTTTGCCAGTTATATTTATAATAATTACAAAACTTTCATATTCATTATTTTAGGTATTATTTGTATATCATTATTAGATGCCTTTTACTGTCTTGTTGTAAAAGCAAGAGAACAAACAAAATATCTAAGAGACTTAGATTTAGAACGCGAAAGATATTTCATAGTTGTTGAACAATTAAATGATATTATATTTGATTTTGATATAACTGAGAAAAAAATCTTAAGTTCTTCTAAGTTTGAAGAAACTTTTGGATGGACATTAAATATTCAAGATCATAATAAAAGTTTTTTGAATGAATTGAAAATACATCCTGATGATAAGATATTAATTAATAAAATCACTGATGACATGAAAGCTTTAAACAAACAGTCTATTATAAAACAAATACGGCTAATGAAAAGCAATGGGGACTATCTTTGGTGTGAGCTAAAACTAAACTATATACAAAGAGATAATAAGATTGTCAGAGTGATAGGTAAAATTACTGATATCGATCATATTGTAAAAGAACATTCTCTGCTAAAGCTAAGATCTGAATATGATCAGCTAACACAAATATATAATAAATCTACATTCTATGAAAAAGTTAAAAATTATATTATAGATAACAAAAATGATAACTGTATGCTGATTTTTATAGATTTAGATAATTTTAAAGCTATAAATGATAATTTAGGGCATATGGTTGGTGATGAAGTGCTAAAGGATACTGCAAATAAAATTTGTGACGTCTTTAACGGTACAGATGTTATCATTTCGCGATTTGGCGGAGATGAATTTTGTATATTTAAACCAAGTCATTCTATTTCATTTATAAAAGATAAAATTAGCATTTTATGCAATAATCTTAATGCTACATATATTGGCAATAATACTGAAATAACTGTATCTGCAAGCATCGGTGTTGCCTTTTACCCTAAACATGGAGATACTTTAGAATCCTTAATTCATAAATCAGATATAGCATTATACAGTTCTAAAGAAAATGGAAAAAATCAATTTACTATATACAACAAAAAGCTTGAAATTGAATGTTGAGTTAAACCAAAAATTAAGAAATCCTCGATAGAAATTTCGAGGATTTCTTAATTTTTGACTTGAAACAAGGAATAAACATCCTTTTACAGCTAGTCCTCCCCTTTTCTGCCCAATGCATTCTCGTTGCTTTTAGATAATTTTAAGAAGTCTATAAATATTTTGTCATAAAAAAATAAGCTCTAGCTAAACAAACTAGAACTTATTTTTCAACTTGGTGACTCCTAGGGGAATCGAACCCCTGTTACCACCGTGAAAGGGTGGTGTCTTAACCGCTTGACCAAGGAGCCATATTAAGTTTTGTTATGTTTATTTAAAATGGAGCTGGCAATAGGAATCGAACCTACAACCTGCTGATTACAAGTCAGCTGCTC
>CAURJV010000169.1:0-3596 GCA_963524945.1 uncultured Clostridium sp.
AAAGTTCCAAGCTCTGTAGAATTTGATATATATACTAATTTAGGTTGAACCATATGTTCATCGCTATGAGAATCTACAACATTTTGAATTAAATCTGGAGTAAGTTTTCCATCGTTGGTTCTCATTGTAATTACTTTATGACCAGTTGCTTCAATTGCTCCAGTTTCGTGACAATTTATATGGCTTGTGTCTGCTCCTATTGTCGCCTGATGCGGTCTTAAAAAAGCTGATATAGCTGTAAGATTAACCTGCGTGCCACCAACTAGTAAGTGTATATCTACATCTTCTCTATCAATTTTCTTCTTCATCAAATTAATGGATCTTTCTGTGTGGTTATCAGTACCGTAACCATCAGTTTGTTCCAAATTTGTTTCAACTAATGCATTTAATATCCTTGAGTGTGCTCCTTCACTATAATCATTTTTAAAACTGTACATAATTCTACCTCCTTTTATGCTCTGCCAATTATTTGAGTTGTAAAGTTTTTCAATACTTTCCTACCTACTTGAAAAATCATTTCCTTTGTTAGCGACTCCATTCCTTTAATCTCATTAATATAAATTTTATAATCTCCAAACATGGAATCATATGTCGCAAGCTCTTTGGCGAGTATTATACTTTGCTCTTCCCTAAATAATCTTTTTAATTTAAAACTTTTAATTAAATGTTCTATCTGTTCACTATTAAATCTTTTTTCTAATGAATCTAACTTTACTATACATCCCTCTATTAAAGATATAGCTCTATTTACATTTTCTTCTGCTGTACTAAATGTGATTTTATATAATTTTATATAATTCTCATTTGAAATTTTAGTAAGTACATCATATACTAAACCATTTTGGGTTCTTAAAACATCATAAAGAATCGAATTAATCCCTTCTCCAAAATATTGATTAAAAATTCTAAGTGCCTTAATTTCTTTTTCACTTAAATCATCAATTGTAAATATCATTTCAACTTTACATGCCCTTATTCCACCTCTTACATTGTTATAAGTACCCTTTTGAGGCTTTTCGTATTCTATTAAGTTTTTATTATCAAGTCCACTAATACCTTCTTGAATAATATTTTTTTTCTTCCACGAAAAAAAACATTTACATATAATTTCCTTAACTATATCAAACTTTACTGATGAAATTATAACAATTGAAGTATTTCCCGGAAAATAATATTTATTATAAAATTCTTTAATATTATCTAATGTTATCTTTTCTAGATCATCCAAAGTTCCTATTATAGGATGCTTTATTCTTCTATTGCTGAAGCAGTTAAAAAACAAATTATCTTCGCAATACTGATCTATCTCTTCATCCCATTCTTTTAATTCTTCTTTTACAACATCCATTTCTTCTTTAAATCCATTTTCTCCAAATCCCGGGTTAATGATTATATCACTTAAGATTTCCACACCTTTTTGTAAATCTTCTCCGAGTAGAGTTCCATAATAGATTACATATGGATAGTTTGTCATAGCATTATTAAATCCAAAGATACTGCTTAGCTCTTCATTTATTTCTCTCTCAGTTCTATTTTTTGTTCCTTTATAAACCATATGCTCAGTTGCATGAGCTACTCCAAGCTTTTCATTCTCAACTCCAGCTCCTGCATTTAAAGAAATACAAATTGATGATAGCTCTGAATCTGTATGTTTATAAATTAATCTTAAATCATTTTCCAAAATGTATTCTTCCAAGTATTTATTCTCCTTACATTCTTATACATTTCAATAGTAAATTTACATTCAAAATTTTATTGATGCAAGGCTCAGTTAAGGCCAAAATTCAAAAATCCAATTGCAACATATACTATATTTAATTCCAAGATGTGTATTTAAAATGTTATTATATCAATTTAATTATATAAAAAGAGACCTCCTCTTGCTAAGTGCTAGATAAAAAAATTATCTATGGACATTTACTAAAAAGTAGAAGTTATTCTATCTGTACCTGTTTTAATTAATTTAAGAAACAAGTACAGATCAATAAAACTTTTATCAGTATATCCAAAATAAGATTCTCTCAGTAGCAAAGGCAATAGAGTTCCCTTCTTTTAGTCTGTTATTATATAGAAATTAATTTTCTTCAGCTTTTAACGCAATTGCACATTCAATTCTTTTCTTTTGCATCTTACATCCAATTTCATAAGGAATATTCATATCCCCATTAAAATTGAAATTATTAGCTTGGCATCCACCACTGCAATAAAATTTTGCCCAACATTCTTTACACTTAGGCTTATTGTATATATGTGCTTCTTTAAACTTCTTAGCTAATTCTCCATTATAAGTATCTTCATATATACTTCCTAACTTAAATTCTTCTTTTCCAACAAATTGATGGCATGGATACACTTCTCCTTGAGGAGTTATGGCTACATATTCAAATCCTGCACCACATCCAGAAATTCTCTTGTAAACACATGGCCCACCTTGAAGATCTATATTGAAATGATAAAACTTGAACTCGTCATTTCCTTCTCTTTTTCTTCTTGCCATATCCTCATATAGCTTATCATAATTTTCAAATATTTTATTAATATCTTCTTCTCTTATCGAAAGAGGATGTCCATCTTCTAGTACAACAGGTTCTATTGACAATTCTCTGAACCCTTCATTTACCATTGCCATTACATCTTCATAAAAATCCGTATTTTCTCTAGTAAATGTACCTCTTACATAGTATGTTTTTCCCTTGGTTCTTCTCTTAATCATTTCTTTAATATTAGGTACTATATCCTCATATGAACCACTTTTATCTGGTTTTATTCTTACATTATCATTAACTTCTTTTCTTCCATCTAGTGAAAGAATTATATTTCCCATTTCTTTATCCATATAATCCATCATATCTGGAGTTAATAGGGTTGCATTAGTAGTCATTGTAAACCTAACTCTCTTCCCCCATTTTTCCTCATTATCTCTTGCATATTGAATTATTTCTTTTATCGTGTCCATGATTAGAGTTGGTTCTCCACCAAATAAATCTATTTCTATATTTTTTCTTGGTCCACTTCTCTTAATTACATAATCAATTGCTTTTTTTGCTGTATCTGCACTCATGACTCCACCATGTCCATGATATTCACCCTCATCGGCAAAACAGTACTTACATCTTAGGTTGCATCCATGAATAACATTCAAACAAATAGCCTTTATATAGTCTCTATCATCCATAGAGCTATGAGCTATTTCTTCATATTGATCTTCTGAATATAGAATTCCTTCTTCAGCTAACTCTTGAATTTCATCGTAAGCCTCTGAAATCTCTTTTTCATCATATTTCTCTTTAAGTTCTTTTAATATTTCTTTTTTATTTTTTAATTTAGTATCATCTAATATATCATAAACTAGTTCATCTACAACATGAACAGCTCCTGTATTCACATCTAAAACAAAATAATTTTCGCCTTGTTTAAATTTATGTATTAAAGACAATTCTTTTTCCTCCTAAACATATAAAGTAAGCAGTAACTATATAGTTACTGCTTGAAGATTACTAGTTTTCACATTCTAAGTTTGCAACTGTGCAAGATGTCTTACAAGCTGATTGACATGAATTTGCACATTCTTTGCATCCTGGCTTACATAAACTATT
>CAURJV010000170.1:0-3521 GCA_963524945.1 uncultured Clostridium sp.
CCAATATTTATTACAAGAGCAGATGAAATCTTAGTAATATCTGCTGCTTCCTTTATATCATCAGCCATAATTGGTGATGCGCCTATTGCAAGTAAAATATTCGCACAATCATTAACTGTAACATAATTTGTTATGTTATGAACAAGTGGTTTCTTATTTCTAACCTCATTTAATAAATTTCCTATTTTAATTGATATTTCATTGCTCATAAATATCTTTAGTAAGAATTCATTATTTAATAATTCTTACTAAAATACCTCCTCTCAAAAGTAAAAATTTTTCAAATTTCTTTTTCTTAATATATATATTGCAATAATAAACTTACATCTAAAATTCTAGTACGACAAGTGCTCAATTAAAATAATACTATAGAAATTCAATTGCAACATATATAATTATAACTTACATAAATCTTATTTCTGATCTAGAAGCTCCACTTTATCACCATTTAAAATTCTGTTAGTTGTTCTTACTGCACACATTTTCCCGCACATAGAACAGCTATGCATATCTTCTGGTGGCACGCTTTCAAAATATTCTCTAGCCTTTTTCCCATCAATAGCAATCTTGAACATCTCTTCCCAATCAAGTTTTTGACGAGCATCTGCCATTGCATTATCTCTATCTCTAGCCCCTGGAAGTCCATTAGCAATATCTGCTGCATGAGCCGCAATTTTAGATGCAATAATTCCTTCTCTAACATCAGATAAATCAGGGAGTCTTAAATGCTCAGCTGGTGTAACATAGCAAAGGAAATTAGCTCCATGTGTTGCTGCAATAGCTCCACCAATAGCAGAAGTAATGTGATCGTACCCAGGTGCAATATCTGTAACAAGAGGTCCAAGTACATAGAATGGTGCACCATGGCATAATCTTTTTTCAATTTGCATATTAGCTGCAATCTCATTCATTGCCATATGTCCGGGTCCTTCTATCATAACTTGCACATCTTTTGCCCAAGCCCTCTTTGTTAGTAATCCTAACTCTATAAGTTCTGTAATTTGTCCAGCATCTGTTGAATCATCAATACAGCCAGGTCTCATAGCATCTCCAAGACTTATCGTTACATCATATTCTCTAAGGATTTCTAATAATTCATCATAATATTCATAAAATGGATTTTCGTTTCCTGTCATTTCCATCCAAGCAAATAATAAAGATCCACCTCTTGATACAATATTCAATCTTCTTTTATCTTCTTTAAACAATTCAACTGTTCTTTTATTTATACCTGCATGAATAGTTACAAAGTCAACTCCAGCCTTTGCATGAGCTAAAACAACATCTAAGAAATCCTTAGCTTTTATGTCTAAAAGATCTTTTTCAAGGTATCCAATTGCATCATACATAGGAACTGTTCCTATCATAGCCGAAGAATATTCTATAAGCTTTTCCCTGAACTCTTGAGTCTTTCCATAATTACTTAAATCCATTATTGCCTCGGCACCAAAATCAATTGCCATTTTTACTTTTTCCATCTCTCTGCAATAATCAACAGAGTCTCCTGATATCCCTAAGTTAACATTTATCTTTGTTCTTAATCCATCCCCAATCCCCTCTGGGCTAAGTGACTTATGGTTAATGTTCGCAGGTATAGCTACTTTACCTTCTGCAACAAGTTTCATTAATTTTTCTTCTGAAATTCTTTCTTTTTCCGCTACTATTTTCATTTCCTTTGTAACTACACCTTTTTTAGCTGCTTCCATTTGTGTTTTATAATTCATTTCTTTCCCTCTCCTCATACCATTATTATTTAATTTGTTAGTTATAAAACTTAATTTGAATTATATAGTGTTAATTAATATCTACTTGATAGATGCTTTTAAATAACATTTCAAAGATTATTCAATCATTCCTGCTTTCTTATATAGCTCATAAAAGTGATTAGTAGGGCCTACACCTTTACCAAGTTCAAAACCATGTTCGATTGCGCATGTTATATACTCTTTACCACTTCTAACCGCTTCTTCTATTGTCATATTTTTAGCTAAATTGGCTGCTATAGTTGAAGATAAAGTACATCCTGTTCCATGAGTATGAGTAGTATTTATCCTTTCTTGCTTTAGAATAAGAAAGTTCTTTCCATCATATAACAAGTCTGTTGCTTCCCCTTCCAAATGTCCCCCTTTAACTAAAACTGCTTTTGGACCAAGTTCTTTAAGTTTCAATGCTGCTTCCTTCATCTCATCTAAGTTTTCTATTTTCATCCCTAAAATTTCTTCTGCCTCTGGTAAATTAGGAGTTATTAATGTTGCTAATGGAAATAATTCCTTAACTAAAGTATCTTTTGAATCCTTCGATAACAGATTAAATCCACTTTTAGAAATCATAACTGGATCTAGAACTATCACTGGTAGTTTATCAACTTTTCTCAAAGATTTTGATATAGCTTTTATAGATTCAATTTTAGAAACCATTCCTATTTTTATAGCATCTACTCTTATATCTTCAAAAATAACATCTATCTGAGATTCAATCATTTCAGGATTTATATCTTGAATTCCAAAAACCCCCATAGTATTTTGAGCCGTTACCGCTGTGATAACACTCATTCCATATACTCCATTTGCTGAGAAAGCTTTTAAATCCGCTTGAATTCCTGCTCCTCCACAAGTATCTGATCCTGCAATAGTTAATGCTCTAAACATAAACTCATCCTTTCACCTGTAATATTTCATTTAAATCTTATCTATGTTATTAGTTTCCTCTCTCTTTACTTGAAACTCATTATCTATTAGTATTTTTTTAATGACAGGAACTTTTACAAAAAAGTACGCTATAATTGCTCCGACACTACAACTTGATATAAACGGAACAACATATACAAAAATTGCTACTTGTTTTCCTAACACCATTGTAGCTATAGGATAAGCTAATAATGCTCCTAATATTCCAGTTCCAATTATTTCTCCAATTACTGCAATGCCCGGCTTTCTAAATTTTTTATAAAGAATTCCTGCAAGTAATGCTCCTACCATGCTTCCTGGAAAAGCCAATAAACTTCCAGTTCCCATAAAATTTCTTATTAGGGATGTCACAAATGCATTCATAAGAGCATATACTGGCCCAAGTGTTATTGCTCCAACTACATTTACGAAATGTTGTATTGGAGATATTTTAGCAGCTCCAATCGGTATTGAAAATGTTCCAAAAATAACAGAAATACCGATTAATACACCACTTAACGCCATTTTCTGTGCTTTACTCTTTTCTTTCATTAAAAATCACTCCTTTAATAATAAAATCAATAAACTTACTTTTTTAATGTGAAATAAATTTACCAAATCACCTTAACAATGACATTTAAATTGATTAACCTTAAAAGAAGTAAATTATTTTACGCAAAAAAGATGTATCCACAAGGGATACATCAATAAATTATGCACAAATCATATCAATACTTACACAAATAATATTAATATACTTCCCTACGCTGGTATTATCCAAATCAGGTTATAAGAGTCTAGGAAATCAATCTTTCCAATCTCAGCCAAAATATTAGCTCCCCTAGTTATTCAATT
>CAURJV010000171.1:0-3302 GCA_963524945.1 uncultured Clostridium sp.
CACCTGCCTTGCACGCAGGGGGTCAAGAGTTCGAATCTCTTTATCTCCACCATTAGAAAAGTTATGAAGTAATTCATAGCTTTTTTTATTATATAATTATTTAATAATGGTTAGGATAAATAGATATTAGGAGATAAGTATGTTTTTATATAGAATAAGGCAATTTTATTGGGCAATAGAATCTATATTTATTAAAGAGGATTTAGAACCACTAAAAATATATCTTAGTATTTCTGAGTTGAATTTATTTATGAAGCTTACTAAGTCGGAGCGACAACATTCAATAAGAGTATATAGAACGGCAATAAAATATATAGAAGATAATAATATAATTGATATTGATAAAAACAAAATGTCTAAATGTGCACTATTGCATGATATAGGAAAATCAGAAGCTAAATTAAATATGTTTTATAAGAGTATCATTGTTATTATAAATAGTATTACTTGCGGAAAATTTTTGAAGTATAATAAGAATAAGAAAGTATTAAGTTATTATAATCACCCTGAAATTGGAGCGAAGTTGCTTGAGAGTATTAATACTGAGGAATGCTTAGATATAATAAATACCATTAAATATCATCATAATAAAAGTAACATTGATATAACAAATATATATTTAAAGGTATTAAGTATATCTGATAATTGTAATTAAAATAGGAGGGAAATATGAATTCTATTGAGAGAAGAGAATCTATAATTAAGTTACTTCTGGAAAGTAATGAGCCGTTGAAAGGTAGCTTTATAGCAAAGAGATACTCTGTAACTAGACAGGTTATAGTAAAGGATATAGCAATTCTTAGAGCTAAAGATAAAGGTATAATAGCAACTCCAGATGGATACATAATTAATGCAAATAATAATAAAGCCAAAGCAATTATTGCAGTAACTCATACTGAAGATGAAATGTTTGATGAATTGAGTATAGTAATCAAATATGGTGGAATGATTGAAGACGTAGTAGTTGAACATCCATTGTATGGAGAAATAAGGGGAATGCTCATGATTAAAAATTATAATGAGTTAAATAAATTTATTGAGAAATATGAAGAACAGAAAGCGAAATTACTATCTGCATTAACTAATGGAGTTCATCTTCATACAATAGCAGCTGAAACTCAAGATGATATTGACTCAATTATATTAGAATTGAAAAAAAATAATTTTATAGTTTCAGATTTGGAGGACTAGTAATGGATTATGATGTTTTAATTTTGGGCGGTGGAATAATTGGATGTGCAGTTGCCTATGAACTTTCAAAATATAATATAAATATAGCTTTAATTGAAAAAGGATATGATGTAGCAAATGATATTTCATTTGCTAATACAGCCGTTGTTTATGATGGTTCAGAATCATGCAGTAGTCAAATGGCTCTCTTGGAGAAGAGAGGGATAAATATAATAAGGAAGCATTGTAAAAAGTTTAATGTTAGATATAATAAGATTGGATCATTAAGGCTTTTTTTAGATGAAAGTAGTGAAATCTTACATAAGATTTATAGTGATTCTAAGGAGCGTGGAATAGATGGAGTACGTATAATAGAGAATGATGAATTTTATAATATTGAACCAAGTTTAAATATAAAGGCAAATAAAGCTATTTATTCTGAGAACACTGCAATAATCTCTCCCTATAATTTAGCTGTTTCATATGCGGAAATAGCTGTAGATAATGGAGTGAATTTTAGATTAGAAGAAGAAGTCATAGATATTAAAACTATATCTAAGGGATTTAGAGTAACTACAAATAAAAATAAATTTACTTGTAAGCTTGTTATTAATACAATTCCAAATGAATCATTTAATGATATGTGTAGCACTGTAGCAAGTGAAATGAAAAATAAAAGAATGAAGTGTATAATAGTTAAGAAAAACATAAATGATAATGTAAATAAAATTGTTATTGAAGATATAGATGAAGAGAATTCAATGATAACAGTTCCAATATCGGAAAATGAAAATTTAATTGGAGTTAAATTTAACAATAATTCTAGCAGTAAATTAGAATTAACAGAAAAAATATTGAAAAATATAAAAAGAGAGTCAATAGTTAATATATTTACAGAAGTATATAGCGAAAATGATATGTTAATAGATGATAGTAATTTAGAAGAAGGTTACATAAAGATTATAGGAAATCATTATGCTAAAATATCAATCGCACCAGCTATTGCTCAGGATATTGAAAAGAAAGTTAAAATAAGCATGAATATTATGAAGAAAAAGGATTATATTGATAGGAAGAGAGAGACATATACATTTAGAGAGATGACTAAAGATCAGATAAATAGAATAATCTCTCTTGATAAGCGTTATGGAAATATTATTTGCAATTGCAATAATATTTCTGAGGGAGAAATAATTGATTCAATAAGAAGGCCTTTAGGTGCAAGGACAGTAGAAGGGGTAAAAAGACGTACAGGAATAGGTCTTGGAAATTGTAATGGTTCGAGTTGTAATATAAAGATAATAAAGATACTAGCTAGAGAGATGGATAAAAGTGTTTTAAATATAGTAGATGATTCCATGGATTCACAAATTTTAGTGGGAAGAATTAAAGAATTTAATGAAATCTAGATTGGAGTAATTAGTAATGCTTAAAAAAGATGTTTTTACGAGTTTAGTTAGAGTGAAAGGTAATATTAATTATAAAGTTGTATCAGTAAAAAGCAATAAAAGTATAGAGAAATATTTATGGAGGGAATTTTCAAAAGTTCTTAGTAGAATTTATGTGAGTACACCTACAAATATTGGGGACATTATATGTAAGAACATACTGAATACTGGTGTAGATATAATATGCACAAAAAAGATAAATTAATATTTTAATAAATAAAATAAACTATTATTAGTTATAATATATATAATTCTATTATTAATCAATGTGAGCGTACTGCGACATTATAATCATATAACTAATTAAGTTACTGTCAGCAACAAAGTATAAATAAGATATGAACTTTGAGGATCTTATTTATATATTTTATATAATAATTTAATTTTTATATAGAAGTTGAATTATTATATTTATAATTACCTATTTTATAAAAATAATTTACACTTTAATATAAAAATTTATATTAAAATAGTTGACATAAATATAAATAGTTGATATAATCATACTTGTCGTAAGACGTGGAAAGATGGTCGAGTTGGTTTAAGGCACCGGTCTTGAAAACCGGCGTGCGTGTGAGCGTACCTAGGGTTCGAATCCCTATCTTTCCGCCATTTTTTTGTCTAAAAATATAGAAGGCACATGGAGGATTACTCAAGTGGCTGAAGAGGCGCCCCTGCTAAGGG
>CAURJV010000172.1:0-3266 GCA_963524945.1 uncultured Clostridium sp.
CGCCGATGGTACTGCATGGGAGACTGTGTGGCAGAGTAGGACGTTGCGAGGTAAGCAAAAAAGATAGTTATTACAACTATCTTTTTTTATTTTGCATAAAAAATGTGATTACTAATTTTAGTGAAGAAATAGAATAATAAATTTGAATTTTAAGATAGTTTTAGGTTCTGATATAAGAAGTGTAACTTAGAACTTGATGAAGAATTAAATGTATATAGTTTGTATTAATTGACAAATATTTTTGGATATGATAATGTTAATTTATTGAAGGATTTATTGTAAAAATATAGTAAGTCTTATGAAAGGAGAAATGGTAATATGATAAAGAATGTAAAGGTGATTGCTGTTTAAAACTAAATATGGGCGGAAATGCATTCTTATGGTAGTTGTACCTTTTATTTGTGTTATATTTTCGCATAATTTAGATAACCTTTCGTAAATATGTGTACTATTAAGGACGAATATCATAACAGGTTTGCCTGTTTTTATAATGCCCGCAGATAGAAATCATTTTATAGGTTTATGTCTGCGGGATTTTTCTGTCCATTTTTAGAGATTCAGGAATATGAATAGTATATGATAAGAACAGCAATCAAAAAGGGAAAACTATATCTAAATTTCAAAAGCAAGTAAAAAGGAGATTTTAAAATGAAAGAAGTAAATCATATAATAACTATGAAGCAATATATAGGTCAAAAAGAATATAAAGATATAAATGAACTTCAAGAAATCATAATTTCAAAGGATAAAGTAAATTTGAAGTTAGAAGTAGACTTTAAATTAGAAATGAGTAAAAATTTAGAAACATCAAAGAATAGATTAAACGAATTTTTATATTATATAGATGATGTTTTAGTTGCTTATCTTGGGATTTCATGTTTTGGAGGAAATATGGCTGAGCTTAATGGAATGACTCATCCAGAGTGGAGGAGGAAAGGTATCTTTAAAAAACTCTTTGACCTTGCAATAGATGAATGTAGTATGAATGGTTTTAATAAGGTATTATTATTAACAGATGGTGAATCTAAATCTGGAAATGAATTTATAAAAGCAGTAGGAGGAGAATACGATTTTTCTGAATATGGGATGGAATTAATAAGTCAGCATTTTTTAGAAAATTTATTTCCTATTAATTTAAGAAAAGCAAAGGCATCAGATAAGAAGGAATTATCAAGACAAGACTTGATTTATTTTTCTGATAAGGAGGAAAATGATAGTTTCAGAGTTTCGGCTGAAGAAGAAACTGAACAAATTGAGGAAGATGAATCAAGGATAAAGAATGCTTATATAGCTGAATTAAATAATAAAGTCATAGGTAAAATTCATATTGAATATAATGATGACTCAGCTTTCATATTGGGGTTTGGCGTGTTACCAGAGTTTAGAGGAAAGGGCTATGGAAGAGCAGTACTAAAGGCAGCTTTAAAATTAATAAGTGAAAGAAATATAAAGCAAATAGAATTAGATGTAGCTGATAAAAATAGTAGGGCGCTTAATTTATATAAATCGTGTGGATTTAAAGAAAAATCTGTGATGAACTATTTTGTGAAATTTTAAGTACTGTTTAATGGCTAAGAATGTTTTGAAATTTAAGGATTTTATAGGTAAAATATATTAAGAAAAGGGGGCATAACAAATGAAAGATTTCATTAATAATTATAAAGGATTACCAAAGGAAATGTATATGATATGTTTTGCTACACTCATTAACAGACTTGGGGATTTTGTAGTACCATTTCTCGCATTATATCTTACTCAAAAAATTGGAATGCCAGCTGCAGCAACTGGAGTTATAGTTACATTATCATCTGTTGTGGGCATACCAGCATCCATTTTAGGTGGAAAAATATCAGATATGTTTGGAAGAAAAAAAATATATACATATGCACAAAGTATAGCAGCAGTAACATTAATACCTTGTGCTTTCACTAAAAGTGTTTCAATTACTATAATGTGTTTATTGATAAGCACATTTTTTAATGGTTTTGTACGTCCAGCATTTCAATCAATGATTCAAGATATACTTTCTAAGGAAGAAAGACAAGCTGGATTTTCTCTTAACTACCTAGCTATAAATGCAGGAGTTGCAATTGGGCCAATAATAGCAGGTTTTTTATTTAATAATCTTTTACCATTGTTATTTTTAGGGGATACACTAACTTCTTTAATAGCAGTCTTTTTGGTGTGGAAAAATATCAAAGAGACTTATCTGGTAAATAGTAAATTAGAGTTTGAAAGTAAAGCTGAAATAGCAGAAAAGGGAAATACTTTTCAAATGCTTTGGAAAAGGCCAGCATTAAGTTTATTTCTAGTTTTATATATGGTATATAACTTTATTTATGCTCAGCATAAGTTTTCTTTGCCTATAACTTTAAATGCTCAATTTAATAATGAAAGTGCTAAACTTTTAGGCTACATTATGAGTATAAATGCTGTGACTGTTTTAATTCTTACAATTTTTATAGGTTTTATAACTAAAAGAAATCATCAGTTAACTAATATGGCTTTTACGGGAATATTATATGCTATAGGATTTGGAATGATAGGCTATATTGATAATTTCAATTTTTTTATTATTTCCACAATAATATGGACTTTAGGAGAAATTTTAAGTTCAATAAGCTCAGGTGTTTATTTGGCAAATAATAGTCCAAGCAATTATAGAGCCAGATTAAATGCAATAATGAATCTTGGTAGATTTTTAGGTACAGCTCTTAGTACTTTTTTTTCTGGAGCATATATACAAGTTTATGGATATAAAACATTATGGTTTTTAATATTTTTTATTTCAATAATTTCAGGCATATTAATGTTTGTTTTAAAAATATTTTCTGTGAAATCAGAACGAGACAATTATATGGAAAGCAAAATTAAAAGTGTTGTTTAGAAATCGTTAAGACATTCAAGGATGATAAAAAGTCGAATGTGTGATGCGTTTTTGATTCAAATAAGTAACTTTGTTAGAAAGATTAAAGATAAAGAAGTTATAGCATTTTCATAATTCAAATTATCAGGACTTATTAAAGAGATATGAGAGTACAATACAAATGTTTAAATATATAATAAATGATATTAAATCATTGGACAACTATTGCTAGCGTATCAATATGCATAAAAGCTAGAATAATAGTGAATTATAGAGAAAAATAGGAATAATCATACTTAATGACAATAAAATAAATAATATGAAAATAGTAGAGATGTTAAGATAAAACACGTCGCTAAGAGACATAAACAAAACAATTTAAAAGGAAAAAGATTTTCTA
>CAURJV010000173.1:0-3198 GCA_963524945.1 uncultured Clostridium sp.
CACCTGCACAATCAGCACCACAACCAAGCTATCAATCTCGTCCAGCACAATCTGCACCAGCACCACAAGTTGAGCCACCAATGGACGCATTTGATGACAACATTCCATTCTAAATTACATTAGAAATTAAATATGGAAATACAATTCAAATGAATAAATAGAAGTCTTTTAAAATAGGCTTCTTTTTTTCTATGTTAAAAAGATAAGTAATAAGAGTTATTTAAATGGATCTAAACACTTTTAGAAGAAAAACAGCTATGGTTTTACACGAATTAGAAATTGGAATAGGAAATCTAGTACTAGAACAAATTCCAGATTCTAATTTATCTGATTCTGAAACTAATAAATTAAAACCGCTGACAGTTCAAGATGTAGTGGAGCAATCATATCTAGATGATTTATTTCAGATGTTAATTCCTTCATCTAAAGATACTATTTTTAGAGAAGATATAATTGAATTAAAAAATATTTTTATACAGAACGAAATATATAATATTAGAAATGTTATATCTCATCCTAATAGAATATTTGATTTAAATTACTGGTATAAAGTTGCTGCCTTGGCAAGTGATCCTATTATTGAATTATTAGGTTTATCTAAGGTTAAAAAATCATTATTATCAGCTGAAAATAATCTAATTGTAGATCCTCCTGAAGATTGGATGAATAGTATCTTTAAGAAAATTCCTAACAACATCCCAGATAAATTTGAACATACTATAACAGGTCTAATTGGCAGGAATAAACTATTAGCCGATCTTAAAGAACTTCTAATAAATAGGCTTGATCGAAGATCTTTGACCATATCCCTCGTTGCTCCAGGAGGAAATGGAAAAACAGCAATTGTATTAGAAACTTTAAGAAGAATTATTAATGATCCATTAACTAAAGAACATTTTGAAGCATGCATCTACATAACATTAAAAACAGAAGAACTAACTGATAATGGTATTGTAAAACTAGATTCAATAACTTCAGTTAATGGGCTAAGAAAAGAATTAGTGAGTATTTTTAATGATCTATTTTTAACAGATTATTCTGATTTTTCTGAGCTATCTGATATAGAATCTAATAAAAAAATTTTATTATGTATAGATAACTTAGAAACTCTTTTAATTGAATGTAAATCTGATTTTGATAACTTTTTATCAGAAATACCGCTTTCTTGGAAAGTATTAATCACTAGTAGAATATCTATTGATAACAGTAAAATTATTAAAGTTGATGTACTAAAGAAAACAGAAGCTATTGCTCTAGCACGTTCTTATCTGTCGAAAAAAGCTGGTAATTTAAGAAATCATACTATGACCGACGATGAATTAGATAAAGTAGTTAATGAATGCTATTTGAATCCTTTAGCTATTAGATTAACTATAGACCTTTACTTAAAAGGGAAGGATATTTTTACCTCAACTAAGGTTGCTAATAAAGAAATAGTTCAGTTCTCATTTAAAAACTTAATCGATTCTTTTGATGAAAATATTATCAAAGTTTTAGAATGTTTATATTTGAAACCAGAAAGCTCTCGAGCTGATTTAAAAGAAATATTAGATTTTTCTGATGACGAAATTGCAGATAGTATTGCCCAATTATCTAATACAAGTCTAATAGTAAGAGTTACTAAAGATGATGTTGAAAATTATAAATTAGGAGAGTCAATTCTTAATTTACTATTGTCTAACCCTAAAAACATTAGGGTTCGCGCTGAAATTCAGAAGAAAATAGGAAGGATGAAGACAAAAATTAATGAATATCAGAGAGAACAAGCTATACAAGGTATAGATAAACTTTCTTTTGATTATATAAATCCATCTTTACCAGACTCTTTAAAGATTTTATTACTTGATCTAAATAAGAGTATTAAAAAGCATAATGATTTATCAATACTATTAGATAGATTTAGTCAGCTAGAATATAATTTCAAGGGACACTTAGAATTTCAGATTGCCTATGGTCGATTATTATTTGAAATGAGAGCTAATGATATGGCTCGAGAACGCTTTAATAGTGCTATATCATGCTGTAATTCGTCTAGAATCGCCAAATACTATTTAGCTTTAATTGATTTTTATGATAATGAATATAGTAACTCATTTAAAAAATTTCGGGATTTATATTTAGATAATGAAATAAAAGGGGAGCTAAGAGAAAAAATTATCGATTATATGTATAAGTCATTATTATACGATAGTAAGTATGAGGAAATATTAGAATTTAGTAAAAAATGGAGAGAATCACAAGTAAGAGGTATCGAAGGTTCTTTTAGAGCCAGAGCAATAAAAAATCTTGCTGAGAAAATTAATATTCCTAAAGATCGAGCTAAAGAAATATTGAGATCTATACATATTTTAGAAGATATATTTAGAAATGACGGATATATAAAAGTAGCCTGTATCCAAATGAAGGCTATAGCTGATGAAATAGCTAAGTTACTCATTTCGACTAAAGATAAACGTGAATATTGGAATTTACATGAATCTATAGAATTTGTGAATTTCATAACAAAACATGTACCTAATTCAATAGATGATATTACATATGGAGATTGCGAATTTCTTATTAAGTTTGTTGATTATATGCATCATCTTCCCAATAAAAATCCATTTCAAAACCTTTTCTGGAAAGATTTTCTTAGTAAGTATAGTACTCTAGTTCTCCTAGAAGAGCTACCATCAGAAAATCATATAGAGGTAATTGTAGAAAAAATAGTATTTTATGATACAGGGAAAAGAGCCAGTTATTTATTCGCTCAATCTCTTGAAAAAGAACGTTTCTTCATTCATTATAGACGAATGTCAAAAGCTTCATATAGATTATGGCCTTCAATAAAAGAAGGCTCAAGATTAGCAATTATTCCTGACTATGAAGGGAAAGAAACGGGTAAAGATGCTCTGGCTAAGGACGTATATATTATTGAACTATAATGATTTTAAATTAAGCAATAACAATAAAGGAGCTGATGTCTTGTCAGTTCCTTTATTTTTTTATACTTTGTTAAACCTTAAGAGGTACGAATTTTTACGACACTTTTTTATCATTATAATAAAACTGAATACTTTCGGTGCAACAACTGTCTCCATAAAAAAGCCAACCTTGATATTTAGTCAACTATTAAATAACAATGAATTCTACAGTGTCGAAAGTTTTTAGACTAAATAATATTTATTTCAAACCTTTTTTAACCAAATCTTCATAACC
>CAURJV010000174.1:0-3111 GCA_963524945.1 uncultured Clostridium sp.
CTACAGCTAAGAACCTTTAACAGCTCATTTTCAAATGTTTTCTACACAAATATATTTATGATTTCTAGTGAAGATACTAACTTAAAGTTTTAGCAAATTTGTAAATACATTCATCTAATAATTTGAAATTCTTAAATTGGATATCTATATAGATACCCAATTAAGACCTGAATTTATGTATATGTCATGCTGTCGTTCCAGTTTCTGGGTAATTCTATGGATAATTCTAAGACCACAAGTTGCAGAGTTCACCATTTTAGCATGCTCTCACTTTCAGTGTGACAAGCTAAATCTGAGCATAAGTTTTAAAAGGGTTAAGAAAATATAATATGTGAAACAGATATCTGTGTATTTTCCTTTTTTAAGAGTTATTATATTCTACTAGCATTATTGACATCACATGGTAAAAGGTGTAATAGTAATATGTGTAGGGAGGAATGGCAATGAATAAAGTGAAAAAGTTGTCCTTAGTAATCTTAACTATCTTGTCAATACAAATTACTAATTCTACTATGGCTAATGCATATTGGAAACAAAACAGTCAAGGATGGCAATTTACTAAAGGAGAAGCTTACTCAGTTGGATGGGATAAAATTGATGGTAACTGGTATTATTTTGATAGTAATGGAATAATGGAAACAGGATGGATTAATGATAATAATAAATGGTATTATCTAAATGATAGTGGAGCTTGGGAAGAATCTAAGACTACTACTGTTGTTCCAAATGATATTCAGGTTATGTATGATATAATTAATATTTATAATGGCTCTGGAACTGTTAAATATGAGAATAAGGGATTTATTAATGAAATAGGATTAAGTGATAAGAGTTTATATAAATTCTCTGCAGAAGATCAAGTTGGAAACAATATTAGTGAATATTACTATGATTCTTCTAATGGAAATGTATATAAAATAAAACAAGGAATTATAACACTGCTTAATTCTAATATTACTATAAATAACACTAATACTCAGATTTCAACGATTGAAGCTGTAGAGAAAGTGAAAGATTATCTTCTAGCGAATGGAAAATATGTTCCAAGTAAAGTTGAATATGATCATGATGAATCTAATTCTTATGTAATTCATTGCTATGATACAACAGGAGAATATGTAACAACTGGCGGATGGTATTATGTAGATAAATTTACTGGAAATGTGACATCAATGTTTTAGAGCTATAAAATAAGAATAACCTAACTTTCTATGTTAGATTATTCTTATTTTATATTCACTATAATTTTTTATATAGAAATTATGTTGATTGAAAACTATATTGGCATATATTTTAAAATGGATAAACATAAGAAGTGTCAGGAGCAGGATCTTTTTCTATAGTTTCAACAGCTATAACTGGATCTATTCCATCTTCAGAAGTATTAATCTTAATTTTACCTTTTATTTTTACCCACGTACCATTATCATATGAACTTGAATCACTGCTAGAACATTCAATTCCTGCAACCTGAAGATCAGCAGCGCAACACACCATCATAAATCGTGCAATTATAAATTGATTTTCTTTTAAATCTTTATCTCTATATACAAATCCTGAAATTTCTATTTCCTTTCCTTCATATTTTTTGGGGTTACCGAGAATCTCATCAAGAGAAGATACAAAGTTATTAAGATTTACCTCTATAATATTATTCACAATATTTAACTGAATCTTATCTACTTGGCCTTGTCCATCACTTTCGGATTTTCCACTATACAATTCATATGTTGAGTTAAGTGAAGGTAAGCTGTTATTTGAATTATTGGAAGAGCTGTTAGTAGATGATGATTCGTTAAGCGTTCCATTTGCATCAATGCTTTTAGTGGCGGAATTTGCGCTACTACTTTGCATGAAAATTATCATGATCAAAGGAAAAATAAAGATAAAGTGATTCTTAATTTTAAATTTTTTTCTATTATTATAAAAGACATCTGAAATCAAAAATAAAGTAATTATGAACATTGAAATCATTCCAAAGATTGCAAAGGGTATAATTCTTGGATGTACATATGTGAGAATTTCATTACTTACAATAATTTTTAAATAGAATATTGAAAATCCTAATAGTATTAATATTTTTGCAACTACTTCCGCATTAATTTTTTTCATATTTTCATCTCCATATCAAATTAAAGAGTATCTTAAGATAAAATATATTGCCTAAAATAAGAGGATATTCTTATATTCTTATATTCTTATATGGCATGGGTCTGTGGACTTAGGTTAATATTATGGACACATTTTTTACTAGTATATTGAATCTAAGTCAGTGATCTGTACACACCTTCTATTGAATATATGATATTATTACTAGAATTCTTCTCATTGCTGAATTAATATACTCTATAGAACTATAAATTCATTGGTGGTTACATATAGATATCTAATTTAAGAATTCAACTTATTAGATGAACATATTTACAAAATTGCTAGAACTTTAAGCTCATATCTTAACTAGAAATCATAAATATATTTTCATAGCTTTTCGGAATCAAAATATTTATGATTTCGGTAGGTTATAACATAAATCTAGTCTTAAAGTTGGATATCTATAGTCTAAGGTTAATAAGAATACTAAATGATACTACAACAATAAAAAATATTAGTTTTATGGCAAATTTTCTTTTGAAGTTTCCAAAAATCATAATTGTATTTTTTATATCAAGCATAGGACCAACAACTAGAAAGCCCATTACAGAGTTAATTGAGAATTGTTTTAAAAATCCTTTAGCAATGAATGCATCTGAGGTCGAACAAACTGAAAGTACAAAAGACAATAATATCATTGCAATTAGAGGGCTTATATTACCACTCAAAATTGGAATGCTGGTACTGGCAGATACTATATTTTGAAAAATGCTAGATAAAAATGTACCAATGATCATAAACTTTCCTATATTAAAAAATTCATCGCCAGTATGAATAAATACTGCTCTGATTTTTTCAAATTTATTTCTTGAATAATCATAGTCATCATTACAAAAACCGCACTCGCAACTTAATCCGTCATTATCAATACTTAATATATCATCATCTTTCCTAGTTATAAAATGCATAATTAAACCAACTAGAATAGAGATTATTATGCCTGCAACGACTCTATAAATT
>CAURJV010000175.1:0-3036 GCA_963524945.1 uncultured Clostridium sp.
GTATGAACCGAGTGCTCTAGCCAGCTGAGCTATTCCGCCATATTAATGGTTGCGGGGGCAGGACTTGAACCTACGACCTTCGGGTTATGAGCCCGACGAGCTACCAACTGCTCCACCCCGCGATATTATTTTTTTCATATATATGGTGCCGAAGACCGGAATCGAACCGGTACGGTGTTTAACCACCGCAGGATTTTAAGTCCTGTGCGTCTGCCAGTTCCGCCACTTCGGCATATCTTATAAACTAAGTGCCAACGACAAAGCTAATTATAATACACATTCGTTGCTGTGTCAACAACATTTTTTAATTAATCTTATCTATCAAAATTTTAATTGTAATAATCAGTGAAATACAAGTCTTAATCACTATAAATATCTATTTGTAATCTTAATAATGCAGAATAAACTGTAAACAAATATAAAAATTTCTCTACAAATCTATTCTGCATTTAAAATTTATCAAGCAAATTTTATATTTATTTTCCCATAAAGATTAAAGGAATTCTTAGCAGCCTTTTTTTCCACCTTTACTTTTAAATTCTTGATGCTTCTTTACATCTTGCATTCTTTCTTCGCTATCCTTTAGAAACTTAGACATAATATCTTCGAAATTTCCTGAATTAGTAGTTTTCTTCTTATCAGGTGCCTTCCAGTCAATCTCTGCTGGTTTAACTGATTTTCTTTGAACATTTGCTTGCTTTATTGAAAGGCTTATTTTACCATTATCATCAATTGAGATAACTTTCACTTTCACTTTATCTTGCTCGCTAAGATGTTCTCTGATATCTTTTACGTAAGAATCTGCCACTTCTGAAATATGAACTAATCCAGTTTTGCCTTCAACTTCAATAAAAGCTCCAAAGTTTGTGATGTTTATCACTGTGCCCTCTACTATGTTTCCTGCCATTAAGGTCATGTTTAAAAGACTCCTCCTTAAATTTAAAAATATATAAATTTATAAGAACAAATCTGCTATACAGATGTTCTTTAATTTAGAATACAAATTTAATTATTCAGCTACTATAATATTACCATAGTTTTATAAGTTTCTCTATAAATTAAAAATTAATTTTGATTTGTTATCTCTCCATTAACAACTTTTTCACCAGGCTTAATCATTCCAAGTCTTTCTCTTGCTAATCTTTCAAGATAATCCGATGAATTTGAATTAATTTTATCGACTTCATCCTGAAGTCTTTCGTTTTTTTGTTTAATTTCATTTAACTGAACTTGCTTACTGTCAATTTCCTTTTGAATTCTATTCATTGTTATACTTTGCCTAATATAACTAAAGGTAAAGAAAATAATAAATCCAGTAATTATTGTCCGCTTTAATATTAACTTCGTTTTCATCTATAAGAACCTCTATTTTGCAAATTCTCTTAAGTCTATTGTAAACACTATATTAGTATTATTCAAGTAATTTTTTATCATTTCCTTTTATCTGTAATTTTATATACAATTATTTTTAATGGATACAATAAATTCTTTAATAAAATTCTAATCAACTTATAAGATGATTTCGCAATTAACATCTCACTATTATAAAAATACTTACTAATAAATTTGAAGTATAACATAATAGCTGTAATTATAAAAATATATACGTAGGGAGTTAAAAATGCATAATTAGTATATAATAAAAAAGTAAATACAATTAAAGCAATAAGTACGCAAAATAGCATATCTTCTATTATTGTTAATATTTTTATAGAGTTTAATCCTCTTATTCCTCTATATATATCAAATAATATTCCCGTTATAACGCCTCCAATTAAGCTGTATACAACAAGATTAATTTGCATATTCAATCCTAAAGGCATACTATATTCCTACTTAAACAATCTACTTATTATACTTTCATTGCTCTTTTTAGTTATCTTCCCATTATACACCATAGATGCAATACTTCCAGCAATTATAACATCACCATTTTGCACGTCCAATTTATTCATTTTTAACTCTTCTCCCTTAATAGTTAAGTTCCCCAGATTAGTTGTTAAATCTATTTTTTGCTCATCAAAACTTATAACCTCTATAACACCGCTTAAAGTTAATTTTTTTCTATTCTCTAGAGATAAACTTGATTTATTATCTTCTACTTTATTTTCCACTCTCTTCTCCATTAAAAATTCCTCCATTCATTTTTCTTATACAATATATGCTTATATTTTGTATTTTAGAATTTAGAACCCTTAATAAGTTAAGTATAGTAGAATTTATATAAATTTATTTTTTAAAACTATTCCTTATTCTTATCCACTATGGTTTCACTTAAAATAAAGCTTTCCCTAACAATACTCATATATAGATAAAGAGTAGATAAACTATACAGTTTCTACTCTTTATCTTCCTCACCTTCAAGAATAATATACATTTCTTTTGCATCTTCTTTTCTCACATGTTCTGTCACACTAGCAATCTCTGCCTTTAATACTTTATTAGCAAAAGTTATTTCAATTATGTCCCCTTCTTTTATTTTTGTAGAAGGCTTTGCTACTTTACCATTTATTAATATACGTCCACTCTCACATATTTCTTTTGCTACAGTTCTTCTCTTTATAATACGAGATACCTTTAAATATTTATCTAACCTCACAATTTCTCCTCCATTCAAAAGAACCCGAGAAAACTCGGGTTCATATTTACTCTGTCTAACTTGTATTTTATTACTTGTTAACTTTATCTTTGAATTCCTTACCTGCTTTAAACACTGGAACTGTTGTTGCAGGAATGTTTATAACTTCTTTAGTTCTAGGATTTCTTCCTTCTCTAGCTGCTCTTTCTCTTGTTTCAAAAGTTCCAAATCCAACTAATTGAACCTTTTCGCCTTTTTCTAGTGCTTCCTCAACACTTTCAATTAAAGCTTTTAATGCTAATTCCGCATCTTTTTTTGTTAATTTACTTTTTTCCGCCATACTAGTAATTAATTCTGCTTTATTCACAATAACATCCTCCTTAAAATCCAGTTATATATTTTTTAACTGTTTTCTTTATGTACTAAATTGCACTTCTTTATTATATAACCTCTTCAGC
>CAURJV010000176.1:0-2920 GCA_963524945.1 uncultured Clostridium sp.
AAAATGGCGGAAAGATAGGGATTCGAACCCTAGGTACGCTTACACGCACGCCGGTTTTCAAGACCGGTGCCTTAAACCAACTCGACCATCTTTCCACGTCTTACGACAATTATCATTATAACAGTCAGAAATACTTATGTCAATAACTTTATTTTAATTATTTAATAAAATTCTTATCCTATAAAAAATAACAGTTCACTATTTTGATACCACATGATAATATCCTATCATGTAGTATTAATATTTATATTAATATTTATATAAGTTTTAATAAAAAACTACATATATTTAATTAGTGTACATTATTTTAATATAGCAAATTAATTAAAGTATATATAAAATTGTTACTATTCAATTTCCTTTGTACACACTATATCTACACCTGTATTCATTATATTCTTACAAATAATATCTCCAATCTTAATAGGAGTACTTACATAAATTCTACTAAGAACCTTTGAGAATTCCCTCCATAAATACTTTTCTATAGGTTTATTACTTTTTACAGAAACAACTTTATAATTCTGATTCCCTTTTATTCTAACTAAGCTTGTAAAAACATCCTTATCAATCATTTTTTATACCTCCTAATTAGATTTCATTAAACTCTTTGATCCTTCCAACTAAAATTCTTGAATCTATAGAATCATCTACTATATTTAAAATGCTCTTATTCATCTCTCTAGCTAATATTTTCATAATTTTCATATTGCAACTTGACCCATTACAACTTCCACGCCCAATTCCTGTTCGCCTTTTTACTCCCTCTACTGTTCTTGCCCCTAAAGGTCTTCTTATAGAATCAACAATTTCTCCCTCTGAGATATTATTACAGCTACAAATTATATTTCCATATTTTTTGTCTAAAGCTATTATTTTATTTCTTTGCTCTTTAGACATATTTCTAAAAACATATACTTCTCTTTTTTTATCAATATAATCTCTTTTCTTAGTTATGTTCATATTTACCTTAAGTTTTTGCTCTATATCAATCGCAATTACCGGTGCAATTGTTATTTTAGCATAATGGTTTCCTATTACTTTTATATAACCATCACCAATATTGCTATCATCTATAAACATATTACTTTTACTATATGTTTCTGTAAACATATTAGTTATTAATTCTTTTTTTATATTATGAGAAATATTTTTTGCTAATTGAAGTTCTTCTTCTAAATCTAATAATTTATCACTACAAATTCCGATTAAATTTCCTTTTGATAAAGTAGGAATGTTTATTACAAATTTCTCATCATCCATATCATCAATAACCACTCCATTCATAGTTTTATCTAACTTTTCATTTAATAATATATATTTAATTTTTCTACCTTTGAATTCATGAGAAGCTTCGCAATACTTATCATGAAAACTTTCATTGGGAATTGTATTAATTACAAATTTACATGTAAATTTATTTTTATTTGTAGTTATTTTAAAGCCTTTAGAAATTGTTTTTATATCTATAACTTCTTCTTCTAATCTAAAATTAACTCCATTATCAGCTGCTACTTCTGCATATGAAATAGCCAGATTATATGGCGGAATTACAGCAATATTTTCAGAATATAAAGCCTTATTGGCTTGTATCTTTAAATTAGGTTCTATATCATAAATTGCATTATCCTCTATTATATGTACCCCTTCTAGCTGTCTTTCTTTAGCCTTACTATACATAGTATTAATAGCATTATATCTACTTTCATCTGTTGCAATTCTTAAAGCTCCAATTTTATTATATTCAATATCAAATTTTTTACAATGTTCCTTTATCAACTTCATTCCTCTGTTTTCCATAATTAACATAAACTCATCATTGCTTTCTGAACCATCATAAACAATTGCAGTATTATTAGAGGAAAGTTCATTTACTATATCATAATCTTTTTCTATTAAAGCTATATTTAGATTATATTTGGAGAGTTCATATGCAACTGCACATCCAATAATACCGCCACCTAAAATTAATACATCATAATCCATTATTAATCCTCCAAATCTGAAACTATAAAATTACGTTCTCTTAGTTCTGATATAATTAAATTGATATCTTCTTGACTTTCTGCTGCTATAGTATGAAGATGAACTCCATTAGTTAATACAGATAATAACTTAGCTTTTTGTTTTTTGTATTTTTGAATAAACTTATTTAATTCATTATAATTTTTAATCATAAGCATTCCTATTATTTCACCATATAAAGGGTGCTCTACTATGACATCTTCAATTATTCCCCCATATTTAATTACTATGTTCATTTCATCAAACATTTCTTCTTCAGTATGAGTCACTGCAATAATTGCTTTAACTTTATTCTCATTTTTATTAATTATATATCCATCTGGAGTCGCTATTATATTTTTTCCTTCTGCTCTAAGAATAGCTATATCCTTTACTATTACTTGCCTAGTTACAGCATATTTCTTTGCTATATCACTTCCCTTTAATGGTTCAGTACTTTCTAATAATAATCTAAGCATATTGTCTCTTCTATCGATAGATCCCATATTCTCCTCCCTGCATATCAATTATTATCTATAATTAACATTATAAATATAATTATTTCTATTATCATTATTATACTTTAAATATTATTATTATACTTTAAATATCAGTATTATGCTAAAAATTTTTTACTAATTTTTTTAATTTTATGCATAAAAAAAGTTATGAATTACTTCATAACTTTACATTGGTGGAGATTAAGGGATTCGAACCCTTGACCCCCTGCGTGCAAGGCAGGTGCTCTCCCAACTGAGCTAAACCCCCATGGTGGACCTTCAGGGACTCGAACCCTAGACCTACCGGTTATGAGCCGGTTGCTCTAACCAACTGAGCTAAAGATCCCTTTTAATTTACCTGGCAACGTCCTACTCTGCCACACAGTCACCCGTGCAGTACCATCGGCGCTATAGAC
>CAURJV010000177.1:0-2809 GCA_963524945.1 uncultured Clostridium sp.
TATAAATAAAATATTATTGAAGTATTATTCCCCTAAATATTTAATATATATTTGACATGGATTCCATTCGTCCCATAAGGTAGGAAAACATTCTAATTCTTTATAACCCATTGCGATATAGAATTCATTAGTAATATCATATTCTTTGTAGTGTCCCATTTTTACAGTTTTTACCTGCGAGTAGGAATATCCAAGATTTTTTGCCATATTTTCGAATTCTGTATTTAGTTTTGTTCCAATTCCCATTCTATGAAATTTTTTCTTTATACCCATTACAAAAATATCTGCAGTATCTTTGCTTGTTGCGTTTAATACGATAAAACCTGCAACTTCATTATCTGCATAGCAAGCCAAAAACGGTTTATCTTGTGAATCTTCAATATACTCTTTTGTACTTTCAGGTAGACCAAACCATTCAGGAAGGTCGTAAAGGACCTCTTTTGATATTGTTTCTTTTTCTTTCTTGTCTATTATTTTTTTAATTATTAAATTCATATTATCTTCCTCTTAAAATTATAATTCCATTTAATTATAACATAGATAATAAGTATCATACAAGTAGTCACAAGAAATTGAAATGTTGCTATTTTGATAAAATTTGGTGTTGAATGTATTATTCTTGATTATCTATTTTTATATTTTTATTTTAGTGAAGATAAGGTAAGAAATCAAAGATTTTAATAAAAAGACCTTATCAATAGTTTTTGATAAGGTCTTTCTGGAGACACTTTGGAGACAATCCAAAGTGTTTTAACTAATTTCAATCTATATAATGTTTCTTAAAGTCAGTTATAGCAAGGTTTCTTGACTTTTAAAAGCTACTCCCATTCAATAGGGGAAGAATCCATCCTGAGTAGTTGATATTATAGAGAGTTTCAACTTTATTTTTTATATTGGCAGGGGAAATGGCAGGGTATAAAAAGTATAATTATTTAGTAAAAAGTGTTGATATATTAGTATTTATAAATAGTTGATTATGATAGTTTAATTTGATATAATCAAAACTGGAGAGAGAAGTTAGGGGGTATAAAACTTCCGATAAAGATGGTGGCTACTTCAATATGAAAGGGGATGGTGCTATGCTCGCATACACTAAAATCTGGATGAAAGGAGTAGCAGGTTGTCAGCTCACGAAATTGTACAAACGATTATTGGAATAAATCTATTGATTGTTTCAGTGGTTAATGTATGTATTCTAGCATTAAAAAAAGACAATAAAAAATAACCATCTTTATACTTTGGCGAGATAAGATGGTTTTTTAACTATTTAACGAGCCACCGTCTTTAAAACGGCTCTCTCTTCTATGTTTTTATTTTATCATAAACATAATTTAATTGCAATGATTTTGTCAGCTTACGAAATTGTACAAATGATTAATTGTAGCATTGAAAAAAACTTTTTGTCAGGTTAAGATGGTTATAATTTAACTAAATAACTGAGCTACCGTCTTTAAAAACGGCTCTTCGCTTCCATGCTTTTATTTTAGCATGAATAAAGTAGAAAAGCAACAGGTTCTAGTCAAAATACACTATTGGTATTAGGTAATTGTTATATATCGTTTCTAAATGATATATAATAAGATATAACCTTCTTATATCTTTTTGGAGGATAGTAAGAAGGTTATTTTGTTTTTTATATAGTGTGGGTATCATTTTTGATAGAGGTGCTTTGAAGAGGAGTTTTCATTATTTCGTTAGAGATATATTGATTACCTGTAAAGTTAGATTTTGATTTATTACTGAATTTAATGTTGATATTTCCTGTTATCATATCAGCGATACTTCGATCATTATTCCCCCATAGATGAGAGTAGTGTTTTAGAGTTATCTCTGGACTAGAGTGACCTAATCTTTTTGATATTACAAGAATATCTGCATTATGTTCATTTATCAGATAACTTGCATGGCTGTGCCTTAAACCTTTAGCTTGAATTCTATGTATTTTAGCTAGAGAAGAGTGTTTATTAATAATTCTACCAACGATACAACGATGGAGTGGACTCCCGTCATAACTCATTACAAATGAACTGTTAGTTAGTTTATGTTGTCTATTTTTCCAATCTTTAAGTATAGTAACTGTATCATCATCTAATGAGATAATTCTTTTACTATTCTCAGTTTTAAGAGTAAGGCTTCTAGTATAAACTTTCTTAGAGTCCATAATTAAATTATGATGCACTCTTAATGTTTTCTTTGAAAAATCAATATCAGACCAGTATAATGCTAATCCTTCAGAAACTCTAATACCAGTAACATAGTATAGCCATAGCATTGTAAAGTGCAGGTGTTCTAAGTAATCTGACTTATTAAATGTTGATATGACTTTTTCAAATTCAGATTTAGTCCAGTAAGGTATATTGTGTTTCCCCTTAGGAATTGCAGGAGTTCTTTTTGATATGTTTTCATTTAAGAATTGTCTATATACGGCATAATCTAGAGACTTTCTAAATGAACCATATAATAGGGCACAATAAGCTTGAGAGTATCCGCTGTGATTCAGTAAATATATTCTAAAATTCTCACAATCAGCAATACTGATTTCACGTAGTTTCTTAGCTTTGAATCTATTTACAAAAACAGGGAAAATGAGCTTTCTGTTATTCCAAGTATTTTCACTTACAGATGATTTATAATATGGTAGGTAGACGCTATTCATAAATTGTTCATAGGTCATATTATAATTATGTGCACCACCTCTTGTTTTTTTAAATTCAGCTTTTACCGATACCAACATATCATGACACGATTTAGCTGATTTGAAAGGTAAGCCGTGAGAGTCACGACTTCCTTTCTTCTGAATTCTTTTACC
>CAURJV010000178.1:0-2613 GCA_963524945.1 uncultured Clostridium sp.
TAAAAGATATATAATAAATAATGTGTTTATGAGGTGATATTTAATGAAATGGTTAAGATCTTCGTTATTCAAAAATAATAGTGATACTTTTATTTTTGAAGAAAAAATAAATGTTAAAGTAGAACACTATGATAACTCTTTAAAAGATATTAGAGATGTTGTTGTTAGTGGAAAATTAACTCGAGGTGGACAAGATAAAATCTATGCCGATCTATTAATTAAAGGAAACTTCGAAATGATTTCAGGAAAAACACTTAAAGAAGTAGTTGTTCCATTTGAAATTGAAGAGAGAGAAGAATACGTTGATAAGTCTGTATTTGCAGGCGAAGAGGTATTCGACGTTAATTTAATGGATATGTATATTGACTTAACACCTTTAGTAAATGAGCTTATAATTTTAAATATTCCAATAACTACTTCTGATGAAGAAGAGTTAGAAATGGTTTCTGGTAATGACTGGGAAGTGGTTTCTGAAGAGTCTTTAACTGATGTTAAAGAAAAGAAAGAATCACCATTTGCGGCTCTTAATGGATTATTTAAAGAACAATAAGAATTATTTAAAATAATTGGAGGAAATTAACTATGGCAGTTCCTTTTAGAAGAACATCAAAAACAGCTAAAAGAAAAAGAAGAACTCACAAAAAACTATCTGCACCATCAATTACTATCGATGCAACAACTGGTAACTACGTAATGGGTCACCGTGTTGATAGAAAAACTGGTATGTACAAAGGTAGACAAGTTCTAGACGTTAAATAATTTAAATATTACCAAACCCTAAGGAGGTGTCCTTAGGGTTTTTTTATGTTTAAAATTAAGTTAAGTAAATGAAATATATGAGATTTGCATTTAAAGATTTAAATTTATATTAAAAATGAACAGAAAATAAATCTTTAAATTTGTATTAGTAAGTTGTATAATAAATATAAGGGAATAGAATATTATTTCTTAATTGTTTAGGAATATGAAAAGAGGATTTTATTATGACAAATTATGGAATTGTTGGAACAGGTTATTTTGGTGCAGACTTAGCTCGTTCATTAGAGAAAATAAAAGATGCGAAGGTAACTGCAGTTTTTGATCCGGAAAATGGAGAGAAAGTTTCTAAGGAGCTTAATACAAAAAATTGTTTGTCGTTGGAAGAGTTGGTTGGTCTAGATGAGGTAGATTGTGTTATCGTCGCAACACCGAGTAATTTACATCGTGAGCCAGTATTATTAGCCGCTAAGAATGGTAAACATGTATTCTGTGAAAAACCAATCGCTTTATCTTATGAAGATTGTAAGGTTATGGTTGAAACTTGTCGAGAAAATAATGTGATTTTTATGGCAGGTCATATTATGAACTTTTTTAATGGAGTACGTCACGCAAAAGAATTGATTAAGCAAGGGAAAATAGGAGATGTAATATTTTGTCATGCTGCAAGAACAGGATGGGAAGAAAAACAAGAAACTGTTTCTTGGAAAAAAATTCGATCACAGTCTGGAGGACACTTATACCATCACATTCATGAACTTGATTGTATTCAATTTATTATGGATGGTCTACCGGAGCAAGCAACTATGATAGGCGGAAATGTATGTCATGTCGGTGAAAATTTTGGTGATGAAGATGATTTCTTAATAGTTAATCTGGAATTTTCTAATAAACGATATGCAGTACTTGAATATGGGAATGCTTTTAGATGGGGTGAACACTATGTCCTTATAGAAGGTACAAAAGGAGCTATAAAATTAGATTTATATAATACTAAAGGTACTTTAAGAGTAGTAGGAGAAGAAGAGAGTTATTTCTTAATCCATGAATCAAAAGAAGAAGATGATGACAGAACGGCTATTTATACAGGTAGAGGAATGGACGGAGGAATAGCTTATGGAAATCCTAATGTACGTTGTCCACTTTGGTTACAAAGCTGTATAGATAAAGAAATGTTGTATTTGCATAATATTTTGAATGGAGAAAAAGTATCAAAAGAATATGAAAAACTATTAAATGGTGTCGCAGCTCTAGAGTCAATTGCGACTGCTGATGCATGCACATTGTCTTTAAAAGAAAATAGAAAAGTAGAGTTGAGAGAAATAGTGAAATAGAAAATAAGAGACTAATAAAAACAATACTCCAAGAGAAATTCTCTTGGAGTATTATTTTATAATATTAATCTAAGTAGCCTAATTTTTTAATTAGTTCTGCAGTTAAAACAGCTCCACCAGCTGCTCCACGTAATGTATTATGAGAAAGTCCTACGAATTTGTAGTCAAATAGGTTATCTTCACGAAGACGACCTACAGTAATTTGCATACCTTTTTCGTTGTCACGATCAAGCACTGGTTGTGGACGATCATTTTCTTCATAATATTTAATGAATGGAGTTGGTGCTAATGGTAAATCATGTTTAGCAATTTCAGGAACATGATTTTTAATTTTTTCAACTAAAGTTTCTAATCCTGGATCATTTTCTAAATTAAATGATACACAAGCAAGGTGACCATCAAGAACTGGAACACGAATACATTGAGCTGATAGTTTCATAGAGTTATCTAGAACGATTTTCCCATCAACTACTTTACCAAAGATTTTAAGTGGTTCTTTTTCACTTTTCTCTTCTTCTCCTCC
>CAURJV010000179.1:0-2524 GCA_963524945.1 uncultured Clostridium sp.
ATATTGAAGAAATTAGAACATGGTATCTTGATCCTGAATATAACTTTATTGGCACTAGAATTTACCGAGAACTAAAAAAGCGTGGTTATGAAGGTAGCATATCACCAATTTATAGATATTTAAATACACTTAAGGAAGAGAAGTTATCAATTCCCTTAAAAGCAACAAAGCGTATTGAAACTCCTTTAGGAGATCAAGCTCAATTTGATTGGGCTCATTATTCAATGAAGATTGATGATGAGAAGATACCCATTTACTGCTTTTCACTAATTTTATCAGCATCACGTAAGAAAGCTATTGTATTTTCTAAGTCTTGCGACGGCGAAGCTATTTATGAAGCAATACATTTGTTATTCAAAAGATTTGGTGGTACAACAAAAGAATTGCTTATTGATAATCCTAAAGCACTAGTTGATTCAAATACCGTTGAGGATGAAGTAAATTTTAATGTTAGTGCATTAAGATTAGCTCATTATCTTGGAATATCACTTAATGCCTGTAATCCTTACAGGGCACGTACAAAGGGAAAAGTTGAGCGACCTTTTAAGTATATTGAAGAGCAGTTTGTAAAAGGTAATAGTTTTAAATCTATGACTGAGTTAAATGAGGCCGCTGAGATATTTATTGAAGAATCTAATAAAACTAAACACAGTACAACATTACGAATAACTAACGAATTTTTTGCAGAAGAGTTTCCACATTTACTTCCAATTAGAAGTAAGCCTTTTATAATAGCAAATCTTAAAGGAAGAAAAGTTAGTTTAGATTCATATATATCTGTAGATGCAGTTAAATATAGTGTTCCAGTTGAATATGTCGGTAAAAAAGTTTCCTTTAGAATATCCTTAGGTTATAAGCTAGAAGTATTTAATTCTTCTTTAGATATAATTGCAATCCATGAAATTATTAAAGATAAAGGCAGAATGGTTACAACCGATGAACATTATGGTGAGTTAAATAATATAGTTCCTAAATCCATTCCTGAAATAATAAGGCAATTTGAAAATACATTTTCTAACGGTAAGATTTTTTATAAAAATTGCATACCTCATTTAAAACAACCAACCTTTCATATGAGACAAATAATTAAGCTTAAGGAACTTTATGACAACGACTCGTTAGATTTAATTTTAAAGTACTGTGTAGATCAGAATATTTATGAAATTAAAGAGATAAAAAACATATTAAAGACAAAATACCTAGATATAGTAAAAGGCATCACTTCTAACGATGAACTCCTTACAATAAATGAAACAAGTCGGGATTTATCTTATTATGAGGAGGATCAATTTTAAGTATGAAAGATAAGATTAATACATCACCAGACCATATTATATCTCTTTTAAAACAGTTTAAACTCTTAGATATGCAATTGAATTTCGAATCAGAAATAGCATACGCTATCGAAAATAATATTGGTCATCGAGAATTTTTAATAAGATTACTCGAAATTGAAGCTAATGGTAAAAGAGAAAGAAACGCTATGAGAAATATTAAGGCAGCCAAGTTTGAAGGTATTAAAACATTGGATGGATTTGATTTTTCATTTCCTGATAATATAAATGAAGCTAAGATACGAGATTTGCAGACACTTTCATTTATTAAAAATAAAGAAAATGTAATTCTAATCGGCCCGCCAGGTGTAGGTAAAAGCCATATTGGTACTGCATTAGGTGTACTAGCTTGTAATACTAGTCTCAAAGTATTGTTTACTCCCGCTCAGGAACTTATGGATAAGTTATATAAAAGCTATCTTGATGGAACTTTAGAAAATAAATTTAAAGCAATAAGAAAAGTAGATTTGCTTATTATAGACGAGCTAGGTCATTTTCAAATGGATAAAGAAAAAGAGAGTCTATTTTTTCAAATCATCCGCCAACGATATGAAAAAGGCTCCCTAATAATAACTACCAATATACCATTAGGTAATTGGGATAAAATATTTACTAGCAAACTTGCTGCAACAGCAATATTAGATAGACTAATGCATCACTGTCATCTTATTAGTATAACAGGTGATAGCTATAGAGTAAAGGGCAATAAATAGGAGGATTTGTTTTGAAGCATTCACATAAAGATTTAGATTATAAAAAATTTATATATATATTCAATACTGAAGGTAAAAAAGCAGCAAAAGAATTTGTTTTGAGTACAACATCTTTTAATTACGATTATTACATAAAATTATTAAAGAAATATACAGGATACGTATATAATAGACAGATGAAAAGATATGAACAACCATCAAATGAGTCAGATGCTTTTATAAGTATAGATGATTTATTAAGTAAAGGAAAAAATGATGCTACACCAATCGTAGCATCAATTCCTGAAAAATTATATTGTAAAAATCCAATAGATGCATTAAATATTGATTTACTTCAAGATAGATTAATGGAATTATCAAAATATATTAAAATTGCACCAAGTGCTAAAACTATAGAAATTAATATAATCCGCTTACGCGAAAGCGGCATAGCCATAAGGCTAACTTATACAAAATATAACAATCCATTTACAGAAG